>JAZRGV010000001.1:0-9940 GCA_045644465.1 Bacteroidaceae bacterium
TCGCCCTCTCAGGCCATTCTTGACCACATTGGAAGAGCCATAATAAAAGCATTTTTTTTAGCATATCAATGATAATCTTTGCAAAGATATGTAAATCAAATAATTACAAAGGTTTTGTCCTACTTTTTGTCCACCCTGCCTGTTTTTGTCTTTCCCTCTGATTTTGCTTGGAGTGATTTAGGAACATGGCATTCTTTGTTTTGCCATATGCAAAAAGGAAATAATAATAATGTCTCTATTGCATCCGAAGTCCATTTTGCTGAGTCGCATAATTGCATTGTTGATGCTCGTCAAATGAAAAAAGTTTTACTTGTAGGTGTTGATGATTGTGTTGTGGCAGAAAATGATGGTAATTTGCTTGTATGTAGAATGAGTGAAGAGAATAGAATAAAATATTTTACAGACATTAAATAGGAATTATCGTTTTATATACTAGACTGCTCGTTTATAATGTCACTTGGCAATCATACTGCTATATTGTATATCGTATTAAGAAAAGTTGCTTTTTGCGATGAAATGTGAAAGGCCAATGTTGTATGGTAAAGAAACTTATTTTGTTTTTTTGTATTATACACTCTTTTTATTATATTTGCGAAAGAATATTATAAGAATTTATTGAATTGCTATGAAGATTTGTTTTATAAACCCTCCATTTAAGGCTGAGTTTGGTAAGTTTTCACGTGAATCACGTAGCCCGGCTATTACAAAGAGCGGTGCACTCTATTATCCTCTTTGGCTTATATATGCGGCTGCATATTGCGAGAAGGCTGGTTATACGGTTTGCTTCCTTGATGCTCCAGCAAAGCAGATGAATGAGGTACAGTCTTTGGAATATGTTGAGCAGAATGCTCTTGATGCCAAACTTTTTGTTTTTGGAACAAGTACTCCCTCTATAAAAAGTGATGTTGCTTTTGCAGCTGCAATAAAGCAACGTTGCCCTTCTGCCTTTACATTATTAGTTGGTACCCATCCTTCAGCACGCCCCGAAGAGACTCTTAACTACTCGGCTGCTATTGATGCTGTTGCTATTGGAGAATATGACAACATTGTTTTGGAATTGGCCAATGCTATAAAAGATGGTACTGATTTAGAATTGGTTCGTGGTCTTTGTATCAATTCTGCAGATGGATGTAAGCGTACCCCCCTGATGCCTGCTATGAAGGAGTTGAACGAAATACCTTTTGCTTCTGAATTTATTAAGAAATATCTTGATCCGCGTGATTATTTCTTTGCAGCTGCAACATATCCTTCTATACAGATATTTACAGGTCGTGGATGTCCTTTCCGTTGTAATTTCTGTGTATATCCTCAAACAATGCATGGTCATGCATTCCGTGCACGTACAGCAGAAAATGTTGTTGCTGAATTTGAATATATTGCCAAGAATTTTCCAGAAGTTAAAGAGGTTGTTATTGAGGACGATACATTTACTGCTAATAAAAAACGCGTACTCGAAGTATGCTCTTTGTTGGTTGAACGCAAGTTGAATAAACGTCTTCGTTGGCTTTGTAATGCTCGTGTAAACCTTGATCTTGAAACAATGAAGGCTATGAAAAAGGCGGGTTGTCGTCTTATTATTCCTGGCATTGAATCTGGTTGTCAGCAAATTCTTGACAACATCAAGAAGGGTACAAAGGTTGAGCAGTTTTATTCATATGTTGCCAATGCCAAAAAAGCTGGACTTTTGATACATGCTTGTTATATGGTTGGTAATTGTGGCGAAACAAAGGAAACAATGCAGCAAACTCTTGAACTTGCTCTTAAATTGAATACTGATACAGCTCAATTCTTCCCATTGATTCCATATCCTGGTACCGAGGCTTATGATTGGGCTTACGAAAATGGATATATAGAGCTTGATTACGAAAAGTATTGTCAGCCAGACGGAACTCACAACACAGTTCTGTCAATGCCACACCTCTCTGCGCAGGAAATGGTTGATTTTTGCAATATGGCACGAAAGAAGTATTATCTTCGTCCAAGATATATACTTCATCGTCTTTACGTGGGAATGACTGATTTCTCAGACTTTAAACGTTCGCTGAAAGCGTTTGGTAAATTGAAACAATATCTGTTTAACAAAAAGAAATAACAGAATGGATGGGTTGGTTTCGGTTGTAATGCCGGTACATAATGCGGGCAGATACCTTGAAGAGGCTATACGCTCTGTGATGGCGCAGACTTACAGCAATTGGGAATTATTGGTTGTGAATGATGCATCAACTGATGATTCTGTGGAGATTGCTACTAGGCTTGCTGCAGAGGATAGCAGAATTAAGGTGTATGACAATCCGACTCCAACAGGTCATCCTGCAACACCTCGTAATGTCGCAGTATCTCTTGCCAAAGGTCGATACATAGCTTTTCTTGATAGTGATGATGTGTGGTTGCCAAATAAACTAGAGCTTCAATTACCTTTCTTTAACGAATCTGACAAAATTGGTGTTGTCTTTTCCGATTATGAGAAGGTTGATGAAGAAACTACCCGTGAAGACCGTGTTGTAAAGGCCCGTAAAAGAACTTCGTATAGGCAATTGCTTTTAGGTAATGTAATTGGTAACCTGACTGCAATGTATGACGTAGAACGCGTGGGAAAAGTTTATTTTGTTATGGTACGCCACGAAGATTATGCAATGTGGTTGTCGATATTAAAGCGTGGTTTTATCGCTCGTAATACAGGCGACATTGTTGCTCTTTATCGTCAGTCAGATAGTTCTGTTTCGTCACGAAAGATGTCATTGTTGTCATGGCAATGGAGAATATATCGTGATGTTGAACGACTAAATGTGTTTGAAGCGGCGTTCTATTATATCAATTATGCTATAAGAGGTTTCTATAAAAGTATGGTGTGATATTTATATTAATACTCCCCCTCACTCTGTATATATCAAATCCCTTATAATTGCATCACTGATGAATATGCCTTTCTCGGTGAGAGAGAGCGTTTCATCAGTTTCTTTTATGGTTCCACCTTCTATGTGTTTTTGGGCCGAAGCGAGCATGTAGTTGTATAGCTTTGTGCTGAACTTTTGTTGCATCCACTCTAATGGTATGCCGTCGGCTGTGCGAAGGCGTGTGAGTATGGTGTCGTTATAGCGTTCCTCTTCGGTGAGGTGTTCTATCTCGTAGTTGCGCTCGTTTTTTTCTATGCCCTTGATATACTCTTTTATATCGGCGATGTTCCATTCGCGTGACTTCCCGTCGTAGGAGTGCGCTGCAGCTCCACATCCTATGTATATGCTGTCGTTCCAGTAGCTGCTGTTATGTCGGCTCTCATGTCCGGGAATGGCGAAGTTCGATATTTCATAGTGTCTGTATCCGGCTTCTTTCATCTTCTTGATGAGTGCCTGGAACTGTTCAAGGTTCTTTTCCTCGCTAAGCTCTTCAAACTCGCCTCGTTGCAGTGCTCTATGTAGTGGTGTCTCTTCTTCGTACATGAGATTATATGCCGATATATGTTCCGGTTTGAGTGCCAAAGCTGCTTCTATTGTCTGCTCCCACTCTGCCGTGGTTGAGCCGGGAAGAGCGAACATAAGGTCTATGCTTATGTTGTTGTATCCGGCTTTGCGTGCGTTTGCTACCGCTTGTCGCGCCTTGTCTGCATTGTGCCTGCGTCCCAGACGTTTGAGCTGTGTGTCGTCGAAACTCTGTACGCCCATGCTTATCCTGTTGAAGGGTAGTGAGCGCAGCTGTGTCAGGAACTCCTCTGTAAGGTCGTCGGGGTTACATTCTATGGTAACTTCGGCTTCGTTGCTGACTAAATGGTTGGCGTATATGGTGTTGCATATCTTTTGTAGCAGTGCTATGGGCAGTGTTGATGGTGTCCCGCCACCGAAGTATATTGTTTTTATCTTTTCACAGCCGGCATACTCCTTGCGAACCTCCAACTCCTTGCATACAGCATCGGCATACTGCTCCTTTATATTATATAAGGTAGAAGAGTAGAATGCGCAATAGTTGCAACGTTGTTTGCAAAAGGGGATATGTATGTAAATACCTGCCATTTGTGTAGCTTTTTGTGTGAAATTCTGCGCGAAGATAACTTTTTTTCTTTTGATGGTGAAAAACATTCCTTTTCTATTTGCTTTTGTTTCTGAAAATTCCTACATTGCCAACAGATTTAAAACTTTAACTAACCATTGGGATTGGGAGTTGAATGATGATGCAGGTAAAGACTGTCGTTAATGATGATGATTATTTGTTTTTTTACTCGCTCCTTTTCCTCTTATAAAACAAAAATAGTATGAAAACTTATCAAACTAACGAAATCAAGAACATTGCAATCGTAGGATGTTCCGGCTCTGGAAAAACCACTCTCACAGAGGCTATGCTCTATGAGGGTGGAATTATAAAACGTAGAGGTACAATTGAAGCAAAGAACACCGTTAGTGATTACTTCCCTGTAGAACAGGAGTATGGCTATTCGGTGTTTTCAACTGTATTCCAGATTGAACAGGCAGGCAAGAAACTGAATCTTATTGATTGTCCGGGTGCCGATGACTTTGCAGGTAGTATGGTCAGCGCCATGACTGTTGCCGATTTGGCAATTATGGTAATTAATGGCCAGTACGGTGTAGAGGTAGGTACTCAGAACTGTTATCGCTACGTCAAGAAGATGAAGAAGCCTATGATGTTCGTTGTAAACCAGGTTGATAACGAAAAATGTGATTATGACACAGTTATCGAGCAGTTGCAGTCGATCTATGGCTCAAAGGTTGTTCCTGTGCAGTATCCATTGAATGCCGGTTCTGGCTTCAGCACAATCATCGATGTTCTTTTGATGAAGAAACTCACTTATACAGGTGAGGGACAGCCACCTCTCGTCGAGGATATCCCTGCCGATGAGTTTGAGAAAGCAAAGGCGTTGCATATGGAGCTTGTTGAGAAGGCTGCCGAAAATGAAGAGGGCTTGATGGATAAGTTCTTTGAGTCGGAAGAGCTTACAACGGATGAAATCCGTATGGGTGCACGTATGGGTCTTGAGACCGACAGTGTATATCCTGTTCTTTGCTGTTCTGCAGCAACAGACGTGGCTGTAAGTCGTTTGCTCGAGTTCTTGGCTAATGTGGCTCCTGAAATAAACGATATGCCACAGCCTGTAAATGCCGAAGGCGAAACTGTTCCTTACGACAGTGAGGCTCCAACATCGGTATTCTTCTATAAGACATCTGTTGAACCACACATTGGTGAGGTTAACTACTTCAAGGTTATGAGCGGTACACTTAAGGCCGGTGACGACTTGGTGAATGCCGACCGTGGTTCAAAGGAGCGTATTGCCCAGTTGTTCTGCAGTGCCGGTGCCAACCGTGTTGCTGTTGAGGAACTCAAGGCGGGCGACCTTGGATGTACTGTAAAATTGAAGGATATCAAGATTGGAAATACTCTGAACGCAAAGGATGCAAACAACAAGTTTGCTTTGGTGAAATATCCTGCTTCAAAATATTCACGTGCTATCAAGCCTGTTAATGAGTCTGAGATTGAAAAGATGATGCAGGTTCTTAACCGTATGCACGAGGAAGATCCTACATGGCGCATTGAGCAGTCTAAGGAGCTTCGTCAGACAATTGTTTCAGGTCAGGGTGAATTCCACTTGCGTACTTTGAAATGGCGTCTCGAGCATGTCGAGAAGATTCAGGTTAAATATGAAGAGCCGAAGATTCCATACCGCGAGACAATTACTAAGGCTGCTCGTGCCGACTATCGTCATAAGAAACAATCGGGTGGTGCAGGTCAGTTCGGTGAGGTTCATATGATTGTTGAGCCTTATGAGGATGGCAAACCATTGCAGGATGTTTATCGTTTCGGTGGTCAGGAGTTCAAGATCAACGCCAAGGGTGTTGAAGAGGTGACTCTTGAGTGGGGTGGCAAGCTCGTGTTTGTAAATAGTATCGTTGGCGGTAGCATTGATGCTCGTTTCATGCCGGCAATCCTTAAGGGTGTCATGGAACGTATGGAGCGTGGTCCGTTAACAGGTTCTTATGCTCGCGATGTACGCGTTATCGTTTATGACGGTAAGATGCACCCGGTTGATTCTAACGAGTTGTCATTTATGCTCGCAGGCCGTAATGCCTTCAGCGCAGCATTCCGCGAGGCTGGTCCAAAGATTCTTGAGCCTGTATATGATGTAGAGGTGTTTGTTCCTTCTGACAAGATGGGTGACGTGATGAGCGATATCCAGGGCCGTCGTGGTATGATTATGGGTATGGAGAGCGAAAACGGTTACGAAAAGTTGTCGGCTAAAGTGCCTTTGAAAGAGATGTCTTCTTATTCTACAACATTGAGCTCGCTCACCGGTGGACGCGCTTCGTTCATAATGTCTCCATCGACATACGAACTTGTTCCTGGTGATGTACAGAACAAGCTTGTTGAAGAACTTGCAGTAAAGGACGAAGAATAATAAAATTCCTATATGATAAAAAGGAGCAATGCAAAATGCATTGCTCCTTTTTATGTTAAAAAATATTTGTATTTTGCAAAAAAATGTTTGTGTTGAAAATTTTAAGTTGTTAAAAACGTATTTAATTTTTGATATTTTGTTAATTAAAAGAAAAATTCGAATAAAAAGTTGCTGTAAATTATGTAACAAATATTTCAGTAATTATTTTTGTGAAAACTACTGATGTTTGTTGCCTTTGCAGTGAAGTTTGTTATATGAAAAAGAATGTAATATTGCTTGTTGGTGGTGTCATGGGTATATGTTGCTTTGCATTGCTTTTTATGCAGGTATCATATATCGAGGCTATGGTCAGTATGCGAAAAGGGCATTTTGAAGAGGGTGTGAAGCGTGCGCTTTATCAGGTGGCATATGATCTTGAGCTTGAGGAGATGCGTGAGCATCTGTCCAAAGATGTTCGTCGTGATATTTTGCGTGGTCAGTTAAATGACGATGGTATAAAGTTTGAACACAGCTATGTTACGTCATCCGAAACCGGTGATGTCGTTTCCAAGTTTGAGTTCAAGACATTTGTTCTTAATCCACCGCATTTTGAGAATAAAAGCCTGAGCACAGAGAAAAATCTGTCGGTCGAGGAGGCTCAAAGGGTTGCGCTTGACGTTCTGCGTATGAGATATAAGTATCAGCGTGCTCTTCTTGACGAAGTGATATATAATATGCTTTATCAAGCAAGTGAGAAACCTTTAGGGGCACGAATAGACTTTAAGATGCTTGATAAGGCTATAAAGACGGAACTGGAAAATAATGGAATAAACATGCCTTATCATTTTAGAGTGCTCACAGCTGGGGCCGAGGAGGTTTACCGTTGTCCCGATTTTGAGACCGACAAGCGAGGTGTGATATATGCCGAAATGCTCTTCAAGAACGATCCGCCTGCTCGCACGGCTTTGCTTGAGGTAACATTTCCGTCAAAAGTACTGAACAATTATATTTATGGTTCGGTTAAATTTATGCTTCCTTCCATATTGTTTACATTAGTTTTGTTAATAACTTTTGTTATAACATTATATATGGTGGTTAGACATAAAAAGTTTGCCAAAATGAAGAACGATTTCATAAATAATATGACACATGAGTTCAAGACTCCGATATCTACAATATCGCTTGCTGCTCAAATGTTGCAGGATCAGTCGGTGGCAAAGTCGCCCGAGATGTTCAACAAGTTGTCGGGTGTGATATCGAGCGAAACAAAAAGATTGCGTTTCCAGGTTGACAAGGTGTTACAGATGTCTATGTTTGACGATAAGAACACCGCTTCGCTTAAAATGAAGGAACTTGATGCAAATGAACTGTTGTCCGGCATTATAAATACCTTTGCTGTTAAGGTGGAACAGAATGGCGGTATCATCACTTCGAAACTCGAGGCAAACGACCCCTATATCTTTGCCGATGAAATGCATTTTACCAATGTGGTGTTCAATCTTATGGACAACGCAATGAAATATAAACGTCACGATGTACCATTGTCTTTGGAGGTTTGTACCAAGAATGTGGGCGACAATTTTGTACTTACCATTAAGGATAACGGTATAGGTATAAGTAAGGATAACCTTAAAAGGATTTTTGATAAATTCTACCGTGTTCACACGGGAAATGTTCACGATGTCAAAGGCTTTGGTCTTGGCTTGGCATATGTTAAGCAGATGGTGAAAGCGCATCGTGGCTCTATACGCGCCGAGAGTGAATTAGGCGTTGGAACAACATTTATAATTGTATTACCTTTAAAATAATTGATTATGGAAGAGAAACAGAGAATTTTGCTATGCGAAGACGATGAGAACTTGGGTATGTTGTTGCGTGAATATCTGCAGGCTAAAGGTTACTACGCAGAACTCTGTCCCGATGGTGATGCCGGCTATAAAGCTTTTCTCAAAGGCAAGTTCGATATATGTGTACTTGATGTTATGATGCCCATCAAAGATGGTTTTACATTGGCTCAGGATATCCGCCAGGTTGATAGTGAGATACCTATCATTTTCTTGACAGCAAAGACATTGAACGAAGATATCCTTGAGGGATTCAAGATTGGTGCCGATGACTACATCACTAAACCTTTCAGCATGGAGGTGCTTGTTGTGCGCATCGAGACGGTATTACGTCGTGTATGTGGCAGAAAGAACAAGGAGAATGCAATGTATAAGATTGGTCGTTTTATGTTCGATACTCAAAAGCAGTTGCTTGTCATCGATAATCAGCAGACCAAGCTGACAACAAAGGAGTCTGAATTGCTGAGTCTTCTTTGCGCTCATCAGAATGAGATTTTGCAGCGTGATTTCGCTCTCAAGACAGTGTGGACCGATGATAATTATTTCAATGCACGCAGTATGGATGTGTATATCACAAAATTACGCAAGCATTTGAAGGCCGATGAGTCTATTGAAATCATAAACATCCATGGCAAGGGATATAAACTTATTGCTCCCGCAGCCGATGTTAAATGAGTTTGTGTTTAACGATAAAAGGGGATGACCTGATGGTCATCCCCTTTTATCGTTAATTTGTAAATTGGAGTTATTTCTCTTCGAGTATCTTCTTGTTGGCTGCGATGTAGATTACCAAACCAACAATCATCAATGCTACTGAACCCAAGTTTACAAGATTAATATTGTTCCAGCCCAAAAAGTGGCTTAGGATAATGAGGATTGCGCCAATGATGAAAGCTGCAATACCTGCGATTTTTAATTTGCTTGCCATAATATATGTCGTTTTTAGTTATTTCCTATCTGCAAAGAAACATATAAATATTTAGAGAACGAAATTTTTTTACCGAAAAGTCTTTGCAAATGTGATATTTGTTAAAAAACAGACGTTTTTCTTGCTGTTATAATGTGAAACTGCCGGCTTACGTGTAAAATGGATTGCAAAAGCTTTGGCTAAAACTTTGGTATTTCAAAAATTATGTATATCTTTGCGGTCGCGTTTAGTAAAAACGATTGTTTAACCTATTTATTAATTAAAAATGAATCAATACGAAACCGTTTTCATTTTAACTCCCGTTTTGTCTGATGCTCAGATGAAGGAAGCGGTAGAGAAGTTCAAAGGCATTCTCACTGCTGAAGGAGCTGAGATTGTTAATGAAGAGAACTGGGGCCTTAAGAAGCTTGCTTACCCCATCGAGAAGAAAACAACAGGCTTTTATGTAATGTTCGAGTTCAACGCAGAGCCTAAAGTTATCTCAAAGTTGGAGCTACAGTATCGTCGCGACGAGCGCGTTATCCGCTCTTTGGTTGTAAAATTGGACAAGTATGCTGCTGAGTATGCTGCCAAGAGAAGAAATTTAAAAGGTAATAAGGAGAATTAATTATGGCACAGACACCTTCAGAAATCAGATATTTGTCACCTCCAACCGTTGATGTCAAGAAGAAAAAGTATTGCCGTTTCAAAAAGAACGGTATCAAGTATATCGACTACAAGGATCCCGAATTCTTGAAGAAGTTCTTGAACGAGCAGGGTAAATTGTTGCCACGTCGCATCACAGGTACTTCA
>JAZRGV010000002.1:0-1529 GCA_045644465.1 Bacteroidaceae bacterium
TCTTGATTGATTTGCGGTTTGGTTTCTATGCCAGCCGAATAGAAGTCGAACTTATCCCCAGCAAGATGTTTTCCCAGCGCTTCCGCAATCTGACTGCGACAAGAGTTGTGGACACAGATAAACGCAACTTTTTTCTTAATGCTCATATTAATACCCCAACTCTTTGAGTAGCTTTTCAACATCCGATGCCTTCAACACCTTGCCCATCGAAACGACCTTTTCATTGACAACAAGGGCAGGCATACTCATAACACCATATTCCATAACCTTTGCTATATCTGTGATGTATTCCACCTCTACGGACAGCCCCATATTTTTAACGGCTTCTTTTGCATTTTCATACTGCTGATGGCAGGATGTGCAACCTGCACCCAGCACCTTGATACAACAAATACCGTTTACTGCCTCACCACAGCAGTCATTCCTGTTTTCGGCAACTTCCGATGTAGGACATCCACAGTTACAAGCACAAGCGGGCGTTTTCTCTTTTTCTTTCTTCCCAAAATTAAACAGAGCCATAATGATAACCTCCAAAAAATAGTTTAGAATGCTAACCAAAACATATAAAAACCAATGAGCAGGATAGCGATACCCATTGTAAACTTCAAGGCCTTCGCGGCGGTCTTATACCGTTCGTTATTATTTATCTTTTGAACAAAACCTATTGAAGTACCTGCTACCATCACGAGAACACTGTGGCCGATAGAATAGAGAAGCATCAATAAGATGCCCCAAAGCAAATTGCCTTCACCAGCAACAATAGCCAGCAGAGCAATCAGCACAGGGGTTGAACAAGGCGAGGAAAACACACCGCCTAAAACCCCCGCAATGAATGCACCGATAAAACCTCGTTTGCGACTTTTGGATAACAGGTTAGTAGATGGAATAAAGTTGAATATCTCCCAAGTCTGTAAAGCCATTAACATCATCAGCACACCAAGAAGGACATACCATGTAGACGAAGATGTCCCCATCAACCTGCCTGCTGATGTTGCAATAATGCCCAGTGTGACAAATGTCACCGCCGTTCCTATTGAAAACACCGCAGAATAGGCAAATGCTTTCTTGGCATTCTTCTCACCAACACCGCTTACGTAACCAACAATGAGTGGAACACTTGAAAGAGCACAAGGTGTTATTGAAGTCAAAATGCCTGCAACGAGAGCCAGCACGGGAGCCAGCCACATATTCTTGCTGATGGTTTCAGCTATTTGTGTAAGCCAACTATCTACCATTTACTCGACTCCCATCTCTTTTAAAATCGCCCTCATCTGTGCTTCGGTCAAACCGCCTTCGTGAAGGGTAAAGCCGTTATAAAACTTAAAGCCGCCAATCTGTTTTTTTAATGTGTCGCTTGGTATGTAGGACGTTCCGTCGGCATTAAAGAACACTTGTGTTGGAATGAGTTGTATCGGCACATTTGCTGCCGCATCGTAATACTTCCACACATCCACAAACTTAATGAATGCTTTGCCTTGCATTTCGGCATTTAATTTCTTTAACACAGGAGCCATCTGCTTACACGGAAT
>JAZRGV010000003.1:0-1916 GCA_045644465.1 Bacteroidaceae bacterium
ACCATACTTGCTGTGAATGTAATTGATGGAATAACCATCTTTAAGCATATGCATGTATTTTAGCAATGCTGAACGATCGTGTTTCTTACTCATGAAATGAACCCCAAAAGTTTTTTGTCTAACTTTTGGGGTTCACTTCATATCACTCGGCTTTTTTATGATTATACCTATACAGTTGCCAGGTATTTACAAGATTGTGCCATAAAGAATAAAAACCACCGGCAATGGCTGTAACAGGAGTAAGAAAAGTATATGCAAACCAAATGGCAAAGACGGTATTCTTTTGCCCGAGCGACTGGCCACCGGTGATAATCTCGCCATTACGCGCACCAATGAAACGGCCAAAAGCAAACTGCGCCAAACAACACACCAGCGACACAGCCGCTATCCCTGCCATAACAACAAGCGAGAGGTTACTATGCGCTATAGCACGTGATGTCATTGCAATAGCAAGCGACAGGGCAACAAGCCACAAATAAAACGGCATATTACGCCATTTGGTAACGAGCAGTTTATGTACTCCCGGCAAGAAATTGCGTAATAGTTCTGCACATATAAGTGGACACAACAAAAGAGGGAAAACTTTTGCCAGTATGAGTATAAACGACGAAGTGAGCGACATTCCCTCTACAGGATGCGAGAAGGCAAGAAACAACGGAGCGACAAGTGCCACAGCTATATTTATCTGCATCGTATATGAGATAAGCGATGCCGAGTTTCCGCCGAGCTTTGCTGTTATAACAGCTGCCGCCGTAGCAGTAGGACACATCAAGCACATCATTGCCGACTCAAGCAACACCTTTGTTACAAGCTCCATATCCTTTAACAAAGCTATCAACAAAGAGAGCACAACAAATGATACGATTTGAAACAGCAACAGCCCCAAGTGCCACTTTGCAGGCTTCAGCTCCTTTATGCGTACTTTACAAAAAGTCACAAAAAGCATTGAGAAGATAAGCCCCGGCTGAACAAATGATACAATATCGGCAGCCAATGCGTGCGTGTTGTCAAACAGCGGTATATTGACATAAAGCAGATACATCACCACACCACTGCCCATAGCAATGGGCAGTGACCAATCGCGTAAGAACTGATGAAACCTAATATTCATTTTACAATTCCGCCAAATACTCCAAGCCCTCTTTATAGCCATCGAACCCCTTGCCACAGATAGTCTTTTGGGCATATAGCGACACGAAAGAGAACTTGCGGAAATCCTCGCGTGTGGAAATATCGGTTAAATGAACTTCTACTGTAGGCAGAGCCACTGCCTTGAGAGCATCAAGTATAGCCACACTCGTGTGGGTGTATGCCGCAGGATTAATCAATATACCGTCGAACACACCGTATGCAGCCTGAATCTTATCTACAATCACGCCCTCATGATTCGACTGGAACAACTCCACATCAAGCCCAAGAGCCTCGGCAGACGAACGTATAAAAGCCTGTAACGCCTCAAAATTCTGCGCGCCGTAGAGCGCAGGCTCACGCAATCCCAACATATTCAGGTTAGGACCATTTATAACTAATATTTTTTTCATAAATCACTTTAAGCTAAACACTATAGGCATTGTAAAATATACGCATATAGGTTTTCCCTTATGCTTACCCGGTTTCCATTTGGGCATAGACTCTATAACGCGAACAGCCTCCATGTCAAGATAGAAATCACCAGAGCTTCTAACAACCTGAGGGCTTATAACTATTCCATTGCTATCTATAATAAAACGTACTATCACACGACCTTGTGAGTTGTTTTTACGGGATATCTGTGAATATTGAAGGCTCCTGTTTATATAACTCTGCAACGAAGTTGTTCCACCGGGGAATTTCGGCTGTTTGTCAACCTTTTGAACATCATATATCTGTTCTGTTGTTGCGCAGTCGGTAGTATTACTTTTTTCTATATCAATCTG
>JAZRGV010000004.1:0-14645 GCA_045644465.1 Bacteroidaceae bacterium
ATTGAACGCTTTAGCTGTTAGCTCGGTATATTGTCCAATCTTTGGTCCCCAAGACTTTTCACCGCCACACTCTTGTTGCAAACGCTTGAGTTCATAATAAGAATTAGGTATAGAATAATCTGTTTCGTCAAGAACAAACTGGAACTCGGAACCATCATCGCTTGAACTATTCCAGAAGCCCATCTTATTACCGACACCACCGTTGTTGCTGAAATAGTTATCCTTACCCTCGGGACGTATATTCCACCAGCCCTCGGCGGTATTTCCGGCATCAAAGGTTATATACCAATTCTGTTTGGTCTTGTTTGCATCACCACTTTCTACGGCCCAAACTGCAGCCTTGTTATTGCTTGTTGAAGCGGCACCAAGTCTTAATGTGGTATTTGCCGCACCCTCGTTCCAGTAAGGCAGGATAAGAATATCATCATTGCTATCAGCATCTGTTCCCTGCATAAAGTACCAAGCCTGATACCTGGTCTCGACATTTTCAACAACGGCAACCTGTTTTGTTGCATCGGCAGTAGCACCATCATATTCAAGAACAGTGGTAGCACTGCGGTTAATCTTAATCTTATAAAGAACGGGCTTATTAACATCGGTTGTTATAACAACAGGAATATCCTCCAATTGTTTAGCAAGGTTCAGAGCATTGTATGCTGCTTGCAAATCTCCAAGAGTCGAATCATAAACAGGCTGTGTAACATAAGAATCATTAACAACATTCTCGGCGTCGACCATTTTATTATTCGCGTCAAGTAATGTTGATAAAGAGAGATTTGGCGATGCAAATTCATCTTTCAAGGCAACAGTCTTGCATGCTGTCATTTCGAAATGACTTAATACAAAGTATGGATGACCATTATACATATCATTCATTAACGTTTCCTTTACCATTAAACGTACATAACGATAGGCTTTGCCATTTGTTATTACGCCTGATTGATATGAGACAGCGCTCATATTTGCATCGGTAATAGTTGCAATCTCCTCAAAATCGCCTTTTTCCAAGTCGTTACATCCCTCAACAAGTATTTTCGTCGGCGAGTTATTTGTATTGCCGGCACGAGAAATGTACGCAAACTTGAATGACTCCAAAGCCACGTTTTTTCCCATATCCACACGCAGATAGTGGTCAAGATCATCATCGTGACTATTTCCGTAATAAGTCGTATGCAAGTGAGTAGAGTTTATAGGCCCTCCGTTTTCATCGACATCAAGCATTGCCGCAACACCACTATTGTCACCCCCGTAATAATTGGAAGCTCCCGGAGCATTACAATAGATATAATAAGGTGCATTTGCATCATTACACTGCAATGCAAGGGGAGTTTCAGAAGTTGTCTTGTCGGCAACCTCGCCAAGCAAAGACTGCATGTCAGCAATGAGTTCTCGCAAAGCTGTTTTATCCAATCCTGATGGATTTTCCGGTTCTTCGACAACCCTAATTACATTGCCGTCAACAACAGCTGTAGCACCAGCGTTACCTTGAACTGCCAATTTGCTTTCGTCAATTGCACCGTCGGTAATAAAGAAACCGCCATGATATGCATATTCGGTATTTGTTCCGTTGGTATATTCCACATAAACATTAGGGTCGTTTATTTCTACATCGTATATGCTCTTGCCTTTCATATCAACAGACTCAAGACGCCATTGACAGTCCGTCGCTTCAGGGTGCCCTGCCCATGTAGTAACAAAATTGACACCGCTAATCTTGAAATGGTTTTGACCACTGTCTGAACAGTTTAGTCCATTTGTAAAATAATAGTATGTATAGCCTTCAGCTTCAATTGTTTGTCCAATAGTAAGTTTGTCACATGCGGTAGGAGAGGTTCCCTCGCTACCAGCAACAACAACTGGTTTACCATCACCGTTCTTTACACTCAATGTATTGTTATCGTTGAAAGTGATGTACCAAATACCATTATTCGTGCTGACGGCTTTATCGGACTGCAGGGTAATACAAGAACTATTGTCTGTATGAAATGCATTGTTATAAAGATACTCGTGACGGCTGGTTGCTCTACTTACAAGGTAATAGTAACCGCTCTCCTGCGCAGGTTGCCCTGGCTCGGGTTCAACACCGCCTTCTTTACTGAACTTAGCAATATATGTTTCACCTGACAGTGTTTCTCGGACACAGCTTGAATTGCCAGAAACCAACTCACCATTCAAGTACCATCCATCGAAATTATAACCGTCGTTTGCTGTTGCATTCAAGATCACATAATAACCCTCATATTCTATGGTAACTGATTCTTTACCATCAACGGTTGCTGTACCTCCCTCTGCAGGTTCGGCCTTTACGCTTACTGTATTTGTTGCCGGTTGCCCTGTCTCTTTACTGAAACGGGCAACATAAGCAACATCACTTGTGACTGTAGGGTTATATGGTGAATTTGTATTTACCAACGTGCCATTCAAATACCATCCATCGAATTTATAATCACTACTATATGGTGTTGCGGTCAACGTTACTGTCGAACCGGCATCTACGGTGGCTGTTGAGCTGCCATTAACATATGCATTTCCTGACGTTGCAGGGTCGGAAGAAACGCTTACGGTACATCTCACAGAAACTTCCGGGTCGGGGATAATTTCTTCTCCAAGTCTGATAATTTCGTTATCGGCATTGACAACAACTATCGCTGACTCACCTTTACTTTCATACAGTTCTTTGGCCTCCTTGCTCAACTTGAATGTAGGCTTGTTGCTGAACGCCACAAGTTCACCGTTCTCATTGAACATAAGGAAGCCGACACCGCCCTCGCCGCCAGTCATTGTGATAGAGCCATCAGAGTTCAATTGGGCATTATAGTTTGTTGTGACATCAACATCACCGCTGATAAAGTCATTTACAGAACCGAACTCGGCTGTTGCATTGCCATCCCACAAGCTACGTCTTGTTTTGCCATCGTGCTTGAATGTTGTTTCACTTGTACCGTCATTGATGAGCAGAGCTGCATAGTTTACAGGATAGTTCTTATCCTTTACACTTTTTATGGCAGCATCAATCTGTTCCTGTGTAACGTTGTATACAGCAGAATAGTAATCACCGACTTCACGATTGTCCATAACCTCAAAGAAGCCATGAGCGCGGAAGAATTCAGTCAAATCCTCACCGGCTGCATCACAGGCATGCTGATAGAAACGGAGTAATGATGTCTCGCCACTGATTTGAGTGCCGTTTTCAATGGGTACTTGACGACAAAGTTCGAACAGACGTGGCCAGAACTGCGTGTTGTTACCAGCCAGGTGGTAGTAGAGCCACAAGCGGTAATAGAGATGAGTCAGCGCCCAGATGTTGTTGGTATAAATGTCGTTGCCCTCGGTATTGAAAGCACTGAGTACACTATCCAAAGAACCCTGACTACCATCGTAACGCGATGTACCCATACCCATATACCAAACCGCAACGTTAGCAAAGAAGTTATTTGTAACCTCGGTCTGCCCGTTAAGATTGAAGATTGATTGGTGCTGGTGTCCAATCTCGTGAGCAGGTCCCCAAGTCGAGCCGTGCTCGTTGGCAATGGTACATATAACACCGCTCATTGTTTCGTAGTGATAGGCTGTTACACGCCAGCCACCAGTCATGTAACCGTTAGGCCAACCAACACCGCAACCATGATGATTGAAGTATTCGCTATAATCGACACCTTGACAGAACTCTTGATATGTTTGAGTTTTACCATTTATTGTAGCACTGCCATAATTATATATTTCAGCCGGAGTGCCATTATTTCTCCAGCGTGGATAGAGAGCATTCATCTTATTCATTGTATTCTTGCTCACAAGACCCATGCTTGCAAGTTCAGAGTACATGATTCTGTCCCAAGCCTCGAGCATGATATTGATTTTACCATTTGAGGTACTGAGTCCCATACCGGGATAGTTTCCGAAGCCATTACCGTTGCCATTGTAACAGTTGGGTGTAGATGGAACAGCAACACCTTGAAGAATACGATGATACAAACCCGCACGTAGAACATTGCTGTCATCCACAACTGGACCAAGTGGGAAAAGCAATGTCTGACGATGAGCAAGCAAAGGGAAATCGCGGTTAGGACGACCGTCGATACCGTCAAGTGGAGCACGTTCCATGTAGTAGTTCCAATCGTCGTCGTTATCTACCTCACCCCAAAGATTTTCAGTGCCGGAATCGGCTGCGCGGAAGTCGCCGATTGCATTATAGTAACCATTTATGTAACCACCCTCGATGTGTATCTTCAAAGGCTTGTAGTCACGAATCTTATGTGGAAATTTTTCCGCGATTGTAGCACCATCTGCATTATACGTATGAACAACATAATTTATCCACAAAGAGCTTATATCGTTAAAATAAGGAACCACGTTCAAACCCTCACGCAACTGGGTATAAGAAGCATTATTGTAGTATTCGGTAGCACCAAAGCCTGTTTGATGGGCAACCCAAAGTTCTGCACCTTCCTTAATCTCGCCCTCTACCATAATATAGACATTCTTACGATTATTGGCATAGATACCGGTTGGATTATCCATATTACAATGTGCATTTATACGCAAGTAACTTGTAATCTCACCCTCTATACTGTAAGGTTCGTACATCTGTACACGGAACTTCTTGGCATAGTCACTATCCCACCGTAGTTTAACATCGAAAGCATTGTCCTCGCTCCAATCGTCGTTCTTTACTTTGAGCACCATTTCCTGCAATGTTGTAGGAAGAGCCTTGTAATTTGCATCCGCCTCTATCTGACTAACACTTTTTGATTTATATGTTGAGTTCAACTCTGTACAAGCCTTGTCGGTAAAGATTGCCAACAACTTTTCCTCATAGCCTTTAATAGTACTCTCGGATAGAACGAATGTTTCAATCTCGTCCCAAATGGACTGAAGGTCGGCATCAGAATAAGAGACCTCAACAGAAGTCCACTGAGAGTTGGCTGCACTATTCTCCCAACTTACAATATTATTGCTACCGTCCTTGTGCATATATCCATAGTAATTTGAATGCGAAGCACCACGTAAACAATAATTGCCATTCACTGATGTTACAGTAATATTATTAGCATTCTCTGTCAAGGTCCACCCTTCGGATGTACCATTATTACCCTTAAGATAACGTCCGGTAGCAAGAGAACGGAAAGTATAATTACTTCCACTCACTGTAACATACCATTGCTGCGCTTTATCTGTTTCACTTGTCGAAGCTGCAACAACATCTGAAAGACCATTAGCACCCAATGAAACAGAAGGTGTTCCACTGCAGACAATACGATAGACCTTACCATTCTGAAACTCTGCCATTGCATCTGCTGCACCAAGCAACAAAAGCATTGACAACAACAAAGTTTTAAATAGTTTTTTCATAATTATTTTGTTTTATTTTTGTTCGATATTAAGCGTGTAAAATTAATGAATTTTCACGATAAATATATAATTATATATATATTTAACATAAAAAAAGTGCAAAAAATAAAAAAATCAATAACGCAAACACCTTTTTACAACTAATAATATTATATTCGCAATAATTTAATAAAAAAAAACAAAGACCATGACAAAGAAACAGAATATAGGAACTATTTGCATACAGGGTGGTTGGCAACCAAAGAAAGGCGAAGCACGCGTGTTGCCCATATTCCAGAGTACAACATTCAAGTATGAGACAAGCGAGCAGATGGCGCGCCTCTTTGACCTTGAGGATTCAGGCTATTTCTACAGCCGTTTGCAGAATCCTACAGTTGACGCCGTGGGTGCAAAGATTGCGGCACTTGAAGGCGGCGTCGGTGCAGTAATGACATCATCGGGACAGGCTGCAAACTTCTATGCAATACTCAACATTTGCCAGGCTGGCGACCACTTTGTTTCGGCTACAACAATATATGGCGGAACATACAACCTTTTTGCCGTTACACTGAAGAAGATGGGCATTGAGGTTACATTCATTGATGCCGACGCCTCGGCCGAAGAGATTGAAAAAGCATTCCGCCCCAACACCAAGGCTCTCTTTGGCGAGACTATTTCAAACCCGGGAGCAAATGTTCTCGATATTGAGAAATTTGCTGCCATTGCACACAAAAACGGTGTGCCTCTCATCATCGACAACACTTTTGCCACACCTATCAACTGCCGCCCTATTGAGTGGGGTGCCGACATTGTAACGCACTCTACAACAAAATATATGGACGGACATGCTGTTGCTGTGGGCGGTGCCGTGATTGACAGCGGTAACTTTGACTGGGAGGCACAGCACGACAAGTTCACATGCCTTACAGAGCCTGACGAGAGCTATCACGGCCTGATATATACAAAGAACTTTGGAAGAGCTGCATACATTACAAAACTGGTGTCACAGGTTATGCGCGACCTTGGCGCAATGATGTCGCCACAGAATGCATTCTTGCTTAACCTTGGTTTGGAGACATTGCACCTGCGTATGCCACGCCACTGTTCTAACGCACAGAAGGTTGCTGAATTCCTAAAAGCACACCCAAAAGTAAAATGGGTGAACTACAGTGGCCTGGAGGGCGACAAATACTATGACCTTGCACAGAAATATACACCAAACGGCGGTTGCGGCGTGATGGCGTTTGCCGTAGAAGGCAACAAGGAGGATGCAATACGTTTCATGGACAGCCTGAAGTTCATTGCTATTGTTACTCACGTTGCAGACGCCCGTTCATGCGTGCTGCACCCCGCAAGCCACACTCACCGTCAGCTAAGCGATGCTCAGTTGCAGGAGGCCGGCATCAACCCCGACTTGATACGTCTGTCGGTTGGTATTGAGGATGTTGAGGATATAATAGCCGACATTGAGCAGGCATTGCAAGTTCTGTAAGAATGAGAATACTTGAATACGAAACAAACAAATGCATCAGAGCCTTCTCCACGCTACGTGGAAAAGGCTCTGACAATTATGCGGGGTTCAACATTACGCACTATTGCGGCGACTCGGCACAACACGTTGCGGAATGCCGCATGGAGCTATGCAACCTCCTTGGCATTGAAGACAAAAACCTTATTCTGCCACGACAGACTCACGGCAACAAGGTGATATGCATTGACAATGAATTTGCCGAACAGCCACACGAGGAGCAGGCAAGGCTTTTGTATGGAATGGACGCCATAATAACCAACCTGCCACAGACGTGCATAGGAGTATCTACAGCCGACTGCATCCCCATACTGCTATACGATGCCAAGCAAAGGGTTGTAGCTGCCGTTCACGCAGGTTGGAGAGGCACTGTAGCAAACATCGCAAAGGAGTGTATTACAGTAATGTGTAACAGATATGGATGCACAGCAGCCGACATCAAGGCTATAATTGCACCGGGCATATCCCAGGAGGCTTTTGAGGTAGGCGACGAGGTATATGACAACTTTGCCGAAGCGGGTTTTCCCATGACAAAGATAGCAAAACGCTACCCTGCTACACAGGGAGAGAAATGGCATATCGACCTTTGGGAAGCCAACCGTTTGCAGTTGATTGACACCGGAATAAAAGAGGAGAATATCACTGTTACGGGGATTTGTACATACACGCGACACGAGGAGTTCTTCTCGGCACGTCGGTTAGGGATAAACTCGGGCAGGATATTCAACGGAATAATGTTGAGATAAATCAAAGCAACAATATAGCTGTTGACCCGCGACTCATTTTCTTCGCAAACTTGTCATTTTTCGGGCAAGCCCTCAACAACACGTCTGAACGTATGTGAATGTTGCGATTGAGCGAGTGAAATAAAACTTGTTTTAATTTCACAATGAGCATTAGCAACATCGCCGAAGGCATTGGATCTCAAACCGTGTTTTAAATAGATGCTTCGGCTTCGCTCAGCATGACATTTAAACGTTGGGTCAACATCTATATTATTACCTAAATCAAAAAGCACTGCTTCGTTTGAAGCAGTGCTTTTTGATTTACAGGCGGTATTATTAACCTCCGAAGTTATCGTACATAATAGACTTCTCCTCAACGCCAAGGTCGGTAAGCATGTTGACAACAGCCTTTGACATTGGGCCAGGACCACACATGTAGTATTCGATATCCTCGGGAGCCTCATGATCCTTAAGATATGTCTCGTAAATAACCTGGTGTACAAAACCTGCGGTATATTTAACGCCTGCTGCATCGGCTGCAGGGTCGGGACGGTCGAGCGCCAAGTGGAATGTAAAGTTAGGGAATTCCTTCTCAAGCTGCAAGAAGTCCTCGAGATAGAACACCTCGTTCAACGCACGCGCACCATAGAAATATGTCATTACGCGATCGGTTGTCTTGAGGGTCTTTGTCATGTGCATAATCTGAGCACGCAAAGGAGCCATACCGGCACCACCACCTACCCACATCATCTCTTTCTTAGAATCGAAGATTGGATGGAAGTCACCATAAGGGCCACTCATGATAACCTTATCACCTGGCTTCAATGTAAAGATATATGATGATGCAATACCACAAGGTACATCCATAAAGCCTGAACGGTCGGCCTTGAAAGGAGGTGTTGCTATACGCACTGTAAGCATGATGCGGTCGCCCTCGGCAGGATAGTTGGCCATTGAGTAGGCACGGATTGTCTCCTCGGTGTTCTTGCACTTGAGGCCGAGCAAACCGAACTTCTCCCATGCAGGCAGATACTCGTCACCGATGAGTGCCTTGTCGATATCCTTGTCGTAAGTCATATCGTATGCAGGAATCTTAATCTGTGCATATGAACCGGGAACGAAGTCCATGTGCTCGCCCGGAGGCAATGCAACGATAAACTCCTTGATGAAGGTAGCGACGTTCTTGTTAGAGATAACCTCGCACTCCCACTCCTTAACGCCCATAACAGACTCGGGAACCTTGATTTCCATATCGTTCTTACACTTAACCTGACAGCCCAGACGCCAATGTGCCTGCTGCTCTTTACGTGTGAAGTGGCTTGTTTCAGAAGGAAGAATCTCGCCACCACCCTCTGTTACCTGAAGCTTGCACTGACCACAAGAGCCCTTACCACCACAAGCAGAAGGCAAGAAGATACCATTCTCGGCAAGTGTACCCAAAAGAGCACCACCGGCAGCAACCTCTACCTCTTTTTCTCCATTAATCTTAACCTTGATATTTCCACCGGGCAACAAGAAACGTTTTGCCAACAGAAGGATAATAACCAACAAAAGGATTATTACAAGGAAGACACCTATACTTGCTAAAATCAACTGTGTATTCATATCCTTACATTATTACATTTTAATACCAGAGAAGCACATGAACGCCATAGCCATAAGACCTACGGTTATAAAGGCTATACCAAGACCACGCAAAGGCTTTGGAACGTTGCAGTACTCCATTTTCTCACGAATTGCAGCAAACAACACGATAGCTACCATCCAGCCCAAACCTGAACCGATAGCAAATGCTATTGAGTCGGCAAAGCATGTGATAGCCTGTGAATTGTCGGCAGGAAGACCTATTCTCTGCTGCATGAAGAGTGAACCACCCATGATGGCACAGTTCACGGCAATAAGAGGAAGGAAGATACCCAACTGGTTATAGAGTGCAGGAGCAAAACGCTCTACAATCATCTCAACAAGCTGAACGATACCTGCGATAACTGCAATGAAAAGGATAAACGCAAGGAAGGTCAAGTCAACTCCCAAAATACCGTCTGCAGCAAGAACCTTTGTCTGCAACAGATAGTTGACGGGAAGTGTGATAACCTGCACAAACACAACGGCAATACCCAATCCGATAGCTGTCTTTACACTTTTAGATACAGCCAAGTATGAACACATACCAAGGAAGAAGGCAAAAACCATATTGTCCACGAAAACCGAACGGACAAGCAAACTAATGAAATGTTCCATAATTATTATTCTTTACCGTATCTAAATTATTTTTCTTGTAAACTCTTGTCTTTTGCTCTCTGGAACCATACAATGCAAGCGATAAGAATGAACGCTGCAGGTGTCATGAGCATCATACCGTTATTCAGATAACCGGCATCGTAAACACACTGTGGTATAATCTGAATACCAAGAAGCGCACCTGTACCGAACAATTCGCGGAAAAATGCTACGATTACCAGAATCATTGCATAACCAACACCGTTACCTATACCATCGAGGAACGAAGGCCAAGGTTTGTTCTGCATTGCAAATGCCTCAAGGCGTCCCATAAGAATACAGTTGGTAATGATAAGACCAATATAAACCGACAACTGTACACTAACGTCGTAGGCAAAAGCCTTAAGTATCTCACTTACCAATGTTACCAACGCAGCTACCACTACCAACTGGATGATGATACGGATACGCATTGGAATGGTATTACGGATAAGAGAGATGATAACGTTTGCCATTGCCACAATAATGGTAACAGAAAGACCCATTACAATAGCCGGCTCCAATTTGCTTGTAACAGCCAATGCCGAGCAGATACCGAGCACCTGCACTGTTACAGGATTTTCCTTAAACAGAGGAGTGTTGAGCGCCTCTTTATTTTTCTTAGAAAAAAGTCCCATATTTATTCCTCCACTATTTATTTTGATTCAACATTTGCGTTTGACATAAGGTAAGCCTTGTAAGGAGCAATCTTGTCGTGCAACATTGCGTTTACGCCGTTACATGTGATTGTTGCACCTGAGATGGCATTTACCTCAACAGCGTCGTTCTGCACCTTCTTTACTATAGACAGAGCAACTTCGCCATCCTTGATTACCTGCTTACCGGGGAAACGTCCCTGGAACTTGTCGCTTGCAATCTCGGCACCAAGACCCGGTGTCTCACTTGCATGTGAGAAATACACGCCATAGACGGTGTTGCAGTCATCGTTAAGAGCAAGATAACCCCAGATACCACCCCAAAGACCATTACCTGTCATAGGTATGATATATTTAGTTTCGCCGCCTACTTCTGCAATATAAAGAGGAAGATTTGAATCCTCTACTGCATCGTTTGCAACCTCGAAGCCGCCATTATCCTTAACAACTTCGCCTGATACATTGATGATAGGATCGCTCTTGATTACGCTGTCATACTCTGCTGCAGCATCAGGAACATTCTTGATGTTGAGAGAGGCAAGTATCTGCTTTTTCTTGTCAAGACGTTTATTGTCATCCTGACGTGGTTTCAAAAGTGAAGAGACACCGGCCAAAAGGAAAGCAACGATAACAACCACTACCGCTGAATAGATGATAGCATAAACATCGCTGTTTGTGTCAAGGCCTTTCTTACCCTCTTTCACAGCCTCAAATTCCGAAGCACCAACCTTACAAACAGGGCATGTGCTTGGAGCTTCTTTGCCTTCGTGTACGTATCCGCACACTTTGCATACATATTTATTTGCTGCCATATCCTTATTAATTCTTTTTGGTTAGACGTTTTGCACGTGCATTCACATTTGACTGCACTACGCAATAATCGATAAATGGAGCTGTTACGTTCATAAGCAATATTGCAAGCATCATACCTTCGGGGTAACCGGGGTTAAGGACACGAATCAATATTGTCATTGCACCGATACCGAAACCGTAGATATATTTACCACACTCGGTACGAGCCGATGTAACAGGGTCGGTAGCCATAAACACTGCACCAAAGCAGAAACCACCAAGAAGAAGGTGCTCCCAGAAAGGCATATGCTCGGGCAACTTGTCACCGAATACAAAAAGCATAACGATGCCGCCGACAAATACGCTGAGCATTGTCTTCCAGCTTGCAACGCCTGTCCACAAAAGGATTACAGCACCAATAGCTATTGCTATGACGCTTGTTTCACCTATTGAACCCGGCATCAAACCAAAGAGCATTTCGGATGTTGTGAGCTCTGCACCTGCAGCACCAAGAGGAGCTGCACCCGAAGATACATACTGGAGAGCTGTTGCACATGTGTAACCGTCAACAGTTGAACCAAGACCACAGATTGACTCGGTTGCAACCCATACGCTGTCGCCTGAGATTACAGAAGGATAGGCGAAGAAGATGAACGCACGTGCAATCAATGCTACGTTAACGATGTTCATACCTGTACCGCCAAACACCTCTTTTGCAAAGATAACTGCAAAGGCTGTAGCCAAAGCGAGTATCCACAATGGACAACCTACAGGAACAATCATTGGGATAAGAATACCTGATACAAGGAAACCTTCGTGGATTTCTTCGTTCTTCCACTGTGCTACGGTAAACTCGATACCAAGACCTACAATGTAAGAAACTGCAATCTTTGGCAACATTACCAAAAGACCATAAAGGAACATGCTGAACCATGTTGTAGTTTCAACAGCACCTGCAGCAAGAGCATTCTGGTAACCGATATTATACATACCTACCAACATTGCAGGCATAAGGGCTATAACCACAAGTGACATGATGCGCTTGCTGTCAATGGCATCATGAATGTTGACACCATTCTTCGCTGTGTCGTTGGGAACGAACAAGAATGTCTCGAAACCATCGAACAGAGAGCGGAAAGCGTGAAGCTTGCCACCTTCTTCGAAGTTGGGCTTGATTTTATCTAAATAATTTCTCAAAAATTTCATACGATTGGATTTTATTTTGCATTAAAATTCGGTCACCGGCAAGTAAACTTGCCCGACCTCGTATTTATCAGCACATCTCGGCACGGAGTTTGTCCAAGCCTTCGCGTACTATGCGCTGCAACTCAAGCTTTGATGAGTCAACAAACTCGCAAAGTGCAAAGTCCTCGGGCGCAACCTCGTAGATACCGAGTTGCTCCATCTTGTCGATATTGCCTGTTATTATAGCCTTGATAAGATACTCAGGATAGATATCCATTGGGAATACCTTGTCGTACTCGTTTGACATAATCATGTGACGTTCGCCACCCTTGATACGTGCATCGATAGCATACTTGCGTTTTGGGAACAACCAGCTGAAATAGCTACGGCTTGTGCTGTACATACCAAAACGTGGAGCAGCCCAACCTATGAGTTCGTCACCGCCCATAACCTCGGGGATAACAGTAATCTGTGTAGAGAAAGCTCCAAGGAAGCCGTCTGCAGCACTCTTCTTGCCTGTCAACACGTTACCATCGATGATGCGGAGTTCGTAGTTGTTCTCCAAACGACCTTCAACAAGTGTTGAAATCTGTGCACCAAGGATTACCTTGCTGTATGAAGGATTCTTAACCTCGCTACCGGCAAGAGCCACTGTACGTGTAAAATCAACTTTGCCCTTGTTGAACAGACGACCGATAAAGATTACCTCTTCGGCACCGATAGTCCAAACAATCTCGCCCTTGTTTACAGGAGCTGTCTTGTTGATCTGCACACCAACATTACCTGCAGGGTGAGGACCCTTGAAGATTGTTGTTGTTACATTCTTTGCAACAAGCAAAGCTGTTGACTTCTGACAAGCGCAGATACCCAAATGAACGGGTGCGATGCGCGACAGAGCATCAAGACCTGTCTGGAAATCATCCTCGTTACCTTTGAGGGCAATCTCGAAATCGACTGCAAGTGGCTTTGAATCGAATGCAGAGACATAGATAGCACGTGGTGCATCGCTTGGATTGGCGATTACATCGTAAGGTCTTTGACGCATAAATGCGAACATACCTGCCTTGAGCAGGTCGGTCTTAACCTCTTCAGATGTCAACGAAAGGACATCTTTTGCCTTGTACTCTACTGACTCAAACTTACCGTCTGACTCTACTACTACGCTAAGAACGCGTCTTCTCTCACCGCGGTTAACCGCTACAACCTTTCCGCTCACGGGCGAAACGAATTGCAATTCGGGATTTGCCTTATCAACAAACAATGGCTCGCCAGCCTTTACGCTATCCTCGGGTTTTACAACAACCTTGGGAATAACGCGTGTAAAATCAGCAGGCATCAAAGCATAATACTTTGCCGCCTCAACCGATGTTACCTCAGCAACCGGAGCACCTTTCAAATTGATATTCAATCCCTTAGAAATTTTTACGACTCTGTGCATATAAATTGAGTTACGTTAATACATTATCCGTTACAAATTTAGAGAAAAATTTCCGTATTACCGCGCACAAGTTTTAAATTATTTTAATAAAAGACAAAAAAAAATGAGAGGATACCTCACGATATCCTCTCACATCTATTAAGTAAGTAATTTCTATTATTCAGCTACGGCTGGTGTAGGTTCTTCTGTTGCAACAGTAGCCTCTGCTACAGGAGCATCAACCTTCTTTGTAGAACGACGACGGCGTGTCTTCTTCGCCTGTGTCTTAGCCATATTCTCGTTGTAATCAACAAGCTCAATGAAACACATTTCGGCTGCGTCACCCAAACGTGTACCCAACTTGATGATGCGTGTGTAACCACCAGGACGCTCTGCGACCTTTACTGAGATTTCCTTGAACAACTCGGTAACTGCCTCTTTGCTCTGGAGATAGCTGAATACTACACGACGAGAATTTGTTGTGTCGTCCTTTGATTTTGTTATAAGTGGCTCAACGAACTTCTTTAGTTCCTTTGCCTTTGCTAGAGTCGTAGTGATTCTTTTGTGCATAATCAAAGAAACTGCCATGTTTGAAAGCATTGCATTTCTGTGAGATGCAGTACGACCCAAATGATTAAAAGATTTCTTATGTCTCATAATTATTCTTTGTCTAATTTATATTTTGAAATATCTGTTCCAAACGAAAGATTCAGACTCTCGAGCAAATCATCAAGCTCAGTGAGCGATTTCTTACC
>JAZRGV010000005.1:0-1676 GCA_045644465.1 Bacteroidaceae bacterium
ACTGCTGGATGAATATATTATGAGACATTATTAGACGCGAATTTCCTCAGCAGAGCGCGCTCTGCTGAGGAAATCATCCTACTTTTTGTCCACTAAGAGTTTTTTCAACTCTAATTATCCTACTTTTTGTCCAGGTAACCCTTTTTAATGGTTTTAATTCGCATACAAAAACAAAAAAAACCTTGACAATCGTTTAATTATCAAGGTTTTAACTAAGTCGGGATGACTGGATTCGAACCAGCGACCACACGCCCCCCAGACGCGTACTCTAACCGGGCTGAGCTACATCCCGCTCTGTTTTCGTTTGCAAAGGTATATAAAAAACCGCAAAAACAAACTATTTTAAGCAAATTATTTTGTTTGCGGTACAAAATATGAGGAGACTATGATGAACATCGGCATTACGACATTCACACATTCTTTGTCATTTATACTCTATCACTTATATATTTCGGCATCCTCGGCAGCAAGCGGCAAAACATCTTCATCACCATTGCCATAACCACCTATAACCCTTTCACATGAAGCGTCGGACGCGACCAAACCATCGCGTAACTTAATATACTCTTCAGCATCATCGGGCGACATTGTTTCACGTATCTCCTCGTCGGAATACATCATTGCCGCCAGGCACTCGCTGAAAAGTTCAGTACCTCTTTCTGTATTCTTATCGTTCTGTCTATCTGCCATAATCATTCTATTGGTGCAAATTTCAATTCGCTGCGCAATGCAACTGTTCCGTTCTCTTTAGTCACCTGTACCAGATATTGGTTTTCTTCTATCTCTTTTATTCCGTAAGTCAGTTCTTCTGTGGCATCGCCCTCTTTCATATACGCAACAACAAAATCTGTGAGACTGTGAGTGTTCATATACTCCAGCGGAAGATAGTCCAGTATATGGTCGAGATAACGTATGCTATTCATGTGTCCGTTTATATCTACATCGCTGTACTTCGGCTTATACTTGAAAGAAATCTCTTCGACAACAGTACGATTGATTGCCGGTATGCGCTTTATCGCCAACGACTCATCGGGTTCGATACATTCGTTCAGGCGGACACCTATGTCGCCATTCAAATCTACCGATGAACGTGTCTTAAGGTCAAGCATGGCGAATGTTGCAAGCATCGATACTATCTCGTCACCCTCTTCATCAACAACACGTATGCAGCGGTCGGTAAATCCATGATAAAGATTACGCACCCACGTTTCGACAAAGAAACGCTCGCGCCATTGGGGAATACGCTTGATATGCAAGGCCATACGCGCCAAAACCCATCCAAGCGAATCGGTTGAACCAAAGCCACGCGCCTCGGCATGACGACCTGCACAACTCAACATATAATTGCACAGAGTAGCCGGACGCACTCTGCCGACCTTATCCACAAGGAATGTATCCGCCATGAACGAGAAGCGGTCTATTTTTTCGTTACTGCCCATAATATTTATGTAAACACGCAAAAGCCGACGATAGTTCTGCTTTTATTCGGCTACGCAAATTTAATAAATATTCTTGGAATAATCTCATAATCCGCTAAGAATAAAAAGTTTATGCGGAAAGTTCAAGAACGAGGTAATGAGTTGGCAACTGTTCTGATTTCTACATACTTGCGTGATTTGCATTGATGTACAACTCATCTTGGAACAAAGGTACAACTTTTTTATGAACGAGCAAAA
>JAZRGV010000006.1:0-207200 GCA_045644465.1 Bacteroidaceae bacterium
CAGCGGGCTCTCCTTTGTGGCATTGCGGAATGCCTGCAAAGAGATCATGATACCGCCGTGGTCGGCAATGTTCTCGCCCAATGTGAGCTTGCCGTTTGCATTGAGGCCGGGAAGAACCTCTATCTTGTCAAAGAAATCTACGATAACCTGTGTGCGCTCGTTGAACTTCTGTGCATCCTCGTCTGTCCACCAGTTTGCGAAGTTACCGTCCTTGTCAAACTGTCGGCCCTGGTCGTCGAAACCGTGTGTCATCTCGTGGCCAATTACCACACCGATAGCACCGTAATTGAATGCATCGTCTTCGTTCATGTCAAAGAAAGGATATTGCAGAATTCCGGCAGGGAAGCAAATCTCGTTTGTCGTAGGGTTGTAGTATGCATTTACGGTCTGTGGAGTCATGAACCACTCTGTGCGGTCAACAGGCTTGCCCCATTTCTCCTCTACATGCTTGTCCCAATCGAACTCCGACATCTTGCGGCAGGTCTCATAATAACTCAATGCAGGGTCTATTACAAGCTTGCTGTAGTCGTCCCATTTGTCGGGATAGCCAATCTTCACGGTGAATGTGTTCAGTTTCTCGTGTGCTGCCTTCTTTGTTACATCGCTCATCCACTCTTGTGCGTCGATGCGCTGTCCTAAAGCAATCTGCAGATTCTTTACAAGTTGTGTCATACGCTCTTTTGCTGCGGGTGGGAAATGCTTGGCTACGTAAAGCTCACCTATTATATCACCCAATGCTCCATCTACTGCGCTAAGAGCGCGTTTCCATCGTGGCTGTTGTACTTTCTTGCCGCTCAACACTGTTCCATAGAAGGCAAAAGTCTCGGTCTCGATATCATCGCTAAGCTCGTTCGATGTCGAACGCATCGCTCTCCATTGCAGGTATGCAATAAGTTCATCCATCGGTGTCTCGTTAATTACGGCAATAGCCTCTTTGATAGCCTCGGGGTGTGCAAGATTAAGCTCTTTGATGTCATTAATGCCCACTGCGTTGTAGAATACATCCCAATCGAATCCGGGAGTCTGTTTCTTAAGCTCCTCGAATGTTATTTTATGGTAGCTGTTGATTGGATTGCGACGCTCCACGCGGCTCAGATGCTTTGCGGCAATGCGTGTCTCAATTTTCATTACAGCCTCCATGTTCTTCTGTGCATCCTCTTCGCTGAAGCCGTATAGCTTGAACATATTCACTACATATTCGCGGAACTTTGTGCGTATATTCTCGGCTACCTCGTCACTGTCACTGTAATACTCCTTTTCGGGAAGTGATATACCGCCTTGGTATATGCCAAGTTGGTTATTGTTGCTATCCATTATGTCGGTGCCGATGCCTGTGCCGAACATACCGCCTATGCCGCTACGGCAATTCTTCGCCAGCAAAAGTGCAATATCGTTTCTGTTCTTGAGTGATGCAATCTCCTCAATCAATGGCTTTATAGGGGCAACACCCTCGTTGTTGCGGCGTGTGCTGTCCATAACCATATTATAAAGGTCGCCCACCTTTTGTGCGTTGCTTCCCGGCTCGCTCTTCTTTGCAGCCTGCTCAAGAACAAGCTCTTTCAACTGTTCGCGATTATTCTCGCGTAAGGCGTCGAACTGTCCGTAACGTGCGTATTCATCGGTGATGGGGTTAGCCTTTCTCCATCCGCCTGTAGCATACTCGAAAAAGTCGGTTCCGGGCGCGTAGGCGGTATCCATGTTAGCCAATAGTCTTGATTCCATTTTTTCATTTGTTGTGCATGCTCCAAATGCTGTGGCAAGAGCTATGCAGATGATTGATTTTTTCATTATTATATATCAGTTTAGTTCTTCTAGATTTACCATGTTGGTTTCCCAACGGCTTACAGCTTCGTCGAGTTGTTTCTTCAGCGAGGCATATTTCGTGAAGTTTTCTTCGGTGCTGCCTTCAACGGTGCTCATCACTGCTTCCAGGGCGGCAATGGCCCCCTCGAGTTCGTTTATTGCTTTCTCGTCATCTTCTACCATTTTCTCGAGTTTGCGTCGCTGTTTCTGCAACTGTTTTTCGGCTTCGTAACTCAAGCGGTTCTCGCTTACCGTCTTTTGCTGAGGCTCAGCCACTGTTGCCGGCTTGCCTTGTGCAAGAGCCTCGTTGATATTGTTTGCATTCTTTGTGGCAAGATAGTCGTATATTCCGCCAAGGTGTTCGCGCACCTTGCCGTCGCCGAACTCATAAACTTTGGTTACAAGCCCATCGAGGAACTGGCGGTCGTGGCTCACGATGATTACTGTTCCGTCGAAATCGCGTATAGCCTCCTTTAGAACATCCTTCGACTGCATATCAAGGTGGTTGGTAGGCTCGTCGAGTATTAGTAGGTTCATCTGGCGCAGTAACAGACGTATCATAGCCAGACGGCTACGCTCACCGCCTGAAAGAACTTTTACAGGCTTGTCCGAAGCCTCTCCGCCAAACATAAACGCGCCCAAGATATCGCGTATGCGCAGTCTTATATCACCTGTAGCCACGTTGTCAATGGTCTGGAACACAGTGAGGTTCTCATCGAGCAGTTGCGCTTCGTGTTGTGCAAAGTAGGCTGTTTGCACGTTGTGTCCTATAACAATCTCGCCATCGTGGGCAAGTTCATTCAGAATGCATCGCACCATGGTGGTTTTTCCCTCTCCGTTACGTCCCACAAAGGCAACCTTCTCTCCACGGTTTATTGTGAAGTTTACACCCTCGAACACGGTGTGTGCACCAAAACTCTTTTTTACGTCGTTGCAGATGACAGGGTAGTTGCCGCTTCGTGTGGCCGGTGCGAATTTCAGTCGCAGACGGCTTGTGTCCTCTTCGTCAATCTCAATGGGGACCATCTTTTCCAACTGTTTGATGCGGCTTTGCACCTGTACGGCCTTTGTTGGCTTGTAGCGGAAACGTTCGATGAACTCTTTTATGTCGGCAATCTCTTTCTGCTGGTTCTCATATGCTCGTATCTGCTGTTCGCGGCGCTCCTTGCGGTTTTCCATAAACTTGTCATATGACAATTTGTAATCGTATATTCGTCCGCAAGAAATCTCTATGGTTCTGTTGGTTACAGCATTCAGGAATGCGCGGTCGTGGCTCACCAGCAACACTGCATTACTGCTGCGTGCAAGGAACTGCTCGAGCCATTGGATGCTCTCTATGTCAAGGTGGTTTGTAGGCTCGTCGAGTAGCAGAATATCAGGGTGTTGCAACAACAGTTTTGCAAGTTCAATGCGCATACGCCATCCACCGCTGAACTCGCTTGTAGGGCGTGTGAAGTCCTCGCGCTTAAAGCCAAGTCCTTGCAGTGCACGTTCAATCTCTGCCTCATAGTGGCTGCCACCCATCATTGTATATTGCTCATTCAGGTGAGTGTAGTTGTCTATTAGCTCGTGATAGCTTTCACTCTCATAGTCATCGCGCATGGCAAGCTCGTTGTTCATCTTCTCGAGCTTGGTCTCCATCTCGTGTATATGTGCAAAGGCTAGTTCTGTCTCTTCATATACAGTACGTCCGTCGGTGTGATGCATCACCTGGGGCAGGTAACCAATGGTGAACTCCTTTGGTTTAGAAATAGAACCTTCCGACGGCGACTGCATGCCGGCGATAATCTTCATCAGCGTACTTTTACCGGCACCGTTCTTGCCCACAAGGGCTATTCTGTCCTTTTTGTTTATTATGAAACTGACATCGTGGAACAGGTTTGTTCCACCAAAGTCAACTCTTATGTTATCTATTGAAAGCAAAATTCCTATATATTATAATGTATATACTATGTGGCCTCTTTCGGTTGGTTGCTTCTTGCGTCCTTGTTCCTTGTAAAAAAGGAATATTGTTTGGTTATATTCTTCTTTTGTAAAAAAGGATGACTCAAGGTGGGAGCACCTGAACGCGACCTTGGTCGCGAAGTTACTCTTTTATAGCGAAAAATAAAAATCGGGTATGCCTTCATACCCATAAAAACAGACGTTTTTTCATTTTTTTTAAAATTTTTACAAAAAAAACAGGGAAATAGTTGTATGGTAATAAAAACGATTATATATTTGCAATGATTTCAGAAATGAAATACAGAAAACAATAAAAAAAGAAGTAATTATGGTTTCAAGAGCAGAACTTAAAGAAGAATTGATTAAGGCCGGTATCCGTCCCTCGGTGCAGCGTCTTGCAATCTTCGAGTATGTACGTAGCAGTTGCCAGCATCCAACAGCCGAGGTTGTTTATGAGGCATTGCGCGACGAGCTTGGTTCTCTCTCTTTGACAACGGTATATAACACACTCAAGTTGTTCGTAGATGCCGGCTTGATATTGATGCTTACCATTGACGACACGTTCCGTTGCTTTGACGGTGATTGTAGCAGCCATGCGCACTTTCTCTGTAACAAATGTGGAAAGATAATGGACCTTAAGATTAAAAAGGATTTCCTCACTATGGTAGAGGGTATCGATGGCCTTGAGATTACCGATGCTCAACTGTACCTGAAAGGTCTTTGCCCTAATTGCTCAAAGAAATAAAAAAGAGAAATAATAAATAAGATAATTAAAAACAATTTAAATTTTACGACTATGAAAAAGTATATTTGTTCAGTATGTGGTTATATTCATGAAGGTGATTCAGCTCCCGAGCGTTGTCCAATGTGTAAGGTTCCGGCAGAGAAATTCAATGAGTTGCAGGAAGGTCCTATCCAGTTTGTTCAAGAGCATGTTATTGGCGTGGCAAAAGGTTGCGACGATGAGATGATCAAGGATTTGAACAACCACTTCATTGGTGAGTGTACAGAGGTAGGTATGTATTTGGCAATGAGCCGTCAGGCCGACCGCGAGGGTTATCCCGAGATTGCTGAGGCTTTCAAGCGTTACGCATGGGAAGAGGCAGAGCACGCAGCTAAGTTCGCTGAGCTATTGGGTGACTGTGTTTGGGATACAAAGACAAACCTCGACAAGCGTATGAATGCAGAGGCTGAGGCTAATAGCGACAAGTACCGCATTGCAAAACGTGCGAAGGAACTTAATCTCGATGCAATCCACGACACTGTACACGAGATGGCAAAGGATGAGGCTCGTCACGGAAAAGGTTTCGAAGGTCTTTATAACAGATACTTTAAGTAAGATAATGAGTTGATAAATAGAGAATTCCCTCAAGGAGCTAGCTCCTTGAGGGAATTTGTTTTATTGGTGCCGGCATCTTTTGCTCTTGACAGCAAGTGCCGTCTATGTACACTCCTATCATCTTTGATGTTGTGACTTTCATCAATAACACTCGCTTGTTGCGACTCGCACTGCGTAACTTCGCTGCACAATGTGCGACCATTCGCAGCTAATGTTATTAATTCTTGAACTGCGCCATCATATGTAGCGCAGTTACTGCACATTCATCGCCTTTGTTGCCAAGGCGACCTCCGCTGCGCTCCTGTGCCTGTAATAGGTTATTGGTTGTTATAAGACCAAAGATTACAGGTACGTCATATTCCACGTTCAGCTTTGACAACCCGGCTGTTACGCCTTCGCAAATGTAGTCGAAGTGAGGTGTATCGCCACGTATCACGCAACCAATGGCTATAACGGCATCATATTTGCCGCTCTTTACCATCTGCGATGCTCCAAATATTAGTTCAAAACTACCCGGCACGCTTGCGACGGTGATGTCATCTGCTGCTACGCCGTTGTCGCATAATGTCTTTATCGCACCATCGCGCAGTGCGTGTGTTATCTCTTCGTTCCACTCGGCATATACAATGCCCACTTTGCGGCCACATCCGTTGGGGGTGGTTGTAGGGTCGTAGCTTGAGAGGTTCTTTAGTTCTGTTGCCATAGTATGGTATTGTTTTATTGCAATCAAGACCGGCCGAGTTTGCTCCGGTCGGTCTTGACTGTATAGGTTATATAAGTTGTTTTTTTACTTCGCGTTGATGAAACGGTCAATGTTTGCTGCTTCGGGAGCCTGAGGATATTCGTTCTTTATTCTGTTGTAAAGCTCGATAGCCTTGTCCGCCTTGCCTTGTTTCTCATACATTGCAGCAGCATCGAACAAGCATTTGGGGCTTACAGTTATGTTGTTAGCCTCCTCAGCAGCCTCAAGCACAAGCTTGATAGCCTTGTCAATGTTCTCTTTGTATGCGTAGCAGTTGCCAAGAGCATATTTCACCATAGGAGAAACAATCTTGTCATTGCCGTTGTATTTCTCAAGGTAGTTGATAGCCTCGTCAAAGTTCTGCTGTTGTGCGTAGCAGATACCTGCGTATGCGTATGCCAAGTTTGCAGCGTCTGTGCCACCGTTCTCCTCAATAACCTGAAGGAAACCGGCATTTACACCGTCACCATTGAGAGCTGTCTCAAGGTCGCCGTTAACAAAATACTGTTCAGCCTTGAATATAGCCTTTGCAGCCTCAGCCTCTTTTGGCGCAGCAACAAAAGTGTTGTATGCAAGGTAACCGCCAACAATTACTATTATGGCAATGATTGCTCCCAAAAATTTGTTTTTGTGTTCGATAACGAAGGCCTCAGACTTGCCGAGTACCTCATCTGCGAGAATTGGTTTCTCTGTTTCTTTCTTGCTCATAGTTATATTTTTTATTTTATTATATGCATTTTACAAAATGCAAAAGTAATCAAATTCTTGGTTGATGAAAAATTATAGCTGATTTTTTTTGGATTTTCGTTCTGTAAGGCGGCAAGCCTAATGCCTGTAGAAAAAAAAGATTTTGTTTTGTAAGTGGTCTAATGTTGTGATTTGCTTTTGAATTTGTATCTTTGAAATATAAAACACACCCGCAATTGCTCAACAGAGCATAAATCACAATAAGGATTATTCCGTTGTGAAAACATTATGTTTCCTCGTCCTTTAACAGGGGATTTTTATTTGTATTGCATCAAGGCAGTGGGAGTGTTCTTTCTGCGTACTCTTTCAAAAAACTTGTTGCAATATCTGTTATAAAATCTTCAAATCCTGCTGTTTTTGTGCTCTGTTTTCATTATCTTCGCAGAGTGAAAGTAAAATATCGTAACGGTGAAGCTGAATAGTATCTCAATATTGAATTATAGGAATCTTGCCGACGTCAACATCTCGTTGTCGCCAAAGATTAATTGTTTCATAGGCAGCAATGGCATGGGCAAGACTAATCTGCTCGATGCGGTATATTACCTGTCGTTCTGCAAGAGTGCTATATCGCCGTCCGATAATGGCAATATCTTTCACGATGCTTCTTTCTTTATGTTGCAGGGAACATACACCGGAGACAGCGGAATTGATAACGAGATTTCGTGTGGCTTGAAGCGTGCCGAGAAAAAACAGTTCCGTAGAGATGGCAAAGCCTATGAGCGTCTGTCCGACCACATTGGATTTGTACCTCTTGTTATGGTGTCGCCTGCCGACAACGAACTCATAGCAGGTGGCAGCGAGGAGCGTCGTCGTTTTATGGATGTTGTAATATCGCAATACGACAAGGAGTATCTTAATGCTCTTATACGTTACAACAGGGCGTTGCAGCAGCGTAACGTGCTGTTGCGTGGCGAACGCGAACCCGATGCTGATATGATGTCGCTGATGGAGGAGATGATGGTTGTTGAGGCTCTCTTCATCCATGAGCGTCGTAAGCAGTTCACCGATGAACTAATCCCTATATTTACCTCTTTTCACAATGCTATTGTGGGCGGTGGCGAGGAGGTGTCGTTGCGCTACCGTTCACATCTCGATGAAAATGACCTTGCGGCATTGCTTGCTGCTTCGCGTGGCGATGACCGCCGTCTGGGGCACACGTCAAAGGGTGTGCATCGCGATGAGTTGGTTATGCAACTGAATGGCTATCCTTTGAAGAAGGAGGGTTCGCAGGGGCAGAACAAGAGTTATCTTGTGTCGTTGAAGCTGGCTCAGTTCGACTTCCTTCGTCGTAAGGGTGGTGAGACGCCGCTGTTGTTGCTTGATGATATATTCGACAAGCTCGACAGCTATAGGGTAGAGCAGATAATATCTCTTGTCTCGGGCGAGAATTTCGGGCAGATATTCATTACCGACGTTAACCGCGAGCATATCGACGGAATACTCGAGAATATAAACGGTGAGTATAGGCTCTTTGAGGTGAAAGGTGGCGAAACACAACTGATAAAGAGCCGGGAATGAGTGCTTGGTCATGAGCGTTGCCCTGTGGTTGAACTGCATAGGTGGAATATGGAAACTCGGAAAGCCGGGTCCTAAAATGAAAAGTAAGTAAAGTGACGCGTTGCGTCGTGTCATTTTTAACAACAATATGAGACGAGGAGAAACAAAATCAATAGCAGAACTTGTGCGTGCGATGTGTCGCGAAGAGGGGCTTGAGACTCCTTTGAACGAGTATCGCCTCATAAAGGCATGGTCGCAGGTGCTTGGCCCTGCTGTTCAGTCCTACACTAAAAATCTTCAGATACATAATCAGGTACTTTACGTAACACTGACATCTTCGGTGTTGCGTCATGAGTTGTTGATGAACCGTAAGTCGCTTGTGCATAAATTGAATGAGTTTGTGAAGGCGCAGGTGATAACCGACATAGTCTTCCGATAATCTTTGTGAACATAATTACTTTTTGGCGGTTTAGATATTAATTCCTGTTTGTGTAATAATATCTAATCAATACTTTTATGCAGAATTCTAATATGAAATTAAGGCTTGTCCTTTTGAGTTTCTTGCAGTTTGCTATCTGGGGTGCATACCTCACTTCTATGGGACGTTATCTTGGTGGTTATGGCCTTGGAATGAATATAGGCTGGTTCTATTCGGTGCAAGGTATCGTCTCTATCTTTATGCCGGCAGTAATGGGTGTCGTTGCCGACCGATGGGTTCCTGCGCAGCGTCTGCTGGCTTTCTGCCATGCTTTGGCTGCTGTGTTTATGTGCATAACAGGCTATATAGGTATGGTGGAGGGCTACGATGTGGAGTTCAACGATATCTTCTGGACCTATACCGCGAGTGTGGCGTTCTATATGCCTACGCTTGCTCTGTCGAACTCGGTCTCATATACCTCCCTCGAACGGGCCGGCCTCGATACAGTAAAGACTTTTCCTACTATACGTGTATTTGGGACGGTGGGTTTCATCGTTTCTATGCTGCTTGTCGATTATACCGGTTTTCAGAATAACTACAACCAATTCTTTGCTTCGGCAATATGGGGCGGTGTGCTGGCTCTCTATTCGTTGACGTTGCCGCATTGTCCGGTGAACGGTGCAGGCGAAAGACGTTCGCTTGTTTCGGTCTTCGGTCTTGATGCCTTCAGGCTCTTCGCAAAAAAGCGTATGGCGGTGTTTTTCATCTTCTCTATGCTTCTTGGTGTGGCGTTGCAGATATCCAACGGATATGCCAATCCTTATATAAGTAGCTTTGGCGATTTCCCCGAATATGCGGGTACATTTGCTGTGGAGCACACAAATGTGCTTATATCTCTGTCGCAGATTTCCGAGACACTGTGTATTCTTCTTATTCCGTATTTTCTGAACAAATATGGAATAAAGAGGGTGATGCTGCTTGCTATGATAGCGTGGGTCCTTCGTTTCTTGTTCTTTGCTGTGGGTAACCCTGCTGTGCCGGGTGTTTTCTTCTTTATTATGTCGATGCTTGTCTATGGCGTGGCATTCGATTTCTTCAACATCTCGGGGTCGCTATTTGTAAATAAAGAGGTACCCGAGAGCATGCGTTCGGGAGCGCAGGGTTTGTTTATGCTAATGACAAATGGCCTTGGTGCATCAATCGGTATCATTGTTGCACAGGAGATAGTAAACTTTTTTACACAAAATCAGCTATATTTTGAGGGATGGTCAACAGTTTGGTGTATCTTTGCAGGGTACTCGCTTCTGTTAGCGGTTCTGTTTGCATTTGTTTTTAAAGAGAAAAGTATAAAAAATGGTTGAACTTGTTGTTTCCGACATCATGTCGAAGGTTTCCGACCATCGCGCCCATGTGCTTGTGTTGCAGGAGAAGGATGGGCTGCGAAAAATAATTGTTGCTTTGGGCATGCTCGAGGCGCAGGCCATTGCTTTTGCTATGCGCGGAGTGGATGTGGGTCGTCCTTTGACGCACGATCTCTTCGGGGCGTTAACGGCAGCTTTTGGTATAGAGCTTCAGTATGTGCTGATAGACCGCATCGATGACGGAACCTTCTATTCGGTGCTGCACTATGCAAAGGATGGGGAGTGTGTGCGTGTCGATTCGCGTACCAGCGATGCAATAGCCATTGCATTGAGAGCGAAGGCTCCGGTGTTCATCAGCGAGGAGCTGTTGAACCGCATGTGCATACGTGACGAACAGAATGGTGCAATATCAATACCCATTACGGCTGCCGATGAGGGGACACTGCGTGCAGCAATGGAAAATGCCGTAAAAGATGAGAACTATGAGTTGGCGATGAAACTAAAGGAGGAGATCGATTCGCGTCATAACAGGGGTGCTGCAGAAATGAAAAACACAAAAGAAGAATAAGATGGCTCTATTTTATGTACCTGATATAGCGGAGCGTTGGGAACTCTCGGAAGAGGAGGCTGCTCACGCTCTTCGTGTGTTGCGCCTCTCTATAGGTGCTGAACTTGAGATAACCGATGGCAAGGGAAACCTGTATAAGGCTGTTATCAGCTCTATCGCCGGCAAGCATTGCTATGTCGAGGCAAAGGAGGTACTTCCAATGCCAAAAGGGTGGAACGGAAACATACATATCGCTGTTGCTCCAACAAAGAATATGGACCGCATAGAGTGGTTTGCCGAGAAGGCTACCGAGATTGGTCTTGATGCGCTTACATTTGTCAACTGCCGTTTCTCGGAACGTAAGGTGATAAAGACCGAACGCGTGGAGCGTATTGTGGTATCGGCAATGAAGCAGTCTTTAAAATACAGCAAGCCTGTGGTCGATGAGATGGTCGATTTCAAGAAGTTTATCTCGCAGGAACGCTCTGGTGAGAAATATATAGCACACTGCTACGATGGTGAGAAGAATATGCTGAAGGATATACACCAGGCTGGTTGCGATGCTACGGTGCTCATTGGTCCCGAGGGTGACTTCAGCCCCGAGGAGGTGAAAATGGCTATGGAGGCCGGTTACAAGCCGGTGAGTCTTGGCAATTCGCGTCTGCGCACCGAAACAGCGGCTCTTGCGGCTTGCCACATATTAATGCTCAAGAACGAGAAGTGATGTTCCGCTATTTCATATATTTCTCATACGATGGTGCTGCCTATCATGGCTGGCAGGTTCAGCCTAATGCCGTTACTGTGCAGCAGGTGATGGAAGAGGCTCTTGCCAAACTGGTACGTGTGCCTGTTTCTCTGGTGGGTGCGGGACGCACCGATGCCGGTGTCAATGCTTCGTGTATGGTGGCACATGCCGATTTCCCAAATGAAATCGATGTGCAGCAGATGGTATATAAACTTAATAAAATTCTTCCTCCCGATATAGCGGTGAACAATATACGTCGTGTGAAAGATGATGCTCACGCACGTTTCGATGCGCTGTCGAGACGCTATAACTACAGGGTGATAACGGCAAAGAGTCCTTTCTCAAGGCGTTATGCGTGTCGTGTTATGCCTGGCATCGATTTCGACGCAATGAATCGTGCAGCTGAGATACTGTATGAATATACCGATTTCACAAGCTTCAGCAAGCTACACACCGATGTAAAGACAAACAACTGCAAGGTAACATATGCCGCATGGCGACAGGTGGCCGCGAATGAATGGCTCTTTGAGATTGAGGCCGACCGTTTCTTGCGTAATATGGTGCGTGCCATAGTGGGAACACTGTTGCTCGTGGGGCGTGGCAAGATGACTCTCGACGGTTTTCGTGCTGTCATCGAGAACAAGGCGCGTGGCGAGGCTGGTGACTCGGCAATGGGCGAGGCACTCTTTCTTGTGGGTGTTGAATATCCTGAATCGTTGTTCCTATGATGTGGGTTGCGCTTGCTTTTATGTCGGCAGCACTGCTTGGCTGCTACGATTTCTTCAAAAAGGTTTCGCTGAAAGATAACTCTGTCATAGCAGTGCTTTTCCTTAACACTCTGTTCTCGGCACTGCTCTTCTCGCCGTTTATAGTGTTATCGCATCTTGGAGTAATAACCGACGGTTCATTCTATGTACCCAAGGTGGGGCTGCACACACATCTGCTTCTTCTGCTTAAGGCTGTCATCGTGCTGTCGTCGTGGCTGTGTGGATATATAGGCATAAAACATCTTCCCATAACCATTGTGTCGCCCATACAATCGACACGTCCTGTGCTGGTGTTGCTTGGAGCGTTGCTGCTTTTTGGTGAGACACTGAACGGCTATCAATGGACAGGTGTCATCATTGCTGTGGTATCTGTATTTCTTTTGAGCCGTAGTGGCAAACGCGAGGGTATAGACTTTACCTCTAATCGCTGGGTGTTGTTTGTGGCATTGGCCGCTCTGTTCGGCGCTGTCAGTGCGTTGTACGACAAATACCTTATGCGCTCGCTCGAACCAATATTGGTGCAGTCGTGGTTCAATATCTACCAGTGCATGCTTATGGGTTGTTTGGGGGTGCTGTTGAATTTGTTCTCATCTGCGCAACGTGGCAAGAAATTTCATTGGAGCTGGGCTATTCCCATGATTTCGCTTTTCTTGGGATTTGCCGATTTCTGCTATTTCTCCTCTTTGGCACAGGATGGTGCTCTAATAGCTGTTGTGTCTATGATTAGACGCGGAAGCGTTGTCGTTTCGTTTGCTTTTGGTGCATTGCTGTTGCACGAGAAAAACCTGAAACAGAAAGCTTTTGACATTGTTTTGATTTTAATAGGATTATTCTTCTTATATTTGGGCTCGAAATGAGAAAATTGCTGTTTATATTACTATTTGTGTGCGGTGTGTTCTCAACTGCTGCAGCACAGGATATGCGCACTCTGTTTATGGACGCGCCCGATGAGGTGTTGCCTCTGCTGCCACGCAATGCGCGTGCCGACTGCATAGACCTGGTTGATGCCGGAATGTCCTATCCTGTTACAAACCTTCTCGGAGGCAAGTCAACGCTCAAGGTGCTCACCAATGACTATCTGCTGTTGCAAAGCACAGGTTCGTCGGTTGTGGAGATGAAACTCTTGCCATTCAAAGGTGGTTTTATAATATGTGTGGTGAAGAGTGTTTCGGCCGAAGCTACCGACAGTCGCATAGCTTTCTACGACAAGAGTTGGAGATTGTTGGATGCATCGCAGTTCTTTACAGCTCCGTCAATACGCGATTTCTTCACAACTCCCGACAGCAAGATTCTTGATATATGCGATATGTATCTTGTGTCATTGAAACTGAATGAAGCCGATAATTATGTCGTTGCAGAATATACAATGCCCAATTATATGAACAACGACGATGCCGAAAAGGTGCGTTCTCTGCTTAAGAATATTACCTATCGTTGGAGTGGCTCTGGCTTTGTCAAAGAGTGATGCGAACCGAGTCGCTTTTCCACTCTCTTATTTCCCCCTTATTGTAATTCCTGAAAAGTTCTCTTGTATCGTTAAGGAACTGTTGCAGTCTGTTTTGTGCGTAGCTCCCCTTCGGACATTCCGTTGTAGACGCAGGCAATATTGTAAAATCTCTTTCTCCGTTACTTCTCTTTGGTGCAATCCAAGTGAGCATATACTCGAGCACTGCCACGCGTGTGTAGTTCATTATTTTCCTCAGTTCCATCCTCACCATCATGCCGCCGTCGGTTCCGCGTAGCGACATGTTTGAAACCAGGTTGCCGGTAGAATACGCCACTGTGTGTTGGTCGGGGGTGTCGGGGTTTTCCCTTATCTCTATTGGCTGTATTATATGCGGGTGGTTACCAATGATATGGTCAACACCGTTCTCTATGAGCCAATGGCTCAGCTCCTGAACTCTTTTTGGTGCAATCCTTACATATTCGTCGCCCCAATGCATGCAAGCGATAATAACATCGGCTCCCTTGCTCTTTGCTTTGAATATGTCGTTTTCAATTGTTGGCTTGTCTATGAGGTTCACCACCATAGGCTCTGGAACGTTGTTGCCGTTTGTACTGTATGTGTAATTGAGTATGGCAATCTTTATGCCGTTGCTCTCCATTATAAGAGGGTAGCGCTCTTCTCGTTCCTCGGCATTGCGATATACGCCGCAGTGGGCAATGTTCAACGAGTCGAGCAGGTCGAGTGTGTACATAGCACCTCTCTTGCCCTTGTCGAAGCAGTGGTTGTTGGCAAAGAGCACAACGTTGAATCCTGCATCGCGTATGGCATAAAGAAAACTGTCGGGGGCACAGAACGAAGGGTAACCGCTGAATCCGTTCTTGTATATGGGTGTCTCAAGGTTTGCTATGGCAAGGTCATTGCTTTTTATCTCCTTTGATATGTGGCGATACCAGTGCGAGTAGCTATATGTGCCGTCGTCCAGCCTTGCTGCGTCGAGCTGCTGTGCGTGCTGCATCACGTCGCCGGCGAAAATAACTCTGGCACGTTGGAAAAAAGTATTGCTGTCCTGCGCCAAAGCTATATGTGGCATAGTGCAGAACAGCAATATTGCTATGATTACTCTTGCTCTCAAGGTGTTATTTGTAGATTTCTCGTTTTCCTGCAAGCAGGGTATTCTTCATAAGCGATACGATGGTCATTGGGCCAACACCGCCCGGAACAGGAGTTATATATGAGCATTTTGGTGCAACATTGTCGAAATCGACATCACCGCACAGACGGAATCCGCTCTTGCGTGTAGCATCGGGAACGCGCGTCGTGCCCACGTCGATAACCACCGCACCCTCTTTTACCATATCTGCTTTAAGGAAGTGTGGCTGGCCAAGAGCCGCAATAATGATATCGGCCTGACGACACTCTTCGGCAATGTTCACTGTGTGGCTGTGGCACACTGTTACGGTAGCATCGCCCGGTGTGCTCTTCTGCATCATCAGGTTGGCCATTGGCTTGCCAACGATGTTGCTGCGTCCCAGAACAACACATTTCTTGCCTTTGGTGTCAATGTTGTATCGTGCGAGCAGTTCCATAATGCCGTTTGGTGTTGCCGAAAGGAAACATGGTAATCCAATGGCCAGACGACCTGCATTTACAGGGTGAAAACCGTCAACATCCTTGCGGTAATCTATTGCCTCGGTAATCTTCTGCTCGTCGATATGCTTTGGAAGTGGCAACTGTACAATGAATCCGTCAACATCGGGGTCGTTGTTCAGTTCCTCAACCTTGTTGAGAAGTTCCTCTTCGCTGATGCTTGACTCATAACGTATCAGTGTAGATGTAAATCCACACTCCTCGCACGACTTTACTTTGTTTGCAACGTATGTCTCGCTGCCTCCGTCGTGTCCAACGAGAATTGCTGCCAGATGAGGGCGTTTGCCACCATTGGCAATAATCTTTTCTACCTCTTCGGCAATCTCTTTTTTTATCTGTGCCGCAACGGCTTTCCCATCAATAAGTTGCATTGTTGTAATGTTTTATCGTCTGAACTTTGGCATCATGTTCATAATGTTACCCATCTTGCCTCCCGCAACGGTTTTCATGGTCTTGCGTATCTGCTCGAACTGTTTCATCAGGCGGTTCACATCCTGCATTGTTGTGCCGCTACCTCTTGCAATACGCTCCTTACGCGAGTTGTTGATGATATCGGGGTTTGCACGCTCCTTTGGTGTCATTGAACGAATGATGGCTTCAACGCCTTTGAATGCGTTATCGTCGATATCGAGGTCCTTTACAGCCTTTCCTAATCCCGGAATCATAGCCATAAGGTCCTTTATGTTACCCATCTTCTTTATCTGTTCAATCTGTCCAAGGAAGTCGTTGAAGTCGAACTGGTTGCGTGCAAGCTTGCGTTGTAGTTTCTTTGCCTCTTCCTCGTCGAATTGCTCTTGCGCACGCTCAACAAGTGAAACAACGTCGCCCATACCCAATATACGGTCGGCCATACGACTGGGGTGGAACTGGTCTATAGCCTCCATCTTCTCACCTGTACCGATGAACTTGATAGGCTTGGTCACAACGGTGCGTATTGACAAAGCTGCACCACCGCGTGTATCGCCATCGAGCTTGGTGAGGATAACACCGGTGAAGTCGAGGCGGTCGTTGAACTCCTTGGCTGTGTTAACAGCATCCTGACCGGTCATTGAGTCAACAACAAAGAGTGTCTCTGTTGGATTAACAGCCTCTTTTATGGCTGCTATCTCGTTCATCATCTCCTCGTCAACGGCAAGACGGCCGGCGGTATCGATGATTACAAGGTTATAGCTTTTTGCTTTTGCCTCTTTAATGGCATTGAGTGCAATCTGAACAGGGTCTTTGCTTTCGGGCTCGCTATATACAGGTATTCCTATCTGCTCGCCCAAAACCTTCAGCTGGTCGATAGCTGCAGGGCGATAAACGTCGCATGCAACCAACAGTGGGTTACGGTTCTTCTTTTTCTTAAGGTAGTTGGCAAGTTTTGAAGAGAATGTTGTTTTACCGCTACCTTGAAGACCCGACATAAGAATCACCGCGGGGTGTCCTTCGTAGTTTATCTCGGCAGTCTCGCCACCCATAAGGGTTGTAAGCTCGTCGTGTACAATCTTCACCATCAACTGGCTTGGATGAATAGAGTTGAGCACGTTCTGTCCAATGGCCTTGTTCTTTACTGTGTCGGTAAAGGTCTTGGCTACTTTGTAGTTTACGTCGGCGTCGAGCAACGCTTTGCGTACATCCTTAAGAGTCTCGGCGACGTTTACCTCGGTAATGCGTCCTTCACCCTTAAGTATCTTGAATGAGCGTTCCAGACGCTCGCTTAAGTTTTCAAACATCTTGTTCTAATATTTTATATTGTTACTTTTCTATACTTATAATTCCACCTGTCGCAGTGTTGAAAAGAACCTTTGTTGTTGCTTTCTTGTTAAAAAGTTCTTTTGCCAATATCTCGGTAACGCCGAATTGTGCAATGTATATCTCGGCGTTATACAGCTTTTTGCTTCGTGTGAAAAGTGAAAATTCAGCTTTTCCGGGAATGTTGTAGCATATACCCTCTTTTTTGAGAATCTTCTTTTTCTCCAGCTCTTCGGCCGATGGTATATGCACTGTTTTCATGTCGTGCAGATTGTAATATACAGGCTCGCCAGCAAGGTCGTCTTTGTCAACAAAACCAAGCTTACGTGAGAAACGGAACAACACTGCTTTTGTGGCGTTGTTTCCCTTTGTTGGCTCTATTGTGTATGAACGCGAGCTGTATATGGTGTCGATGCGCCCGGTGAACAGCTCTGTCAATGCTTTCTCCTGTCTGTCCAGCTCGTTGAGTACCAGTTGCATAGACTGTCCGTCTTTTGGCATATTCTCGGATAGGCCTCTTGTTATGGCAAGTTTGCTCTCCCTGATGGCATATATCTCCTTTGCCGTCAACTCGGCAAGTTTCGCTGTTGATGTGGCCTGAAGCATCTCCTCGGTCATAAACTGTGTGGCATCGATGTGGTTGCCCGAAGTAACGGAAACGTCGGTGCTGGCGGTTGACTCTTCCTGCTCTTTTATGTTGATGCTTTTTATTATACCGTTGTTGCAAAGGTTGATGTTACATGCCGAGCTGTTGTTTAGTTTTACGGTGTACATCTTTTCACTGTTGGGCTTTCCGCTGGTAGTGACATCGGCCTCGATAATCTCCCAAAGTGTTGCAGCCTCTGTTATTGCATTGTTTACGCGCAGATATCTCTCGGCATATCGGTTGAACTCTCCGGGAGTGCGTGTTATGCATGCCGCTTTTACGGTAATATCTATGCGGGTGTCGGGCAAACAATATGTTATTCCTTCATTTGCTCCCGAAAAGAAAGTGTTTACCTCGGTTTGCGCACAGAGTGGCAATACGGTAAGGGCCAATAAAAATAACAGTACTTTTCTCATAATACATTCGATTTAGAGTTCTGCCATGGGTGCAAAAACTCTAATTTGTTGCGAAGATAGTAAATAGTTTCTTAATTTCTTATTAAAAATTACTTAAAAGGCAATTCATAACTCTTTTTGATAGTAGAAAACTAAAAAAAATGCATACAAATCTTGTATTTCGGAACTTTATTGTATTTTTGTGATAATTATCCCCAATATGGGGTTTTGTGTAGAATAGTGGATTTTTATTAAACAGATATGTCCAAAATTAAAGTACACGATAGGGAATTCGTTTTGTCAATATCTCGCGAAGAGATTGACAGAGAGGTAAAAAGAATAGCGGCACAGATAAATAAAGACTATGCAGGAAAATGCCCATTGTTTCTTGGTGTATTGAATGGTAGTTTTATGTTTGTTGCCGACTTGTTGAAGAATATTGAGATAGAGTGTGAAATATCTTTCGTCAAACTCTCTTCATATCAGGGAACAGAGACAACCGGCAAGGTTCGCGAACTTATTGGTCTAACCCACTCTATTGAGGGCCGTGATGTAATTGTGCTGGAAGATATTGTTGACACCGGTTACACAATGTCTAAAATGCTTGAGACATTGAAACAACATAATCCGGCATCGGTTGAGGTGGCTTCTTTGTTTGTAAAACCGGAATGTATGCAGGTGCATGTTGACGTGAAATACCCTCTTTTCTCTATCCCCGATAGGTTTATTCTGGGTTATGGTCTCGATTACGACGGTCTTGGTCGTAACTTGCCCGATGTGTACGATGTAGTGGAATAATTAATACGTAGATATATGCTTAATATAGTTATTTTTGGTGCGCCAGGTAGTGGCAAGGGCACCCAGAGTGCTAAAATTGTTGAGAAGTATGGCCTTAACCATATCTCCACAGGTGATGTGTTGCGTGGCGAGATTGCTGCAGGTACAGAACTTGGAAAAACTGCAAAAGCATTGATAGACCATGGTCAACTCATTCCCGATGCTCTTATGGTAGATATCTTGGCTTCAAAGCTCGATTCTTTGACATCGGGCAATGGTGTTATTTTTGACGGTTTTCCACGTACAATAGCGCAGGCCGACGCTTTGAAGGCAATGCTAGCCCAGCGTGGTCAGGATGTTACAGCAATGATTGAACTTGATGTTCCCGAGGATGAACTTATGACACGTCTTCTGAAACGTGGTGAGGAGTCGGGCAGAGCCGATGACAACGAGGAGACAATAAAGAAACGTCTTGTTGTTTATGCACAGCAAACTGCTCCTCTTAAAGATTGGTACAAGAATGAGGGAAAACATTGCTATATTAATGGCCTTGGTGATCTCGACAGAATCTTTGCCGATATAGTTGCTGCCATTGACAATAAAATCTAAGGATAATGGGAGCAACATAAATGCTCCCGTCGCAGAGTTGTCGCTATAAGGTAGTGGCAACTTTTGCTATATAAGACTGTTTGTAAAGCAGTAGTGATATCATTTTTTTTGTTTAACAGCCCGTGAGGGTCTTAAATTTTTATTTATTATGGCAGAATCGAATTTTATAGATTATGTAAAGATTGTGTGTCGTTCAGGTCGCGGAGGACGTGGAATGGCACATTTGCATCGTGCGAAGTATATACCTAACGGTGGTCCCGATGGTGGTGACGGCGGTAAGGGCGGTGATATCATTCTGCGTGGAAACCGTAACTATTGGACACTGCTTCACTTGAAGTATCAACGTCATATTTTTGCCGGCAATGGTCAGAACGGTGGAATAAACAAGAGCACCGGAGCCGACGGAGAGAGTAAAATAGTTGATGTACCTTGCGGTACTGTAGCATATAACGCCGAGACAGGAGAATTCCTATGCGACGTAATGGAAGACGGTCAGCTCGTAACACTTCTCAAGGGTGGTCGTGGCGGTCTTGGAAACGTACACTTTGCAACTCCTACACGCCAGGCACCACGTTTTGCACAACCTGGTGAGCCAATGCAGGAGATGACAGTTACATTGGAGTTGAAACTACTTGCCGATGTGGGTCTTGTAGGTTTCCCCAATGCAGGTAAATCGACACTCCTTTCATCGGTATCTGCGGCAAAACCAAAGATTGCCAACTATCCGTTTACAACACTCGAACCTAACCTTGGTATCGTTTCGTATCGCGACAACAAGTCGTTCGTTATGGCCGATATTCCGGGTATCATAGAGGGTGCAAGCCAGGGCAAAGGCCTGGGATTGCGTTTCTTGCGTCATATAGAACGTAACTCCCTGTTGTTGTTTATGGTGCCTGCCGAGGCCGATGACATCAAAAAGGAGTACGAAGTGCTACTCAATGAACTTGCTACTTTCAATCCCGAGATGCTCGATAAACAGCGTGTGCTGGCAATAACAAAGTGCGACCTCATCGACGAGGAATTAAAAGAGATGCTTTCGGAGAATCTGCCCCAGGATGTTCCTTATGTATTCATTTCGGCGGCTACAGGTGAGGGTATTCAGGAACTTAAAGATATACTTTGGGGTGAGCTCAACAGCGAGGCAAACCGCCTGGCTGCTGTCAAGCGCGAAGAGCTTGTTCATCGTAACTATGACCGCAAGATGTTGGCTGCCGACTTTGCCGACTGGGAAGATGATTACGAATATGCCGACGAGGAGGATATGGACGAGGACTTCGGTTATGATGAATTTGACTTTGACGAGGAGTAAGATAAAAAATGAACACATCGGCATCATTGTGAGAACCGGTGTGTTTCTTGTAGTGAAATAAAAGAAAAACACATACACAAAAGACTTATAAAACTGATTATGGCTACAAAAAAACATTCATGGAACTACGACAACATCGGTGGTTCTACACGTGTTAAGATTACTACAGGTGCTGATATCGCCCATCTTGGCGAGCTCGACCTAAAGAAGTGGACAGTTCTTTCATGTCCAACAACAGGCTTGGATATTGATGAGAAGAGCTTGAAATATATTGATACCGACTGTGACGGACGTATCCGCGTAGGCGATGTGATTGCTACATCTCAGTGGCTCACCTCGGTGGTGAAAGATGCCGATATGTTGCTTAAAGGTGCCGACAGTGTTGATATAGATTTGTTCAATCAGGATAATGCTGATGGTGTGAAACTATACAACTCGGCAAAGCAGATTCTTGTTAACCTTGCTAAAGATGGTTCTGTAATCTCTTTGGCCGACACCAAGGATATTACAGCTATTTTTGCCAAGACACGTTTCAATGGCGATGGTGTAATTACCGAGCAGACACCCGAGGATGCCGAGGAAACAGCTGTTATTTCGGCAATCATTGGCACTATGGGCAGCGTTGTTGACCGTAGCGGTGCTAACGGTGTTAATGCCGAACTCATAGAGAAATTCTATCAGGCATTGGCCGATTATCTTGCTTGGAACGAGGCTGCAGTTGAGGCTCCTTATGGTGCCGATACCGACAAGGCTATCGAAGCATACAATGCTCTCGATAGCAAGGTTAAAGACTATTTCGTTCGTGCCAAGCTTGCATCGTTCTCACCCGAGAGCGTTATGAAACTTGATGTGCAGACTGCACTTATTGAGGCCATAAGTGCCGAAAATCTCACAGGCAAGACCGACGAGATTGCTGCATATCCAATCGCACGCATCACAGGCAAAGCAGAATTGGATATCAATGCTGCAATAAACCCTGCGTGGGCATCGAAGTTCAATACCCTCATTTCTATCGTTAAGCCAAAGGAGAAAGCGCTTACCGAGGAGGCTTGGGTTGCAATAGGTGCTACTTTTGCTGCATACAACGCTTGGAAAGCTGCCAAGAAGGGTGGCGAGGTTGAGGCTTTGGGTCTTGATACAATAAAGAAGATGCTTGCCGATGACAAGAAGTTGGCATTACTCGACTTGGTAGCACAGGATCTTGCGCTTAAAGAGACTGCCGATGGCATTGATATGGTAGATAAGTTCATGCATATATACCGCGACTTCTATCGTTTGCTCCGTAACTTCGTTACTTTCCAGGATTTCTATACAAGAAACAAGAGTGTAAAAGCTGTATTCCAGAGCGGTCGTCTGCTCATAGACCAGCGCGAGTGTCGCATGTGTATGCAGGTTGTAGATATGGCAAAGCATAACACTATGGCTCCTGCAAGTGGTATGTATCTTGTATATTGTGATTGCACAACCAAAGCAAGCCCTGCAAAGCAGACTATCGTTGCAGCAGTTACCGTAGGTGAAATCGGCGACCTCGTTGTCGGCAAGAACGCAATATACTTCGATAACAAAGGACAGATGTGGGATGCTGTTATCACCAAGATTATTGATAACCCAATCAGCATAGGTCAAGCATTTTGGTCGCCTTACCGTCGCATGGCTACTACTATAGAGAACCTTATCAACAAGACAGCTGCCGATAAGGATGCTGCTATGATGAAGGATGCCAATGCCAAGATTAATGCGGCACCTGCTGCCAAACCTGCCGATGGTGAGAATAAGGCACCAACTCCTCCTTTCGATATTGCTAAGTTTGCCGGTATATTTGCTGCTATAGGTATGGCTGTCGGAATGATAGGTACTGCTTTGGCTGGAATTTTGGATAGTTTCAAAGGCTTTGTATGGTGGCAGTATATTGGAATATTCATCGGTATAATGATGTGTATTTCCGGTCCGGCAATGGTTATGGCATGGATGAAGTTGCGTCGTCGTAATATTGCTCCGCTGCTCAATGCCAACGGCTGGGCTATCAACGCTTCTTCAAAGATTAGCATTCCATTTGGTGAAACATTGACAGATATTGCCCGATATCCTAAGTTGAAAATCAGAGATCCATATGCAAAGAAATCTATCCCAACTTGGTTGAAGTGGCTTATCTCATTGTCGGCAGTAGTTGTTGTGCTTGCAGGTTTGTGGCTAGGCAATGTTCTTGCATGTTTGGGAGCACCATCTCCACTGCCATTCTTCAATAAAGAACAGGTAGAGGTTGTTGATGCATCACAGCCTGCACCTGCCGAAACTGTTGTGGCAGATAGCATTCCTGCTGTAAAACAGTAAAAGAAGCTCTCGTTGCAGGTGTGCAGTTATAGGCCTGCAGTTGAAAATACATAACATCTCAACCAAACTCCTCGTCAGAGTGTTTATTCCTTGCTAAAGGTAAACATTTATGATGAGGAGTTCTTTTTTATTTCTGTTTATTCTTGCCTGTGGCATAGGCGCAAAAGCTCAGCAAGGCAAGAACTATCTCGAAAAGCCGTTACCACAAGGGTGGAACGACGGCGAGTTCTTTGACCAGACACTGCCTCCCGATGACACTTGGTGGCTCAATTTCGAGGACCCGCTTCTCGATTCGCTTATTGTCACAGCCTGCAAGAATAATTACTCGGCGCTTGGAGCTATCGAGAACATCCGCAAGGCACGCGCCACATGGCGTAAGGCGCAGAGCGGGCTTATGCCATCCTTTGATCTTAATTTGGGCTGGCAACGCGCCAAAACAAGCGGCAACAGTCCGCAGACATTATATCGTGAGTCGTGGGAAGGAGAATATTCTGCGGCGGTATCCATGACGTGGCAGGCCGACGTGTTTGGCTCAATATATATGCGCTCCAAGGCGCAGAAGCAGTTGTTTATGGCAACCGAGGAGGAATTTAATGCCGTAATGGTGTCGCTTGTAGCCAATGTGGCTATAACCTATTTCTCTTTACGTCAGTCGCTTGCCGAAATGCAGGTCATACGTTGGAATGTGGAGTCGCAGCGCGCCATAATGGACATTGTGGTGTCGCGTTATAACAGTGGCCTGGCCTCAAAACTCGACGTGTCGCAGTCGCGCAGTGTCTATTATAACACGTTGGCAAAGATACCTGCAATGCAGGCTATTATCGACAGTTACCGCAATGCAATGGCTGTGTTGCTCGGCACATATCCGCAAGAACTTGAAGGGTGGCTCGAAGAGGGTTATGCCTTGCCAGAATATATGGCACCTATAGAGGTTGGTGTGCCGGCCTCGCTACTGCTCCGTCGCCCCGACATACGTGCAGCCGAACGTCAGGTCGAGGCCAATGCTGCGCTGCTCGGTGCTACACGTCGCGACTGGTTCCCGTCGCTCTTCCTCACCGGTTCAATAGGTTTTACATCCGACAAGCTTAAAAATTTCCCTCGTTCAAAGAGTCTTACATGGGAGATAGCCCCATCGCTTCAGTGGAGTATCTTCAGCGGTATGGAACGTGTCAATGCCACCCGTGAGGCGCGTGCCTCACTCGATCAAAGCATTGCATCATTCAATGGCACTATGCTCAATGCCATGCAGGAGGTTGAGAATGCTATGTCGCAATACCGAAATTCGGTGGCGCAAATTGTAACACTGCGCGAAGCTATGAATCAAGATGAAGAGACTCTCGCCCTCTCGCTCGAGCTATATAAGCAGGGATTGACGGAGTATCAGAATGTTCTTGATGCACAACGCTCCCTCTTTACTTGCCAGGACTATCTTGTGCAGGCACGCGGCGCATCACTTGTCTATCTTGTTCAACTATACGAAGCCCTTGGCGGCGGTTGGTAAATTCTTTTGCAATGAAAAAGGTTATATTTATGGTGGCTGTGCTTGCAATGACGGCATGCCACAAAGAGAGTGAGAAAATGGTGTCGGGTGGTGCTATGCCTGTAGAGGTTGCAATGCCAACAGTGCGCGATGTGATGCTTACGCGTGAATACCCTGGTTATCTTGCAGCCGATGCCACAATCCCCGTTGTTGGGCGTGTGAACGGCACGGTGATAAAACGTAACTTCACCGAGGGCGGTCGTGTGAAACAGGGCGACTTGCTCTTTGTCATCGAGCCAACGTTGTATGAGAATGCTGTAGCTCAAGCTACAGCTGCATTGCAGACAGCTCAGGCAGAGTATGACTATGCAGTCAGCAGCTATGAACGCATGAAGGTGGCTATAGGCAGTGATGCCGTCAGTCAGATAGAACTGTTGCAGGCCAAGAGTAAGGTCGAGAGTAGCAAGGCTGCCATAGATAACGCACGTGCCGCATTAAGTACGGCAAAAACAAAACTTGGTTATTGCTATGTGAAAGCTCCTGCAAGCGGTGTTGTGGGCTTGCGCAAATATTCTGTAGGATCGTATGTCTCAGGTGAGATGTCGCCGGTGGAACTGTGCACGCTCTATAAAGATGATATAATGTATGCCTATTTCAATATAAGTGATGTGCAGTGGTTGCGAAGCATGCAACGCGGTGCATCCGATATCGACCAAAGCAATATCACCTTTACCCCCGGTGGCGGCAGATACTTCACGCGCGAAGCCAAGATAGATTATCTTGCTCCCGATGTCAACCTTTCAACAGGAACACTGCAGGTGCGTGCCGAACTTCCCAACAAGGATGGTATGCTAAAACCGGGAAGTTACATAAGTGTGGTGATGCCCTACGACGATGTCAAGAATGCTGTTCTTGTGCGTGATGCCTCTATAGGTACCGACCAGTTGGGCAAGTATCTTTATGTCGTCAACGATTCAAGCAAAGTGGAATATCGCAGGATAAGTGTGGGTAATCTTGTCGATGATACCCTGCGTCTTGTTACTGATGGCCTTGAGCCAACAGACAGGTATGTAACAAAAGCATTGCTCAAGGTACGTAACGGAATGAGTGTTACGCCAATGATGGAGAAACAATAAAACCCAAAAGTCATGAGATTTTCTAAATTTTTCATAGAACGTCCTATTTTTGCCACAGTATTATCGCTGTTACTTCTTGTGGCAGGCGGCGTGTCGCTCTTTGTGTTGCCTATAGACCAGTATCCTTCGATAACTCCTCCGACGGTGCAGGTAACAGCAACCTATCCCGGTGCCAATGCCGAGACCATTGCACAGACAGTAGGTATCCCCATAGAACAGCAGGTGAATGGTGTTGATGGTATGTTGTATATGAGCTCAACATCATCATCTTCGGGCACGTACAGGCTCACTGTCACATTTGAGGTGGGTACAGACATTGATATGGCTACCGTGCTTGTGCAGAACAGAGTTAATATAGCCCTCAATTCGTTGCCAAGCGAGGTTACACAGCAGGGTGTGGTGGTGCAGAAACAATCGACCAACATAGTGCTTTTCATCACCCTTACAGGCAACGAGGAGTACAACCAACTCTATCTCTCCAACTATGCACAACTGCAGCTTGTCGATCAGCTTACCCGCGTGCCAGGCGTTGGTGGAGCCGAGATAATGGGTGCCGGAAAATACTCCATGCGCGTGTGGCTCGACCCCGAAGCAATGCGCATAAGGGGTATATCGCCTGCCGAGGTATATCAGGCTATAAGCCGTCAGAACCTTGCCATATCGGCAGGTTATGTGGGCCAGACACTCGATGCTACTGCCGACAACGCTTTCCAATATACCCTGAACGTGCAAGGACGTCTCAGCGATGCCACACAGTTTGGTGATATAGTGATACGCAACAACGGTGTCGAGATGCTATATCTACGCGATGTTGCCAATATTGAGATTGGTAGTGAAACCTACTCGTCATCGTCGCGTCTGCAGGGCCGTCCCACTGCAGCCCTTGCAATATATCAGTCCCCGGGCTCAAGTTCTCTTGCCGTCTCAAAAGCTGTCAAGGCAAGGATGGAAGAACTTGCCGAGGCATTTCCTCCCGGTGTGCAGTATCAGATAGCACTCGATACCACAGAGGTGGTACGCAGTTCAATAGAAGAGGTGCTTTTCACCCTTCTCGAAACAACAGCATTGGTGATATTCGTTATCTTCCTTTTCCTGCAGAACTGGCGTGCAACGCTCATCCCATGTCTTACAATCCCCGTTTCGCTTATAGGTACGTTGGCAGTGATGCTTTTGCTTGGCTTCTCCATAAATACCTTGACGCTCTTTGGTCTTGTGTTGGCTATTGCAATAGTGGTGGACGATGCAATAGTGGTGGTTGAGAATGTAACACGTATTCTCGACGAAGGCAAACTCTCGCCACGCGAGGCTACAGAAAAGGCTATGGATGAGATAACAGGTCCTATAATTGGCGTGGTGCTTGTGATGATGGCTGTTTTCATACCAACGACTATGATTGGTGGTATCTCGGGCGAGTTGTACAAGCAGTTTGCATTGACTATCGCCACTGCAACGCTGTTGAGCGGCTTCAACTCTCTCACCCTCACCCCTGCGTTGAGTGCTATATTGTTACGTCCCACAGCAAGCAGAGGGCAAAAAGGCTTCGCATGGTTTAATAAGGGATATGATATTGTTCAAAGAGTTTATGACAGCAGTGTCGCTTTTCTTTTGCGCAGGTGGTGGGTTGCCGCCATATCCTTTGTTGCGATGGTTGTACTTGCAGTGTATATGTTCACCCATTGGCCCACAACCTTCATTCCCGATGAAGACGATGGTTATTTCATTGTCAGTGTGCAGTTGCCACCTGCAAGTTCGCTCAGCCGCACCGAGGCTGTTGCTGCAATGGTCGAGGATATCGTGTCGGCCTATCCCGAGGTTAAGACAAACATCTGTATCAGTGGTTTCAGCATAATGAATAACGGTCGCCAAAGTAATGCTGCAAGTGTCTTTGTAGTGTTGAAAGATTGGAGCGAACGCAAGAAAAAGAGCGAGTCGGCAGCAGCTGTGGTAGAGCGTTTCAACCGTCAGGCTTATGTAGAGATTGAAGAGGCGCAGTGTTTTGCCTTTGTTCCACCCGCAATCCCAGGCATTGGTAATGTAGGTGGTTTGCAGTTGCAACTCGAAGACCGCAAAGCTCTTGGCCTTACCGAGATGCAGAAGGCTGTAGATGCGCTTGTCGATAACTACAACCGCGAGAGTGCCATTGCCGGGGTAAACAGTTCCTTTGAGGCCGATGTTCCACAATATTTCCTTAATATCGACCGCGAAAAGGCAATCTCTATGGGGCTTGATATGGGTGCTGTGCTATCGACATTGAGCTATTATATGGGAGCAATATATGTCAACGATTTTGTGCTGCTCGGTCGCATATGGCAGGTGAAGATGGCTGCAGGCGAGCGTAGCCAAAAGGTGATAGAGAATGTTATGAACCTGAGCCTTGCCAACAACAGTGGTCAAATGGTCCCTTTCAGCACCTTTATTACAACCGAAGAGATTCTCGGTATCGACCAGCTTGTACGTTATAATATGTATAACAGTGCCACCCTTACGGCCAATGTGGCGCAAGGTTTCAGCTCGGGCGAGGTTATTGACGAAGTAGCTGCGCTGTTCAAAGCGCAGCTTGGCGATGAGTTTGGCTATGAATGGACAGGTGTTGCCTATCAGGAACAGGTAGCAGGCAGTAACACTACTGTTATATTTGCTCTTGCAATACTCGTGGCTTTTCTTGTGCTTGCTGCCCAGTATGAGAGCTGGACAAGCCCTATAGCTGCAATAATGGGCGTGCCTATAGCTCTGCTTGGTGCAATAGTGGGTTGCTGGATAGCCGACATTCCTGTTAGTATATACACCGAGGTGGGTATTATACTTCTCATTGCGCTCAGTGCAAAGAACGGTATATTAATTGTGGAGTTTGCACGCGATTATCGTGCTGCCGGAAACGATATACGTTATAGTGCCGCCGAGGCTGGGCATATACGCCTTCGTCCCATCCTTATGACCTCTTTTGCCTTTGTGCTTGGCGTTATGCCATTGCTGTTTGCCGGTGGTGCGGGAGCAGGAGCGCGCCTGTCGCTTGGTGCAGCGGTAGTCTTTGGTATGCTGCTTAACACCGTAATAGCAACGCTATATATACCCAACTGGTACGAGTGGATGCAAAAGCTTGAAGAACGATGGCGAAAATAGTAGAACAAAAAAATGGGCAAGAGTGAACCTCTTGCCCATTTTTTTGTATATATGTTATCTCGTTTTACTTGATAACTTTCTTGCCGTTGATGATGTAGATACCACGAGCTGTGATAGCGTTAACCTTGCGACCTGTGATGTCGTAGATCTCTTCGTTCTCATTAGCCATTTCTACATTCTCAATAGCTGTTGTGTTGTCGTCCGATGCGATGCTGAGTGTGTAGAAATCAGCTTCCATTTCGTCAGCCTTTGGCAAGTAAGCACACAATGCATTGTTCTTGTTCTTCTCAACTTTTACAAGAGCAACTTCTGTCTCGCCCTCGGGAACACCAAGAATGTAAGCAGCAACTTCTTCTGCAGCTTTTACTGTTGTACCAACCAAAAGGTTTGCCTCGTTTGCTACTCCTGCAATTGCAGAATAAGCGAAATTATACTCACCGGCTTCTGCCTTAATTACAACAGGGCATTTAGCAGGGACAACACCTTCAACCTGCTCTATAACAGCCGAGTTCTCAACAATTTCTTTTACAGTATATGCCTCAACACCTTCAGGGATTGTTACATCGCAACCAAGGTATAGTGTTGCCCAACCTGTTTCGCCAACTTTGAGAGTGTGAACGTAATCAGCAGGGTTGGTAACCTCTTCGATGAACCAAGCAGACTTGTCGTTTGCACCGGTGTTCCAGCCTACAACTGTAGAGTAATTTATATCGTTGTGCAACATTGCACCGCCTTCAGGTGTAATTGATATCTGGTTTGCTACGCCAAGGTTTGCAATTGTAACAGCCTTTGCATTTTCAATATTGTCAGCATCAAATATTGCCTGACCGCCACCATGAACAGGAGCATTGCTCAAATATTTAGCACGTTTAACATTGTAAATATAGAGCTTGCCGTCTTTTGCAACAAACTGGAACAACTCGTTCAAGGCTGGAGCGTTATAAACTGTAGCACCGGCAGCATCACTTACGTTCATGTAATAACCTGTCTTCTGGTTCTTTATGGTATAGAACGCGTTATCTTCGGGTTGTATTGTTGCAAGATTGTTTATTGCATTTTGCAAAGTTACTTGTGCTGAATTATTGCTTTCTGCTGTTCTGTTCTCGTCTGCAACAGCTTCCTTTGCTGCTTGCAATGCAGACAATAAATTGTTGACGCTTTCTGCTGTGTAGTAACCAACAGTCTCGCCACCCTCGCCATATGCAAGAATCGCATTTTCTACCTGGCTTATAAATGCCTCTAGTTCTTCAGTACCTGTCATATCGCGTTCCTCTACAACAAATGTAGAACCAGTACCTGCGCCACCTGTCCAATAAGCTAATCTGAGATTACGATTATTCATACGGTGTGAAGGCTCACCTTTCTGTGCAAGGTAAAAACCATTTTCAGCATCTGGACTCTTTGTAGCAATCCAATATGTGTTGTTGTCTTTGGCAAGGTCTGCTTCTTTAGTCATGATAGGCCAAACATTTGCATCGCCTGCTGTAAAATCTGTAGTAGAAGACAAAATGTAGCCATCACCAGTTGCGCGGTTCATAATTTTGTAACCATCAAATGGGTTACCAACAAAGCCCCAAGAATAGTTGTCTTTATTGTTTGCATCTACAGATTTGCTATCCAATGCAATATGGTCTTGGTCTGCTTTGTGATACAAATAGTAATTGTTGTTACTGTCGAACTTGATGTAATACCATTTCATGTTGTCCTTGTTATAGTTCTCAACAGGCTCAAATGGTAGGTCTTTTACTGTCAATTCAATGTTTTGATTAGCATTGTCGGCAGAAACAGTTCCACTTGGTTTATCTGCAACTGTAATACCAAAAGGTATTTCTATTGTGTAATCAGGGAAAGGTTTACCAACTTCTACTTCTGTTACTTGGGTGAATTTGGTTTTTCCTTCATAAGTAAAAGTGTATGTTACATTTACAAGGTCGGCTGCATTAGCAAATGAGATTGGGAGCAATCTGTATGCATCGTTTCCATTTATATTAGTGGGGTATGAATTGCTCCAACCTACGAAATTTTCTCCTACATTCTGGCCGTCGGCAGCAAATCCGTGGTCTTCGTCATACAAATAGAATACTGAAGCAACGTCTTTGCTTTGGTTCCCTATAGTGAAGTTTACAGGTACGTCGCTGATAGCAGAAGAGTTCCAACCTAAAGTGAAAAACTTTCCGTTACCTGAAACTATGTTCCAATGTTCGCCATCGCTTGCCTTTGTGAATTTAAAAAGATAACCGGCTTTTGTTGAAGCTATATCTTCAGGCTTAACATCGTTTGTAGCACGCATCTTCATGCCTGAAGTCTCTTCGCTTACAATGTTATTACGGCCTACGTTGTTAAGAATATACCAACCACCGTCCACAATTGTTGTTGCAGGTTCACCAACGGCTGAAATTTTTTTACCTTTCAAATCGCTGTTGACCTCTGCGAATGCTGTCATAGTAAATAGCAATGACAACAAGAATAAAGTAATTTTTCTCATGGTTTAAAATTTTATAAGTTGTAAAAAAGATGTTTTTTTATCTTAACATGACAAATGTAGTAAATTCTTTTAATTGTTGATATTTTTTTTGAATTTTTTACGTTTAAGCCCTAAAAATCAGGGCTTAAACGTAGTTGCTGTACTTTTCAATCAATACCATTTTGCGGGTTTGTCGCTCATCTCGAATGTGAGCGTTCCGCCTTTGGCTATATCGCTATGCTCTATATATGGCAGGTTGTGTGGTTTGCCGTTGAGCTTTATACACTTTATATATATATTGCTGTCGCTGTTGTTGATTGTCTCAATGGTGAATGTGCCACCCTCAACACTCAGCTCTGCGCGGTCAACAATTGGTGAACCGAACCAGTAACGCGCTCCTGCAGGCTCCACCTGGTAGAATCCCAAAGCCGACATAATATACCATGCCGACATCTGGCCCATATCTTCATTGCCCGATAGTCCGTCGAAGTCGTTACGGTATTGTGTCTTCATAACTTCGCGCACCCATTTTGCAGTCTTGTGTGGCTCACCCATCATGGTATATAGGTAAAGAATGTGGTGGCTTGGCTCGTTGCCATGGGCAAACTGTCCTATCATGCCCGAGATGTCGGGCGATGGGTCTCCTTCAACGGTAGATGGCGCAAGGAATAGCGAGTCGAGACGTGCAATGCATGCCTCCTTGCTGCCGAACAGCTCTATATAGCCGTCAAGGTCCTGCGGAACAAGCCATGTATATTGCCATGCGTTGCCTTCGCAATAGTCGTCGGCACGGTGTGCAGCAAAATATGGGTTGAACGGCTCGCGGTAGTTGCCTTTGTCATCCACTCCGCGCACAAAGCCACGCTCTTTGTCAAAGAATGTGCGGTATGAGTGGCTCATCTTTGTGAAGTGCTCTTGGTCGGCATCTTTGCCAAGTGCCTTTGCCGCGTTGGCTGCCGCACCGTCGGCAATGGCATACTCCATGTCGTAAGCAACAGCTTCGGTGAAAAGGTTGCAAGGTATATATCCATACTTGTGACGGAACTCTTTTCCGCGCTCGGCAAGAGCGGCGGTCTGCTTGATTGCTTCGAAGGCTTTCTCGCGGTCAAAGCCACCTATGTTCTTTACTATGGCATCGGCTACAACAGGTATGCTGGGGTCGCCAACCATGCAGTCGGTCTCGTTGCCCCACAAGTGCCATACGGGAAGGTCGCCCTGCTTGTCGCATATATCAACCATTGTGGCTACAAATTCACCGGCTTTCTGTGGCTGTATGATTGTCATCAGTGGCTGCTTGGCGCGGTATGTGTCCCAAAGGGAGAAGCAGGTGTAACGTGGAGACGTGCTGTTGTAAATCTTGTCATCGGCTCCTCTGTAGTCGCCATTTACATCGCTGAACAGCATAGGGGCTATCATGCTGTGGTACATGGCGGTGTAGAATATTGTCTTAAGTTCATCGTTGCCTTCTATGGTTACGCGTGCAAGTTCTTTGTTCCACTCTTTAACGGCATTGTCGGCAACCTTCTCAAAGTTCCAGTCTGTGATTTCGCTCTCAAGGGCAAGCTTTGCTCCGTCGATGCTTACGGGTGATATGGCTACCTTCAGCAACACCTCTTCGCCATCGGTGGTGGTGAATGATGCACGTCCATATCTGTTGTTGTATCCTTTAAGCTCGAACTTGTCGAATGGCTTTGCAAATTCTGCCACAAAATATACTCGTTGGTTCTTTGCCCATCCTCTTGAGTAACGGTAGCCGATGATGCGGTTGTTGCCTTCGGCCTGCATAAATGTCTCTGTGGGGTCGTCCCAACAGCCGCCGTTCTCAAGGTCAAAGACAAGTGCTGCCTCCTGCGACGCAGGGAATGTGTAACGGTGTAGTCCCACACGTGCTGTGGCTGTCATCTCGGCTTTTATGCCGTAGCGTGTGAGGGGAACAGAATAATATCCGGGTTTGACAATCTCTTGTGAACGGTCGGCCATAGACCATAGTCCGCTGTTGGGTATGTCGGCTATTCCTCGGCTATATTCAACTTCGCCTGTAACGGGCATAATGGTAACGTCAAAGAGGTCGCCTATACCTGTTCCGCTCAGGTGAGTGTGTGAAAAACCTATTACTGTTGCTTCGTCCTGGTGGTATCCCGAGCACCAGTCCCACTTCTCGTTGATGCTGGTAGGCCCAAGCTGCACCATACCAAAAGGTACGCTCGCTCCAACAAAGACGTGGCCATGACCACCACTGCCAATCAATGGGTTTACATAATTGGTGAAGTTCTCTTGCGGGGTGGTGCATGCGGCAAAAAGTAAACTCAATGCCAATGCAATGTTATTTATCTTCATCTTGCTTCTTTTTTAAGTTTATATTCGATGTTTGCGTTATCGAGCAACTGTTTGTGTGTTAAGCGGTAGCCGCATGCCTTGCCGTTGAGAGAGATGTTCTCTATGTAGTGGCTGTCTGCTGTGGGGCGGTTGCTCTTTATCTCTATCACACTTTGGGGAGTGGTAATAGTTACTTTGTCGAACACCGGTGTGGTGAGGGTATATGTGGGCTCTCCCGGGCAGTCGGGGTATAGGCCCATCATTGAGAATACAGCCCATGCCGACATCGTTCCTGTATCGTCATTGCCCGGTATGCCGTCGGGTGCATTCTTGTAGTGGTTGTCGAGAATCTTTTTCACCTCTTTCTGTGTGCGCCACTCTTCGCCTTTGAAACGGCTGAACAGGTAGGCATATACAATGTCGGGCTCGTTGGCGGGGTCGTAGTGATCGTTGTCGAACACTCCCTGCAGGCTCTTGATGAAACCGTTCTTTCCTCCCATAAGCTTTGTCAATCCTTTGATATCGTGCGGAACGGCAAAGGTGTAGCACCATGCCGATGCTTCGTGGAATCCGGGTACATTCTCAAAATCCTTGCCTGTCGTAGGGTCAAAGTCACCAAGGAATTTGCCCTCTTTGGTTAACGGACGCAGAGTGCCGTGCTCTTTGCAAAAATAGTTACGGTAGCTTTGTGAACGTTTCAGGAACTCTTTTGCATGTGCCTTGTCGCCTAATGAGTCGGCAAGCTGCGCTATGGCATAGTCGGCCGAGCAATATTCAAGGGCATGTGAAACAGAGTTGTCGCCCGAGAGGTCGCTCGAGAAGTACCACAGCGGAATATATCCTTTTTCTATATATGGGTCAATGTCGGGGCGAATGGGGTTATCTGCTCCTTTTGTAGTTGCCGATTTTAGCATTGCTTCATACGCTTTCTTGATATCGAAGTCGCGTAGCCCTTTTATCCAACTGTCGGCAATTACTATGGCGGCAGGGTCGCCCTCCATAGTGAATGTCTCGCGTCCGAACAGTTCCCAACGTGGCAACCATCCCCAATCCTCGTACATGCCAACCATGGTGCGTAACATATCGGTCTGTCGCTCGGGATATACAAGCGTCAGCAACTGGTGCAGGTTACGGTATGTGTCCCACAACGAGAATATAGTGTATCGTGTGTGGTCGCTCTTGCCCACCTCGCCATTCTCCATCTTTGGATATTCGCCATTCACATCGCTTATGATGCTCGGGTGAATGAGCGCGTGGTAAAGGGCTGTGTAGAATATGGTCTGTTGGTCGGTAGTGCCACCCTCAACGCGTATGCGTGAGAGGTCGCTGTTCCAGCACTCAACGGCATTGGCAAGCACCTCGTCAAAGTTTTTGCCACTCTGCTCTGCATCGAGGTTCTCGCGTGCGTTCTCTATCGAAACAAACGAAACGCCCATCTGCACTGTTATCTGCTCGCCATCCTTGAGCTCGTCGTAGCAGAAACGGTAACCAATGTTGTCGCCGGCAACTTCGCGGAAGTAGTTCTCGTATAGTTTGTATGTGCCGTCGTCGGGAGTCCATTCTGCCTCCACGCCTGTGAGCTGTGGCTGGAATTTCCATGCTCCGCTTGTTGATGGCTGCTTTGAAACACGCATCACAAAATATATTGGGAATACAGCCTGTGTGGTGTAGCAGAATGTGCCAAGTAGCTTGAATCCCTCTATCTCGGTGTCGCTCACGCGACGTACCATTGCACCACATTCGTTCGATAATCCTTGTCCAAGGTTAAGAATAATGTTGCCTTTGCCGGCGGGGAATGTATAACGCTCGCACGATGTGCGTGTGGTCGCTGTAACCTCGGTCTTTATGCCATACTTTGTCAGTCGGTTACTGTAATATCCCGGTGATGCTTTCTCGTCGGTATATTCCGAGCCATAGCTGAAATAGTTTACGTCGAGTTCTCCCGATGTGGGCATAACAAGCAACGACGAGGCTTCGGGGCATCCTACACCGCTAAGGGCAACGTGTGCATAGCCGGTGAAGAATTTGTTGTTGTATTCATAAGGTGCCGACCACCAACGGTTGTCTTTGTCAAAGACGTTCAAGTCCGAACCCATCACGTTGAAAGGCACAACCGACATCATGCCGTTGGGCATTACTGCACCAGGGTTGGTGGTTCCAAAGTTGGTTGTTCCTATAAACGGATTAACCAACTCGGCTGGCTTCTGTGCCGTAGCTATTGCACAGGCAAGAAGCATTATTGAAAAAAGTGTTTTTCTCATGGTGTTGTTATCTCTTGTCCAACTCGCTGAGGGCAAATGCGTATGCACCCACCGAAACAGCTTTGCTTGCTCCCAACTTTGAAATGGCAATGCCTATGCGCTTGCGGCTGTCATAATCGACATAACGCTCCTCGCCATAAACTTTTACCTTTTTTACTTCGCCTTGTGCGAACTGTGCAAACTCGGCATCGTCCTCAAGGTTATATACGTTCATCTGTACAAGGTTTACCTCGTCGCCACCTAATGTGCGTAGCTTTGAACGCATCTCCTGGAGCAGTGCAGGCATAATCCAATGGCTTGCCGCCGAAACACCACCGCCAATGACAACAAGTCCGTCGATGATGGTTACTGCTGTTGAAATGGCTGCTCCTGCCACGCGGCCAAGCGAAGCAAATGCCTCTTTTGCTGCTTCTGTATCACCCTCGCGCTTGCCGTCGGCAATCTCGCATATATCTTTTGGAGTAAGTCCGTGGTTCATGTTACCGCTCTTCTCGCCATATACACGGCACACGGCACGTATGGCTACGCCATCCTCAACAATGACGTCGGGCATGTCGCGGTGGCGCAGGCAGAATGTCTCTACACATGAGTTGTCGCCACGGTTAAGACGGCCGTCAATGACAACACCGATGCCGAATCCTGTTCCCAATGTATAGCCAATGAGGTTCTTGTACTGTTTGTTTGAACCAAGTTCTGTAAGGCGATTGTTTATCTCGGGCAATGCTCCGCACAGAGCTTCGCCATAAGCAAAGAGGTCGCCGTCGTTGTTTATGAATACGGGGACACCAAACTCCTTCTCAAGGAATGCACCAAGGGCAACGCCGTCGCGGAATGAAGGGAAGTTGGGTAGGTAACCACCAATGATTCCGTTGGGGTAGTCGGCAGGGCCGGGGAAAGCGAAGCTGATGGCAACAGGTTTTTCTTCAAGCTGGTCGAATACCTGAGCAAAGCCGTTCTTCATATTCTGCAGGCACAAGTCAAGGTCGTGCGCCATGGATGGAACAGATATAGGATCGATGATGAACTCGCCTGCTTTCATCGCTCCGAAAACGAAATTTGTACCACCTGCATCAAGTGTGGCTACAATGCGATTGTCATTTTTATACATAGTTATAAGTTTTATTTTAGTTCTTCGGAATATTTCTTTATCACGTTGATTGTGGTTGTGTCGGTGTCAAAAACCGAGTACCAACCCTGTGGCTCATGTGGAGGATCGCACAGATAGTCGTCGCCCTCTTTCCATACACTGTTGCGCGGACGGCCTGTTCCTGCCCAGCCCCAAAAGTTACATCCAGCAATGCAGTCGCTTTCTACTACATTTTCAAAGATGTGGCTGTAGAAAATGTCGCGGCTCTCTGTCGTTGGCTCGGTGCCTATCTGGTTTCCGCTACGCGAGTATCCAAACTCCTCTATAACCAACGGCTTTCCTATTTTTTTTGCAAGCTCTACATGCTCTTTGATGTAGTTGTCACTCTCTAAACAAGCGTTGATAATACCTGAATCGGGGTTGGAACGTGGTGCCCATCCCCAATTGACTGGCCATATGTGTATTGTCAGATAGTCGATATTCTTGTCGGCATGAATCTTTTCGCACAGGCTCATATCGACGTTGCAACCTATATAACCTTCGCTGCCTGTCGATACAAGGTGATTGGGGTCGATGCTCTTTATTATCTGGGCAGCCTTTGCTATCCATGTTGCAAAAAGCTCCTTGTTGTCGTTTGAGAATGCACGTGGCTCGTTGCATAGCTGCCACGACATTATTGCAGGTTCGTCCTTGTAGTAACGTCCTGTGATGCTGTTCTTGCGCGAAACGATTTGCCTTATATAGTCGTAGTACATATTCAGTGCTACTTCGTCGCGCGAGAAATTTGCACAGTAATCAACATAGTCGCTATAGCCACCAGGCACGTTTGTGTTTGGTGAGTCGCCATAGCCGCACTGTTTTAGGTAGAACCCGTAACCACCGCTCCAGTCCCATGCATTGTTCAGGTATATGACAGCATCCATTCCTCGTTTTTCAAGTTCTGCAATGGTAAAATCCAAGCCTGCGAGCAAGGTGTCGTTAAGTACACCGGGCGCACTCTGCAAATAGGGCTTTGCAGGGTTGGCGAGGTCGCTACCTGCATCGGGGCCCGAGAGTATGCGCAGGTTGGTTACACCAATCTCTTTCAACTTGTCAAGCTCTTTGCAGAGTCTTTCTCTGTCTCCTCCCTGGCCGGTAGAACCAAGAATTGATGCATACCACACATTGGTTCCTATGTAGCGATAGGGCTTGCCGTTCTTTACGAAGCCGGTGGCGTCGGCTGTTATGAATTTATCTCTTGTTTGAAAGCTACAACCCATAACAAGGAGCGCTATAGCGAATAAGAACGATAAAAAATGGATTTTCATTATATTGTGTTTTTGTTAATAAGCCGTTTCGCAAAGATAATAATATAGAGTTAATATTATATTATTTTTTTATTTTTCTTATATAAAAAAGAGGTTACGACTTCACAGCCACAACCTCTCACTAAAAAAACTCTAAAAAATTAAATCTATTATTTACAGTTATTCTTTTTCATAAAATCGATAATCTCCGAAATGTAGCCGAATGCCATGCCTACAACAGTGTCGGCAGCTCCGTAATAGACTGCGACTTTATCGCCGTCGTTGAGCGCGGCGCAAGGGAACACAACATTGGGAACATCGCCCATTAGCTCGTATGGTACTGCAGGAGCCAAAAGGTATGGCTGTGTGCGGTAAAGCACCTTGGAAGGGTCGTTTTTGTCGAGCAAAGCGGCACCCATAGAGTAACGGAAGCCGTTGCATGTGGTTATCACACCATGATAGAACAGCAACCAACCTTCGTCGGTGAGGATGGGCACAGAGCCTGCGCCAATCTTTGTACATTGCCATGCGCTTACAGGGAACGGGGTTACCTTCATCACACAACGATGTTCACCCCAATATTTCATATCGGGGCTATAGCTGATGTATATGTCTCCAAATGGGGTATGTCCGTTGTCGCTTGGGCGGCTTAACATTGCATATTTGCCGTTAATCTTCTCTGGGAACAGCACTCCGTTGCGGTTGAAAGGAAGGAAAGCGTTTTCGCACTGGAAGAACTCCTTGAAGTCAAAGGTGTAGCCTATACCTATTGTAGGTCCATGATAGCCGTTACACCATGTTATCCAATAGCGGTCCTCAATCCATGTTACACGTGGGTCATATTTATATTCCGACTCAATCATCTCGGTGTTTCCTGCCTTGAAAACAATTGGCTCGTGTTCTATCTCCCAGTTTATACCGTCCTTGCTGAAGCCTGCAAATATGTTCATCTGTACCGACTTGTTGTCGCAACGGAATACACCTGCATATCCGTCACCAAAAGGAACAACAGCACTGTTGAATATGCTGTTTGATGTTGGTATTGCATAGCGGTCGATAACAGGGTTTTTTGAGTATCGCCACATTACGTCGGCGCAGCCTTCGGGGCGTTCTTCCCAAGGCATGTCAATTTTCTTGCTCATAGTCTTGAATGTTGTTGTTTTTGTATCTGGCTGTAAAGATATATATTTTTACTTAAGCTGTTCGATTTTTATCAACTAATTATGCCAAAGATATAAAAATAGGAGAAACAATGAACGGCTGCTAACTCTTTTTCGGCGTTAATCGCTTGAATTTAACAAACTATCATTATCTTTGCAGTTATTGCACTAAAAAAGTTTATTAATAAATACAAACATATAAATATGGAAACAACAAACAAATATTTGCGCGTTGCCTATACATTGGTGTCGCATCGTAATGGTGAGTGTGAAGAGGTTGAAAAGACAACACGTGAGCAACCTTTTGCTTTTTTGACCGGTGTGGGTTATACACTCGATGCTTTTGAGGAAAATCTCAAAGACCTGAAAAAAGGCGATACATTCGACTTTACCATTCCGTCGGCCGATGCTTATGGCGACTATGACCCCGACCATGTTCAGGATTTTGACCGCGAGGTATTCACTATCGACGGTAAGTTCGACTCTGCACATATCTATGCAGGCAATGTCGTAGAGATGATGCGCGCCGACGGCTCACCTATTCTTGGTACAGTAAAGGAGGTGACACCGTTGAAGGTTACAATGGACTTCAACCATCCTTTGGCCGGTTGTGATTTGCAGTTTGTAGGCAACGTTGTTGAGGCACGTCCTGCAAAAGAGTCTGAATTGAAGAAGTTCTATGACTCTTTGAAAGCTTCATGCAGTGGCTGTAGCGGTTGCAATGGCGGTAGCTGTGGCGGTGACGGCGGTTGCGAAGGTGGCTGTTGCCATTAATTTTAAGTACATAAAGTTTATATAATGAATAGCATAGGTGGGCTTTTGCGCCTTACAACATTCGGAGAATCGCATGGCGTGGCTATTGGCGGTGTTCTTGACGGTTTTCCGGCGGGGGTTGTTATCGACGAGGAATTCGTGAGAAACGAGATGATGCGTCGTCGTCCGGGCCAGAGTGCGATAACAACAGCGCGTAACGAACAAGACGAGGTGGAGTTCCTGTCGGGCCTTTTTGAAGGACGTTCGACGGGAACACCTATAGCTTTTGTTATAAGGAACAGCAACAACCGCAGCAAGGACTATGACAATATGCGCGATGTGTATCGTCCTTCGCATGCCGACTATGTCTATGATTGTAAATATGGTTTGCGCGACCATCGTGGTGGTGGCCGCTCTTCGGCACGTGAGACTGCTGTCAGAGTGTGTGCCGGAGCATTGGCAAAGCTTGCTTTGAAGCAGTTGGGAATAACGGTACAGGCATATACTTCGCAGGTGGGTGGCATAAAACTCGAAAAAAGTTATGAGCACTACGACCTGTCGGCCACTGAAAGCAACGCAGTGCGTTGTCCCGATGCAGAAATGGCAAAGGCGATGGAGGAGCTTATTCTTGATGTCAAACGTCAGGGTGATACAATTGGCGGAGTAGTTACATGTGTGGTAAAAGGTGCACCTGCAGGGCTTGGTGAGCCGTTATATGGCAAACTTACATCCTCTTTGGCACATGCTGTGTTGTCGATAAATGCGGTCAAAGGCTTTGAGTATGGAAACGGCTTTGAGGCTGCTTCGGGCCGTGGCTCGGAACAGAACGATGTGTTCTGCAACAACTCGGGCTCTATTGCAACACGTACCAACAACAGTGGTGGTATTCAGGGCGGTATATCCAACGGAAACGACATCTATTTCAGAGTGGCATTCAAGCCTGTGGCAACATTGCTCATGGAACAGAATACCGTTATGCGCTCGGGTGAAGAGACGAAGCTTCTGGCACATGGCCGCCACGACCCATGCGTCGTTCCGCGCGCAGTGCCTGTTGTTGAGGCTATGGCAGCACTTGTAATCCTTGACAGTTATATGCTTGACCGTTCGCGCAAGGGGCTGTTCGTGTAACATACAGTTTGAAACATTTCTAATATGGTTACTACTAAAAATAATAAGGTGTCTGCGCTTGGCGCTCTGCTTAAGAACGTTAAGCTGTTGCCACCGCTCTTCTTTGTCGGTTTGTGGTTAGTGTTGTCTACTTACGAATCGGCACTATTGTTTCGTATAAACGAACTTTCGGTATTTCTTTTCGATGACCTGTTCTTTGAGAATATGATGCTGAAACCTGCCGGTTTCCTGCATTATATCTCGAGTTTCTTTGTGCAGTTCTTCTACTATCCTGCTTTGGGCGCTGCCATATATGTGGCGTTGCTCTATGCTCTCTATAGGCTTGTAGTAAATGTTTTTGAACTGCCCGGCAATTACCGTCTGCTGGCAATGGTACCTGTGCTGGCGCTCTTGGCAAGCAATACGCAGTTGGGTTATTGGATATTCTATCTCAAACAGCCTGGATATTGGTATATGGCACTTTTGGCAACATTGTTGTTTATGCTTGCCTTGTGGTGCTTCAAGCGCATGAACAACATGTCGCGTCTCGTTTTTGTTGTGGCATGGTGCTTTGTGGGATATCCTTTGATGGGTGCGTACGCACTTGTATCGGCATTGCTCATGGGCTGCTATTCTTTGGCGCAGTCTGTGGCGGAGCATAGAAAACTGTTGATACCGCTTATCACACTTGTGTTGGCGGCTGTAGCTGTGTATGTTGTGCCTCAGGTCTATTATAACTGCTATACTACACTATGCACCGAGTATCTCTATGGTGTGGGATTGCCAATAACGCAATGGATGCAGGCGTATGTGGCAAAGGTTGAACACACGGACAGCTCTTATTGGTATAACATCATAACATATTGGATACCATATTGTTTGTTGTTACTCTCGCTGGTCGGGCTGTGTGTGGTTACTGCTTTGCGTGCGAAATTGCCTGAAGGGAAGATGTCGGGAAATATTGTTGCTGCATCGGTGGTGCTGTTTGGCGTTGTACTCGTGTGGGTGTTTTGGTTTAATGATGTGAATTTCCGCATAGAGAACAAACAGAACAACGCAATGTGGAACGGTAAGTGGCGCAAGGTGGCCGACTGTGCACGTGATACCCAAAAACCTACCCGTCAGATTGTGATGAATAAGAATATTGCTCTGTTCAAGATGGGTGTGGCCGGAAACGAGATGTTCTCGTATCCCGATGGTAGTGCTGATATTACTGCTCCTATGGCAGTTCACCTTACACAAACCGGTGGAAAAATGATATATTTCCAGTACGGAAAATTGAACTTCAGCTATCGATGGTGTGTGGAGGACGCTGTGGAATATGGTTGGAGAATAGAATATCTTAAACACGCAACACGTTCGATGTTGTTGTCGGGTGAATATCGTCTTGCACAAAGGTATATTGATATACTTAAGCACACTATGTTCTATCGTGGTTGGGCAAAAGATATGGAACGCTTTGTGAAAAATCCTGAATTGATTCAGAAGGAGCGCGAGTTCGCTATGCCGTTGCAGTTGATGTGCTATCCCGATGCTCTTGGAGTGGATGAGTCTTTTGTTGAGGCTTACCTGACAAAAGAGTTCAAGTATATTCCCGAAGGGGCAACCCCTCTCTTTTTGGAGGTGGCGCTGACCTCGGCTATGATACGTAAGGACCAAAAGGCTTTTTGGTACATCCTCGACCGTTATTTCAAGGAGGTACAGCCTAAAAAGCTCCCCCGATACTATCAAGAGGCGTTATTGCTATTCCTTAATATCGATAAAGGTAATACAATAAGCGTGGCGCCTAATTTCGTGGATAATTTTGTCTCGAAAAGTGTCCAGCGCAGGCTTGAAACTTTTGTCTCAAAGACAAAGAAATACAAAGGAATGAAAGAGGAAGAGATGGCTCCAAACTTTGATGAGTTCAGAGATACATACTTCTATTTCTACTTCTTCGTACGTAAAATAAGAACAAACTGATGCTATGAAAAAGATTTTTGGATATATTATCGCGTTGACATTCGTCGTTTCGTGTACTCCGTCTGTACCCGAAACAAGTACGGCGGTTGATAGAACGCCATCTATCTATCCGCAATATGCCGATGTCACAATCCCGTGTAACATCGCACCTTTGACTTTTAGAATAGAAGAGGAGGGGAGTGCATTTGTTACTCGTTTCGTGTCGGGTGAAAAGGAACTTGTTGTCTCTGGCAAGGAACTTTCTCTCCCCATTGAGAAGTGGCGCGAGTTGCTTGCTGTGGCTGCCGGTGGCAGGGTTGACGTTGAGGTTTATGCTGACGGCAAGAAAGGTTGGCAACGCTATCAAACGTTTAGTTTTAATGTCTCTGCCGATTCTATAGACTCATATATCTCTTACCGTCTTATACCGCCTTCATATGTGGCATATGAGAACTTGAGCATTTGTCAGCGCAACTTGTCGAACTACGATGAGGAAGTTATATACAGCAACACTCTTGTACCCACTGAGCCTGAAGGACAATGCATAAATTGCCATGCCTATAAGAATCACAAGACCGACAATATGCAGTTTCATGCACGTCAGTATCTTGGCGGAACGGTATTTGTACATAATGGAGAGGTGAAGAAGGTTAATCTTAAAACCGACTCTACAATTTCGGCAGGTGTATATCCCTCTTTTAATCCTAAATACGATATTGTTGCATACTCGGTGAACAATACCGGTCAGGTGTTTCATACCAAGCATGCAAACAAGGTTGAAGTGCAGGATAAGGCAAGTGATGTAATTGTCTATAACCCTAATAAAGAGATAGTTACTCATGTTGCAAACAGTGTGGATGACCTGGAGGTTTTCCCATGCTGGTCGGCCGATGGAAAGGTTTTGTATTACTGTTCGGCACATATGGAACATCGCGATACAACCTTAAGCAGAGAAGCCGATTTGGTTATGCGATATAAAGAAATCAAGTATGATATTCTTGCGCGCTCGTGGAATCCTGTAACAGGTGAGTTTGGCGAGGTAGATACTCTCTTTGCAGCATCGGCTTTGGGCAAGAGTGCCACATTCCCGCGAGTGTCGCCTTGCGGACGATATATGTTGTTTGCCCTTGCCGAATATGGTTGTTTCCATATATGGCACAAGGATGCCGATCTCTATGTCCTTGACTTGAGAACGGGAAACTATTGGCCACTTGAAAAGGCCAATTCGCCATATCCCGAAAGTTATCATGCCTGGAGCAGCACAGGAAAGTGGATTCTTTATGCGAGCCGTCGCGACGACACCAATTACAGCCGTTTGTATATAGCTCATATCAATGATGATGGCACAGCCGAAAAAGCTTTCTTGTTGCCACAGGAAAGTGCGGATTTCTATGATTTCTTTGACCGTTCGTATAACGTGCCCGAATTTATGGTGGAGCCGGTGAAGATAACTCCTCATGAGTTTGTTGAGGTAATTGAAGGTGAATCAGTAATTGTTAAATATTCGCAAAATATAAAGTAAAATTTAACACTTTATTGTTAATTAGTGCAAAAGTGCATAATCCTCCGTTTTTTGTTTTTTATAACAGAAATGGAGGATTTTTTTTGCCTTAAATGTAAAAAAATGGCTTTTGCAGTAAAAAAAAACAATTATTTATGTTGGGGTTTGTTTAAAATTCTTATTTTTGCACGTTAAGTAAAGGTGCGTAGTGTCTTTACGCAAAGTGTTTAAAAAAAAGAAAAAATAATAATTAATAAAACTGTATTTATGTTTGAGCGCCGTTTTAGTAAATTTGGCAGAGCATTTCTTCTGGCTGCTTGTCTGCTTTTAGTGGGCGGTTTGCAACAGTCATGTAAGGATTGGCTTGACGATTACAAGTATGATGACTCTGAACCTGAGTGGTTGGGCGAAAGTATTTATGCCTTCTTGAAGGAGGGTACAGCAAATCACACCTACAGGAATTACGTAGAGCTTATTGAAAACTTGGGCGAGAAAGAGACTCTGGAGAAAACCGGTAGTAAGACATTGTTCGTTGCCGACGATAAGGCTTTTGAACAATTCTTTGCCGACAATGTTTGGGGTGTGAAAAGCGTTGCAGAAATGACTCCTGCACAGAAGAAATATCTTTTCTACAACACAATGTTGAGCAATGCTCTTCTTCTTGATATGATGCCCAATACCAGCGAGACATCAGAGGGCGACTGCTTGTCGAGACCAACAGAGTTCAATGCGCTCGACTCTGTAACCAAGATGCATAAGAACTATTATTCACAGCACTCTTCTTGGCCTACATACAACAAGTATTGGGATCTTTTTGCAAAGAATGATACACTTCTTATGGCTATGACATCATCGTCTATGGTGCATTTCTTCGATGATTATCTAAGAAGAAACGCTGTGTCGGTATCCGATGTCAACTTTATTTTCCAAAAGGGAGGTAACGTTTCTAAAAACTATGCGAAAGGTGATGTATTCCTTTTTGGCAACAAACTTGTTGACTCTGAGGTAGATGCAGGTAGCTTCTCTGAAGATAGTTTGACTATCTCTTGTAAGAACGGATACGTATATAGAATGGATGAGGTTCTGTTGCCTCCTATGGATATGGCAAGCGAATTGCGTACTCGCGAGGATACAAGAATCTTTAGCCACCTTCTCGACCGTTTCTGCGTTCCTGTTTTTAACAGTGGCTTGACTAACGATTATAGAGTTTATCACAATTCATTGACCGATAGTGTATATTCATTGCGCTATTTTACAAAATCAAACACATCCGGCGGTGTCTCATTTACAGGAACAGGTGTAGCAGCACCGGGAAATGACGAAGTTCTTCGTTATGACCCCGCTTCAACCAAGGGTAATACTGATATTTATGCAATGCTCGTTCCAAAAGATGAGGTTCTGTATGAATACTTTGCTGACCCAGATAGTGGTGCTGGTAACTTCTTGATTAAGAACTATGCTCCCGATGTAGAGGTTGACAAGGTATATTCTGAAGAGGCCGTTGATTTGTTGTTGACAGCGCTCGACAGTATCCCTCAGGTAAATATTGCAACATTCCTTAACAACCTGATGCAAGAGTCTTTTACCGCAACCGTACCAAGTAAATTCGACCGAATTACCAACGATGCCAACGATGATATGAAAATCAAGGAACAGCACATCGATGAGTGTATGATTGCATCAAATGGTGTTCTATATTTCCTTAATAAGGTATTTAGCCCCGCTTCGTTCTCTTCTGTATCAGGTCCTGTGGATATCTATGACAATATGCGCATCATCAAGAACTTTATCAAGGATTTGAAGTACAATTACTACCTTCTTGCAATGGATGCCGACTATAGCTTTATCGTTCCCGATGATGGTCACTTTGTATATTATGATCCATTGAGCTATGACAAGTATGAGGCTGCTGAAGGTATGATGAAGATGTATGCTTTCCACTACGACAACAAGAGAGCGAAGAATAATACTTCAAATGCAGAACTTTGGTATTCTGAATACCAGATAAACAAGGAGACATTGGAGATTGACAGCTTGTTGAAAGAAGAGCAAGGTTATGACAGCAAGAAAGCTACCGACCTTCTAGAATACCTTATTATAGTACACGACAAGGTTGAGCCAAGAGTTCATGCCGACCGTTTGTACTACAGCACAAAGGGCTATGGTACTATCAAGATTGATGCAAGCGATCCTGCAAAAATCAAGTTCTATGGTGGTGAACAGTTGGAAAATGGTACAGAAATTGTATCTTCTATGATTATTAATCAGCAGAATGGTGTCACATACTGTACAGAACCAGCAGTTCTTCCTACCGATTCAATACTACTTTATTCTTCGGTCCCTGCTCCTCCAAAGAAGTCTATCTATCAGAATATGCTTGCTTATGCAGCCGAAGAGGATGATCTTTACTACGAGTTCTTTAACTTGTGTTATTCTCCTAATAACGCGTTGAAGAGTGTGTTGACTAAGATTTATAGTGAAGATCCAAAGAAAGAAGATTCGGTTAAGCTCTATTCAATATTCTACACTGGTGGAGATATGACAAACTGTGTTCCTTTCTTGAATACATATCATTATACAGTATATGTTCCTTCAAATGAGGCTATCAGAGACTTATATAATAATGAAGGTCTTCCAACATGGGATATGATTGTTAAAGAGAGCGAAACCAACCCGGGTAAGGCTGCTTCTATGATACGTCTTGTAAACAGTTTTGCACGTTATCACTTCCAGGACCACTCTGTATATTACGACAGATCTCCATTCTTTATTCCTGACGTGAATGGTGGCAAACAATATCAAGCGACATTGGCAACCTCTCTCATCAACAATACAACAGGTCGTTTCTATGAGATGGTTGTTGGTAGCGATGATACTCACTCAACAATTCTAGTTGAGGATGAGTGGGCTAAGGAGAACAAGGCACCTAAGGCAAGAATCGTAAATACACCGGCCGAGAACGAGAATAAAACATGGAATGTTATGTGCCGCGACCGCGTTGGCAAGACAAGCATTTCAACATCATCGTTTGCGGTTATGCAGCCAATCGACCGTGCTTTGCTTAACTCGTCATTCTATGGTTATGACGGACGTTTTGCACGTTACGCAGCAACAGGTGAGCCTGTAGATACAATGTACATTGCGGGCGGTAAGAACGGTGCCGAAGGCGGTAACTGCTATCTTGTTGCTACAGCTGGTAGAGTTCCACGTTCTACAAAGGATCAGGCTCAGCCTGCAGAATTGGAGAATGTAGAGATTGCATATCTGATGCAGCCAATAGATGAAACCAATGAGAACTGGAATGCATCTATCACAAGAGAGCTTCTTGTGCGTGACGCTGAAGGACTTCCTATCCTTATTACAAGAGAGGGATATCGTGTTGTAAGAACCGAAGATACCCGAAATAAGACTGTTGCTTATAGCTTCTACACCGAGGCTGATGCGAACGGTAATGAATATATAATAAAGGTAGATAACGCCGGTGTGGAGATTTCAAGAAAGCTCTACAAGGAAAAGGTGGTTGAGACTCCCGATACCGATGAGAATGAGTCTGAGGTGGAGAATGGCTCAAACGGCGAAACAAGTGAAGATGAATAAATATAATTAGCCATGATAAAAGTAAAGCAATTATTCCTACTCGTGCTTTTTAGCACTCTGTGCAGTACTGCATTTGCACAGAAGGGTGCGAGAATTTCCGGTACGATTTCGAGCGATGCCGAAGGTCCGTTGGTTATGGTTACAGTAACCGAGCGCGACAAGAGCAATCGTATTATCGAATATACCACAACCGACTTCGAAGGAAACTTCTCGATGGTAGTAAAGAGTACAGCTAACTATCTTGAGATTGCGTACATTGGTTACAAGACACAAAAGCTTGAAATTGGTGACCGCACAGTCTTTGATGTTAAGATGATTGAGGATAACGTACTTGAAGCTGTAGAGATTACTGCAAAGCAGGTAACACGTTCGGGTGGTCTTGAGATTCTTGAACGAGAAATGACTCATGCAACACAGAAGGTGAGCATGGACGATATGGAAGGTCTTTCGTTTACATCTGTCGATCAGGCTCTTCAGGGACAAATCGCCGGTCTTGACATCGTCTTTGCGTCAGGTGACGTAGGTTCAGGAACACAGATGCGTCTTCGTGGTAACTCTACTTTCGAAGGTAATGCCACTCCTCTTATCGTTGTCGATGAGAACATCTTCAATGTAGATACCGGTAACTTCAACTTTGACTCTTCGAACACAGAGAGTTTTGCCGACCTCCTTATGATTAATCCCGAGGATATTGCAGAAATTGAAGTGTTGAAGGATGCTGCATCTTGTGCTGTTTGGGGTTCGCAGGGTGCCAATGGTGTCATCAAAATTAAGACACGACGTGGTAAGCGTGGTCCTACACGTGTGAACTTCTCATATAAGTTCAAGGATAAATGGACACCAAGTGGTTTTAATTTCCTCAACGGTGATGACTATACTATGCTTGTAAAGCAGATGTTGTACAACGAGCATCAGATTGAACCAAACATTGACGAGTTGAATTACGATCAGTTATTCCCTGAATTCCAGAACTTCAACAATCCTGATGCTAACTGGGTTGATGCAGTTTCAAAACATGGTTTTACAAATGACTATAGTTTGAACCTCAGTGGTGGTGGTGAAAAGGCTACATTCCGTATTGGTGGTGGTTACACACACGAGACTGGTCAGGTTGTAGGTCAGTATCTTCATCGTTTGACAACACGTTTGGCTCTCGACTACTTTGTTTCTGAAAGAATCAAGGTTATGGCCGACTTCTCGTTCACATACAACAAGAACAGATACAATACATCAGATATCTTGTATCAGGCACAGATTGCTATGCCTAATATGAACGTTTATAGACAGGATGCGAATGGCAATGATACCGATGAGTTCTATACTATGCTTTATTATCCTTCTGGCAGCAAAAATGAAAATGAACTTCGTAAAAAGCTGAGAGGTGTAAAGAACCCATTGGCTGAAGCGACACTGGCTCAGGATTACAAGCAGAGTTATGATATCCGTCCACAGATTACTCTTGAGTATAATCTCCTTGGTCTTGAAGACGACCAGACACAGCTCAAGTATCGCGGTATGGTTAACTTGAATGCTTCAACCGATTCAAGAACAAAATACTATCCGGCAGAACTATATTCATCGGATTGGAATGAGACTGATAAGAACCAGACATTGGCCGGTGATTCAAAGTATTTCGGTTTCAGCACACGTCATGAACTTGTGTTCACTCCATATCTTGGTAACAAAGACCACTATTTGACAATGAATGGTCGTTTTGAACTTTCAACAGGTGTGAGCACCTCGCAGCAGGCCGTAACAGTTGGTTTGCCAACCGGTAACATCACCAGTTCTACCGTTGGTTCAAAACTTGAAACATCAAAGACAAGTACTGGTAAATCGGAGAGCCGTGGTATGAACTTTGTAGTCGATGCCCACTACTCATACAAATCTAAGTATATGTTGCGTGCCAATGCACGTATCGAGGCAAGTACAGCTATGGGTGATGACCGTAAGTGGGGTATCTTCCCATCCATTTCTGCACGTTGGAACATCTCGGACGAGGAGTGGATGGAATGGGCAAAGCCTGTTATCAGCATGTTGTCTTTGCGTCCCGGTTTTGGTATCGACGGACACACTCCTGGTTCTGACTTGACATTCAACAGCTACCAGAGTTACGGTTACAACTATATCGGTATGGCCGGTTTCGTTATGAACGGTATCCGTTTGACCGACCTCCGCCGTTCAAGAAAGAGCGAGTGGAACATTGGTACCGACTTCGGTTTCTTCAGCGACCTCATAACCGGTGCATTCAACTACTACGACGGTACAACACGCGACCAGATTATCAATGGTTATAAGATTCCTTCTTCAACAGGTTACTCAGAACTCGGTTACAAGAACTCTGGTGCTATGCGTAACTATGGTTGGGAACTTAATATGAGCATCAACAGTCTCAAACTTGCCAAGGATTTCTCAATGTCGTTCTACTTCAATATTGGTAACAACTATAACGAGATTGTAGAACTTGAGGAGGCATATCTTGAGCAGAAGAACCAAACATACGATTCACCTCAGAATGGAAAGTATATGCCATTGTTCCAGTTGCATAATCCAAGTGGCTCTATCTACGGATTCCGTTACAAGGGTGTATATCGTTACAGCTACAAGAATTGGGAAAAGGCTATTGCCGTTGAGCGCGAGCAAAAGGCTCTTCATGGTGACAAGGCAGATGAGCAACTTTGGAGCTGTCCTATCGTGCGCGATGCCGATGGTAACATTGTGTTCAATGCCGATGGTACTCCAAAGCAGATGAATCTTTTCTTCGATTCTGAATCTCAGACTTCTACCTATCAGTTCCGTGGTGGTGATGCCATCTACGAGGATGTCAACCACGACGGTACAATCAACCAGCTCGACATCGTTTATCTTGGTAATTCAAACCCATCGGCTCAGGGTGGTTTTGGTTTGACATTCCGTTACAAGAGATGGAGCTTGAAGACCGACTTTACATACCGTTTGAATGTAGATGTTGTAAACAAAGCACGTATGGATTTCGAGAGCATGTCAAACTTCAACAACCAGAGTTATGCCGTTAACTGGCGTTGGCGCAAGGAGGGTGATATCACAGAGATTCCACGTGCCGTATATAATGGAGCATACAACACCTTGGGTAGTGACAGATTCGTTGAAGATGCATCTTATGTACGTCTTTCATACGTACAGCTCTCATATTCGTTCGACCCTGCAAAGTTGAAGAAGATCGGCATCAAGCAGTTGAACCTTTATGCTTCAATTGACAATGCTTATTTCTGGACTCGATATACAGGTCTTGATCCTGAAGTTGCTTATGGTGGCGACGGTTATGCAGTCGATAACTCAAAGACTCCGCGTTCACGTTCTTACACTCTTTCACTATCACTTGGTTTCTAAAAGTTTGTGGCTATGAAAAGTATGAATATATATAGAAAAATTGTATTGTTGTCAGTGACAGTTCTTGCCACTCTAATGACTTCGTGTACCGATTTCTTGACAATTATTCCACCCGACAGAATTGTGCACGAGCAGTTCTGGCAGACAAAAGATGACGTGAACGGTATGTTGGCAACAAGTTACCTTAAACTTGCTACTACCGATGCTGTCTCTAAGGCTATCATTTGGGGTGAGCTTCGTGCCGACAATATAACATTCGAGTCGGGTAAGGGAAAGGATGACCCACTCCGATATATCGTTGAAGCTAATATTAATGAGGAGAATACATATACAAAATGGGGTATTTTCTATGAGGCTATCAACTATGCTAACCTTGTTATTGAATATGCACCACTTGTTGTAGAGCGTGACCCTGACTTTGGTGAAGGTGACCTAAGCGTTGTGGTTGGTGAAATGTATGCAATGCGTGCCCTATGCCACTTCTATCTTCTTCGTACATTCCGTGACATACCAATGGCATTGTCTCCTGCAATCAACGACAGCGAGTTGCCTGCATACGAACAGGTGCATCCTCTTGAGGCACTTGACTTGATTATGCAAGACCTTGACAGAGCCGAAAATATGGTTATGTTGACATATTCCGATCCTAAGAGCAATTATGGACGAATAACCAAGAATGCAGTGTTGGCAATGAAGGCCGATGTCAATTTGTGGCGTGCAGCGTTTACTACATACTACAGCAAGAATGGCGATTCGCATGAGTTGGCAAAAGCTAATGTGCAGTCATACTATAGTGCATGTATCGATAACTGCCAGGCTGTATTGAATAATATCGATAAGATACATGAAAATAAGAATTCATTTGGTAAGAAAGAGGATGAGTTACCTTATCATTTGATTTCTAACCACGATGAAAATGCCATAAAGAACGAAACTTTCCAAAGTAAAGTTTATGATGAGATATTTGGCTCAGAGAACTCTGATGAATCAATTTTCGAGCTTCAGATTGACCAAAAACTATGTGAGGGCTATTCTCAAGGTTTGACAACAATGTATGGTCACAAGGATGCTATAGGTCATCTTGAGGTTCCAAGATCGTTCATGAATAAATATGAGAAAGACGATTTGCGTAAGTACTCTTATACAAACTTTCCATATGCGACCGGTGCAGCAGAACCTGAGAAATTGAGAGTGGCTAAGTATATCTCCAATGAGTCGCCTACATCTGATGTTTGGCGTGCTCAAAAGGATATCGATGCAAACTGGATTGTGTACCGTCAGACTGATGTCATGCTTATGATGGCGGAAGCTTTGGTGTTGCAGCCATCTGTAAACAATAATGATATCAAAAAGTCCTTTGAACTTGTAAATCTCATAAATACACGTTCAAGGGTTGATACCACAAATGTCAGAAATCCTTTGAAGATGCCTGCAGATGCTGCAACCGCAGTTGAACTTGTGTTGGATGAGCGTGTACGTGAGTTGGCCTTCGAAGGCAAACGTTGGTACGATCTTGTTCGTAAGGCGTTGCGTGAGAATACAACCGATAACATTAAGTTCGTAGCCGACAAACTTACAAGCAATGTTACTTCGTTGAAGAACAAAATGCTGAAAATCGACAACCTGTTCTTACCTATATATATCGACGAGTTGAGATTCAACAAGAATCTTGTGCAGAATCCTGCATATGAATCCAAGGACTCATCAATCGGAATGAATAAATAGGGTATAAGAAATATTTTGAATGGTATTATATTTGAAGTAAGGGTTCCGGATAAAGAATAAAAGATATTTATATATGAATACAATATTTAAAATAAAGTTTTTTGCAGTAGCTTCTATTGTTGCAATGTGCTTTGTGGCTTCGTCATGTGTTGACAACGATGGCGATCAGATTGCTCCTGTAACCAGCACTTTGTATGATGAAATTACAAAAGACAAAGAATTGAGCGATTTTGTAGAAGTGTTGAAGGCTTGTAATATACCATCTGCTACAAACAGCAGTGAAAAAATAGATGTTGCCGATTCTCTTTTCAATACATCGAGAGTATATACAGTTTGGGCTCCGGTTAACGGCTCTTTCAACAAGGACTCTCTCATTGCACGTGTAAATGCCGGATATCGTGAAGATGTTATGAAGACATTTGTTGGCTCACACGTTGCCAACTTCTTGAAACCTGCAAAAGGTAATTTTGGCGAGGAGGGTGAACTGATACTTATGTTGAACGAAAAGAAACTGCTTTTCGCCGGTTCATATAAAGACAACGAAGGTTACACTTTCGATGGACGTAGATTGAAATCTGTGAATAATCGTGTAATAAATGGTATCATTCACAAACTTGAGTCTGCATCAGTATATCTCTATAATATATGGGAGTATATTGATATATATTCTAAGGAGTCTCAAGTTTACAAGGTGGACTCTTTGGTAAACTATCTGTACTCTTTTAATGATACTACATTCTCGGAGTGGATGAGTATTCCTGGTCCTATCGTGAATGGTGAAGAAACATATCTCGATTCTGTTTTCCTCTTTGAAAACAAATTGTTGAACAAATTCGGTGGTGTAAGTGCTCTTAATAACGAGGACTCTCTATATACATTCTATCTGCCTACAAACGAGGCGTGGAACAAGATGATTGCACAGGCCGAAAAACATTTCAACTATGTTATCACACCTACAATCACCGACACTGTTCTCGTTGACTCTTTGAGAAACTACCATCCACGTTTCAATATTATAAAGTATTTGACTTATAGCGAAAATGAGCAGAAATATGTTCAGGACAAGGACTCTATTATGCCTGCGCAGAATCAAGGACTTCGTAAACGTTTCGCACGTGCCGATGTTGAGAAGTATGTCGTAGAAACTAAGGAGTTGTCAAATGGTACAATGAAGGTCGTAAACGAGTTCCCATATTCGGTATTCGATTTGTGGCACGACACTATCCGCATTGAGGCCGAGGCACTCTCATATTTGGACAAAGACCTTACAGTTGACAGGAACTGGATTACAACATATACAGTGTCTGATAAGGATATAAACAAAAAGGCAGGAAACAAACTTTCTGGTTCTCAGTATATTGTATTGGGTGATGAAAATAATAGTTTTACCGATTTGTACTACTATATCCCCGGTGTAAAATCTGCTACTTATCAGATTGCTTTGATTACAGTACCAAAGAATATAAAGAGCGACAAGGTTGATCTTTCCGAAGCACTTCCTCCAATGCTTAAATGCTACGTCTATTCATACGATCCTGTTTCAGCGGAGAACTCTCACGAGTTGCTATATGAAAAGGAACTTATGCCAAAAATGGACAAGATAGATACATTGTACTTGCCGAAGTTGGTTACATTCCCGGTATGCGAGTATAATATTGTGAAAGATGTGGATGATTATTCTGCACAAATCAGAATCAGGTCAAATCACAAGAAATCTGATTATGACAATTCAATTCGTTTGGATGCCATACTGTTGATTCCTGTTGAAGATGCCGAATAATGTTTTTGATGAAAAAAAGAAATAAACTATGTATATGCGACAATTCATGCAATTATTGATGGCCTTTGTGCTTTTTGTGCCATCGGCTGTTACGGCGTCAAACACGATGTCGGGCGGTAATGTAACAAGCGACCCTGTAAAGGCAGTAACTGTTGCTGATGAGGTACGTACTGTAATTGGTACCGTATATGACGCTGCAACAAATCTTCCTATGCCCGGTGTACGCGTTCAGGCAACAGGACATACCAGAATTACTGCAATGACAAATGCGGAAGGAAAGTATAGTATAAGTGTTCCTGAATATGTTACATTGTTGACTTTTAACACTCCCGATTATCTGTTGGTACAACGTCCCATTGGTGACAATGAGGTGATAAATGTGCGTCTTTATTCCGACAAGTTCAAAAAAGATTATGACGAGAATATTGTGATTACGTCTGAACGTGGTTTCAAGAACGAAACAACAACTGCTTTCACAATCGATTCTGATATCCAGAACAAGCTCGGTGCTGATGTGCGTTCTATAACACGTTCCGGAACAGCAGGACTTGGTGTAGCTATGTTCATTAGAGGTCTTAACTCTATAAATGCCAATGCGCAACCTTTGATTGTTGTTGATGGCGTTATATGGGACTCTCAAGAGGATAACGAGACCATACACATGGGTGCATATAACAATGTGCTCTCATCAATTGATGTCAATGACATACGCGATGTGAAAATTTTAAAGAACGGTGCTGCAATATATGGCGCAAGAGCAGCTAATGGTGTAATTCTCATTAACACCAAACGTGGTGAGAGCTTGGCTACAAAGATTACAGCCAATATCTATGCCAATGTGTCGCTACAGCCACAGACATATAAGATGATGGGTGCAGAGGATTATCGTATCTATACCAACGATATGATTTCTGCAATGGATATTGCTCCCGATAGCAAGGCGTTGCAGTTCTTGCGTTCGGATAGGGACTTCCTATACTATGACAAATATCACAATGATACCGATTGGGCAAGTCTTGTTTATCGTGAGGCTGTAACCCAGAACTATAAGATAAACGTGGAGGGTGGTGATGAGATTGCCATGTATAACTTCTCATTCGGCTACACCAATGGTAATACTCCGCTCATGAGCAATTCGTTCAATCGTTTGAATGTTCGCCTTAATTCAGATATTGTTTTGGCAAGATGTCTTAAGACACGTGTAGATATCTCTTATGCTCGTGTTGCACGCGAACTATTGGATGATGGTCTTCGTGAGAGTAATTCTGACTTCCCTTTGACCTCTATTGGTGCCTTGGCAAATGTGAAATCTCCATTCTTGAGCCCAAATCGTTATTCCAATACCGGAAAAAAGAGTGAGTATGTTCTTGATATTGCCGATACTTATGCCTACGATGTCGCAGCTGAGGCAGGTGTGGCCTATCCTAACAACTCGCTTTATAACCCAATGACTATTATTACCAAAGGTGCTGGTTCACAGAAGAACGAGATGGATTATACCAATATGGGTATTACTATTGCACCAGAGTTGAAACTTGGTGATTTCACAATAACCGAAACATTCAACTACTCATTGCATCGTGTAAGCGAGAAATACTTCTTGCCTTATTCAACCCCAAGTGATCAGTCATATTATCATTACTATTCAAAAACCTTGAAGTCAAGAATAGGTAACTATGTATCTTCTTCATTTGGTAAGGAAACTGCAATTTCTAGCGATACTCGCGTTGCTTGGAATAAGGTGTTCGGTGCTCATAATGTAAGTGCATTCGGAGGTTTCCGTTATACGAGCTTTAATTTCGATACAAACGTATTGAGTGCCCCAAATACCGGCAACGACAATAATTTTAACATTAATGGTATTGAAAATACTGTCAACAGCGGTGATAATAATGTTTGGAAAAACATTGCGTGGTATTTGTCGGCCGACTATTCATTCAGAACAAAATACTTCTTGCAGGTAGCTGCTTCGTTGGAGTCTTCTTCACGCTTTGGTATCAATGCTAATGGTGCGTTGAAGATGTGTGGCGTGTCATGGGGCTTCTTCCCATCGGTACAGGCTGGATGGCTCATGTCGTCAGAGTCATGGTTTTATGTAAGACCAATAAACTCTTTGAAGTTGCGTGCTGGTTATGATATTACAGGTAACGATGCTATCGATTATTTTGCAGCGCGAAGCTTTTTGCAGGCTGTGAAGTATTCCGAGGATTATATGGGATTGCAGTTTGGAAACATGGAGAACGATGGTGTTAAATGGGAAAGCACTTCACGTTTCAATGCCGGCCTTGATGCAATGTTATTCAACAATCGTATTGCTCTTACTTTCGATTGGTATTATGCAAAGACAAAGGATTTGCTTGTTATGAAGAAGAATCCATATATCTCGGGTATGGGTACATACTGGGGTAATGGTGGTGAGTTGAAGAATGTTGGTCTTGAGGCTACTTTGAATGCAAAACTTATCAATGCACGTAACTTCCAATGGGAACTCGGCTTGTCTGTTGGTCATTACAAGAACGAGATTGTAGATTTGGATGAAGATTCTTACATAACATCGGTATATGGTGGCGAGGTTGCTACAATGAAGGGTCAGCCTGTAGGTGTTTTCTGGGGTTATAAGACCGACGGAGTAATCTCGAGCCAAAAGGAAATCGATGCAATGGAGCATCCTCTTTATCAGCTCGATGCTACAAAGACTCCTCAATATTTTGAGCCTGGTGATGTTAAGTTTGTAAATATCAATGGAAACGATGGTCTTATCGATGAGAACGACAAGACAATCATCGGTAATCCTAACCCCGATATATATGGTAACATATTTACATCTTTCTCTTACAAGGGTTTGAAACTTGATATAGGCTTCAACTATTCATTGGGTAATGATGTATATAACTACTATCGCCGTCAGCTTGAGAGTGGTTCAACATTCTACAATCAGACAACAGCGTTGCTCAATCGTTGGAGCTATGACGGTCAGGTAACAGATATTCCGGTTGCTGAGTTCGGTGACCCTGCAGGAAACTCACGTTTCTCGGACCGTTGGATCGAGGATGGCTCATATCTGAAACTCAAAACTGTGAAACTATCATACGACATTCCAGTGTCGGCTAGTTGGTTGCAGGGACTTTCAGTATGGTGTGCTGCCGAGAACCTTTATACTTTGACAAAGTACAAAGGAAACGATCCGGAATTCTCTGTAAACAACAATGTGATGTATCAAGGTGTCGATGCCGGTCTATTACCACAGACACGCAGTTTCCATCTTGGTGTTAAGGTTAATCTCTAATGAACGATGCTTTTGCTTGGCAAAAGAGTAAATAGAATAAAACAATGAAAAAGAATCTAATTTATACAGTTGCATTCCTGTTGTGCGGAGCATTTCTTTTCAGCTCATGTCAGGATATGCTGAACATTGATTCAGACCGTGTTGAGTATGAATATGAGAACTGGACTCCCAGTGACTCAGTCTATTCGGTATTGGGTATATTGAAGGCTGTTCAGGGAGTTACTGACCGTCAAATCCTTTTGAATGAATTGCGTGCCGACCTTACAACAGTTAGTGAGACAAAGGCTATCGCTGAGATTCAAGAGATATACCATTCTGATTTTTCAAATCTTGAGACAAACAAGTATCTTGATGTCAAAGATTACTACACAATCATAAACAATTGTAATATATTCCTTAACCGCGTAGATACAACTCTCTACAAGAACGGTAAGTTCTATATGATGAACGAGTATGTTGCAGTCAAGAGTATCCGTGCATGGACTTATCTGCAGCTTGCAATCAACCATAACGAGATTCCGTTCTTTACCGAACCTATAACAAAACATAGTGTGGCCGAGGAGATGATGCGTCGTCCCAAATTGTCGCGTTTAGAGGTTATGGATAAATTGATTGCCGACATTCAGCAATATGAGAACCCATTGGATTATCCTATGCCTACATGGAGTAACAACAATGCTGAGGTTTTAGGTCTTCCCACAGCCAAACTTTTTGTTCCCATACGTATGTTGCTTGGTGAGATGTACCTCTGGAAAGGTGATTACAAGAATGCTGCCAAGTATTTCTATGGTCAGATAACAGGTGCTGCTTCTGTTCATAGTTCTAATACCGTATATAATGGTGCGCAGTTCTTGGATAATGCAAATGCTGTTACCCGTTCATCAATGAACGATAGAGGACATACGGTTATTAGAGATGGATATTCTTCTCTTTATGAAAATATGGCGAAAGCAAGATCTTTGATGACACTGGTACCTTTTGCTACAAACGAAAATAATGGAACAGTGTCGGAACTTGCTACAATATTTGCTCCACCTACTGAAATCGGTGGCTCTCAGGTATTTGCTTCACCAGGTATTATTTCACTTGCATCTATTCAGAAATATTGTAACTACAAAGAGGGTTCAGACATAGAATATGGCGATGTATATGAATATCCCGGCGATTTGCGTATAAAGGCAACAACATATTCACAAACAGCTACTGACCATTTGAGAACAAAGTATAGCAATATCATTGCTAAGTTCAATATTAATGGCTTTCAATTGCCAGGTGATTTGGCTGCAGAACATTTGGCTGCAACATCTACATCGTCTGTGATGTTGCAGCGTGCGGAGCTTGCTTATCTTCGTTTTGCCGAAGCTCTTATAGGTTTGGATAATATGGGCTATGAGGGTGCTATGGAAACTGCTATGGCTGTTTTGAAGGAGGGCGCAAAAGCTAAGTATTCAGTTATCAAGAATCCTATTTATAAAGATTCAGTAAGACTCGATGCAAAAGGCGATACTGTGTTCTATCGCGACGCTAAAGAGGAGAAGATGAAACCGGTGATTGACACATATCTTGCAAATTATACCGATATGTTGACATTCAACTTCGCTTTGACTGGTTTTGAGGATAACATTGGTATCCACTCACGTGGAGCAGGTACTTCTGAAAGAAATGAGTATTATGCTCTTGATAGCTTGTGTATTGCGCGTTACTTGGGTTGCGTGGCAAGCAATGAGGAGGGCCTGGAGGTCCCAACACGTCCAATAGAGTATCAGGACTCTTTGAACTATATGAGAGACCTTGTTCTTGATGAGCTTGCTCTTGAATTCTCATGGGAAGGTTTCCGCTTTGGTGACCTTGTGAGATTTGCAGAGGCAATGGATGATAACGATGTTCTTGCGAAACGTGTTGCAGGTCGTGAAGAGACAAACTCTGTTACATACCGAAATAGTGAATACATCTATGATACAGAGTTGTATCAAAAGTTCTCAAGTGACAGAACAAAATGGTATATTCCATTGCCTGACACAGTAGATGAATAATAGTTAATGAATTATAAAAAGAGGAAAATCATATGATTTTCCTCTTTTTTTATATAGTTTTGTAAACAACCTGATTAAAATTATGTTTAACAATTAAAAGAAAGAATTATGAAGAAATATATTTGTACTGTATGCGAATGGGTTTACGACCCGGCAATCGGTGATCCTGAACAAGGTGTTGAACCTGGTATTCCATTTGAAGCGTTGCCCGATGATTGGGTGTGTCCGCTATGTAGTGTGGGAAAAGATGAGTTTGAACCAGTAGAATAATAATTTATAAAATAAAAGACCAAGCATAAAGCTTGGTCTTTTATTTTATAGTCCTAATTTCTTAATTAGATCAAATCTGCCGGTTTTGCGCAAAGTCTGTGCAAGCCGTTTACGTTCTTCGGGTTTGTACCAGAAGAAGAAACTGCGTTGTGCCTCCTTATCTTTCATACTGCGTGCCACATATACGCTCTTTCCCGTTTCGGGATTTATTCCGGTGTAGTACATCTCTGTTGCCATAGTCATTGGTGTAGGGGTGAAATCCTGTACCTGTTCCAAATGGAAATTAAGTTGTTTTGTTTCTGCCGCCAGTTCTGCCATGCTTTCAAGAGTGCTTCCTGGATGGCTGCTTATGAAGTAGGGGATAATCTGTTGCTTAAGATTCTTTTTGGTATTTATTTTGTCAAAGATACGCTTGAAATCGTGGAACTGTTTAAATGGTGGCTTACGCATCAATGTAAGCACATCATCGTTAGTGTGCTCCGGTGCAACTTTTAAGCGGCCGCTTACGTGCCTGCTTATAAGTTCTTCTGTGTATCTCTCTGTTGCAGCATCGTTGTCCTTGTCACCGGTCTTATGAAGCAACAGGTCATAACGCACTCCGCTGCCTATGAAACTCTTCTTTATTTCGGGCAGGGCATCAACCTTTTTATAAAGGTCGAGCAGTGGCTGGTGGTTGACATTCAGGTTGGGGCAGACTTTGGGCTGTATGCACGACGGGCGTGAACATTTCGAGCATAGTTCGCTTCTTTTGCCACGCATCATATACATATTGGCCGACGGACCTCCAAGGTCGCTCAAGTAGCCTTTGAAGTCATCAAGCTTGGCTATTTCCTTAATCTCGCGTATTATACTCTTCTCGCTTCTGTTTACTATAAACTTGCCCTGATGTGCCGAAATTGTACAGAAAGCACACCCTCCAAAACATCCTCGGTGTATGTTTACCGAGTGTTTTATCATATCGTATGCGGGAATTCTCTTGCCTTTATACTTTGGATGGGGCAGGCGAGTGTATGGCAGGTCGAAGCTATGGTCGAGTTGTTCTGTCGTCATTGTTGGGAAAGGTGGGTTTATAACCACAACTCCCTCGGCATTCTCCTGCAACAGTCGCTTGGCATTTACCCTGTTCGATTCTTTCTCTATTGCAAGGAAGTTTGCAGCTTGCTTTGCCTTATCCTTGACACACTCTTCGTGAGGTGCAAGTATCCTGTCGTTTTCGCAGTCGGCAGCAATGTCTCTTTTCTCTTCAAGATATCCGGTCTGTCTGACTTCCTTGGTTATTTCTCGAGCTTCCCTGGCAGTTATATATTCTGCACCGCTCTCTGCAAGTCTCTCTGTCATAGCCTTTACAAGAGCTGTAATAGGCTGTTCTCCCATTCCATATACAAGAATGTCGGCCTTACTGTCTATCAAGATACTCTTCTTCAGACTGTCCTGCCAATAGTCGTAGTGAGTGAAACGGCGCATAGAGGCCTCTATGCCACCAATAACAACTGCCGAGTCCGGGAAAAGCTCCTTTAGTATATTTGAATAGACTGTTGTTGCGTATTCGGGGCGCATGCTGTGTCTGCCGTCGGGCGAGTAGGCATCTTCGCTACGAAAGCGTTTTGCAGCTGTATATTTATTGACCATTGAGTCCATACAGCCCGCCGATATGCCAAAGAACAGTCTTGGGCGTCCCATCTTCTTGAAGTCTCTAAGGTCGTCTTTCCAGTTGGGCTGTGGCACAATGGCTACGCGCAGTCCTTCTGCCTCAAGTAGTCGGCCTATAACTGCAGCACCGAATGAGGGGTGATCGACATAGGCATCTCCGCTGAATATAACTACATCCAGCTCATTCCATCCGCGCAACTCTGCTTCCTTGAGTGTCGTGGGTAACCAATCGGTCAGTTTCCTATTCTGCATCCTCGCTCTTTTCGCTATCTTGTGACAAAAGCCATTCGTTGTAGCATTTTATCAGGTTATTCAATCCCAAAGCTTTCATGTCCTCATGGTAAAGAACTATACACAACTCTAGAAGCTCTTTCGATGCCATTGTCTGTGATGCTATGAGTGAACGCACAGTAAGGCGAAGCTTGTTCAAGGAGTCTTCGTCGATGATGCCGGCACTGTTGGCAATCCTGTCGAGTAACGAATATCTTTTAATAATCTGTAATTGTACTTCGTTAACCTCGATTGTGCGTGTTCCCGATGCGTTTGCATTGATTTTCATATCTGTCAGTTTTACTTGTTAATTACTTTCTGATAATAGCTATTGTACGGGTGCCGTCGTTTTCTTCCTCTATTTCAACTCTGATGCACTCTTCGGGTAGCAGTCCCTCTATAAGTTCCGGCCATTCCATAAAGCAGACAGCATCGCTATAAAGATACTCCTCATATCCCATATTGTAAACCTCTTCCAACGATTTTATGCGATAAAAATCGAAGTGATATATGGTGTTCATATCCCTGTCTTCATATTCGTTGACAATGGCAAATGTTGGTGAGTTAATGGTGTCTTCCACGCCCAACTCTTCGCAGATACTCTTTATGAGTGTTGTCTTGCCTGCGCCCATCTTGCCGTAGAAGGCGAAAATGCGTCCGTCGCCCATCTGTTCCACGAACTCGCGTGCTGCTTTTGGATAATCTTCTATACCGTTTATCTTTATTGTGTGTCTCTCCATATTCAGTTATCTTCCTTTAGGTTTCAGTGTTACCAATGGTATGAGCATCTCTTCCAACGAAATGCCACCATGTTGGAATGTATCTTTGTAGTACGATACGTAGTAATTATAGTTGTTAGGATAGGCAAAGAATTTGTCCCCGGTAGCAAAGATATAGCTTGTGCTCAAATTTGGAGCCGGAAGGAAAGCTTTTGCAGGCTCTTTAATTTCGAATACATCCTTGCTGTTATAGCTCAGTGTCTTGCCCAGCTTATAGCGCAGGTTTGTGTTGGTGTTTTTGTCGCCAATAACCTTTGTCGGGTTCTCAACCTGTATGCTTCCGTGGTCTGTGGTTATTACAACGGTGTAGTTGTTGTCGGCTAAATGATGGAACAGTTTCTTTATTGCCGAGTGCTTTATCCACGACAATGTTATTGAACGGTATGCCGCCTCGTTGGCTGCAAGTTCTCTCACCATTAGCGATTCTGTGCGTGCATGCGACAGCATGTCGATAAAGTTCACTACCAATACATTCAGGTCGTTATGCGAGAGGCTCTTGATGGTGTCAATATATTTCTCAGCCGCCGCAGATGTGATAACCTTGTCATAGGAGAAACGGTCCTTTCTTCTGTATCTTGTTATCTGCGTTGCAATAAGCTCTTCTTCGTTGAGATTCTTGCCCTCTTCTTCCTCTTCATCTATCCATAGATGTGGGAACATCTCCTTTATCTGGCTAGGCATCAGTCCCGAAAAGATAGCATTTCTTGCATATTGTGTCGCTGTAGGCAATATACTTGTATAAAGTTCTTCTTCAATAGCAAAATCGTTGCCAATCTCCTGGGCAAGCGCACGCCATTGGTCGTAGCGGAAATTGTCTATTATGATGAAGAAAACTTTTTCGCCTTTATCGATGAGAGGGAATATGCGTTCTCTGAACAGGTCGTTGCTCATAAGAGGACGTTCCTCTCTGGGCGATGACATCCACTTAAGGTAGTTGTTCTTAATGAATCGTCCGAACATATTGTTCGCATCCTCTTTCTGCGATTTGAGCATTTCATGCATCTGCTCATCAGCTCTTTCAAGTTCCAACTCCCAATAGACGATTTTCTTGTATGCCTCTTTCCATTCATCGATGGTGCGGGCATCACTTATCTGCATGGCAAGCTTTCCGAAGTTCTGCTGGTATGCGCTGTTTGCCTGCTCTGTTACAATCTCCTTGTGATGTATGTTTTTCTTTAACGTAAGAAGTATCTGGTTGGGATTTACAGGCTTAATAAGATAATCGGCAATCTTTGAGCCGATAGCCTGCTCCATAATGTTCTCTTCTTCGCTCTTGGTAACCATTACAACCGGGGTTGATGGATGCATCTCCTTAATTACCGACAAGGTTTCAAGGCCGGTAAGTCCGGGCATGTTCTCATCTAGTAGTATAAGGTCGAACGAATTTGTCTTGCATGCCTCAATAGCATCAAGGCCATTGGTTACGGTGCTTACTTCGTAACCTTTGTTCTTTAGAAAAATAATATGGGCGTTCAACAATTCTATTTCATCATCGGCCCAAAGCAATCTGTTCGCCATATATTTGTTTCTTGTTTTATTCGTTATTCAGCTCTTTATAGTCAGGTTCATCGAGAGTGTATCCGTCAATCTCTACTTCCGGTATTGCAAGCATGCTGTTCTCGTAGAAATCTAGATAATCTCCGAAACTATAGTATTTCAATAACAAGTCGAGATTGGTTTTTGATATAATCATTGAGTTTATTCCTTCGAGAAGTTTTGCCATATCGCCGTTCTCGTATAGACGCTTGCGGTAAAGGAAAGCCTCGTCAAAATTCATAAACTCTTTAATCTCGAACAGTGTTATCTCGGCAAATTTTTCAAAGCTCATGTCAAAATTACGCACCATATAGCGCGAGAAGTTGTATCGTGCTATCTCGAACAACAACCTTTTCTCATCAATTGAGTCGTTGGGGAACGCCAAAACAAAGTAATACGCTTCGTTTCTGTTGGTCGAGAACGATGGAACACTATCGCTATTGCTCTTGATTGTACCGTCGGCCTTCTTATCCCAAATTGATGTAGTTATTCCGCTTTGCAGCAGTCGGCCCTCTTTTATTCCTGTAGATATGTTTCCCGCGATGGAACTTATGCTGTCGTTGCCGTATGCCGATACAAGTTTTTCAAGAACTTCAAGGGCTTTCTCTTGCTTGCCACCATAGAGTTTTGACATAGCATCTATGAACATGAAACGTGCACGGTGCTTGCCTTGTGGGTATTTTGTTTCGGCAATGCTGTTCTCTTCTTCAACTTTTTCGTATTCTTTGTCGATATAATGTCTGTATGCTTTTACATACATGGAGTCCTCTTTGTTGGCGCGTGTCGCAGCATCGTCAAAGAAGTCGGGCTGTTGTATGGCCTTGGTGAATGAGCTGTCGGGATAACCGGCAATGAGCAGGTTCCTGTAGTGCTCGGCTTTTTCGGGTTCATTCCATCTCGAGCCGGCAATGAACAACTGGTAATATGTCTCTGCCATACGCTCAAATTCGGGATGCTCGTTTACAATGCGCTCAAGGTATGATATTGTCAGTTCTTTCTCTCCTGCGTTGTCCTTGAATCTTACTCCGGCCTCGAAGAGAGCATCGCGCAGAGCGCTATTTGCAGCTTCTTTTTCTTCGTCGGTGTCGGGTATCTGCTGTATGTAATATTCGCGAGTGGTTGGGTCTGTTGCCATTTCTTCAATTTCCTCCTCTACGACCTCTTCAAGGGTAATGCTGTCGTTGTCGGCTACAAACTCTTCTTCTTCGTTGTATATGTCGGTGGTGTCTGTCGGTATGGTGTCGTTGCTCATGAGCGACGATATCTCATGGCTGAAACGCCAATAATCCTTCAAAGCTCTGTCTCCCCATTTCTGTTTGAAAGTACGAAGTCCCTGTGATACTATTTGTTTGTTATAGAAATACCATTGTGCCTTTTCATTCATATCGGGTATGCTCAAGTCCATAGACATATCATCCATGACATTGTCGCCCCCCTCTTCACGTTTCAGTTTCTTCTCTTCCTTTTTTCTAAGTTCCTCTTTTCTCTTCTCTTCTTTTATGAGTTCGTCGATGATAGGGTATAACTGCTCCGGTTGTAACGTTGCCCAATATAGTAGTTCGTCCTGCTTTTCAATGATGTCGGTATATTCAATAATGTCGCCCAGCACATCGTTGCGGAACTTAACCATCTCGTAATCGTCGTGTTCCTCTTCTATCAGTGGCAAGGCCTTTGAGTAGTTCTCGTGTGCTTTTGAGAATCTCTCCATCTCCCAATATATTTTAGCCAAAGACAAATGCAACATGGCTGTTCCATATCCGCTTGTCGCTCCGTCGGCAACACCAGTCTCATATGCTCTTATTGCTTCTACGGTGTCGCCCTGGCTCATGTAAATATTGCCTATGGCATAATTTATCTGCGAAAGATACTCCTTGTTCTTTGGCGACTTTGCCATTTTCTTCAGTTTGCGTAGTATCTTTTTGTGGTTCTCGTCTGTAGCCGTTTCTGTTTGTCGTATGCGGGCATTGAACTCAAGTTCATAGGGTGGACTTTTTGCTATAGTCTTTCCAAAACTCTTGTATGCCTCTTGCATCTCGCCGTTTTGGGCATAAAGCTGGCCAAGCAAGTATTGTTCTCTTGCTTTGTCCATATTTGTGGTTCCTTTACGTCCTATTCCGGTCTTGACATATTCAATGGCTTCGTTGTTTCTGTTCTGCTTGAGTAACAAGTTGCCTTTTGCACGTGCATATTCTTTCTCCAACGATTTGGGTATTGAGTCGCGTTGTGTGCGTATCAGAATGTCTTCGGCTTCGTATAGCCACTCCATCTCGGTATAGCATTGAGCCAGTCCTATACGTGCCCTTGCTACAATGTCGGGATTGGTTTCGTATAGTTTTGTTATGTATATGTATGTACTTGCGGCTTCTGTGAACTCGCCTTTCTGGAATTGTGAATTGGCCATAAGAAACCATGCTTTCCATAAGAATGGGTTGAACTCCTTTTGTGAGTAGAATAGTTTCTGCTTCTCGGACAATTTTTTGCCGGTAGGTTTCTTTGGTCTTTTCTTTATGGAGTGGTTTTTAATCGCTTTTTGTGCCTTTTCGATAGCTCTATCATAGTTGTTCCCGCCAATTCTTTTGGTGTTCTTGTTACTTATGATAAGCAATGGTAACTGTTCAAGGTAATTATCCTTATGGCCACTTGATTGTGCCTTTATACCTTGTTTGTATGCGAGGTCGCCATTGTAGTATGTGTTGTATCTTGCGGTAAATGCATGGTATGCGCGGGTAGTTGCATTGTTTTTGCGTCCCGAGCAACTGAATAGTGAAACAATGACAAGCAGGGCTATTATATGTATTATTTTCTTTGTCACAATATTGCTTTATAATATAAATATTATAACTCAAACAAGGCTTTTTTATTGTGTGGGAAAAGAACTCTTTGCTTTATTGCAACATGAGCAGGACTTCATCCTTTATCTCTTGTGGGATATCTATGCCTCGTGTTTGCAGACAGTGTACCCATGTGTCAATCTCTTCGGTCTTCATAGTGTACAGCACGTGCCTGAACTCTTCAATGTCGGCTTCGGTGTAATCTTCCTGTCTTGTACCCTTGAAACGGTCTAGTTCTTCATCATCGAAATAAAGGTTATCGGTGTTGTAGCCTTTGGAGCAATTGGAGTGCTTGCCACAGCATTCTCCATCTTCGTTGTCATGGTTGTGATGGTCTTCAACGACTACTCGGTTGCGTTGTGATTTGTGCAGAAAAATAAATCCTGCCACTATAAGAACTAATATGCCTATAAGAACTATTGTGTTGTTCATGAATACTATATATATTTAAAAAAATGTATTGTACAAAGTTATCAAATAAAATCGAGCTTTTATCAATTTAGATGTTTAAAATTTGCGGTGTTGTTCCTATATATTTAATGATAGCAGAAACTCTTTTATGCTATGACAAAATGGTATAAATATGTTTTTTGACTGAATGTAGGCGAAAATAAATTTTTTCTCTCTTTTTTATAAAAAAAGCGCCTTATTGTTATCTTTTTTAAATATAAATTGTATCTTCGCTCCGCTTGTAGCATTAGTTTGCAAAATGTTTTGTGAATAACAAAATGACAGATATTTAATTACTAATTAATTACAATAAATAAAATGGATAAATTCAGCTATGGCCTAGGTATGGGTATAGGTCAAAATTTGCAATCAATGGGAATCAGCAATATGAGTATTGAAGATTTCATGAAGGGAATCAGCGATGTTCTTGCAGGTGGTAAAACAGAGATGACACATGCCGAGGCACAGAAGGTTGTCAATGATCACTTCAGAGCGCTTGCCGAAGAGGCGTATGCTCAGAACAAGAAATCAGGTGAGGCTTTTCTCGCGGAGAATGCAAAGAAAGAGGGTGTTACAGTGTTGCCAAGTGGCTTGCAGTATCAGATAATTACTGAGGGTAATGGCAAGAAACCGTCTGCGACCGATCGTGTTCAGTGTCATTATGAGGGCACTCTCATCGATGGAACAATTTTTGATAGTTCAATCAAGCGTGGCGAGCCTGCTGTTTTTGGTGTAAATCAGGTTATTAAAGGTTGGGTTGAGGCACTCCAGCTTATGCAGGAAGGTGCAAAATGGCGCCTTTATATCCCTTATGACATGGCATACGGTGAGCATGGAGCTGGCGAGATGATTCCTCCTTATAGTGCATTGATTTTTGATGTTGAACTTATAAAAGTTCTTTAAAGATTGTAATGTCTCGTTCAAGAAAAATATTCATATACTTTTCTTTTCTTTTCTTCATTCTTGTATCCTGTAACACTCCTGTAAAGGATAGAAAGGTAGAGCTGAAAAATGCAAGCGATTCCATATCGTTTGCAGTAAGTATGCTCATTGCAGAAGATATGCCGGTGGCAATGAAAGAATTGGGGATAAATGAAGAGACACTCGATGATTTTCTTCGAGGAATAAGGGATGCCTTTCCTTTAAACGCTTCTCCTCAAGCAACAGCCTATGCACAGGGCATGCTTATGGCTGCATCGGCAATGGACATGCTTGAGCGTGCAAACGAGGCTATATATCCCAGTGATACCATCAACAAGGTTGATCGTAAATATTTTTTGGAGGGAATCATTGCCACAGCTTATGGCACAGGCAAGACTATGACAACCGAAGAGGCAAAAGATTACTATAACAATAGGGTTTTCCGTTCGGTAAGCGACGAGTTCATGTCAAGAAATATGCAACGTCCTGGCGTAACAACGTTACCTTCGGGGCTTCAATACAAGATTGAAGTTATGGGTACAGGTAGCATCGCCGGTTATTTCGATACGGTAGATTGTATCTATAAGGGAACTTTCCCAAACGGTGCTGTATTTGACTCTTCGCGTAACGAGGTCGTTGCGCTACAGGTACGTACCCTGATTCCGGGGCTTGCCGAGGCTCTTACGACACTTCCGGTAGGTACGGTATGTAAATTGTATATCCCATGGGAGTTGGCATATGGTAAAGAGGGTGCCCGTGCAGTGCCTCCATACAGCGCACTTGTGTATGACATCGAGATTAAAGGTATCGTAAACAAATGAAAAAACACATAACAAATAATTAACCAAAATGAAAAACGTAGAATGTAAGGTCGATGCACTTGACCTTAAGATTCTTAGCATCATTTCAAAGGATGCAAGAATTCCTTTCCGCAATGTTGCGGAACTATGCGGAGTGTCGCGCGCCGCAATACACTTGCGTGTACAGCACCTTATTGATATGGGTATAATATCGGGCTCAGGATATGAAATAGACTTCCGTCGTCTCGGTTACAAAACCTGTACATATATTGGCATACGTCTTGAACGTGGTTCAATGTATAAGGATGTTGTAGAGCAATTGCGCCAGGTCCCCGAAGTTGTAGAATGCTGTTATACAACAGGTCCATATTCAATTATTGCCCGTATGTATTCGCATGACAATGAGCATCTTATGCAATTGTTGAATACCAAGGTGCAGGAGATACCCGGTGTTATAAGCACAGAAACAATGATTGTGCTTGATAATAGTATCAAGCGCAATATGCCAATGGAATAAATATGTAAAAAACAAGTACCCCACACAGCCATTGCTTTGCGATTGTTGTGTGGGGTATGTCATAATGTTATGATGGATAAGTTCGATATAAATGGTGAGTATAGGCAAATGCTTTTTCGTTTCCCTATGGGCACAACCTCGCCTGTTATTGGCATAACGGCAAACTTTCGCGATGGCAATGCAGCTGTTGCCGAGGCCTACTATGCTTCTGTGCTTGAGGCTGGTGGAACTCCATTGATAATACCGCCATACGCAAACCGTAATGCTCTTGTAGAGACATTAAAGCATCTCGACGGACTATTGTTTACCGGTGGTGCCGATATTGATCCACGATATATGGGTGTGGAGCCCGATTATTCCTTGCTCCATACCATAAATCCAAAACGCGATGAGCAGGAATTATTGCTTGTGTTGCTTGCTATTGATATGAATATCCCTATTTTGGGTGTATGTCGCGGAATGCAACTCCTTGCAGCAGCTTTGGGTGGTACGGTGCATCAAGATATATATGCCGCTCTTGGTAAAGGATTACTGAACCATGACCAAGAACCGGTAGAGCGTTATGTGGCTACGCACGATGTCGCGATAGTAAAGGATAGCCTTTTATATAGAATTTTTGGTCGCGAACCCCTTTCGGTGAACACATTTCATCATCAGGCTGTCGGCGATGTACCGTCGGGCTTTAGAGTGGTGGCAACAGCTCCCGATGGCGTTATAGAAGGAATGGAAGCTGTGGATGGGCGTGTGGCGCTTGCTGTACAATGGCATCCGGAACCGTTTATTCTTAACGGCGACCGTTGTATGATGCCGCTCTTTAAATGGTTTGTAGGTGAGGCTTCTCTTTATCGCCGTTCGCGCGAGATTCATTCACGCATAGTGTCAATAGATTCGCATTGTGATACTCCTATGCTTTTTGCTCAAGGTTATGAGATGTATGAGCGTAGCGATGTAGCTCTTGTCGATTTGCATAAGATGCATGAGGGAGCGCTTGATGTTACCACCATGGTTGCTTATCTCAAACAGGGTGCGCGTGACAAAGCGTCGCTTGCTGCGGCAACAGAAGAAGCAGATAAATTGTTGCAGGGTATTGCGGACAAGGTGGAACGTAGTGGTGGCGAGGCTGTCTTGTGCTACAGCCCAAGTGAGTTACCGGCTGTTAAGAAAGCTGGTAAGAAGGTTGTTATGCGTGCCATAGAGAATGGTTATGCTATAGGTAAGGATTTGTCGAACATTGAACGCTTTCGCAATATGGGAGTTGTTTATATGACACTCTGTCACAATGGCGACAATGATATATGCGATTCGGCACGTGGCAATGCCGAGCATGGCGGTCTTAGTGCTTTTGGAAAGGATGTGGTACGTGAGATGAATCGTGTGGGTATGCTTATAGATCTCTCTCATGCGGCCGAGAGTACCTTCTGGCAAGTCTTGGAGCTGAGTGAGAAGCCTGTTGTATGTTCCCACTCTTCGTGCAAGGCTTTATGTAATCATCCGCGCAACCTTTCCGATGAGCAGTTGAAAGCTATCGCAGATAAAGGAGGAGTAGTGCAGATTACTATGTATAGCGGCTTTTTGCGCGAAGAGGGTGAGGCAACTCTTGATGATTTTATTTCACATCTTGAGCATGCCATAAAGGTAGCAGGTATAGACCATGTAGGAATAGGAACCGACTTTGACGGTGATGGCGTAGTTGTTGGTTGTCGCAGTGCTTCCCAACTACTTAATGTAACAAGAGAATTGTTGCGCCGTGGCTATGAAGAGTCTGATATTGAGAAGATTTGGGGTGCAAATTGGCTACGCGTGTTGCAGGCTGTACGATGATTCTTGTAAAAATAGCTCTATTAATTGTCTATTATTAAATATTATTACCTTTGTGTATGTATTGGAGCAATGAGACATTTTGATAGCATAATTTAAACTGAAATTGAATGAATACTACCGACAATAAACGAACAAATACTCTTAAGGACCCTATGGGGCAGGCTATACATGATTTCTATCATACGGGCAAGGCGGCTAAATTGCGAGTGATTTCTTCTATGTTCTATGAGGATGAGATACCTGTAAAGACACTTTTCCGTTCTTTCGACAATATGCCTATACAGGAACGTAAGGCTATAGAATTGTGTCGCGGAAGAGTGCTTGATGTTGGTGCCGGCTCAGGTTGTCATAGCATAGTGTTGAAGGAACGTGGCCATGATGTGGTGGCCATAGACATTTCCCAACTGTCGGTGGATGTTATGAAAGAGAGGGGCGTGAATGCACTGAATGTGAATTTCTTTGACGAGACGTTTGTAGAGAAGTTCGATACATTGCTTTTTGCCATGAATGGTATAGGTATTGTTGGTAAGGTTGAACGCCTTGAGATGTTTTTCCGTAGCGCACGTCGACTACTTGCTCCTGGTGGCCAACTGTTGCTTGATTCGTCCGATATCAGTTATGTGTTTATGGATGAGGATGGATCAATGGATATTGACCTTGCAGCAGGATATTTTGGTGAGATAGACTATACTATGCGATATAAGAACATAAAAGGTGAGCCTTTCGACTGGTTATATATTGATTTTGATACATTGTCGATGTATGCCGAGGAAAACGGTTTTAAATGTGAGATGTGTGTCGAAGGTGAGCACTACGACTATCTTGCACGGCTTACACTTAATGCTTGAATATAGAGGACTAGAAAGGCGGAAGAATTTTCTTCCGCCTTTCTAGTCCTTATTTTTTATTGTTGTACTACTACCTTTTCGCCGTCAACAATATATATGCCGGCCGGTATAACAATTCGGGTTGTTCCTTTTTGGGCATTTATGCTACGCACCTTACGTCCATCAACGCTATATATGTCGATTTTCTGTGGCTCGAGTAGTGTAATCGTTATGCACTCTCCGCCTTCAATGAGTGATTCTGTACTGTTGTGGCTTATACCTGAAGCCTGACTGAATCTTATATCGTGGTCTCCCATACGAAGTTCGTTGTTTTCATTGTCAACAAAATATGCGTTGCTTATTTTGATGTAACAATTATCTTCGTTGATAATTTCTGTCGATGTTAGAATAAGCTCTATGAGTGCGGCTTCATTTGTTGGCATACATTCGTCATTCTCGGAATATGCAGTTATGCGGTATGTGTTTGTTCCCTTTTCGACATATGAGAAATTGTGTTCCGATATCGCTTGGCTACTTAAAATGTCTATCAACGATATGCCTTCGGGCATTGTTATATCAAACTGCATTGCCTTATATTGTTCTTCGTTGTACGACAGCAGATTGAGGGTGGCGTTATGTACATCTCCAATTTGCATAACCACATCATCGGAATAGAATTCTCCCAAGCTTTGAGGAGTACTGTGCCAATATGTTGCCGATGGAGCATCGCCCTCTTGTATGAGTGCTGTCACAACGTTGGCGTCGTCCATATCTATAATTCCGTTCTTGTCGCAGTCAGCTTTTACGGAGTTGAACGATTCGTGAGTGTTTCCATTGAGGTATGCACTGATGAGTGCTGCATCGTGTATGGTAACTTGATTGTTGCAGTTCACATCTCCCGTAACAGCATATATAATATCTGTAATATCAAATTTTTCGAGGTTCTCATAAATATAGTCCTTTCTGTCTTTTAACCAATTCTTGAAACGCTCTTTGTCGCTTTCGTCAAAACCATATGAGTTGCCCCAATATGCCGCATTGTTGTTGAAAGAACTTTCAGCAAAAGTATAATAGCTGTCAATGTAATCAATAAGTTCGTCAATTGAGTTGTTTTCTATAAACTCTTTCCACACCTTGTAATATTGTTTCTTGAAAGAGGTGTATAATTTAAGGTCTCTAAAGAATGTATATGCCTCAAATGAACTCTTGAATACATTTGCGTTTGTTTGGCCGTAGCAATATTTGTTTCCGCCGTCCTCGTATCCGAATGCCCAGTCGAAATCCCATATCGGTCCGAACTTTAATTTGGAATCTTCGCTGTTCTCATCTTCCTTAAAAAGGAAAGTGCTCTTTGGATGGCCTATTTCTTGGTTCAAAGAGAGATCATTTGCAAGGATGAAGCGTGCATATGCATCCATATCGAGTATATTGTCGATATCTTGGCCTTTTGATACAGCTTTACAAAAGTCATTCATCTGCTGCTTGATTTTCGTGCTACGCGAGTTTGCTGTGCTAAAGTTGTATTCACTTAAGTCGGGCTCTTTTATATTCACAGGCAATGAGTAGTAATCGGTTTTAAACTTATATGTCTCGTCGTAGTAGGTGTCAAGTTCCAGGAGGTAACCCATATCTTCATCTATATCTACGCTGTTGTTGGCCAATCCTACCTTTTCGGTAAACATATAGCTACCCATATATAGTCCGTTCATATAAAGTTCTACCGGTACAATATGGTTGGTGTACTCTGCTTTTGCCATTTGACCGATTTTCATTGATATTGCATTTGCCATGAGCGAGCCTTTTTGTGCATTTGCAAGTAACACCCAACTCTTGCCTTTGGTAAGCCCGAATGGTTTTACCTTTTCGGCAAACTTAAGGCGATATGGCTTCTTGTCTTGTCCCCATGATGTGTTTCCGCGTCCTTTTATTTGTACGGAATCTTCAAAATTATCGTATATGCCATAACCTGTTATGCGGAATTTGGCATTCAGGTAATAGTCTTTGCTGGTAACGAAATAGCCACCGTCTATGTCAATATCAATTCGTGGAACAGAGTTTGGTATGTCTGTCAACCAATTAATCTTTACTTTGTACTTGTTGCCGTATGGCATTCGTCTTATCTCATATTTTGCATCTTGTATTTTTTCTGCTTCTCCTGTACTCTTTTCTACAACTTTTTTTATGCGTAATTCCGATATGGCAAAGTGATTCTTTGAATACTCTCCTCTCGTCTGTAGAATTTTAATTTTTGAATATTCGCCCTGTAGGTCTATGCTGCTTGATGTGAACTCCTGGCTGTATCCTCCAGTTGGCATGTTGTCAACAGTGTAGTCTAGAGTCCTTACAAGGTTCCAATCATTTCCATCGTTACTTGCATATATCTCCCATACAAGAGGATTGTAACCTTGCTGTGGACGGCATCGGTAATAAATCTGCATCTTGCTTATTGCTTCGGGTAAATCAATTGTTATGTAGGTGTTTACATTTACAGTTGCGTTGTTTGCACTTCCCCAAGTAGAGTGGAAAATGGTGTTGGCGTTATTATCGAGAAGGTTCGCCAAATTCTCGTTCTGTTGTGTAGAGGGTTTGTTAGTATATAGCATGTCTGCGGTGAGTGGCACCTCTGTGACTTCTGTGCTTGTAATCACTTCGCTCCATATTTCGTCTTGTGTTTTTATGTTTCTAATGATGTTGTAGCCTGGGTATGTGACATTGTATGTAATAGCATTCTTGAAGCTCTGTCGTGTCTCCTTGCTTATTTGCAATACAGTATCGACATAAGCCATAGCCTTGTCATCACTGAGGGTAAAACTTGCTGTCAGCCATTTGCCAATTGCGTTAAGGTTAAATGTCATATTGTTTGTCACTGTATCGGTAATGGCATCAACATGCAGGTTTGGGTTGTATTTGTTGTTGAACTTGAACGATGTCATTGTAGGCATAATAGGCTTTATGCTTGAACAACTGTCATACTCCTCTTTATTATAATATATGACATCGCCATTTTTCAATGTGAAGTAGAGCTGTCCGTTCTCGATGTATTGTTCACCATTGAGTGATGAAAGTTCATATATGTCAACATCACCGTTTTTAAGGTAAACGCATACAACTTCTTCTTCAATAGTATCCTCTTCTTCGTCCTCGCCCTCTTCTGGTATTGTGGTTTCCTTTATTTTGGTATTCTCGAAAAGTTCAATATCTCTTTGAATCTGGCTGTATAATGCCTCGTACTCTTCAACAGTGTGTCTCTGGCTTTTGGCGTTGACTATTGATGCCTGTATGCCTTCGAGTATGCTTCTTGAACTTGCCGGATATGTGTCCTTGATGTAGTTTGGATATGAAGAGTATATGGCATTTGAGTGAATAGTGTTTACTTGCTCGCTATAAAAATCGAGTTTGCTTGCAATGTAACTTGACAGTGCAAGGAGTAGTTCCTCTTTCCTGCTATCAATTTCGTCAAAAGTTGTTGATGTAGAATTCAAGAATGTCAATGTCTCTGTAATCTTGTTGTTGAGCAATACGTCCTCTCCGTTCTTGCAATATTGGTCATAGCTTCCCAAATAACTTGTAGCCTTAGCGATGGTGCTGCTGAGCATTATCTCTGCAATCTGCTGCATAGTCAAAGCATTCACTTCTAAACTTTCAATATTGGCTTTATATATCGACCAATTGAACGCGATAGGTAAAGAGTAGCCTTGAGTGTAGTCGCCGCTTTCAAGATATTGTTTGTGCTCTGGAGTGAAAATCTTCATTTTTGAATTGACATTGTCGCGCATTTCAGCTCCTAAGTAGAATGTTATCGGTTGGTTGTTGTATGTACTCTCATAGTGCATCTCAAAGAAGCCGTCATTAATATCTGAAATATTTACGGCAGCAGCCTCTTCGATGTTGTATGTGCTGTATTGCCATCCGTTGAGTCCGTTGTAGTCTTCATGGGAGTCTTTTATGAATCGGCCCGAGTGTGGCCAATATATTAGATATTTGCCATTTTTATATGGAATAAGCTGCATTATATGTTTTTCGTTAACCTCGGTATCTCCAATTTCTGCATATTGCATATATATGGGACCACTTCCCCAGTATGTTGAACCATTTGCGGCATAGAAACTTTTAAAAGCGTTGCTTTTGAGAATAAAGAATTGTCCATCTTTGGCAAGTTCGTTTTCATTGGTAACAGTTTCGCCAAGAGATATACCGGTTGCATTTGTGGCTGGCTTATATTGGGTGCCAAGTGTTATGCCCACAACTGTGGGGTCATTCTTCTCCTCTCCAACACGTGTTGACCATTCGAGGCTGAACGATGAAACTTTTCTTGAAAGCACAAGTTCAATGTAATGGTAGTCGCTGACAGCGGGCGTTGAGTACATTGAATGGAAATAGCTCTTTATCTCATTGTCGCTCAATGCTGATAGTCCTCCGCCGTCCTGTTGCCAACTCAAACTGTTGTGGTCGGCATTAGAACTTGCAGTGTATGGAACTTCATTGCCGTTGCCGTCGTACACCTTTAGTTCCGATAGAGCAAACACGGCATTGTTGCCATTGGGCTTTTCGTTTGAGTATGTTTCGGCAACAGTTACTCTTATGATATCCAAAGTGCCACCTGGGGTGAATACTTTTGAGTTGAATGTATGGTATAGCTCTCCATAATATGTATTAGCCTCTCCCGGCAGACCATCTATTGGTTTTATAGTGACTGACCATTCCTGTGATTTTGCATTGGCAAATGACAATATTGAGATACAAAAGAGTAGTAATAGTTTTTTCATAATGTTGTGTTTACTGTTTTATTTGTATTCGGTATTGCTTCTTGTTGAAGCGGAATACACATAATATTATACAAAGAAATGAATTTGTTGTCTTATTTTCAAAAAAAAAAGAGTAATTCTTGTGCTAATAGATGTTTTTACATCTAAATAGTTTAATGTTGCCGATAAAATACTATTTTTGTTTCATTATCAACTATGCTGCCCAAATATGAAAATTGTTATAGACGAAAAGATACCATATTTAAGGGATGCTCTTCAGAATCTCGGGTATGATGTTGTTGCCAAGCCTGGTACTTGCATACACCATTCCGATGTAGCCGATGCTGAAGCACTTTTTGTTCGTACACGTACTAAATGCGATGCCGGTTTGCTTGCCGGCTCGTCGGTCCGTTTTATAGGTACGGCAACAATTGGATTCGATCATATTGATGCTGATTATTGTCGTGAGAACGGCATTGTATGGAAAAGCGCGGCAGGATGTAATGCCGGTGCAGTGCTTCAGTATGTGCAGTCTGTGATATACGAATGGAATCGCTGTCTGGAGGGGCTTGCTATAGGAGTCGTTGGCGTTGGTGAAATTGGCTCCAGAGTTGCTGATTGGGCTGCTCAAGTCGGTATGGTTGTTTACAGAAACGATCCGCCCAAGGCAGATAAAGGGGAAAAAGGATATGTTTCGCTTCAAGAGATTGCAGAGAAATGTGACATTATAACATTTCATCCAACTCTTGAACGCCGCGGTGAATATCCAACTTTTCATTTGGCCGGCAAGGCGTTCTTCGACTCGTTGAAAAGGTGCAGATTATTGATTAATGCCTCACGTGGAGAGGTTGTGGACAATGTGGCATTGTTTGATGCTGTCAATGAATCAAAGGTTGGTGCCGTAGCTCTTGATGTGTGGGAAAATGAGCCCCTGATTAATATGCAACTTCTCGAAAAGGCATTTGTTGCAACACCGCACATCGCAGGTTATTCTGCCGAAGGTAAAATGAATGCAACAAGAATAGTGCTTGCTGCTTTTTTAAACTTCCTTGGATGTGCCGATGATGTGTATATTGAACCTTTACCGGTGCCGAAGAATGATGTCGTAATTGCATCATGTGAGCGCGAGGCGTTTTTGTCGCTGTATTCTCCTTTGGCCGACACCGCCATGCTTAAGAATAATCCAAACGATTTTGAGAGCCTAAGAAACAATTACAAGTTAAGACGTGAACCCTCTGCGTATAAAATAGTGTTAAAATAATGCTGTTTTTTGTGCGTTTTTGCACATTTTGTGTCCTTTTGTGCAAAAGGTAATCTAAAAAAAATCTTTCTTTCTTTGCAATTCATTATTTTTATCATATTTTTGTAGCGGATAATTTTTAATCTTTTAAAAAATTACAACTATGTCAGAAATTGAAGCAAGAGTAAAAGCTATTATTGTTGAGAAATTTGGTGTTTCAGAGTCAGAGGTTACTTCTGATGCTAACTTTACAAATGATTTGAGCGCTGACTCATTGGATAGAGTAGAGCTTATTATGGAAATTGAGGACGAGTTCGGTATCTCTATTCCAGAAGATTTGGCTGAGAAAATCTCAACAGTAGGTGATGCTGTAAAATTTGTAGAGGAGAAGGTTGCTGAGAAATAATTCTCGTTTCTCCTTTATATCACTAACAATTCTATAATGAAATTAAGAAGAGTTGTTGTAACAGGTCTTGGTGCCGTTTCGCCAATTGGTAACGATGTTCCTACTTTGTGGGAAAATGCGGTTAATGGTGTAAGTGGCGCAGGACCTATTACTCGTTTTGACTCATACCTTTTTAAGACACAATTCGCTTGTGAGGTGAAAGGTTGGGATCCAACCTTATGTATGGATCGTCGTGAGGTTCGTAAGGTTGACGTGCACACCCAATTTGGTGTTGCAGCGGCTGTTGAGGCTGTTAATGATAGTGGATTGCAATTCGAGCAAGAAGATTGCAATCGTATCGGAGTTATATATGGTGAAGGTGTTGGAGGTTTGATCGCACTTGAAGATGAAGTTTGTGAGTATGCTCTAAACAAAGAGAATGGTCCTCGCTTCTCTCCTTTCCTCATTCCTAAAATTATAACCGACATAACATCTGGTGTAATATCTATACGTTACGGTCTTAAAGGTCCAAATTATGCAACAACTTCAGCATGTGCCTCTTCGACTAATGCTATTATAGAGTCGTATGATCAGATACGTCTGGGAAGGGCTGATGTAATTGTTGCCGGTGGTGCCGAAGCTGCTATATGTCAGCTTGGTGTCGGAGGTTTCAACTCTATGCATGCATTGTCGTTGCGTAATGACGATCCTAAAGGTGCATCACGACCTTTCAGTAAAAGTCGTGACGGTTTTGTGGTTGGTGAAGGTGCGGCTTGCCTCATTCTTGAAGAGTATGAGCATGCTATTGCCCGTGGTGCAAAGATATATGCCGAGATTGTGGGAACCGGTCTCACAGCCGATGCCTATCATATAACTTTACCACATCCCGACGGAGAAGGTGCATATCGTGTGATGAAAGCTGCTCTTGATGAAGCAGGTCTTTCGCCCGAAGATGTCGATTATATTAATGTTCATGGAACATCTACACCGGCTGGTGATATTGTAGAGGCTAAAGCAATTAAAAACCTCTTTGGCGAGCATGCCTATAAGTTGAATATAAGTTCAACAAAATCTATGACAGGCCATCTACTTGGCGCTGCAGGTGCTCTTGAGGCATTGTTGACTGTTCTTGCAATCAAAAATGATATTGTGCCGCCAACAATTAATCATGCTGATGGAGATGAAGATCCTAACATTGATTATGGAATGAACTTTACTTTCAATAAGGCGCAAAAAAGAACTGTTAACGTTGCTATCTCTAATACATTTGGTTTTGGTGGACACAACGCAAGCATAGCTTTTAAGAAATTTGAAGGTTAATAGAATTTTTAGAAAAGCAATAGACAAGATAAGACTTCTGTCCCACAAGGATAGGGAGTCTTATCTGTTGTTGTATTCAATATTGGGCTATGTGCCAAACGACATCTTGCTCTATCGTATGGCAATGACACATAGCTCCGCTTCTTCCTCGGGTAACAAAAAGCTTGGTTGCAATGAGCGTCTGGAATTTTTGGGTGACGCCGTGTTGAGTTCTGTTATTTCCGATTACTTATATTCAAATTTTTCCAAGGAGCGTGAGGGCTTCCTGTCAAAATCGCGTAGCAATCTTGTTTGTCGTGAGACTTTGAATGAACTTGCCCTGGAGATAGGCATTGACCGATTTCTCGAAGCTTGCGGTTTGCCGCATCAACATAATCATTATGTGTTTGGTAATGCCCTGGAGGCATTGATTGGTGCCATATATATAGATAAGGGTTATAAGCAGTGTCGTCGTTTTCTTCTTGATAGAGTCTTTTCCCGTCATCTTGATTTGGAATCGCTTGTAAGGGCCGACAAGAATCATAAAAGCCGTCTTATAGAATGGACACAAAAAAATCACAAGCCTATTGAGTTTAAGCTTGTGAGTGAGGAATTGCGTAAGGAGGGTGCTTTCTTTGTAAGCGAGGTCTATATCGATAATCTCCTTTATGGCGTCGGTGATGGTTTCTCAAAGCGTGAAAGTCAGCAGAAAGCGGCTCGTCAGGCCTTGTCAAAGCTGGGTTTATAATTTATCTTCTACTCTTTATTGTTACTGCAGCCTTTAATCTGTCGCCACCCATTGGTGGTGTCTCCTTGCATAATGTTATTTCAATCTGTTCTATCTGTGTAAATGCGGAGTATAAGCTACAGCTTATTCTTTTACATACATGCTCTAACAAGTTCGATGGCTCTTTCATCTCTGTACAGATAATATCATAGATGTCGGCGTAGCTCACAGTTTGGACTATAGAATCATTGTCGGCGCAACTGCAGTCGTTCATTGTAAGCTTTATATCTATGATGAACCAGGCACCCACCTCTCTCTCTTGAGGCATTACGCCATGATGGGCATAGATGTGGATGTTGTTTAATTTTATGTTATATTCAGAGATATGCATATCGCTTTTTTTTGAAATCCGATGAAGCAGCTTTTGGCCACTCCATCGGAGAAATTATTATAAAGTTACGAAGGTGCTCTTTTTATCCGCACTTTGAATAACCGCAACTTGGACAGTGGAGGCAACCCTCCTCAAAAATCAGCTGTTGCTTGCAGTTGGGGCACTTCTCTGCGCTGGATGTGCCGTCTTTCATGTAGCGTTTCAATGCGCGTTCAACACCGTTCTTCCATGTGTTGATGTTGTCTTCGTCAAGTTCAAGCGAAGATATGAGCTTGATTACCTGTGCAATAGGCATCTTGTATCTCAATACTCCGGAAATCAGTTTGGCATAGTTCCAGAACTCGGGATTGAATCGTTCCGACAGACCTTCTATTGTTGTTTTGTAACCAATCTTGTTCTCGAATTGGAAGTCATAGCGTTTTGTGCCGTCTTCGTTGGTATGTTTTATAATTATACCATGTGTTACATTCTTAGGCAAAGGTATGCCGTCTTCGTCGTCCTGCTGACCGGTAAATATCTCATATGGCTCGCCATTCAATAGTCCAATGAATGCCACCCACTTCTCTTTGTTGTTCTGGAAACGCACAACATCAGCTTCCAATATTGTTGGTCTCACCTCTGTTATGGTGGGTTTCATTGCTTCGCTCTCTTTCTTCTCTGCTTTGCTTTCTGTCGATACCAGTACTCCGGCGCGTGAGCCGTCACGATAGACTGTACATCCCTTGCATCCACACTTCCATGCTGTTACATACAGGTCGTTCACAAGTTTCTCATCAACATTGTTCGGTAGGTTGATGGTTACGCTTATAGAGTGGTCAACCCACTTCTGTATGCGGCCCTGCATCTCAACCTTGGCAACCCAGTCAATGTCATTTGATGTAGCTTTTGCGTATGGTGAACGTGAAACGATGTTATCTATTTCCACTTGTGAGTATCGTTTGGTGGTGTCTATTCCACTCTTTTTCATCCACTCTACAAACTTATGATGATAAACGATGTATTCTTCAAAAGTGTCGCCGTTCTCGTCTGTGAAATCCACGTGTACTTCTGGATCATTTGGATTTACCTTTCTACGTCTTTTATACACAGGCATAAATACAGGCTCGATACCCGATGTTGTCTGTGTCATGATGCTTACAGTACCCGTAGGAGCTATGGTGAGGCAGGCAATATTGCGTCGGCCATGCGCTTTCATTTCCTCGTATAGAGCAGGGTCCGCTTCGCGTAGTCTGTTTATGAACGGGTTCTTCTCTTCTCGTTTAATATCGAATATCTCAAAAGCGCCACGTTCTTTGGCCAGCTGCACCGATGAAGAGTATGCTGTCAGGGCCAAGGTTTTGTGTACCTCTTCGGAGAATTTGGTAGCCTCTTCGCTGCCGTATCGCAATCCCATTGCAGCAAGCATATCGCCCTCTGCTGTAATGCCTACGCCTGTTCTACGTCCTTTGCTACTCTTGTCGTATATCTTTTCCCAAAGTCTCTTCTCGGCTCCCTTCACCTCTTCGCTTTCAGGATCGCTGTCAATTTTGTTCTGTATAGCCTCTATCTTTTCCAGCTCAAGGTCAATTATGTCGTCCATGATGCGCTGTGTCTTTCTGGCGTGCTCCTTAAACAACTCGAAATCAAAATAAGCCTCAGGTGTAAATGGATTTACAACATATGAGAATAGGTTTATCGCTATCAGTCGGCACGAATCGTATGGACAGAGCGGAATTTCGCCACATGGATTGGTGGAAACTGTTTCAAAGCCAAGGTCGGCATAGCAGTCGGGGATTGATTCGCGTTGTATGGTGTCCCAGAATAAAACACCCGGTTCTGCCGATTTCCATGCGTTGTGGATAATCTTGTTCCATAACTCGTTCGCATTTATCTCTTTTGCGTATATTGGGTTTTCGGCCTTAATGGGGTATTGCTGTATGTATGGTCTGTTTTCGGTAACAGCTCTCATGAACTCATCATCAATCTTTACCGAAACATTCGCGCCTGTAACTTTACCCTCTGTCATCTTTGCATCAATGAAAGCCTCAGCATCGGGGTGTTTTATTGATACACTCAACATTAGTGCGCCTCTGCGTCCGTCCTGAGCAACCTCGCGTGTGGAATTTGAATAACGCTCCATGAATGGCACCAAGCCGGTAGAGGTGAGTGCTGAATTTTTTACAGGAGAGCCTTTAGGGCGAATATGTGAAAGGTCGTGTCCTACTCCGCCTCGACGTTTCATCAATTGCACCTGCTCTTCATCGATGCGTATGATACCTCCGTATGAATCGGCTTTGCCGTCCATGCCTATAACAAAGCAGTTCGAAAGTGATGCAATCTGGAAGTCATTTCCAATTCCTGTCATTGGACTGCCCGATGGAATAATATACTTGAAACGAGCCAAAAGGTCATAAACCTCCTGTGCCGACATTGGGTTACTGTACTTTGCCTCTACTCTTGCAATTTCATTGGCAATTCGCCAATGCATATCTTCTGGCGATTTTTCGTAGATGGCACCGAAAGAGTCTTTCATGGCATACTTGTTGACCCAAACTCTTGCTGCAAGTTCGTCGCCATTGAAGTACTCAACCGACGCTTTGAATGCGTCATCGTAAGTGTAAGTTTTCTTTTCCACGTTTATATATTTTTTGTCTTTTTGTACTTTCAGATAAACAGCGACTACAAAAATAAAAATCTATTTTAAATTTATCAAATAAAAATTCTGTTTGTTGCGATTTTAACATAAAGTTTTCCAAAAATATTTTTAACGCATTGAAAATCAATTATGTTTATTTTTGAAATGAACAAAAAGTTTTCCAAAAAAATAATTGCTTTTTATTTTTTTTACAGTATGAATTCTCTTTTTGGTGTTTATGAAATTGTCCAAAATAACGTCGGGGCAATGTAAAACACATTGCCCCGACGTTATATCGCAATTCTTTTTTATGCGCTTTGGAGTGACAAGTCTATTTCGTTCAGCTCTGTACGGAATTGCTTGTCGGTGTCTGCAAGGTTTGTGATTGTTTTGCAAGCATGAAGCACTGTCGCATGATCTCTGTTGCCAACGTATTGACCAATCTTTGAAGTTGACATATCAAGATATTTCTTTGCCAAGTACATTGAAATCTGGCGAACAAGTACCACTTCGCGTTTGCGTGAACGTGTGTTAATTGCAGAAACTTCAATACCGTAGTAGTCGGAAACCTTCTTGATGATATCGTCAATGGTGATGCTCTTCTTTTCGTAGTCCGAAAAGTCTCCTACAATTTTCTTTGCAAGGCTGATATCTATGTCTGCATTGTTTATTGTAGAGTGAGCCATAATTGACACTACAATTCCTTCAAGGTCTCTAATGCTTGCGTTGACGTGCTCGGCAATATATGAGATAACCTCTTCAGGGAATTTGAGTCCATCCTTATATATTTTGTTACGTAGGATATTCTTGCGCAATTCAAAGTCGGGTTTCTCTATTTCTGCAGTCATTCCCCACTTGAAACGTGTAATCAGTCTCTCCTCCATGCCTTGCAACTGTGCAGGTGAGCGGTCCGATGTCATAATGAGCTGCTTGCCATTAAGGTGCAAGTGGTTGAATATGTGGAAGAATGCGTTCTGTGTCTTTTGCAAACCGGCAAATTCCTGGATATCGTCAATGATGAGAACGTCGATGCTTTGATAGAATCTCATGAAGTCATTGAAATTCTTTTGCAGGATAGAATCGGTGTATTGTACCTGGAAAAGATGCGCCGATACATAAAGTACACGCAATTCGGGATGTTGCTCCTTTATCTTTACACCAATGGCATTTACAAGGTGTGTTTTTCCAACACCAGATGCTCCGTGTATAAAGAGGGGATTGAATACTCTGCCCGGTCTGTCAGCAACACTTACTGCAACAGAACGTGATAAACGGTTGCTGATACCCTCGATGTAGTTCTCGAAGGTGTAGCGGTTGATAAGCATTGAATCGAGCTCCTGGACAGCTTCTTGCATTGCTGTGGGGGCATTGTTTCTGCTGTTACATGTACCTTGCTTGTTCGTGTTGCCACTACTTACTTCCATACTGAGGTCATTCTCCTTGTCTGTGAGAATGCTGTATATCAACTGTGTGCAGTGGCCCATCACTTTATGTACGGTTCTGCACAGCAAGTCCCAGTAGTTTGCTTCGATGAACTCACACACAAAGTTGCTCTTTACCTGAATGGTAAGAGTCTCGTTTTCGAACTTGAGTGGCTTTATGTCTGCGAACCAAGTATCGAAATGCTCCTTGGAGATATTGTCGCGAAAAATCTCCAAGCACTTATTCCACTTTGTTGTTAATTCAGAGTTCATCAATGTTTTGTTTTGCTTATCTTTATTTTGAAAAGGCAAATTAAAAGAGGCACATAAATCAAGGCCTCTTTATTGTACTTTTCTACTGCAAATATCTGCAAATAAAAAAGAACTTGCAAATCGAAAAAGTTTTCTGTTTTTCTTGATAAAATAAAGTGCTGTTTATCAGTGGTTTATATTTTGGGCTTTTGCCAAGGTTGTTATTTTGTGTGAAATTTTTTATACGTTGAAAATCAATAATATACAAACTTTTTTGCACTCTTTTGGGGGTTTGTGGATGATCCTTTTTTGCGGCTTATTCTTGTTTACCGCTCTTTCTGGATATAGTTTTGGCTTTTACACTCTCTTTTGTTTCTTTATTTAGAATAAATCTATATAGGTGCAAAAATTTTTTTATTTAAAAATAATTTTGAGAAGAAAATATAGTGGCAAAAACAGTTGTTTTTCTTTCGTGTGTTTATTAATATTATAGCGTTTCAACCGGTTGGAAGAAACGCTATAATTATGCTCTAAGTATTTTTTTCTATTATCTTGCAATCTCAAGGTTCAGTTTTTGTCGAAGCTTTTCGATTAAAGGATTCTTTTCTTTTAGCATCTCGTATTGCTTTCCTTTGTCGCTGGTGTGTCTTTCGACGATAACCTTGTTAACCTTGACAATCATTTTTAAACTTGTATTATCGAGGTCCTTTTGCATTCCTCTTATAATGCGTGACGATTCCTTCTCGAAAAGCTCGGCTGCCATCTGGTTATCTACAGAGATTGTGAATGATATATTGTCCTCATTCATTGTCGGTACAATTATCTTCATTCTGTCTGCAAGCGCCCTTTCATTCTCGGGAAGTTGCAAAGCAAACGAGGTCCATGCCTGGTTAAGCATGTCGTTCGTTATTACTTTCTTTATTTCTAAATTTTTAACAGTGTGACTATTTGCTGTCTCTGTAGCTGCTGGTACAGAACCATTTTCTGTTGCGGGGCTACTTATACCTCTCGATCTACGGAACATCCCTCCGATACTGGTGGAATCGTTTCGCTTGGTTTGTAGTTCGCTTGGTCTGCCCTGTATTACATTGGTTGCGGCAGGAGCAACGTTGGTTGTTGTGGGCTGTGGGGTAGTCTGTTGTGATGTCTCTTTGGGTTGTTGTGTTGCCGCAACTGCTGGTGTGTTGGTATTCTGCTGTGTGGCAACCTCTTTTTTTTCTATATTATGGAATATTGGTTTTAATGTTTTCGGGCGTCGCCCACTGCCATCATCGCTGTCGCTGTCACCGCACTGCACAAGTTCAATCAGCGTAAGCTCAATTAGCAGGCGTTTGTTGCGGCTGGTGCGATAATTCATACAACAGTTGCTACAAATTTTTATAGCCTTGAACAGTAGCTGCGGCTTGCATCTTTTGGCTTGCTCTATATATCTGTTGCGTAGCTCTGTGCTGCCTTCGAAAAGTGTGGCTGTGGCTTCATCGCTGATTACGAGAAGGTCTCTGAAGTGTGCAGCTGCACCTTCGATAAAAATATTTCCTTCAAAACCTTTATTCAGGATTTCATTGAATAGCAAAAGGCATTGTGAGACCTTCTTTTCGAGTATGAAATCGGTTAGTCTAAAGTAGTATTCGTAATCAAGAACATTAAGGCTTTCAATTACTTTGTTGTATGTAAGGTCACCTTGTGTGAAACTTGCCATCTGGTCGAACAGCGACAATGCGTCACGCATGCAGCCGTCTGATTTTTGTGCAATGATGCGCAGCGCTTCGTATTCTGTATTTATTCTCTCTTTGTTGGCAATGTTCTGAAGATGTGATATGATGTCGGCAACATCAATACGGCTGAAATCATATATCTGACAACGTGACAAGATGGTTGGGATAATCTTGTGCTTTTCGGTTGTTGCTAATATAAATATAGCATGTGCAGGTGGCTCTTCCAGTGTTTTTAGGAATGCGTTGAATGCTGCTTGTGAGAGCATATGCACCTCGTCGATGATATATACCTTGTACTTTCCAATCTGGGGCGGTATGCGCACCTGTTCATTCAGTGAGCGGATGTCTTCGACCGAGTTATTGCTTGCCGCATCGAGTTCGTAAATGGAATATGAGCGTTGTTCGTTGAACGAACGGCACGATTCGCATTCGTTACATGGCTCGCCGTCGGCAGTGAGTGCCTGGCAGTTTATTGTCTTTGCGAAGATACGCGCGCAAGTAGTTTTACCTACTCCGCGTGGCCCGCAGAACAGGTAGGCGTGTGCCAACTTGCCTGTCTGAATGGCGTTCTTGAGCGTTGTGGTCAAGGATTTTTGTGACACTACCGACTCAAACGTGTCGGGACGGTATTTTCTTGCCGAAACTATGTAGTTCTCCATGATTTTTATAAAATACGAGATTGTTGTTACGCAAAGATACTAAGAAAACTGCGAGATTTGAAACAAGAGGCTTCTTTTTTTATTTTTTCCTGTTGCAGTTATGCAATATGAAAAGAAAACCTTTCCTTGTAACAATATTTATATGTTTTTTATATTGCCACACTCCGTTTTTCCGTATTTTTTTATACTTTTGTTTTTGAATTGTAAATATGTGTATGCTATATGTTTAATAGAATAAAGCCTGTTTTTAGTTGGATTATAAGGCATAAGTATATTTCAGTTTCTATAGTGTTTTTTCTTATTATTCTCGTATTTGACGACAATAATCTGATAAAGCATTATAAGAACAAATCAATTATCGCAGAGCTTGAGGATGAGATTGCAGCGATGAAACGTGATTCGGCCGAGATTGTCAAGCGTCAGAATCAACTCGATTATAGAGGTGATGTAAAGATGATTGAGGATCTTGCCCGTGAAAAATATGGTATGCATAAGGCCAATGAAGAGGTATTTATAATAGAATGATTATATTATGAAATTGGTTAAGATATTATACTTTTTGGGTGCGCTGCTTCTGTTGCTCGGTGCTGTAGCAAGAATGTTCCTTCCCGAGTATTATGCCTATATATATATATTAGGTGCATCCCTTTTTGCTGTGATGCAGTTTCTGTTACGTCCCCGAGGTCGTTCTGTGATTCTTCGCCGTCTTGTAATGCAACAGCAACTTGCCGGTCTGCTGTTTGTAGGGGCCGGTGTGTTGATGTTTACCCATAATCACAATGAGTGGATGATGGTGCTTACCTGCGGTGCTTTGCTTGAACTTTATACAGCCTATCGTATTCCTCAAGAATTTAATAAGTAAAAGAGATGGTATTATGATAAGAGGAGGGGGAGCAACGTATGTTGCTCCCCCTCCTCTTGATTAGTTTGGTAATCTGAAAATGTGACTAATGGAGTCACCCCAAACATAATCGGCCAGCTGTGGATAGTCTATGTAAGGGTTGCGGTTGCCCTGTATCATAAACACTGCATTGTTCCGGCTTATTTCCGTTGTGCTCACAGGGTCTTGCTTGTGCCATTTAAGAAGCATTTCTACAGCCCATGGTTTCAGTGTTGGGTATGTGCTGTACTCGTAGTTCATCCATGTGTAAGTCCAAGTAAGGTCTTGGTAGCATGTGAACATATACATAAGTATGCGTGCAAAATCTCCCTTATACTCGTCGCATGGTTCATAGGCATTTTGTATGTTGCCGTCTATCTCTGCTTTGCCTACATATGTCACACCGTTTTCCCATCTTATGCTTTTTAACTCTCCAGGTGGATAGTTGTTCTTTCTTATATTTGCAATGGCATCTGCAGGGTTCAAGTGGTGTAGGTCGTGATATGCGTTGTTCTTTACGCCTCCCCACCAGCTTTTTGCTACGCAGTGTTCTATATGCATTCCTGGTACGCTTTCACCCTGCTTGTTGAACAGGTATTCGTTGCTGGAGTATCTGTCTATGACATTGTGCTTTCCTGCCTTCTCTATTGCATCGGTGATGTAGAATGCGTACCATGTTCTGTTTCCGCCACTTCCATAACCAATTCTGGCATGCTCCTTTATGATATTGTGCAAAGCATCTTTCATAAATGCACCGCCCTTTACACCGTCAATGCTTTCGAAATATTCGTGCTGTGCAAATAGGGTGAAGGTGAATATCTGTAAAAACAGAGTCAGTATGGCTCTTTGCTTAGTCATTTTAATGATTTACCTGCGTTGTTGTACTCTTTTTGTCAAGATGCAAGTTCAATAACTTCCAACTCTTTTATCTCTTTACCATCTATGGTGAATTTTATCAGTGTGCGTACTTGTTGCCAGCCTTGTTTGCCGGATGCTCCGGGGTTGATGTGTAGGCAGTTTATGAGATTGTCGTATTTTACTTTAAGTATATGTGAATGTCCGGCAATGAATATGTCTGGTTTTTCGTTGTATATGGCACTTCTTATTGATGAATCGTATTTGCCGGGATATCCGCCTATGTGCTTTATCATTACGGTGCACTCTTCGATTTTGAATCGTAGTACTTCGCAGAAGCGTGTACGCTGCTCTTGTCCGTCAATATTTCCATATACGGCTCGTACCGGGCAAATCTCTTCCAGGCGGTCGATAATCAGTCCACTGCCAATGTCGCCTGCATGCCATATCTCGTCGCAGTCGGCGAAATGGAGAGCATATTTTTCGTCCCAGTAATTATGAGTGTCAGATAGAACTCCAATTCTTTTCATCAAACAAAGCGGCTTTTTATGAAGCTATGCAAAAGTTTAACAGTACCATCAATTCCCATACGTGATGAGTTTATGCAAATGTCGTAGCTGCGTGCCTCACCCCAATGTGTTGATGCGTAGTAGTCGTGGTATGAGCGACGTTTCTTGTCGCCTTTTTCTATTAATTCTACAGCTTTGTCATATTCGATGTTTTCTGTATTCATTACACGCTTAATACGGTCTTTTGTGTCAGCTGTTATGAATATACTTATCATATTGGGGTTGTTTCGCAAAACATATTCAGCACATCGTCCCACTATTATGCAGTTCTCTTTTTCTGCAATGTCCCTTATGGTTTCACTTTGAATTTCAAATAGCTTGTCATTCTCTATATAACTGCCATTGGGAATGTAGTCGCTCATTGAACCATGTATGCTGAATAGTCCGCTGAAGAAACTTCTATGCTCTTGTTCGTCGGCTGTTTCAAAGAAAGTGGTGTCAAGTCCGCTCTCTTTTGCTGCGACTTCAAGTAACACCTTATCGTAAACCTTAATGTTTAATAATTCTCCCAGCTTTTCGGCAATCTCTTTACCTCCACTGCCAAGTTGTCGTCCTATGGAAATGATGAAATTTTTCATATTTTTTGCGTTTTAAGGTTTATAGGTTCTCTTTTTCCCACTCTCTAAACTGAATCCATAACATTATTATAGTGAGCATTGCTGCAATTACATCTGAAATAGGCATACTATACCAAACACCTTTCTCGCTAATGAAAAGCGGAAGGATTAACAATAATGGTATTAGTAATAATACCTGTCTGGTTAATGATAGGAATATTGATTTCTTAACCTGTCCAATACTTTGGAAAAAATTTGTTGTTACAAGCTGGAAACCAATCAAAGGCATGAATATTGACATTACTCGCATTGCCCATGCCGACATTTCTATAAGTTGTGCCTCTGTGGTAAAGGCTTTTGCTACGGTTTCGGGGAAAAATTCACATATGATAAATCCCAATGTGGTAACGGCGGTTCCCCATAAGATTGTAAGCGTAAGAGTCTTGCGTACTCGGTCGTGATGGCGTGCTCCGTAATTATAGCCAACAATAGGTTGCATGCCTTGAGTCAATCCAAGTACCACCATTACGAATATAAACTGCATCCTGTTTGCAATGCCGTATGCAGCAATAGACATATCTCCGTCTGTTCCATAATTGCGTAATCCTTTGTTAATGATAATAACAACAATACATGCGGCTGCATTTATGAAAAATGGTGACATTCCAATGCTGAGTATGCCTTTGACAATATCTCTCTTTAGTTTATAAATTCCTCGTTGCAGATGTAGCAGTTCGTTGGGATTGCTTAACTGTTTAATCTGCCATGTAAGAGTTATGCATTGTGCTAGGATTGTTGCTGTTGCGGCCCCTCTGATGCCCCAACCAAATATATAAATAAAGAGTGGTGCCAATATGATATTCATAATCACAGTGATTATTGTGGCATACATTGCTTGTTGGGGATGGCCTGAAGCTCTAAGTGCTGCATTTATTCCAAAATATAAATGTGTCACGATATTGCCCAAAAGTATTATCTGCATAAAGTCGTGTGCAAATGGGAGGGTTGTTGAACTTGCGCCAAAGAAAACAAGTATTTCGTCAAGAAAAAACAGTGATATTGCAGCAAACAGTCCACCGACAATGATGTTGAGCATTACGAGGTTGCCTAGTATATTCTTTGCCGAATCATAATCACGTTGTCCTAATCGTACCGATAATTGTGTAGCTCCGCCCACACCAATCATAGCACCGAATGCTGCAGAAAGATTCATGAACGGGAATGTTGTCGCAAGTCCTGATATAGCATCAGCACCTACATTGGGAATGTGCCCTATGAACACACTGTCAATCATGTTATATAATGATGCGGCTGTTTGTGCAATGATTGCCGGAATGGCATATTGCATCAATAACTTGCCTATATTTTCTGTACCAAGTTCTGTTGGAACTCTCTTGTTTTTGGTATTACTCATAAAAAATGTAAAGTATCTATGATTCTTATAAAAAAGTATATCTTTGCAAATTAATTGCAAATGTAAAGAAAAAATACAACATATAATATATGTCGGCAAAAAAGAGTGTGTTGGTTGGTATGAGCGGTGGTATAGATAGTACTGCTGTTTGTCATATGTTGTTATCGCAGCGCTATGAGGTAAAAGGGCTTACATTCATCACTTGCGATTCTGGTGAGGTTGCCGCACGTTCGGCAAAAGAACTTGCAGCAAGGCTTGGTATAGAGCATCATATAGTCGACGTACGTAAAGAGTTTCGCAAAAAGGTAATAGAGCCGTTTATCGACTGCTACCTTTCCGGTACCACCCCCAATCCCTGCGTTCTTTGTAATCCAACGGTGAAATTTCGCTTGCTCGAAGAGTGGGCCGATAAGCTCGGTTGTGAGCATATTGCTACAGGACACTATGTAAAGGTGGTTTCTGAAAATTTGGGTGCCGAAGAAAAGTATTATATTGTCACAGGAGATGATGACCGTAAAGACCAAAGCTATTTTTTATGGAGGCTCACGCAAAAACAACTCTCAAGGCTCCTGCTCCCTCTTGGCGGAATGGATAAACCGTCGGTTGTTGAGTATCTGAAACAAAATGGTTTTGACGCTCTCGCCAAAGGTGGTGAGAGTATGGAGGTCTGCTTTATACCCGGGGATTACCGTGACTTTCTCAAAGAAAATGTGCCTGATATTGAAGAACGTTTTGGTAGTGGCTCGTTTGTGGATTGCGAAGGACGTGTGCTGGGCAAACATCAAGGCTATCCATTCTATACTATAGGACAACGTAAAGGGTTTGGTATAGCTCTTGGCTATCCGGCCTATGTTATAAAGATAAATCCTGTCAAGAATACAGTAATGCTTGGTACTGAAGAGCAACTTGTAACACGCTATATGCTTATAGATGAGCCGATGTGGGTGTCGGGCATCCCTGAAAATTTGACAGTAAGAGTACGCTACCGCAGTCGCCCTGTGAAATGCAAGGTCCCCGAGCCCGTAGGTGATGGTCGTTGGCTGGTGTGTTTGCAAGAACCGGTATCGGCTATAACTCCAGGGCAGTCGGCTGTTTTTTATTGTGATAACACTGTTGTCGGTGGAGCCTTTATTGCCGATCAACGAGGTATAAACCAATGGATTCCAAAGGCATGATAAACGATATAGAAAATCCTCTAACCCTATATTCGCTCAACAACCTTGTTCGCGAGGCTGTCAATGCTGCATTGCCTGTACGTTATTGGGTGACGGGCGAATTAAGTGAGGTGCGTGAAGCTGTTAACGGACATTGTTATATAGAGCTTGTACAACGTGACGAGGCTACAAATGAACTTGTGGCAAAGGCACGCGGCACAATCTGGGCACGTATATATTCTCTTTTGCGTCCATATTTTCTTGAACAGACAGGGCAACCCTTTGCGCAGGGATTGAAAGTGCTATTGCAGGTAAGTGTCAATTTTCATGAATTATATGGCTATACACTTGATGTATGTGATATAGAACCGGCATACACTATTGGCGATATGGCCCGCAAGCGCCAGCTTGTCATAAAAAGGCTCACCGATGAAGGTGTTATTGGGCTTAATAAGGAACTGCAATTTCCTTTGTTGCCACAAAAAATTGCTGTAATATCCTCATCGGCTGCTGCCGGATATGGTGATTTTTGTGACCAGCTTCATAACAATAGCTATGGTTTTATCTTTTATACAAAGCTCTTTCCTGCGCCTATGCAGGGAAGTGGTGTAGAGCAGGGGATAATAGATGCGCTCGACAGCATAGCACGTGATTTGGATTTTTGGGATGTTGTTGTAATTATTCGTGGTGGCGGTGCTGTCAGCGAACTTTCCTGTTTTGATACATATGAGCTGGCCAATAATTGTGCACAGTTTCCATTGCCCATAATAACCGGTATTGGTCATCGTCGTGATGAGAGTGTACTTGATATTGTAGCGCATACAAGTGCAAAAACTCCTACTGCAGCTGCTGAACTTCTTGTGCATGCCATGCTTGCACAGGCGCAGTGGCTGGCCGATGTGCAGCAAGAGGTAGTCTCTGTTGTGCGTAGCAGGATTGATGGTGAAAAACATCGTTTGCAATCGCTTGTGCAGCGTATTCCCGTTGCTACGGCACTCTTTATGCAGTCACAGCATCATAAATTCGATTTGTGGCAAAAATATATTGATGCTTCCTCTCCCGAACACATTCTTGCTCTTGGTTACAGTATAACCAGAATAAACGGCAAGGCAGTGCGTTCTACCGATGATGTTATGCCGGGTGACGTGGTGGTTACTTCGGTAGCCGGTGGAGATTTTACAAGTAAAGTAATAGACAAAAACAAGATATAATGGAAAATATAACCTATGCTCAGGCTGTTGAACGCCTCGAAGAGATTATGAACTCAATCCAAGGCGGTGGAATGGATGTCGATAAGTTGGCCGTTGCCCTAAAAGAGGCTACAGCGCTTGTACAGTTCTGTCGTGGAAAATTGTATAAGGTGGATGAGGAAGTTAAGCTGTTGCTTGATAGTATGGATGATGCTGATATGGAGTGATTTTTAATTAGTTATCTTAATCCCAACCATCCACTAATTCTTTTTCCAAGTATTCTATATCCAATGATGCAACATAACAAGCTTATCAATATTATTATTGCAGAATTGATAGGGTAAGGCAAATGTTTATAGAACGGTATTAATGTGGAATATCTCATAATCATCATATGGGATAGATATATGCCGAAGGAATAATCGCCAAGTAGAATCAAGAACTTGTTTTTTATATTAAATGTGCCATTGATTAGAATAGTGTATATGTACAAAAGGATTAGAGTGCTTGTCAATAATGAACTTAATTTTAATTGTGTTCCACAGTTGCTGTCTCCCAATAAAAACCAGCCATAACCTTCTGCAATTTGTATAAAAATGCTAAAGGCGTATAAAACGATTAGAACTCTTGAAGAATAATTTTTTTTAATGATTCCGTTGCCTAAAAGCAATCCTAAATAGTAGAATGTGAACCAACCTAAGCAAGAGTCTGACCAAAGTAAATTAATGTATCCGTTTAGTTCTGTTCCAGTAAGTAAATTATAATATTTGAATATTAATATTGATATAGGTGAAATGAACCAACCAATATATTGATATTTTGATTTTGCTAAATTAGCTAATAAAGGAGTGAGTAAAACGAATTGGATATATACAAAAATGTAATAGAGGGGTACACAGGCTTTTGCGGTAATGATATTTTTGATTAAAATCTCTATTCCATTATACTTTATTGCCGGCAAACTATATAAAATAGTCCAAAAGAGATAAGGAATTATAACTCTAAATATTCTTTTTTTGTAAAAAGCTTTCCAATTGTTGTTCTCGGTTTTTGTTAGGTAGCCGGAAAGGAAAAGGAATGTTGCTACGGAAAAATTAATAAATGGTCTGCAAATAACTTGCCATTCCCCTCCCGGAGTTGTATGTATCATTACAACGGCGATGATTGCAAATGCTCGAAAAAACTGTATAACACAGTTCTTGTTCTCTCTTGTCTGTTCGTGTATAAAAGTCTGCATTTCTTATGTAATTATGCCTGCCAAATACCCGAATCAGACTGTCAAAAGCGTACTGTAAAAAAGAAAGCGGGGTATCTGTACTATGCATGTTTGTCGTTAAGGTCCTAGGAAAACCTGTAGAATAAACATGACATAGCAAGATACCCACGCGTCGGTATAAAATAAATCCACAAATGTGCATTGGGCTTTCGCCCCAATGCACACTGCGGGTATAGGTATATACCTTCCCGTAGCATCTACTTCTGCAATGTCTTTGATTCTACGTTTGAATTTCCTAGGTTCTAACGACCAAAAACATAGCGTTGGTAAACGCTTTCTCAAATATTTTCACTTCAAAACTCTTTCGGAGAGAGTGAACTGCTTGCAAAGATAATAAAAAAACATGAATGGATATCACATAATCTAATAAGTATATTTTTATTGTGGCTCTGCTTTTTCTTTTCCATCAAAATGAGTAACTTCGCGCAGAAATTTAAATAGATATGAAAGAATTGGATTGGTCAAATATTGGATTCGGATACAGAAAAACCGATTATAATGTGCGTTGTTGCTATCGCAACGGCGCATGGGGCGAGATTGAGGTGAGCTCCTCGGAATTTATAAACATGCATATGGCTGCTACTTGTCTGCATTATGGACAGGAGGCTTTTGAAGGTCTTAAGGCTTTTCGTGGTAAAGATGGTAAGGTGAGAATCTTCCGCCTCGAGGCTAATGCAGAGCGTCTGCAAAGTACGTGTGACGGAATTCTTATGCCTCAGGTGAGTGTGGAATTGTTCCGAGAGATGGTCACAAAAGTGGTAGAACTCAACAAGGATTATATTCCGCCTTACGAGAGCGGTGCATCACTTTATATACGTCCTTTGCTCATCGGTACGAGTGCACAGGTTGGTGTTCATCCGGCATCGGAATATATGTTCATTATTTTTGTGACTCCCGTTGGTCCTTACTTTAAGGGTGGCTTCTCAACCAATCCTTATGTGATAATTCGCGAGTATGACCGTTCTGCTCCTCTGGGTACAGGAAAGTACAAAGTGGGCGGAAATTATGCGGCAAGCCTACGTGCCAACAAGCTTGCTCACGACAAGGGTTACTCTTGCGAGTTCTATCTCGATGCTAAAGAGAAAAAGTATATCGACGAGTGCGGTGCTGCGAACTTTATTGGTATAAAGGATAACACTTATGTAACTCCGCTTTCCACATCAATTCTTCCCTCTATAACAAACAGAAGTCTGCAACAGATTGCAAAGGATATGGGTATGAAAGTAGAGGTACGCCCCATTCCGGAGGAGGAACTTTCTACATTCGACGAGGCAGGAGCATGTGGTACAGCAGCGGTAATCTCTCCAATCGAACGTATCGATGACCTTGAGATGGGTAAGTCATACGTATTTGCAAAGGACGGCAAGCCCGGTCCTGTGTGTACAAAACTTTATGAAAAACTGCGCGCTATACAGTATGGTGATGCTCCCGATACTTATGGTTGGGTAACTGTTCTTGACATATAATTTGTTATGGGTAAAGGAAAATTGAAAAAGTTCGCCGATATGGCGCAATATGATAATGTCATCGAGCATCCTTTTTCGGTAATTGATGATGTCGCGTTCCCTTTGCGAGGCAACTGGAAACGTGATTTCTTCAAGAATGATAATCCTATTGTATTGGAACTTGGATGTGGCAGAGGTGAATATACAGTTGCTCTCGCACGTCGTTTCCCCGAAAAGAACTTTATAGGTGTTGATATAAAGGGTGCGCGTATGTGGACTGGCGCAACAGACGCCAAGAATGAGGGACTTGCAAATGTGGGCTTCCTGCGTACCAATATAGAGATTATCGACCGTCTGTTTGCACAGGGTGAGGTAAGTGAGATATGGCTTACATTCCCCGACCCGCAGATGAAGAAATATACAAAGCGTCTTACCTCTTCGCTATTCTTGGCGCGTTATAGGAATATTCTTTCTGCCGATGCCGTTGTACACTTGAAAACCGACAGCAATTTCATGTTTACCTACACCAAATATATAACAGAGGTGAACAGTTTGCCTGTGGTGGAGTGTATCGATGACGTGCATGGCCAGAATGAGGTCAGCGATGTGTTGCAAATACGCACCTATTATGAGTCACAATGGCTGTCACGTGGTATAACAATCAAATATATAGCGTTTAACCTTCCTGCGAAAGAACAGTACGAAGAGCCGAACGTAGAGATTGAACTCGATGAATACCGCAGCTACAATCGCAGTAAGCGCAGCAGTCTTGAAACAAGTAAATGATAAAGAGAATCAGATATGTTCAAACATATAGTAATGTGGCGTTTTATTGATGGCGCTAATGGTAAGAGTAAAACAGAACATGCTCTTTGGGTGAAGGAAAATCTGGAGGCGCTTGTAGGTGTAGTCCCTGAAATCCGTTCTCTCGAGGTGGGTGTAAATGTATGTGTGGCAGGTACTGCATACGATGCTGTGCTTGTCAGTGCTTTCGACGATGCCGAAGCTATGGAACGCTATAAGGTACATCCTGCACATATGGCTGTTGCAGCATATTTCAAAGGTATAACCGAGGACCGCGCCGAGGCCGATTACAATATTTGATTGAGGAATTATGGCATTATATCCAAAACTTATACTTGACGCACTTGAAAAGGTGCGTTATCCGGGTAACGGAAAGAATCTTGTTGAGGCCGAAATGGTCGATGACAATATATGCATCGACGGAAACAAAGTTAGTTTTTCTCTTATCTTTGAAAAACCAACAGATCCGTTCATCCGCTCAGTGGTAAAGTCTGCCGAAGCGGCTATACATATGTATGTAGGCAAAGAGGTTGAAATCGAGGGTAATATCAGCGTGGTAAGTCGCCAGGCTGCACGTCCCGAGGTTGGAAAATTCTTACCGCAGGTAAAGAATGTTATTGCAATATCTTCGGGTAAGGGAGGTGTTGGAAAATCTACGGTTTCTGCAAATCTTGCCATTGCATTGGCGCGTTTGGGTTACAAGGTTGGTTTGTTGGATGCCGATATATTCGGTCCTTCTATACCAAAGATGTTCAGCGTGGAGGATGAACGCCCTTATAGCGAAAATATAGACGGTCGCGACCTTATACAACCAATTGAGAAATATGGTGTAAAAATACTTTCTATAGGTTTCTTTGTCGATCCCGATCAGGCAATCCTGTGGCGTGGAGGTATGGCGAGCAATGCGTTGAAGCAGCTTATAGCTGATGCCAACTGGGGAGAGCTTGATTATTTTCTAATTGACCTTCCTCCCGGAACAAGTGATATTCACCTGACTATAGTACAGTGTCTGGCCCTAACCGGTGCGGTTGTAGTAACAACTCCGCAGGAGGTTTCGCTTGCTGCTGCCATTAAGGGCGTGAATATGTTTATCAATGAAAAGGTTGCAGTGCCTATACTTGGTCTTGTTGAGAATATGGCGTGGTTCACACCGGCAGAACTTCCTGACAATAAATATTATATTTTTGGAAAAGAGGGCGGCAAGCGTATGGCAGAGGCTTATAATATTCCATTGATTGGACAGATTCCTTTGGTGCAGAGCATCTGCGAGAGCGGTGATGCGGGAATTCCTATAGCTATGAGAGCCGATTCTCCCGATGGACAGGCATTCATTCAAGTGGCTGCCGCTTTGGTTGAAAAAACAAATAAGCGTAACGCGGAATTACCAAAGACAAAGATTGTCGGTCAGTAAAACATAAAAACGAGGTCAACGACCTCGTTTTTATGTTTTATACACCTGTTATTTGGTAATAGAAATATATAGCCGCTGTTATGAATAAGATGCCTACGGTTCCATATACCCATCGTGCACCATCTCTTCCCAGTCTGTCAACTACAAACCTGGCATTTTCAGAGGTGAACAACCAATCCTTGTTGAAAAGTGATGCCCACAAGGCAATAATTCCTGTCAATAGGAATATTACTTGAATGATATGGTGCATTATCATGCCTGCTCGCTTTGCGGAGTCCAGCCTTGTGCTTTAAGTTCCATCTCCACACCGTCGCGTGTGATGAGTGCAAGCCCCATATTGTCGCTTACAATGTGGCCGATAACACGTACATCCTTCATTGCTGCGACTTTTTCATGGTCGGCGATAGGAACTGTGAACAGCAACTCGAAATCTTCTCCACCATTGAGTGCACAGGTGATTACATTGAGGTTCAGTTCTTCGGCCATTATTGCTGTCTGGTAGTCGATAGGGATACGTTCCTCGTATATGCGACAACCAACGCCACTCTGCTTGCATATGTGCATGAGCTCCGATGACAAACCGTCGCTGATATCAATCATAGCAGTTGGTCTTACATTCTCTTCGCGTAGCTTTTCAAGAATCTCCTTGCGTGCCTCTGGTTTCAGCTGACGTTCCAGAATGTACTCCTTGCCCTGGAAATCGGGTTGCATATCCTTGCCGGCTGTTGCAATCTTTTCACGTTCAAGCAGTTGCAAGCCCATGTATGCTGCTCCAAGGTTGCCGGTAACGCATATAAGATCTGTCTCTTTAGCACCATTGCGCTTTACTGCAGTTCCTTTTGGGGCTGTACCAATGGCTGTGATGCTTATTGCCAGTCCGGTGAGTGATGACGATGTGTCACCGCCTACAATGTCAACTCCATATTGCTGGCATGCGAGTCGCATTCCTGAATATAGCTCTTCTACATCCTCTATACAGAATTTACGGCTCAAGGCTAACGATACGGTAATCTGCTTGGGAGTACCGTTCATAGCATATATGTCTGAGATGTTAGCAACAACAGCCTTGTAGCCAAGGTGCTTCAAAGGGAAATATGTAAGGTCAAAGTGTATGCCTTCCATCAGCAGGTCTGTAGTTACAAGTACCTCCTCGTCGTTACTGAACTGCAGAATAGCTGCATCGTCGCCGGTACCTTTCACCGTTTCCTTGTTATTTATTGTCAACTCCTTGGTAATCTGTTCGATAAGCCCAAATTCTCCTAATGAGGAAATCTCTGTGCGTTTTGTCGTGTTCATGGTTTTATGCTCTATTTATAATTTCGCGGAATATTGTTGTCATTCTTGGCTGTGCTTCGTCTGCGGCTTTCTGCACCTCTTCGTGGCTACATTCAACAACTGTGCCTTCAACGCCAAGGTCGGTGATTACTGAGATTCCGAAAACCCTTATACCGCAGTGACGTGCCACTATCACTTCGGGTACGGTTGACATGCCCACGGCATCGCCGCCCATACGGTGGAACATACGGTATTCTGCCGGTGTCTCAAAGGTAGGGCCTTGTGTGCCCAGATATACGCCTTCGACAATGCGTATGCCTTTCTCTTTTGCAATTTCCTTTGCTTTGGCAATAAGTTCTTTGTCGTAAGCTGCACTCATGTCGGGAAATCTGTCGCCGTAAGGGATATTCTTGCCACGTAACGGGTGCTCGGGGAAAAAGTTGATGTGGTCATTTATTATCATCAGATCTCCGATGATAAAATTGGGATTCATGCCGCCTGCCGCGTTTGAGACGAAAAGAGTCTCTATACCCAATTCGCGCATCACGCGTACGGGGAATGTTACCTCTTTCATTGAATATCCTTCATAAAAGTGGAATCGTCCCTGCATTGCCATAATCTCCTTTTCTCCCAATTTTCCGAATATAAGCTTGCCGGAATGTCCTTCAACGGTTGAGAGAGGAAAGTTCGGAATATCTTTGTATTCAATCTCATACTTGTCGGTTATCTCGTTTACAAGGCTACCGAGTCCTGTGCCTAGTATAATTGCGGTCTTTGGCTCGGTCCTCATCTTCCCTTTTAGGAATTCAGCGGTTTCTTGAATTCTCTGTAACATAGTCCAGTATTATTTTATTAAACAATTCCTTTTCATTCAATATATCAACCTCAATAGGCAATACGTATATATTTTCTTTCACTACTTGTGGCGTGCCTGGGTGTTGTAATATCCTGGCAGCATCCTTTTCGGTAGTGATTATGATTTTATCTTCATTCTCAATATTGTTGTATTGTTGCTCTAATTTTTTTAGGTCGTTTATCGTGAAATTGTGATGGTCGGCATATCTCATGGCTATTGTTTTGCCAAACCTCCTTTCAATCTCATGTCCCAGCGGCTCCGGATGTGCTATTCCTGTAACAACAAGCACTTCGGTGTCTGCTGTGGCTTTTTTTGTAGAACACCTGAATAACGGATAAAGTTCTCCATATTGCATTCGGGAAAAAAATACCGGGATATCCTTAATCTCTTTTATATAATTTTGGCAAAACTCCTTCTGTGCATCCGTAATGTTGTCGCATTTTGTTATAATGACAATGTCGGCACGTCTTATTCCCTTATCGCTTTCGCGCATGTGGCCGAAAGGCAGAATGCAGTCCTGCCATATGGGGTTTGTACTGTCTATCAACACTATGTTCATTCCTGCTTTTACGTGGCGGTGCTGGAATGCATCGTCGAGTAAAATCACCTTCGTCTCATTAAGCTCCTTACAGATATTCTCAATTCCTGCAACCCTCTTTTCGCATACTGCTACATTTATGTTGGGGAACTTGTTCTTTATCTGTAGTGGCTCGTCGCCTATTATCTCGGCTGTTGCGTTGTTATTGGCGAGGATATATCCTTTACTTTTGCGTCCGTAGCCTCTGCTTAACACAGCTATCTTGAATTTATCCTTTAGTAGTCGTATAAGATATTCTGTGTGTGGCGTTTTTCCTGTTCCGCCTACCGATATGTTTCCTATGCATATTGTGGGAGTTTCAAATTTATGGCTTTTTATCAGGCCATAGTCGAACAGCCTGTTTCTTATTGCGGTAATCCAACAATATGGATTTATGATATCGCACAATTCTTTGAGTAAACCACGTTTTTTTTCAATCATACAAGGTGTGGGCGATTGCTTTATGCAAAAGTAAATAATTTATTTGGTTTGCTGCGTAAACTTTCCCGCCTGTTTTGGTTTTTTAAACATTTCAAATGTTAAAAAATCTTATAATTGGCAAAATCTGCCTTTTGTTGCAATCATTTTGTAATAAAAGTTTAATGATTTGAAAAAAAAAATTACTTTTGCCGTGAAATAGAGTGCGGTTTCGCAAAAAAAGTTGTAACTTGCACCCCGATTAGCTATTGACTGCTTTTAAGGAAAGATGCTCGAGTGGTTGAAGAGGCACGCCTGGAAAGCGTGTATACGTCAAAAGCGTATCGGGGGTTCGAATCCCCCTCTTTCCGCTATGATTGAATGAATTAACTTAAAATACTAATTTTAAAAATTACACACAATGAAAAAACTTTTTGCAATCGTTGCAGTGTTGGGTATGTTTACATTTGGTGCAACCCAAGCTTACGCTCAGGAGGCTGCAGAGTCTGCTCCTGTTGAAACAGTAGAACAAGAAGAGGCAGTAGAGGAAGCTCCTGCTGCAGAGGCTCCAGTTGCGGCTGTTGAGTCTGTAGGTGTTCATAAGGCTCTTAAGACTAAGTTTATTGAAGGCGGTGCCGAGTTCATGGCATTGGTAGCTGTAGCTATGGTTATCGGTCTTGCATTCTGCGTAGAGCGTATCATCTACTTGAGCATGGCTAAGGTAAATACAAAGAAGCTTATGGAGGCTATTGCTGAGGCTCTTTCAAACAAAGACGTTGAGGGTGCAAAGAACATTTGCCGCAACACAGCTGGTCCTGTTGCTTCTATCTGCTATCAGGGTCTTCTCCGTATCGACGAGGGTCTTGAAACTGTAGAGCGTACAATCGTTTCTTATGGTAGCCTTCAGTCTTCAAACCTTGAGAAGGGTTGTTCATGGATCACATTGTTCATCGCGATGGCTCCATCACTCGGATTCTTGGGTACTGTGATCGGTATGGTTATGTCATTCGACGAAATCCAGCAGAAGGGTGATATCTCTCCAACTATCGTTGCCGGTGGTATGAAGGTGGCCCTTATTACAACTATCTATGGTATTATCGTTGCTCTTGTTCTTCAGGTGTTCTACAACTTCATCTTGACCAAGATTGAGTCAATTGTTGCAGACATGGAGGATAGTTCAATCACACTTCTCGACCTTTTGACAAAATTCAACCTCAAGAAGTAATAACAGCTAAATAAATTTATATATTATGAATGCTGATATTTGTTCAAAAGTTTCAAAAATTGCTTTCTACGTAGCAATGGCGGCTTCTATAGCTCTCATTGTATTGTTCTTTGGCGTAGGATTCAATAATGTTGAAACTATAAATAATAACGACATGCGTGCGCCAATGTTTACTGACGCATTGCTGTATTGGATATATGCTTTGACAGGAATTGCAGTTGTGCTTGTACTTGTCTTCAGCCTTATATCTTTTGCTAAGAATTTCAAAGACAGCCCTATTGGTGCTGTGAAAGGTCTTTTGGGTGTATTGTTGTTGGTAGTTCTTTTTGGAATTGCTTACGCACTTGCTTCAGATGATCCAATCTTTGTTAACGGTAAGCAACTTGCGGATTCAGACGGTAATCCTATTGCTGCTTCATCTTATATTTTGACCGACGTTTTGATTTATGTTCAGTATGCTCTCGGTGCTGCTTGTGCTTTGGCTACAGCATTCAGCTTGCTCAACATCTCAAAGCCGGTGAAGAAATAATAAATGAATAAAAGGTAACAAAATGGGAAAAGGTAAAAGAAAAGTTCCGGGAATTAACGCCAGCTCAACGGCCGATATCTCGTTCATTTTGCTCATCTTTTTCTTGGTCGTGACTTCAATGAACTCATCTACGGGTTTGAACGTACGTTTGCCGGAGCCTCCTGAGGACGAAGATCTTCAGAATCCTCCTAAGATTAAAAAACGTAACAGCCTGATAGTATTGGTTAACATGGATAATGACATCATGATTACTCAGGGTGAGAGAAAACCTTATTTGATTGAGTTGTCAGAATTGCGTCAGTTGGTTAAGGACTTTATCTCTAACAGCGAGAATCGTGCCGATTATCCCGAGAAGCATGCCGAAGATGTAGTGTTCGAGGACGGTGGTACAGAGCATGTGCTCCCCAGCGGACGTCAGCAAAATATTACAAGCAAACACGTAATCTCTTTGCAGACCGACCGTGGTACAAATTACAATACATATTTTGAGGTGTCTAACGAGTTGTATGCTGCTTATGATGAGTTGCGCGATGAGTTGGCACGTCAGGAGTATGGTAAGCCTTATAAAGATTTGGATGCGACTCAGCAGATGTTGTGTCGTCTATATTACAAGACAATGATTTCAGAGGCTGAGCCTCGTTCTATTGGTGGAGGAATGTAATTATGAGTAAGTTTAATGATAAAGGAAAGGCAGAAATGCCTGAGTTGAATACCTCGTCACTTCCTGACTTGATCTTCTCTATCCTCTTCTTCTTTATGATTGTAACATCAATGCGTGAGGAGGAGGTAAAGGTTGAATATACTTTGCCAAAGGGAACAAACTTGTCTAAGATAGAGCGTAAGACTGCTGTTGTAAATATCCATATCGGTTCACCTTCAAGACAATACGTTTCGCAGTTGGGTTCAAGTGCACGTATTCAGTTGAACGACCGTTTTGCTAACGTTAAGGAAGTTGCTCCTTTCGTTGTCAATGAGCGTTCATTGATGCGCCAGGCCGACCAGGCTGTGATGAAGGTTGCTCTTAAGACCGACCAGAATGTGCGAATGGGTATCATAACCGACGTGAAGATGGAGCTACGTAAAGCTCGTGCATTGTCGCTTATGTATTCGGCAGATGAAAGAAACAAACAGTAATAAATGCTGCATATAAAAGAAATGCCGCAACCTCAGGGTTGCGGCATTTCTTTTATTGTATTACAACGTTATTTTGTGCGTTTTAGGTAAGTGACGAAGCGGTACTCGTAATCGTGTTTTTCGTCTTTTTCATGCGCTTCATTCTCGATTACCTCCCATTCGCTTTTTGTGAATTCCGGGAAAAAGGCATCTGCGTTTTCGGGGGTATCGTTTATCTCTGTAAGGCATAGTATGTCGGCGAAAGGTATAGCAGTCTTGTAAAGCATCTCTCCGCCAATGATATATACAATATCCTCATTCTTGCAGTTTGCAAGAGCCTCTTCCAGCGATTTGAACGTCTCGGTACCAGGGAATTCTGTCTCCTTGCGCGAGAGTACAATGTTTCTGCGGTTGGGTAGTGCACCTTTGGGTAGCGAACGGAATGTGTTGCTGCCCATAATGATGGTGTGTCCTGTTGTCAGCTCCTTAAAGCGCTTGAGGTCGTTAGGCAACCAATATATCAGCTTGTTGCCTATTCCAATTGCATTGTTCTTTGCGATTGCTGCTATGAGTGCTATCTTTTGCATGTTTCTTATACGGCTACTACGCCTTTGATGTGTGGGTGTGCATCGTAGTTCTCAAGAGTGAAATCCTCGAACTTGAACGAGAAAATGTCTTTTATCTCGGGGTTTATAGCCATTGTAGGCAGTTTCTTTGGCTCGCGTGTGAGCTGCAGTTTTACCTGCTCTATATGGTTGAGGTATATATGTGCATCTCCAAGCGTGTGAATGAATTCGCCGGGTTTGAGCCCTGTGACTTGTGCCATCATCAACAGCAGCAACGAGTACGAAGCAATGTTGAATGGAACGCCAAGGAAACAGTCTGCGCTACGTTGGTATAGCTGCAGGCTTAGTTTGCCGTCTGCTACATAGAATTGGAACATGGCATGGCATGGGGGCAGATTCATGTTCTTTATGTCTGCTACATTCCATGCATTTACGATGATGCGTCGCGAATCGGGATTGTTCTTTATCGTTTCAACAACTTCTTTTATCTGGTCAATATGTTCTCCGTCATATCCCGGCCAAGAACGCCATTGATAGCCATATATGTGTCCCAAATCGCCGTTTTCGTCGGCCCATTCGTTCCATATTCTCACTCCGTTGTCCTGCAGATATTTCACGTTGGTATCACCATTGAGGAACCATAGCAATTCGTGGATGATTGATTTAAGGTGCAGCTTCTTTGTCGTAAGGCATGGAAAACCCTCTTCAAGGTTGAAGCGCATCTGATGACCAAAAACACTCAAGGTTCCGGTGCCGGTGCGGTCTTCTTTCTTCGCACCCTCTGTGATGATTCTGTTGAGCAGATCAAGGTATTGTTTCATATTTCTGTAGCTTTTTCTAAATAATATGCAAATATATAATTTCGCTTTTTTTTTTCCTAACGAAAAGGGGTTTTAATCTTGTTTTTGTCTTGTGTAAATATTCAAATACTTTTTATTGGTTAAATTTAATTATTATTTATAATAAATATTGCTGTCGTGAATGAGATTACCACATAAAAATACTATATTTGCAAATTAGGAAAAGTATGTAATGTTTTCTGTAATGAAACTGAATGCTGATTTTGTAAAAAGAACAGAGGCTCTTTTCGGAAAAGACGTCTATGCTCGTTTTATGCAGGCGCTCGAAGTGGAGCCTGTTGTAAGTGTTCGTTATAATGAACTGAAAACAGCGTCGAACGATGAATGCAGGATGGTGCCTTGGGCTGCCTGCGGACGTTACCTTGAGTCGCGTCCTGTTTTTACGGCCGACCCACTTTTTCATGCCGGTTGCTATTATGTGCAAGAGGCCTCTTCCATGTTCGTGGAGCAGGTAATAAAACAGTATGTCCACGAGCCGGTACGAGCTCTTGACCTGTGCGCTGCTCCCGGTGGAAAGTCAACTCACTTGCTCTCGGTATTGCCGCACGGCAGTATGCTCGTTTCCAACGAACCGATGCCCTTGCGTGCACAGATATTGGCTGAAAATGTTACCAAATGGGGACATCCTGCATCTATGGTAACAAAGAATATGCCTGCCGATTTTGCCCCTTTTAGGGAGTTCTTCGACTTTATGCTGGTAGATGCTCCATGCTCGGGCGAGGGTATGTTCCGAAAAGAGCCAAAGGCAGTAGAGCAGTGGAGTGTTTCGAATGTGCAGATGTGTGCCGACCGTCAGAAGGAGATACTTGCCGATATATGGCCTTCGTTGCGTCCCGGTGGTTTGTTGGTATATAGCACATGTACCTACAACAGTGAAGAGAACGAACAGAACGTTTCTTGGATAGCCGAAGAGCTTGGAGCAGAGGTCCTCGAACTGAATGTTCCTGAAGATTGGGGGGTAACAGGCTCATTGTATGGTGATAAAATGCCGGTTTATCGTTTTATACCCGGTATTGCCCAGGGTGAAGGTTTCTTCCTGGCAGTGTTGAGAAAGAATGGCGATGGCGCGTTGGTGCAACCACGTCAGCCACGCTGGCAGCAGGCACCGGCAAAAATAAGAGCCGAAGTTGAAAAATATCTGCTTAATCCCGAATATTTCAATTTTGTTCAGGATGGCGATACTATAACAGCGATGCCCAAGGAGCATACAGCGGCAATGGTTGCCCTGCAGCAAAAGATGTGCGTACTGCATTGTGGCTTGCCTGTTGCTACGGTGAAGAACAATAAACTGTTGCCCATACATCCGTTGGCAATGAGTACTGCTTTGCGCAAGGAGGCATTCAATGTGGTGGAACTGGAACTCGACCAGGCTTTGATGTATCTGCATCGCGAAACCTTGTCGTTGCAATCCCAGCCTGTTGGCTATCTCTTGCTTACATACAAGGGAGTACCCATAGGTTTTGCAAAGAATGTCGGCAATAGGGCAAACAATCTCTACCCGACAGAATGGAGAATACGTAAGAACTTAGTTGATTTATAATTAAAACTAAATATCAAATGAAAAAGATTTTATTGTCGTTGATGTTGCTCATCGCAACATTGAACTCAAGTGCTCAATTTGGAAATTTTGAGCCTGTGACTTTTGAAGAGACTGTAGCTGTTAATGGTGCAGACGGAACTATTGAATTCGAGGCGTATATCGAGTCGGGTTATCATCTCTATTCTACCAACATTCCCGAGGGTGGTCCAACCCCAATGGAGGTTACATACAGCGTGGTAGAGGGCGCTGAAGTTGTTGGCGAACTTATCCCCGGAGAAGGTGCTGTAACCGAGATGGACCCTATGTTCGAGATGATGGTTACACATTTCAGTGAAACAGCCGTTTTCACCCAGAAAGTGAAATTCCTCGGTGGAAAATACCGTATCAAAGGAACTTTGCGTTTCCAGTCGTGCAGCGATTCAAACTGTGTTCCAGGACGTTATGATTTCGACATAACAGGTGAGACAGTTGTTGAGAAACCTGTTGTAAAGGAGGTTGCAAAGCCTGCAGCACCAGCTGTAAAGAAAGAAGAGAAACCTGCTGCTCAGCCCAAGAGCGAACCGGCAAAGCCTGCAAAGAAGGCTGAAGAGCCCGCACCTGTGAAAACCGAGGTGGCTGCTCCTGTTGTTGAGGAAAAAGTAGAAGAGCCTGCTGTTGTTGCTGTTGAAAGCAATGAGCCAAAGTCTTCTATTTGGGAGCCTGTTGTCGATAAGATTGCGTTGCAGAACGAGGCTGAGGAAACCGGTAACCGTTCTATTTGGATTACATTCATCCTTGGTTTCGGTGGTGGTCTTTTGGCATTGCTCACCCCATGTGTGTGGCCAATTATCCCAATGACCGTAAGTTTCTTCCTGAAGCGCTCTAAAGGACGTAAGCAGGCAGTACGCGAGGCGTTGATTTATGGTGCATCAATCATTGTGATATATCTTGTTCTTGGCTTGGCGGTAACACTCATCTTTGGCGCAGGAGCATTGAATGCACTTTCAACAAATGCAATATTCAACATCATATTCTGTTTGATGCTGCTCATCTTCGGTGCTTCGTTCTTGGGTGGTTTTGAGATTACATTGCCATCGTCATGGACAAACAAGATTGACGAGAAAGCAGGAAACACAAGCGGCTTGTTGAGTATCTTCTTTATGGCGTTTACCCTTACATTGGTATCGTTCTCTTGTACAGGTCCTATCATCGGATTCCTCTTGGTAGAGGTATCTACATCGGGTGAGATTTTTGGTCCTGCAGTGGGTATGTTGGGCTTCGCGCTTGCATTGGCATTGCCATTCACATTGTTTGCGCTCTTCCCATCGTTGTTGAAGCAGACTCCACGCTCAGGTAGCTGGATGAATACCATTAAGGTTGTTCTTGGCTTTGTTGAGATTGCTTTTGCCTTGAAGTTCTTCTCTGTTGCCGACTTGTCATACCACTGGGGATTGCTCGACCGCGAGACATTCCTTGCTTTGTGGATTGCATTGTTTGCAATATTGGGCTTGTATCTCTTGAAGATTATACACTTGCCACATGACGACGAAAGCGACAAGAAAGCATCGGTGCCAGGTTTCTTTATGGGTTTGGTGTCATTCGCTTTTGCAATTTATATGATACCCGGTTTGTGGGGTGCTCCATGTAAGGCAATCAGTGCATTTGCACCACCTATGAGTACTCAGGACTTCAGCTTGTACGATAACAGTTTCCATCCTCATGTCGATGACTATGAGCTTGCTCTCGAGATGGGACGTCGTGAGGGAAAACCTGTGTTGCTCGATTTTACAGGTCACGGTTGTGTGAACTGCCGTAATATGGAGGCATCGGTATGGAGCGACGACCGTGTGATAGACATCATGCGCGAGGACTACATCGTAGCATCGTTGTATGTCGATGACAGAACACCGCTTGCCAAGCCTTTCGAGGTAGAGGTTAACGGCAAGAAGATGATGCTTGAGACAGTAGGCGACAAGTGGACATACCTTCAGGGACATCGTTTCGGTGCCAATGCACAGCCATTCTATGTATTGGTAGATGCCGATGGTAATCCTCTTTGTGGCTCATATTCATTCAACCTTGATGTTGATGCCTATATTGATTTCCTTGAGAAGGGTTTGAAGAAATTTGACAAATAACAGTAAAAAAACATAGCTATGAACTTTACACCAATAGCAAAACCTATATTCAAACATAGAGTAAAACAGATATCCAAGTATGCAACAAATGCCGAGCAGATTCAGCGTGATGTGCTCAAACGACTTGTGAAAACAGCATCCTCAACGGAGTGGGGTATCAAACACTCATATTCCGACATAGCAAATTATGAACAGTTTGTAAAGTCGGTAGGTGTTCAGGATTATGAAACTCTTAAGGGATACATCGACCGCATGCGTCAGGGCGAAAAGGATGTATTGTGGAAAGGTCGTTGCAAGTGGTTCGCTAAATCTTCGGGAACAACAAACGACAAGAGCAAGTTCATCCCTGTTACACCACAAGGTTTGCAGAATGCCCATTACAAAGGTGGTTTTGATGTTGTTGCTCAGTATGTGGCAAACAACCCTACAAGCCGTGTCCTCTCGGGTAAAGGATTGATTCTTGGCGGTAGCCATGCACCTAACTACAACCTGCCGGGTTCGCTTGTTGGTGACTTGAGTGCAATACTCATCGAGAACTGCAGTCCTTTCGTGAATATGATTCGCGTTCCGGGTAAGGATATTGCCCTTTTGAGCGACTTCGAGGAGAAGATGGACAAGATTGCTCGTGCAACATCCAAGATGGATGTAACCAATCTGTCAGGTGTACCTTCGTGGATGATGGCTGTACTAAAGCATATGCTCGACATCACCGGCAAGAAATCGGTCGATGAGATATGGCCAAACCTCGAGGTCTTCTTCCATGGTGGTGTTGCCTTCACTCCTTATCGTGAGCAGTATCATCAGATAATCAAGAGCCCTAACATGAAGTATATGGAAACATATAACGCAAGTGAAGGTTTCTTTGGTATTCAGAACGATCCAACCGATCCTGCAATGCTCTTGATGATCGACTACGACGTGTTCTACGAGTTCATTCCATTTGATGAATTTGACTCACCCAACCCACGCGTACTTCCTTTGTGGGAGGTCGAGGTTGGCAAGAACTATGCAATGCTAATTTCTACTTCATGTGGTTTGTGGAGATATATGATAGGCGACACTGTACGTTTCACAAGCAAAGATCCTTATAAGATTGTTATCTCGGGCCGAACAAAACACTTTATCAATGCGTTTGGTGAAGAACTTGTTGTTGATAATGCCGAGAAAGGATTGTTGAAAGCTTGTAACGAGACAGGAGCACAGATACTTGACTACACAGCTGCGCCGGTGTTTATGGATGCCAATGCACAGTGTCGTCATCAGTGGCTTATAGAATTTGCCAAGAAACCCGAGTCGATAGAGCAGTTTGCCGAGATTCTTGACAATGAGTTGCAGCATATCAACTCCGATTATGAGGCAAAACGCTATAAGAACAAGACTATGCAGCAGCTTGAGATTGTTGTGGCGCGCGAGCACCTTTTCAACGATTGGTTAAAGAGCAAAGGTAAGCTTGGTGGACAGCACAAAGTGCCACGTTTGAGCAATAACCGTCAGCATATCGACGAACTTTTGTCAATGAACAATATTTGATGCGAATATACAACAACATATTATTGGCAGCATCGCTGCTCGTTGTCATTGCCTGCGCCAGTATGGGCACGCCCGACGGCGGCCCCTATGATGAGGAACCTCCGGTTCTTATGGAGGCAAAGCCTCATATTGGTGCAACCAATGTCAAGTCGAGCAAGATAACTCTTGAGTTTGATGAAAACATCAAGTTGGTTAATGCCTTTGAGAATGTTGTTGTATCTCCACCGCAGATACAGATGCCCGTAATAAAATCGTCGGGAAAGCGAGTTTCGGTAGAGCTTATGGATACATTGCTGCCAAACGTAACCTACTCGATAGATTTCGGCAATGCCATTGTTGACAATAACGAGGGAAACCCTTATGAGGATTTTGCCTATTATTTCTCAACAGGCGATGCTGTTGACACTCTTGCAGTGTCGGGAACAGTGCTCAATGCCCAGGATTTGGAGCCTATAAAAGGAATTACTGTTGGTTTGCACTCATGCATTGATGATTCTGCTTTTACAAAATTGCAGTTCGAGAGAGTTTCACGCACCGATTCCAAAGGACACTTTATAATAAAGGGTATCGCTCCTGGAAAATATCGCGTATATGCACTGAGTGAGGCAAACAACAACTATCTTTTTGACCAGAAGAGCGAGACGTTGGCCTTTATGGATACCTATGTATCCCCTTCGGCTTCGCCTGCCATACGCCCCGATACCGTTTGGCGCGACAGTGTAACTATCGACACCATTAAGCAGGTCTCTTATACCCGCTTTAGGCCCGATGACCTTGTGCTGCGTGCTTTCAAGGAGGATTTCTACGCCCAGTATCTTGTGAAGTCGCCACGCGACAGCCATAACAAGTTGACACTCTATTTTGCCGAGGCCAATGAAGAGATGCCGCTTATAGAGGGGCTCGATTTTGAAAGCGATGGAGCATATGTAATAGAGAACAGCGTTAACAACGACACGTTGACACTCTGGTTCAAGGATTCTGTTGTGTATCGTGCCGACACGTTGACGATGAGGGTAACATACAATGTTGCTGACTCGCTTGGCAATATGGTTGCAAAGAGCGATACCATATATGCATCGCCCAAGCGACGTTGGGAAAAGGTTGTCGAGCAACAGAACGAAAAACTGGAAAAGGACCGTAAAGAGTTCCTGAAAAAAGCAAAGCGTAACGAGAACTACGACGAGAATAACCCACCCGAATATATCCCGCCCACCAAGGACATTAAAGTTCGTTTCTCCGGCTCTTCGTCAATGGATGTGAATGCAACAATCTCTTTCACTTTTGACGAGCCTCTTGAAAAGTTGGATACAATGGGAATACATCTCTCGAAGAAAGTCGATTCCTTGTGGGTGCCTGTGGAGTATGTTCTATATCCCGACAGAAACATAAGAAAATATAATCTCTATGCCGAATGGCGACCTGGTGAGAGCTATCTCCTAGAGGCCGATTCTGCTACATTCATCGGTTTGTATGGCGGTGTTTCCAACAAATTCACGCAGGAGATAAGTTTCCGTACATTGGAAGAGTATGCAGTGTTATATCTCGATATTCCGGGAACAGGCAACAATGCATATGTGCAGCTGATGAACAAGAGCGATGCTATAGTGCAGGAAGAGAAAACCGAAAACAACAAGTGCGCTTTCTATTTCATAAGGCCCGGCATATATTACCTGCGTCTTTTCATCGACGATAACGGTAATGGAATATGGGATACCGGCGAATACGAAAAAGGCAGGCAGCCCGAAAGAGTATATTATTATGACCGTCCGTTGGAGTTGCGTGCATTCTTTGAATACACTCAGGACGATTGGGATATCAATTCCCCTCTCGACAAGCAAAAGCCGCTTGAGATAACAAAGCAGAAGCCCGATAAGGAGCGCAAGAAGATGAACCGCAACGCCACACGCAAGTTCAAGACAAAAGAGAAAAAATAATTAAAAGCGATAATAGTAACAATAAATATATAGTAATATGGAAAACAAATTCATGATATATAATACGCTCTCGCGTAAGAAGGAGTTGTTTGAGCCTTTGCATGCACCCAATGTGGGAATGTATGTGTGCGGCCCCACCGTATATGGCCCCGCCCATCTTGGCCATGCACGTCCTGCCATAACCTTTGACGTGTTGTTCCGTTATCTTCAGAACCTCGGTTACAAGGTGCGTTATGTACGTAACATAACCGATGTGGGCCACCTTGAGCACGATGCCGACGACGGCGAAGACAAGATAGCAAAGAAAGCACGCTTGGAGCAACTCGAGCCAATGGAAGTTGTGCAGCACTATACATTGCACTACCACAAGGTTATGGAGGCTCTCAACGTATTGCCACCAAGCATCGAGCCACACGCTTCGGGCCACATCATCGAGCAGATTGAGCTTGTGAAAGAGATACTCGACAATGGCTTTGCCTATGAGAGCGAAGGTTCGGTCTATTTCGATGTTGCAAAGTACGACAAGGCGCACCACTATGGTATCCTTTCGGGCCGTAACCTCGAAGATGTGCTTAACACAACCCGTGACCTCGACGGACAGAACGAGAAACGCAACCCTGCCGACTTCGCTCTTTGGAAGTGCGCGCAACCCGAACACATTATGCGTTGGCCCTCTCCATGGAGCAACGGTTTCCCCGGCTGGCACTGCGAGTGTACAGCAATGGGACGCAAATACCTTGGCGAGCAGTTCGATATTCACGGTGGTGGTATGGACCTTGTATTCCCTCACCACGAGTGCGAGATTGCACAGGGTATGGCGGCTATGGGCAAGCACGTCGTGAAATATTGGATGCACAACAATATGATAACCATCAACGGAACAAAGATGGGCAAGTCACTGGGTAACTTCATCACCCTTGACGAGTTCTTCAATGGAACACATAAGCTGCTTGCACAGCCATATTCGCCAATGACAATCCGTTTCTTCATCCTGCAGGCACACTACCGCAGCACTGTCGATTTCAGCAACGAGGCATTGCAGGCTGCCGAGAAAGGTATGCAGCGACTGCTCGAGGCATACAAGACACTCGGAAACCTTGTGGCTTCGGGTGGTACCACAGTTGATGTGGCATCGCTCCGTGCAAAGTGCTACGATGCAATGAACGACGACATGAACACCGCGTTGGTTATATCACACTTGTTCGATGCCTGCCGTGCCATCAATCAGATTGCCGACAAGAAAGCAACCATCAGCGAGAGCGACCTTGCAGAGCTAAAGGATACATTCAAGCTCTTTGCATTCGATATCCTTGGCTTGAAGGAAGAGCGTGGCTCCGACAGCGGCCGTGAAGAGGCTTTTGGAAAGGTTGTCGATATGTTGTTGCAACAGCGTCAGGTGGCAAAAGCCAATAAAGACTGGGCTACAAGCGACAAGATACGTGACGAACTCGCAGCCCTTGGTTTTGAAATAAAAGATGGTAAAGAAGGCTCTACCTGGAAATTGAATCGCTGATAAGATGAATAGGATATATCTATTGCTCATATCGTTGCTGTTTATCTGTTGTGGTGCTTCATCGGGCAAGCAACAGATTGTAAATGACGAGCAACCGCAAAAGACACCGGCTGTTGTAGAGCCGGCTGTTATTGTGCCTATATTCGATGCCGACAGTGCATACAGCTTCATCGAAGCGCAGGTGAACTTTGGTCCTCGCGTGCCAAGCACCCCTACACATCGTAAGTGTGGCGACTACCTTATATCCAAGCTGCAGGGCTACGGAGCAACGGTCATTACCCAGGATATGGACCTCAGAGCCTATAACGGAGACCGCCTCGAAGCACGTAATATCGTGGCGCAGTTCAACCCCGAGAATAGCAACCGCATAATGCTCTGTGCACATTGGGACACTCGTCCCTGGGCCGACAGCGACCCCGACAAAGCCAACCATCGCAAGCCTCTTCCCGGAGCGAACGACGGCGGTAGCGGAGTGGGAGTGTTGCTCGAAATAGCACGTCAATTGGCAGCAGTTCCTTCCAAGGTGGGTGTCGATATCATCCTTTTCGATGCCGAGGATTATGGCCTGCACGAGGATGATTCCCATTTGTGGAAAAAACATAGACACTCATGGGCGCTCGGCTCACAGTACTGGTCAATAAATCCGCATGTTTCCGGATATAATGCACGCTATGGCATATTGCTCGATATCGTTGGTGCCCCCAACTCTAAATTTTTGTATGAGGGCTATTCAACAAACTTTGCCCAGGAGATAGTTTATAAGGTGTGGCATTGGGCCGACAAGCTGGGTTATGGCAACTACTTTGTACAGGAAGACGGTGGCGTGATAACCGACGACCACTATTATGTGAACAGCATCCTTGGATTGCCCTGTATCGACATCATCAACTGCGACCCCGACAGCCCTAACGGCTTCGGACCATATCATCATACAATGAAAGACGATATGCAGTGGATTGACAAGGCAACACTCAAGGCTGTTGGACAAACTGTTTTAACCGTAATATACAACGAAAAATAATGGCTGATATAAAAGAGATACAAGACGAGATTATTGATGAGTTTACAGGTTTTGACGATTGGCTCGACCGTTATCAGTTGCTTATCGATTTAGGTAGCGAACAGGAACCATTACCCGAGGAGTACAAAACCGACAATAACCTCATCGAAGGTTGTCAGAGCCGTGTATGGCTTCAGGCCGATGTGCTGGACGGCAAAGTCATCTTCCGTGCCGAGAGCGATGCGCTTATAGTAAAAGGTATAGTAGCATTGCTAATCAAAGTCTATTCGGGACACACTCCCGATGAGATACTCGCATCGGAACCATACTTTGTTGAGGCTATCGGCTTGAAAGAACATCTTTCGCCCACCCGAAGCAACGGCCTTGTTGCAATGATAAAGCAGATGCGTATGTATGCATTGGCGTTCAAGGCAAAACAAAGTATGAATTGATGTAAATAGAGCTTATACGCTTTGGTGGTGAAATTGAAAATTTATGAGGAAGTCTTTTTTTTATATACTGTTGCTGTTTGTAGCATTTCCTGCATTATTCATCTCATGTAATAACAACGTAGAGGATGAAACTCCTGAAATTCTATATAAAGTAAGTATCAATGCCACAGAGGGCGGTAGTGTGCAATTCAGCGACTGTTCAGGCCTTTCAAAACAGGTGAAATTTGGAACCTCATTGGAAGCAATAGCTACACCTGATGAAGGTTGGGCTTTTCTTGGTTGGTATATGAATGGCGTTATATTAGTTAAACCTACTGCGTCTTTTGCTTTTCCAGCTATAACCGATATGCAATTGACTGCTAAGTTTGAGAAGATTCCTGCCTATGAGGCTGTTGACCTTGGTTTGAGTGTAAAATGGGCAACATTTAATGTTGGTGCATCAAGGCCTGAGAGGTATGGGTGTTATTATGCATGGGGCGAGACCGAAGAAAAAGATAGTTATAGTAAAGAAAATTATCTTTATTATAGCAATGGTAGTTATATAGATATTGGTAGTAATATTGCCGGTACCCAATATGATGTTGCTCATGTAAAATGGGGTGGTGAATGGCGCATGCCTACGAGCGATGAGCAATATGAATTGAAAATGAACTGTGATTGGGAGTGGACAACCATCGATGGCGTTAACGGTTGTAAGGTAAAGAGTAGAGTTAATGATGAGTTTATATTCCTTCCGGCATCAGGCTTTCGTGAGGGTACAGAAATGTATGGAAACAACTCAAATAGCGGTGCCTATTGGTCAAGTGTGTTAAGAGATAGTTACTCTGCTCACAACTTCTGTTTAAGAGCAGATGGTCTCAATATGGATGTTCTTATACGTAGCAATGGTCTTACTGTGCGCCCTGTTATAGAGTGAAAAGAAGTTGGTGAGAATGAATTATCAGAACTTCAGCAAGAGAGCTTTTTGTTCTAATTGGTTGTTTGAGCCGGTAGCTCTGTTGCAATGATAAAGCAGATACGTATATACGCAAAATGAACCTATAATAAAAGCGACCTATTGGTCGCTTTTATTATAGGTCGAATTCTAAGGTCGCCCCTTTTTTGTCTATTGCAAGCCTGCACTCTGCACCCTCGATAAGCGGTACGTTTTCATCGCAGTGTCCAACCGGAAATCCAAAGCATACAGGAATATTGTATTTCTTTACAATGTTATGTATGAGATTGTATGGCTCTGCAAATTCCGGGTTCTCTTTTATTCCTGTGAATTGTCCCACTATAACTCCTCCTATTTTTGACAACGCACCGCAAAGCTCCAGCTGGTACATCATACGTTCAATGCGGTAGGGCTGTTCTCCAATATCTTCGATAAAAAGTATTGTATCTTCTTTGAAAATATCATACTCTGTTCCTGTTAGAGCCGTCAGCACCGAGAGGTTACCGCCGGCAAGCCTGCCGGTGGCTGTTCCGTGTATGTCAAGCTTGTGAGAGGTGTTTTCGTATGTCGGTTTTCTGCCGAACAATATATCTCGGAGCATATTTGCCGGGAAACTGTCAGGAAATTTCGACAGATGGTTGCATTGCGATGAGTGAATGGACATTACTCCCTGTGACAGGCATGCAACATGCAGTGCCGAGCAGTCGCTCATGCCTATAATCCATTTGGGATGTTCCTTTATCAATGTGGCAAAATCTCGGAGAAGATGCACGCACCCATAACCGCCGTAACTGCAAAGCACTGCTTTTATATCATTGTCGGTAAGTGCTGTGGCAAAATCATCCATGCGCTCCTCGGCTGTTCCGCTGTAGTAGCCCTTTTTTGTCAGGGTGTGTGGCATTATAACCACTTTTAGTCCCCACTTTTCCAAAAGGAGTGCAGTTGCATCAACAATCGAGGTATCGCGCAATGCTCCGGCAGGAGAGAGTATGGCAATTGTATCGCCTTCTTTTAGCGGAGCAGGGGCTTTCATGGGTATCAGCTACATGATGAACCGGTAGAGACAATCTTATAGAGTTTATCGCTTGGACGCACCTTGCATGGCACCTTGAACGACACACGTTCGCCCTTGTGTACGGTCTCGACGCTCTGCAGGTTCACTCGTGGGTCTTCCAGTTCAAGATACACTGCGCCTGTTGTAGGGCCGGTGATAAGTATCTTTTCGCCTGCATTTATCTCGCCAGCCTCTATTAGGAATTCTCCCACGCCAAGGTTTGAAAAGTGTTTAATAGCCTTGCCTATATATACCTTGCGCTCTGTAGCCTGCGAACCATAAATGTTGCTCCACTCACCAAGTTTCTGTCCTTGGTAGTAACCGTCCCAAAAACCACGGTTAAACACGGTTTTCAATCTCTCGTCCCATGCATCTTTCTTGTCCTCTGTAAGCTCTCCGTCGAGATATGCCTGCAGTGCCTCGTTGTAGCATCCTGCTACTGTGCTCACATATTCCGCACCGCGTGCGCGGCCTTCAATCTTGAACACGCGCACTCCGCTTTCAATCATACGGTCAATGAAACGTATGGTCTTAAGGTCTTTGGGCGACATAATATATTTGTTGTCAACCTCAAGCTCAATGTCGCTCTCGCGGTCTTTTACGATATATCCTCTGCGGCATACCTGCATGCACTCGCCACGGTTTGCACTGCGGCCAAGCTGGTGCAACGACAGGTAACATTTGCCCGATATTGCCATGCATAAAGCACCATGGCAGAACATCTCAATGCGTATGAGTTCGCCCTTTGGGCCACATATATTCTCGTCGATGATAATCTTGTGTATTGCTGCCACTTGGTCCATATTAAGCTCGCGTGCAAGCACCACCACGTCGGCAAATTGTGCGTAGAATTTCAGTGCTTCGCTGTTGCTTATGTTCAGCTGTGTCGATAGATGCACCTCAACGCCAACCTTGTTACAGTATTGCATAACAGCAACGTCCGATGCAATAACAGCAGATATGCCACTCTCCTTTGCCGCATCGATGATGCTGTGCATCATATCGATGTCGTTCTCATAGATTATGGTGTTTACGGTGAGGTAGCTCTTAATGTTGTGACTGTCGCATATCTCGGCAATCTCTCTCAGGTCGTTGATAGAGAATGCACTTGCCGAGTGGGCACGCATGTTAAGGTGCTCAATACCAAAATATATGGAGTTCGCTCCGGCCTGTATTGCTGCTGCAAGGCTCTCGCGCGAACCCACAGGAGCCATTATCTCAAAGTCGCTTCTTTTATAGTTCATAGGTTGATGTTGTTATTATGCCTGCTGCAGAACGATATGTGTGCTGCATGGCCTGCATTGTTACAAAATTAGCTTAAACATAATTGACGGCAAAATAAATTCTATTTATTTTAGGTAAAAATGATATTTTGGTTTCGCCTATCTCTTGTAGGGACCCGGCACGCCGTGTCCGCAAAAACTTAGCGCTGTATTGTCAATGGTTTGTTATATGCATGTAGGGACACGACATGTCGTGTCCGCATAAACTCAGCGCCGTATTGTCAATGGTTTGTTATGTGCATGTAGGGACCCGGTACGCCGTGTCCGCAAAAACTCTACGCCGTATTGTCAATGGTTTGTTATGTGCATGTAGGGACACGACATGTCGTGTCCGTTACATTTCCTCGCAGTTCTTAACCTTTGGAATTTTGGCCTTTATTTGTTTTGTAGTCTTTCTTTTATGGAATATCCCCCTGTTTTATTTCAGTTTTTCTTTCAGGAACTCACCTGTATAGGACTCCTTGCATGTTGCAACCTCTTCGGGTGTGCCGGCTGCTACAAGGTTACCTCCCTCTTCGCCTCCCTCCTTGCCAAGGTCTATGAGGTAGTCGGCGCATTTTATCACATCCATATTATGCTCTATTACCACGAGTGAGTGTCCGCGTTCGAGCAAGCGTTCAAACGATTTCAGTAGTTTCTTTATGTCGTGGAAATGGAGTCCGGTTGTAGGTTCATCAAAGATAAACATCGTTGGTCGGTCGCTCTGGCGGCTCAAATAGTAGGCGAGTTTTACACGTTGGTTCTCACCGCCCGAGAGTGTCGATGACGATTGCCCAAGCTTTATGTATGCCAGTCCCACATCCTGCAATGGCTGAAGGCTGTCGGCAATGCGTTTCTGCCCATGCTCCTGGAAAAAGTTTATTGCATCGCCAATGGTCATTTCAAGAATATCGTGTATGTTCTTGCCGTGGAACTTCACTTCGAGCACATCCTCTTTGAAACGTTTGCCGTGGCAAGCCTCACATTCAAGCTTAAGGTCGGCCATAAACTGCATGGAAACGGTTATTGTTCCCTCGCCTTTGCACTCCTCGCATCGTCCACCCTCGGCATTGAACGAGAAGTGCCCCGCACCGAATTTCATCTGCTTTGCCAATGGCTGCTGTGCAAACAGGTGGCGTATGTCGTCATAGACTTTAAGGTAGGTTACAGGGTTCGAACGCGATGACTTGCCTATGGGGTTCTGGTCTATCAGCTCCACACCACACAACTGTTTCAATGCTCCGTCAACCGTTTCGCATTGTCCTGGAGCATCACAGGTGTTGCCAAAGTGGCGCATGAGCGAACGGTATAGTATGTTACGCACAAGTGTCGATTTTCCCGAGCCACTCACTCCGCTTACAACGGTGAAGGTGTTCAATGGAAAGTCAACATCAATGCCTTTGAGGTTGTTCTCTCTTGCTCCCTTTATTGTTATCTTGTTGTTCGATGTCCTGCGGTGCTTGGGCACGTCTATTGTCTCCTCGCCAAGCAGATATCTGACAGTGTAGCTGTTGCTGCCTTTCTCGAGGTTGCTCATATCACCTTTATATACGATGTTACCGCCATATGAGCCGGCTTTCGGACCCACGTCTATGATGTAGTCGGCAGCACGTATTATCTCTTCATCGTGTTCCACCACAACAACAGTGTTACCAAGGTCGCGCAGGCGGTAGAGCACGCTTATCAGGCGGTCGGTGTCGCGGCTATGCAGGCCAATGCTTGGCTCGTCAAGGATATATAGTGAGCCAACGAGTGCGCTACCGAGCGATGTTACAAGGTTTATGCGCTGGCTCTCACCGCCCGAAAGGGTGTTGCTCAGTCGGTTGAGGGTGAGGTATCCCAGGCCCACGTCGATGAGGCAATCCACGCGGTTACGTATCTCTGTTAGTATGCGCTTTGCTATTGCCGCATCGTGTTCATCAAGTATCAGGTTATCGAAAAACTCCTTTAGGCGTGTAACAGGCATCTCTATAAGTTCGGTGATGCTTGTTCCTCCCACCTTCACATAGGTAGCCTCTTTCTTCAGGCGTGTGCCGTGGCATGTGGGGCATATAGGTTTTCCGCGGTAACGCGCAAGCATCACGCGAAACTGTATCTTGTATTGGTTGGCCTTTACCATGTTGAAGAAGTTATCGATGCTTATGCCTTCGCCATATTCTTCAATCCAGGGGCCTTTGTGCCACAGGTAATCTTTCTGCTCCTGTGTAAGGTTATAGTATGGTTCAAAGATAGGGAAATCATCTTGTGGTGCACGACGGCAGAACTCGTTTTTCCATTCGCCCATCTTGTCGCCACGCCAGCAGAAGACAGCTCCGTCATATACGCTCAGTGTCTTGTTGGGTATTACAAGGTCCTCGTCAATGCCCACTATGCGGCCAAAGCCCTCGCAGTCGGGGCAGGCACCTATGGGTGAGTTGAACGAGAACATCTGCTCCGTAGGCTCTTCAAACTCCATGCCGTCGGCCTCAAAGCGTATGCTGAAACTATGTGGCGCATCCTCGTCAATAAAACGCAGCATACAGGTGCCGTTTCCCTCGTAGAACGCCGTCTCGGCCGAGTCGAGCAGTCGGCTCACATTTTCCTTGCTGTTGTTTACGCTCAAGCGGTCAATGAGCAGTGTCGGCTTATCCTGTTTCTTTGGCTTGTAATCCTCAATGTGTATTATCTCCTTGTCAAGGACTATGCGTGTGAATCCCTGCTGCAGATAAATCTGCAACTGCTCTTCAAGAGTGCGTCCCTTGCGTTTGGGAATTGGTGCAAGTAGAAGGAAACGTGTGCTCTCGGGGCGGCTCTGCATACATGTAACAAGGTCTTCGGGGTTATCCTTCTTTACCAGTGTGCCACTTATGGGTGAGTAGGTCTTGCCAATGCGTGCGTATAGCAGTTTCAGATATTCGTAAATCTCGGTGGATGTGCCCACTGTTGAGCGTGGGTTACGGTTGTTAACCTTCTGCTCAATGGCTATGGCAGGCGGTATGCCCTTGATGAAGTCGCACTCGGGCTTGTTCATCTGCCCAAGGAACTGGCGTGCGTATGCCGATAGCGACTCCACATAACGGCGTTGTCCTTCGGCATATAGAGTGTCGAATGCAAGCGATGATTTGCCCGAACCCGACAGTCCGGTGATAACAACAAGTTTTCCGCGCGGAATCTCTACATCAACATTCTTCAGATTATTTACACGCGCTCCTTTTATTATGATATTCTTGCTACTCTCTTTCATCTTGCTCTCTGCCATAAATCAATCTCGCGAATTTACATAAAAAAATGCGATAATATAGCAGATATATCGCAATAATATTTTCTATTGTAAAATCATATTGCTCTATTGCTTTGCATTGTGCATTGGAAATGTTGCTGTGGAATTTCAAAGCTACCTTTTGCGGTAACTTTCTTTATTCCCACGCTTTGTGATTTTAGTCGCGAACCTATGATGAATGGAGAGGAATGATGTGCGGTATAATACAGCAACTGTTTAGCAAAAAACAATGTCTCTTCCGAAAAGATACGATATTTGTAGCAAAATTACATAAAATATCTTAACGAATTGCAAATCATTCAATAAATATTGTGGTTTTGCAAAAGATTAATTTCTAAAATGAATGATTTGTTTAGCAAAAAACAAATATCTGATAGTTATAGTATTAGTAATCAATAAGCAATCTCTTTTAAAAAATCTTTTCGGAAGAGAATTGTAAAAAACTAAATAAAAAATAATACTAAAAACTACTTTTATGAAAAAATTAAACCTACTATTTACAGCAATTTTACTACTATGCTGCGTGGGAAATGCGAAGGCTCATGATTTTGAGTATGGCCGTATTTATTACAGAATTACGGATAGTAATAATAAAACAGTAGAAGTCGTATATAGAGGTTCTTATTCTAATCAATATGATGAGTATTCTGGTAATGTAACTATTCCGGAAATTGTTAGTTATAATAGAAATACTTACAGTGTTACAAGCATAGGAGAAGATGCGTTCTTTCAATGTTCTAATCTTACAAGCATAACAATCCCTAACAGCGTTACAAACATTGGGGATTTTGCATTCCAATGTTGCTCCGGTCTTACAAGCATTACAATTCCTAATAGTGTTACAAGCATTGGAAACCTTGCGTTTGCTAGTTGCTCCGGTCTTAATAGTGTGATAATTGGCAACAGTGTAACAAGTATTGGAAATTATGCATTCTCTGGTTGCTCCGGCCTTGCAAGCATTACGATTGGTAACAGTGTTACAAGCATTGGATTTGAGGCGTTCTCTGATTGCCCCAGACTTGGGAGTATTATTGTTTACCCAGGTAATACAAAGTATGATAGCCGTGATAATTGTAATGCTATTATTGAAACAGCCAACAATACACTTATTGCCGGTTGTAGAAACACAGTGATTCCTAATGGTATTACAAGCATTGGAATGGGAGCATTCGATGGCTGTTCCGGTCTTACAAGTATTATAATACCTAGCAGTGTTGCAAGCATTGGAAAGGAAGCGTTCTATGATTGCTCCGGACTTAAAACTGTTATAAACCTTTCAAATTTAAAATTTAGTGTAGGCTCGACAGATTATGGCTATATTACATATTATGCAGATAAGGTAATTAGTGCTGAAATTGAAAATGATTTTATTTTTAGTGTAGTAAATGGTGTAAACACGTTAATTGGTTATTTGGGTCACGAAACGGATTTGACCTTGCCTGTTGATTATAAAGGTGCAAGTTATTCAATTGGCGAAAAAGCATTCAATGGTAATAAAACTATTACAAGCATTACAATTCCTAACAACGTTACAAACATTGGATATGGGGCGTTCTATGGTTGCTCAGCCCTTACAAGTGTAACAATTGGTAGTAATGTTACAAGCATTGGAGAGAGTGCTTTTGCATATTGTTATAATATTATTGATATTAAACTGATGGCTGAAAAGCCAATCAGGAGCAATGCGAATATATTTTCAAATGCTGTTTATGACAATGCTACCTTATATGTTCCTACAGGAACTAAATCGCTATACGAAAAACGCGAACCTTGGAATATGTTCTTTAATATGCAAGAAATAGACTATACCGGCATTGAGGATATTAATGCAGAAAACGGAAATGTAAAAACCATTTATGACCTACATGGGCACCGCGTAGAGAACCCGACAGGGGGTATATACATTGTCAACGGCAAAAAAATATTCATTAAATAATATAAATAAATGACAAATGCTCTCAAAGTTCAAACTTTGGGGGCATTTGTCGTTTTGCGATTAATAAGAATTGGGCTGACGCAGCATCCTATCCCTACATGCGCGATTGTAAAGGTGAATTCTTTTTTAAAAAAACGGTATGGTGTTGAGCAAGAAATTTCTTTTTATTGTAGAAGTTGAAGTCAAAGTAGCTATCGGTTCTTCTTTAATAATAGTATTTTAGTTATCTTCGCAAACATTAAAGAACATTATATGAAAAAACGACTATATCTTTTTCTTTTGATGGCAATCATCGTTGCGTGCGTTAACGCCAGGCAGGTGAATGGTGTGCACCCCAAGCGCGAGTTTCGTGGTGCATGGATACAGGCTGTAAATGGACAATTCGCCGGGATGAGCGAGGAACAGATGAAAAGCTACCTGATAGAGATGCTCGACAATCTGCAAAAGGTGAATGTAAATGCTGTAATCTTCCAGGTGCGTGTAGAGGGTGATGCTCTCTATCCGTCGCCATACGAGCCTTGGAGCCGTTACCTCACAGGTGAGCAGGGCTGCTCGCCGGGGTGGGACCCATTGGCTTTTATGGTTAGGGAGTGTCACAGTCGTAATATGGAACTGCATGCATGGATAAACCCGTATCGTGCACGAACCAAAACCACCAAGCTCATTGCTCTTGAGCACCCGAGCATGAAAACACCCGATAAGTTCATAGAGTATCAGGGACAGCTCTATTTCAACCCCGCATTGCAGTATAACCGCGACCATATATGCCGAATTGTGAGGGATATCCTTACACGTTACGATGTCGATGGTTTGCACATCGATGACTATTTCTATCCTTATCCGGTGAAAGGCTTTGAGTTTCCCGATGACAAATGGTTCGAAATAAGCGGCTTTGCCGACAGGGCTGCATGGCGACGCGAGAATATTAATCATCTTATATATCAGCTTCATCGCACGGTACGCGAGGTGAAGCCATGGGTAAAGTTCGGCGTATCGCCATTTGGAATCTATCGCAACGAAAAGAGCTGGGAGTTGGGCAGCAACACCAATGGCCTGCAGTGCTATGACGACCTGAATGCCGACGTTCTGTTTTGGATAGAGCAGGGGTGGGTCGATTATTGTATTCCGCAGCTTTATTGGGAGATTGGGCATCCGGCTGCCGATTATGAAGAGCTTGTGGCGTGGTGGGCAAAACATGCGTCGGGCCGCCCATTGTATGTGGGGCAGGACGTGGTGCGTACGGTCAATGCAAAGGATTCTACGGCTTTGTGTGGTCATCAGCAACAGAGAAAATATGAACTGCAGCGTGCGAACAGTAATATATCGGGCTCTTGCTTCTGGGATGCAGCCTCGGCAGCAAATAATATGCAGGGCTACCGCGATTTCCTTGCAAACGGCTACTACAAATACCCGGCATTCATGCCCAAGGCGTCATTCATAGACAACAAGGCTCCTGCTAAGGTAAAGGGCATTCGCCTGGTTGAGGACGAGGATGGCAAGATGCTTCTATGGCTTGTTGATGCTAAAGCCACCAAGGATGTTATGAATGCTCCACATCGTTTTGTGGTTTATTGTTTTGCAAAGGGTGAAAAGGTTGACATTGAAAACCCGGCGCATATACTGCAAATAACGGACAAACCATTCTTGAGACTCCCGCAAGGAATGGATGGCGACTATGTCTTTGTCGTTACAGTTCTCGACCGCCTGCAGAACGAGTCGAAAGGTGTGAAATATAAAGTAAGTATGTGATGAACAATATAAGAATATTTGAAGTAACCGACGTTAAGGCGGAATATATCGACGCTGTGAACCGTCTGTTGGTGCAGCTCTCCTCTTCGCCATCTCTTTTCACAGCGGAGCAGCTTGAGGGTATCGTTGCTTCGCCCTCTTCGCATCTTTTCTTTGCCGAGTGCAACGGCAGTGTGGCGGGGATGCTCACTCTTGGCGGTTATCTTGCTCCTACAGGGCGCAAGCTGTGGATTGAGGATGTTGTTGTGGATGAGGCTATGCGTGGTTACTCTATAGGGCGCAAGCTTGTTGAGCACGCCATTGGCTTTGCTAAGAGATATGGCAAGGGCACACTTATGCTTACCTCGCGACCATCGCGTGTGGCAGCGAATAACCTGTATCGTTCGTGTGGATTTGAGCCAAAGGAGACCAATATGTACCGCATGCCGCTCGATGCGGAATAATCAATTGCTTGTCAATGTCTTGAGCTTGTTCAGTAACGCGAGCAGTGCGCGGTGTTTGGCCATCGCAATGGTGCTTTGAACATGTTTCTGCGATAGCTCGTGTATCTCTTTGTTAGTGTTGATGTAGGGCCATATTGCTGGTGCTGCAGTCATTGCGTCTTTTTCCTCTATGACCAGCTGCCACAATATCACTCTGTCGCGTTCCTTGAGCATTCTGTATGCTTCCCACACCGGTTGGTTCTCGTTCTCCTCCTCGGCAGTGAAGTGGTTGAGGTATTCTATTATTTCGGGTGTTGACGGAATTATCTCGCGGTCGTTGCGTTTTTTCTCGGCTTTGACTCGGCTCGCGAAATAGTGCATAGAGCACGATGCCAGGTAGCTGTTGAGAGAGCATCCGTTCTTGCCCTCCCACATCTTTAGTATCTTCCAGTTGTCGTTTGACAGATACTCATATAGCTCTCCCACAAGCATATTGCAATCATCCTCCTTGTAAAGGGTGGTTGAAATGTATGTGAGAAAGTGTTTACATTTTTCCTTAAAAAAATATTCATGAAGTTTGTTGTTTGTTGGAACAGCTGTTAGTCCATCAATCAATTCTCTGTCGCTCATTAGAGCATACTGCCTTTTCTGTAACATGAATAAATAGTGTTAATATACCAACTTGGCCCAAAAACTATTGAGCAGGTGCTTTTTAATATATACAAAAATGACGTGGGCGTACTTATTCACAGAAGGTACGACCAAGCACCTGAACGAACATAAGCACACCCACGCATCAGCGCAGGCTTCTTGTGCCTATTGCTTGTTCGTTGGTTGTTTTTGGTCGTTTTACCGTGAATGCAATAGCATTAAAGCCGTATAGTTCAAATTATAGCCACACGATGTGTGTGCTATTAAAACAGTATGTCATTTCTGCTTTACTCGCAAAGATAATCACAAACGAGCAAAAAATGCAAAGCTTGCTTTGATATTTTTTACAGCGAGTGCAGATTATCTTCGAGCGTAGCTCAAAGAACTTTTGAATAAAGCAAAAAATGCAAAGCTTGCTTTGTTTTTTTTGTTGCGAGTTTAAAATATCTTAGAGGTGGAACCTCCTATTCATTCCTTTATGTATTGGTATAGAAATCGAAAGCTTCAAAAATATCCTGTTTGGTACATTGTCTTGTGGTGTATTTGCCGCACTTGTCGATAAGTAGCACTGCATCAAGCCCCTCGGCACAAATGTGTGAGAATATCTCCTCATACATGTTGCAGTTGAACGAGAAACGGTGGTAGTGCTCTTTGGTGAAATGTACAAAGGTATGAAGCTTATCTGTTTGAATTTTATTGAAGATTACCGAAAGGAACAATGAACAGGTGTATGAAGCAACAAGAACCTCCTCGTTGCTTTGTGGCTTGAACTTGCCGAATGCCTTGATGAACGGCTCGCCGAACCTTGTGTCGAGTTCGGAAACGCCCGTAATGCGACACAAACAGTTGCTTATATCATTGTTTCTCCCTTTCATTACTGCGAAGGTATATGTTTTTTTATCGACTTTATCATAATTTTAATAATTAAATTAAACTTTTTATACTTTTGTAAATCAAAAACAAAGTAATATAATTAGAAAGCTATTGAGTATGAGATATAAGTTTCTTTTGATAATGTTTTTTTGCTCCCTCGCTCTTTCAGCTCAGAACAAGAATGGGACAGTGAGCGGTGTTGTGGTTGATGGTAGTGATGACAGGCCTTTGCAGTCTGCAATGTTGCAGTTGTTTACTTTGCCCGACACTATCTTCAAAGCAGGCGTGGCGAGTGACAGCGAAGGTAAATTCTCTATTGCAGCCCCGGCAGGCAAATATCTTTTGCGTATTTCGTTTGTAGGTTGTGTTTCACAACAACATAATGTGGCAATAAGCAAAGGAAAGAATACCGATTTTGGAACAGTGAAGTTGGTGTCCGATGATATCCTGTTGGAAAATGCTGTGGTAACAGCTCAGGTGCCTCCTGTTACAGCATCGGAAGATACACTTGTGTTCAATACCGCGGCATTTCGTGTGCCCGAAGGCTCTATGCTTGAGGAACTCATTAAAAAGTATCCGGGTGTGGATATTGCCGAAGATGGTACTATAAAGATTAACGGTAAGACGGTAAATCGTATCCTTATGAAAGGTAAGGATTTCTTTGGCACCGACAAGGATGTGGCATTGAAGAATATTTCGGTGGATGCTATCGACAAGGTGAAGTTCTATGACAAAAAGAGCGATTTCACACGCATGACAGGCATCGACGACGGCGAAGAAGAGACTGTACTCGATTTGCAGATGAAAAAGGGCGTGGCCGACGGTTTCTTTTCAAATAGTGAGGCCGGTGGCGGTACCGACTTCGACGCAGAGCATCTGCTCTATCGTTTGCGTAACACAACAAGCTATTACAACGACGATGCTCAATATACTCTTGTGCTGTCGGCCAACAACGTTGGCGATCAAGGCTTCTCCGACGGTCGTGGTCGTGGCTTTGGTGGCGGAGGCGGTAACGGTATCTCCTCTCCAAAACTGGCAGGTTTTAATTTTGCATACGAGAATGAGAAGCTGGAACTCGGCGGAAATGTGCGCGGTAACCACGTGAGCAACGATGTCAAGAGCTGGACATCTACCGAGACTTTTATGCCACAGATTGGAAAAAATCAGTTCTCAAACAGTCGTAGTGCAGGTTTGAGACGCGAATTAAGAATAAACGGTAACTTCCGCCTGGAGTGGAAACCCGATACCCTTACAAATATAATATTTACCCCTACTGTCAGCTATTCCAACAATGACTCGTGGAACAGCAGCAACTCTGCAACATTCAATGAGAATCCTTTTGACTATGAAAAAGAGTATGAAAAGGATGAATTTGGCAATGTGTCCGAAGAACTTGAAGACATTGCTATAAACAGCAACGTAAATGAATCGCTCTCTATGGGAGACAATCTTTCGCTCAGCGCAAGATTGCAGGTTAACCGTAAACTTGGAAAGCCCGGACGTAACCTCACATTCAGGGGTAACTTCTCATATGCCGACAGCAAGAACCAAAACTTCTCGAGAAACGAGATAACCTATTATAAGTCGGCTAACGATCCATTGCAGAAGCGTTATTCTACCACTCCGGGCAACAATTGGAGTTACAATCTCAGCTTCAGCTACACCGAGCCCCTCTTGAAGAATCTCTTCCTGCAGATAAGCTATAGCTATAACTACAGTTATAATAATAACGACCGTTCTACATATAATTTCGATGATTTGGTTGACTATATCTTAGAGGTAAGCCCCGATTTTACCAATCCAATGTTACCCGATAATCTTGGACTTTATCTTGACGAGAAGTTGAGTCGTTTTTCAACATATCGTACCCAAAGACACGATGTAGGTGTGATGTTCCGATATGTTACAAGTGCGATGAACCTTAATGCCGGTGTAAGCTGGTTGCCACAATATACACAGCTCGACTACAGGTATCTTACAATCGATGACATATTCACCCGCAAGGTGCTTGACTATGTGTCACCAAATATCCGTTTCCGTTACAAGTGGTCGAAGCAGACAACATTGAACATCCGTTATCGTGGTACAACGGCACAACCTTCAATGACCGACCTTATAGACATTGAGGACGATTCCAACCCATTGCAGGTGACAAAGGGTAATCCGGGTCTGAAGCCTTCGTTCTCGAACAATATCAATGCGAACTTCAATACATTCAACACCGATGCGCAGCGTGGTATAAATGTGTTTGCATCTTTTTCTAACACAATAAATGCCATAACACGCAAGGCTGAATATAACGAGTTGACAGGTGCTACAACTACCACACCAGAAAATATCAACGGTAACTGGAATGTGAACGGTGGTTTCGTATTCAATTCAGCTATACCTACGAATACAAAATTTACTTACAGCACTTTTACCGATGGAGGCTATTCCGAGCGAGTGTCGTATATCAGTATGCATAATGTGCAGGGTAGTGTCAAGAGCATTGCCAAGACAGTGAATGTGAGCGAGCGTCTCACAGCCAACTACCGAACCGATAGTTGGGATCTTTCATTGAGCGGTTTTCTGCGCTATTCGCACTCCAAGTCAACTGCTCAGCCCGAGGATAAAATGAATGTATTCAATTTCTCTTACGGACCAAGCTTTAACTATAATCTGCCTTGGTGGAACATCAAGCTCTCGACAAATATCTCAATGAGTAGCCGTCGCGGATATAGTGACCCTAATGCCAACACCGATGAACTTATATGGAACGCACAAGCTTCGGCAAGTTTCTTGCCAAAGAATGCTCTTACCCTCTCGTTGCAGCTGTACGATATCCTTCAACAGCAAAGTAACATAAGCCGTGTTGTAGAGGCGCTATACCGTAGAGACTCAGAGACAAATGCCATTTATAGCTATTTTATGCTGAACCTGTCGTATAGGTTCAACAATACAGGTGGCGACAGCAAGAAAGGAGAGGGCGTACGCGGATATGGAATGCCATCGCGAGGAGTTATGCCGGCTGGTTTCATGCCTCCCCCGGGAATGGGGGGCGGTCGTCCGTTCTAAAAGATAATAAAAGAGATAAAAATCGAGCGATTTTTATCTCTTTTATGTTATTTATCATTATTTTCGCGGAAACCATAAATAAAAGCCTAATGGGATTCAGTATCGGTGTCATACTTGGTTGGATATATAGCTTTATAGCAATAATTCTTATAGTCAATGTCATACTCAAAAATCGCGACAGTGTAAAGACGTTGGCGTGGGTAATGGTTCTGTTGTTCCTGCCTGTTTTGGGTATGCTGCTTTATTTCTTTTTCGGGCGCGATAAGCGTAAGGAGAAACTTATAAGCAGGCGTTCGATGTCGCAGATAAATCAGCGTAATCTCTCGTCCAATGTGGGATGTTATATACCCGAATTGCCACAGGAATATTCCACTCTCTATTCCTACTTGCGAAATACTGCATCGGCTTATGCCTTGCCGGCCGAGAGTATCGATGTCATTGCCGATACAAAGAAATATGCTCTAATGCTCATAAGAGAGCTTGAAAGGGCCGAAAAGCATATACATATGCTCTTCTATATATTTGAGGATGACGATTTTGGCCGTGCCATACGTGAAATACTTATGCGTAAGGCGCAACAAGGGTTGGAGGTGCGTTTCATATACGACAGCGTGGGATGCTGGAGGGTGAATAAGGAATTTTTTGATGATATGCGTTCAGCAGGTGTCTATGTAGAGTCATTCATGAAGGTCTATTTCCCTCTTTTTTCAAAAAAGGTAAACTACCGCAATCATCGTAAACTTGTTATCATTGACGGAAAAACGGGCTTCATTGGTGGATGTAATGTCGCCAACAGATATATAACAGGCGGTGTGTGGGGCTTCTGGCGCGATACGGTGCTGCTTGTGCGCGGTATGGCTGTTCAAGGACTGCAGTTCGCCTTTCTTGTCGATTGGTTTTTTGCCAGTCATTCGCTCGTTAGTGGAAAAGAGTATTTCCCTTTGCAACCAAAAGGCAATGCCGGCTGGATGCAGGTTGTTACTTCCAATCCGGTAGGCGAGGTGCGTACACTGATGAGTGGAATTATAAAGATGCTCTATTCGGCAAGGAATTACGTATATCTGCAGACGCCCTATTTCATGCCAAGCGAATCGTTTATGCTTGCCCTGAAGAGTGCCGCATTGTCGGGTGTGGATGTAAGGCTGATGATTCCCGAGAGATGTGATAACAGAGTTGCAGGCTATGCCTCAATGTCCTATCTTGGCGACCTTCTTAAGGTTGGTGTGAAGGTATATCTGTATAAGGCTGGATTTATACACAGCAAGAGTTTCGTATGTGATGACTATATATCATCGGTAGGCTCTTTGAACCTCGATTTCCGCAGTTTCTATTATAACTTTGAGGTCAGTGCCTTTGTGTATGACAAAGTGGTGGCACAAGACCTAAAAAACTATTTCTTTGATGACATAAAGCAATGCAGGCAACTTTCGTACAAGGAGTATTGCAACCGTCCTATTGTTAACCGTTGCCTGGAGTCTTGTGCTCGTCTCTTGTCGCCGTTGATGTGATAGGCTATTACTGTTTCTTGAAGAAACTGAAGTTTACGCTTCCGTAGGCAATATGTCGCACGAATTGGGGATGCTCAGAGAAATCATAGTCCTTGCCGTGCTCAAAGATGAAAATACCATCTTCTTTAAGCATATTACCGCTTAGAATCAAGTTTGGAATCTCTCCCAGCTCCTTAAGCGCGTATGGTGGGTCGGCAAATATCAGATCATATTCTGCTGTGCATCGGCGAATGAAACGGAATACGTCGTCTCTTATTATCTTCCAGTTCCTGTCGTTGAGTGTTGCCTGAGATTTCTTCAGGAAACTGAAATGCAGTGAATCCATCTCTACAGATGTTACCTCCTGACAACCTCTCGACAACAGCTCAAGGCTGATGCTGCCTGTGCCGGAAAACAGGTCGAGTGCTTTCACCTCTTCAAAATCAAGTGTGTTGTTGAGGATGTTGAAAAGGTTCTCTTTTGCAAAGTCTGTAGTGGGACGTGCCTTGAAACTGCGTGGAATATCAAAGTGTCGTCCTTTATATTTACCGCTTATTATTCGCATAGTATGAGTGCTTGCAAGTCAAATGGAATCCCTTCTGTTCTGTTCAGCAGGCTCGGCGAGAACAGTTCGTTGGGGTTGATACGTTTTATGTTCTTTATAAATTGTCCGGCAATGGGGGAGAATGCTTCAATGCTGTTGTCGCCACATAGGTAAAGATAGTCTTCGGTTTGTGACAATCCTTGCTCTTTCCATATACTTAGCATATAGAACAGGGTGTTCTCTTTCTCCTCTTTCTTGAAAATGTTTGACATCCCCACCTTTCCGTTTTTCATTGTAAGTATGAATGCATAGTCGTTGTAGAGATATGCAAGCATGTATTGTTCCTTTTCTATGGGCTTATAGCTCAGGTAACTCATTATTATGCTTGCCGGAGTGTAGAATGTTACGTTGCCATACTTTTGTAGCGTCTCGTAAACGCCGGCATCTACGGGAAACAGAATGGTTTGTCCGTATGCATTAAGTTTGTTGGCGATAACCTCGGCGTTCTCGCTCTTGGGAAAGCAATAATTAAAGAACTGCTTATACTCCTCGGTGTTATCATATTCGGCAGGAATACAAGTGTATTCGCTGGTTTCTATGATTGCTTTTATCTCGTATTCATCTTCTTGGAGCCTTATGAGTGGAGCGCTCTCGAATGCTGCCTGCAAGTTCGAAGCCATGCTGCTCTCTACATCGGGCAGGTAAGTGAAATACTTGAGGCTGCCGGGCTGTGATTTTATATAGGTGCAAAAACAAAATCCATTCGTACTTATACGAATGGATAATGTTTTTTTCTGTTTGTTATCCTTTATCATGGATTACGATTTGGTTACCATTCCCAGTTACCGGCATTGTTGTTTGCCTCTTTTACGCTACCAACGCGACGGCAAGGTATAATCTTTACAATTTCTTCATCGTTTTCGTCATACATTGGCTCACCTGCAGCATTGAGAACCGGTTCGCGTCTAACTTGTGTAACCTTTTTCTTCACGCCAAGGATATAGTTGTCATACTCCTGATCGTTGATACCTGTCAAGTACTGGCTGAAGTCGGCTCTAGCCTCGAAAAGCTGTGTGTAACCACCACCTGCTTTTGAGATACTGTCGGTGAGAAGTGTGAACTTTTCGCCGTCACCATAAGGAATGTATGGCAATGAGTCGATCGGGAAGTTCGGATTGTGATAGAGAGTGTCGATCAATGAAACCCATGTTGTATCACGACGGAAGTTACGGATGTCGCCACCTTCTGCATTCAATGCGTTCAACTCATCGATAACCTTCCAATCATTCTTTTTCTCTGCATTTCTTAGGATACCAAGGAATATCTGGTCGGCCTCGTCGGGTGAAATAGAGATTTCTCTAACTCTTCTCTTGTTTTTCTCAATTTCAGCAACCTTCTCAAGCTGACGGTCGTTGAGCTCGTATGCCTTCTTTACAGTATAGACCTTCTGTGTCTTGATAAAATTAATAAGAGTCTCAAAGTCGTTGGTGTATTTACCATTTGCTCTGTAATACTCCACTTCGGCATTTTTGATATCAATCAAACGATTGATTACGGCGCTGTCGCGCTTTGCTCTTGTCTCTTCAAACTTAATAGGGCTCATTACGCTGCGGAAATTGACGATAACAAGTATCACAGCAAGAACACCCAAAAGTACTTTAAATAGGTTTTTCATTGTTCTATATTTTTTATTTATGTATTTTCGTGTCGCAAAAATAAGATAAAAAAACGAAAAAACGTTTTGAATACTAATTTTTTATTAATACCAAGTGATAAATAAATATTTAGCTTCGCAAATTAAGACAAATTTTCCGTTTAATCCAACAACTCAGCAGGAAAAAACACTCGAAATGATATCGGAATTTATTATTTCGGGTGATGATAAGAAAATTTTCCTACTTTGCGGCTATGCAGGAACGGGAAAAACAACACTTATATCGGCTCTTGTGCGTACAATGGAACAACTTGGACGTAAAAGTGTGTTGCTCGCCCCCACTGGTAGGGCGGCAAAAGTGTTCTCTTCCTATTCGGGAAAGAGTGCCTACACTATTCATAAAAAGATTTATCGTCAAAAGTCTATTCTTGATGCGGCGCAGTTCACTTTAATGGAGAACAGGGCTGTCAACACTCTTTTTATTGTTGATGAGGCTTCAATGATATCCAATGCCGGGGACTCAAACTTCGGTTCAGGTGCTTTGCTTGACGACCTTATAGAGTTTGTATATTCCGGTAATGGCTGTTCGTTGCTGTTGTTGGGCGATACAGCGCAGCTTCCGCCTGTGGGTGAAGAGCTTTCCCCTGCGTTGTCGTGCGAGTATCTCTCTTCGATGTTTCTCAATGTTACAGCAATGGAACTTACGCAGGTGATGCGCCAGTTGGACGGTTCGGGTGTTCTGTATAACGCAACAAAATTGCGCGAGGTTATCTGCAACGGCGAAACAGGTTTCTTACCAAAGGTGAGGCTGAGGGGTTTTGCCGATATATGTCGTGTGAGCGGTGAGGAGCTGATAGAGGCTATCGAAAGTTCCTATAACGATGCCGGAATAAACGAGACGATAGTTCTTTGCCGTTCCAACAAACGTGCCAATGTATATAACGAAGGTATTCGCCGTCGCATTCTTTATCGCGAGGATGAGTTGAGCCGAGGCGATGTGCTGATGGTGGTGAAGAATAATTATTATTGGCGCGAGGTCTTGGGTAAAGAGGATAAGACCTTACTCGAAAAACTTGATTTCATTGCCAATGGTGATGTGGCGGAGGTTGTTCGTGTGGGTGGTATTGAGGAAATGTATGGCTTCCGCTTTGCCGATGTGACACTCTCTCTCGTCGATTACGACGATTGCGAGATTGACGTAAAGATAATGCTTAATACGCTTGTGAGTGAGTCGCCGTCGCTTACAAAGGATGAGAACGAAAGGCTTTTCAATGCTGTTTGGGAAGACTATCCTGAAATACGTTCCAAGCGTAAACGTATGGAACAAGTGCGTAATAATCCTTATTATAATGCTTTGCAGGTGAAGTATGGCTATGCTGTTACATGCCATAAGGCGCAGGGTGGCCAGTGGCAACGTGTGTTTGTTGACCAGGGATTTGTATCGCCCGATATGATAGGGGTAGATTACTATCGTTGGCTATATACGGCCTTTACACGTGCAAGCGAGAGGTTGTATCTTGTTAATTGGAGCGATAAACAGACAGACGGCGGTGAATAATCACCGCCGTCTTGTTTTATTATGCTTCGATAATTTCGAATACCTTGTCTATTGCTGCTTTTATGCCTGCAGGGTTCTTGCCACCTGCCTGTGCAAAGTGTGCCTGGCCACCGCCACCACCTTGCATCTCGCGAGCCGCCTGGCCCACAATCTTGCCGGCATTGATGCCGCGCTCAACAAGGTCGGCACTAACCGAGATTGTCAACTGTGGCTTCTCGTTGTATATGCTTCCCAATACAATAAGCAGGTTCTCGGGCTGCTCCTGACGCAACATAAATGCAATGTCCTTTGCTGCAGCAGGAGGTACAGGCAATACTGCGCTTATGTAACGCATGCCACCTTTCTCCTTGATGTTGCCAAGCAACTCGTTCTTTGTCATTGCAGCCTTCTCTTTTGCATATTCCTCAATCTCTTTCTTCAACTCGGCATTCTCTGTTATTGACTTGACGATAGTTGCCTTCAAGTTTGGAACGTTATTGAACAGAGCGTGAATTTCTTTCAACAGTGTCTGTGTTTTGTACAAGTGGTCTTCAAGAGCTTTGCCTGTTATTGCTTCAATGCGACGAACGCCTGCTGCAACAGAACTTTCGCTTGTGATTTTTACCATACCGATATTACCTGTTGCCGATACGTGTGTACCACCACAGAACTCAATAGAAGAACCGAACTGTACTACGCGTACGTGGTCGCCATATTTCTCGCCAAAAAGAGCGATTGCGCCAAGCTGTTTAGCCTCCTCGATGGGGATGTTACGGTAGTCGGTGAGAGGGATGTTTTCGCGTATGCGCGCGTTGACAATGCGCTCAACCTGCTCAATCTCCTCGTCGGTAACTTTCTGGAAGTGTGAGAAGTCGAAGCGTATGCCCTCAGGTGTAACAAGTGAACCCTTCTGCTCAACGTGTGTACCCAATACCTGACGCAATGCCTGGTCGAGCAAGTGTGTACAAGAGTGGTTTGCAGCGCAAGCCGCACGTTTCTCCTTATTTACCTCAGCTGTGAATGTTGCTGCAGGGTTGGCAGGGAGCTGTTTTGTTATATGTATAGGTAAGTTGTTTTCCTTCTTTGTATCGATGACTTCGATGCGCTCGTCGCCACATACAAGGAAACCGCAGTCACCAACCTGACCACCGCTCTCGGCATAGAAAGGAGTATCTTTCAATACAATCTGATAGAGAGTCTGGTTCTTCTGCTTTGTCTGGCGATAGCGGAGAATTGTTGTTTCATATTCAGTGTTGTCGTAACCAACAAATGTACATTCACCCTCATTCACTGTTGTCCAGTCGCCGTTCTCAACGGCAGCAGCGTTGCGTGCGCGTGTCTTCTGCTTGAGCATCTCCTCGTCGAACTGCTCCATGTTTACTGATAGGCCGTTCTCGCGAAGGATAAGTTGTGTGAGGTCGATGGGGAAACCGAATGTGTCGTAAAGTGTAAATGCCTCAACACCGCTGATTTCGCTCTTGCCGCTCTCCTTTGTTGATGCAACAATCTTGTCGAGCATTCCCATACCGGTTTCGAGAGTGCGAAGGAATGAATCTTCCTCTTCCTTCATAACCTTTGTAATAAGCTCCTGCTGCTGCTTCAATTCGGGATAAGCATCGCCCATATTCTCGATGAGTGTAGGAACGAGCTTGTACATGAATGCCTGCTTCTGTCCCAAGAATGTGTATCCGTAGCGTACTGCACGACGCAAGATGCGACGGATTACATAGCCGGCCTTTGCGTTCGATGGCAATTGGCCGTCTGTTATAGAGAACGAAATTGTACGTATGTGGTCGGCAATTACGCGCATAGCAACGTCGGTCTGGCTGTCATCGCCATATTTCTTTCCCGAAATCTCGCCGATAGCCTTGATGATTGGCTGGAATACGTCGGTATCGTAGTTCGACTGTTTGCCCTGGAGTGCCATACAAAGACGCTCAAAGCCCATACCGGTGTCGATAACCTTTGCCGGAAGTTCCTCAAGGTGTCCGTCGGCCATACGGTTGAACTGCATGAACACGAGGTTCCAAATCTCGATAACCTGTGGGTGTGAGCCGTTCACAAGGTCGCGGCCGTTTATCTTTGCTCTCTCTTCGTCGTCGCGAAGGTCGATGTGAATTTCAGAACATGGACCGCAGGGGCCTGTATCACCCATTTCCCAGAAATTGTCTTTGTGGTTGCCGTTGATAATGCGCTCTGCAGGAAGGTGCTTCTCCCAAATTGCAGCAGCCTCGTTGTCGCGTGCAAGACCTTCGGCCTCGCAACCCTCAAAAACAGTTGCATACATACGGTTTGGGTCGAGTTTTACTACCTGTGTAAGGTATTCCCATGCCCAGTTGATGGCATCTTCTTTGAAATAGTCGCCAAACGACCAGTTACCGAGCATCTCGAACATTGTGTGGTGGTAAGTGTCGTGTCCAACCTCTTCAAGGTCGTTGTGCTTACCGCTTACGCGAAGGCATTTCTGTGAGTCGGCAACACGCTTGCTCTTTGCAGGGCTGTTACCAAGAATGATGTCTTTGAACTGGTTCATACCGGCATTGGTAAACATCAGTGTTGGGTCGTCTTTTACGACCATTGGTGCAGAAGGCACGATGAGGTGGCCCTTCTGCTCGAAGAATTGCTTGAACGATTCTCTGATTTCTTTTGAAGTGAGCATATTTTTGTTGTTTTAATTATTTCTTATACAGCCAATAATGACAATTATCCATAAAATCATACAAAGTTACAATATTTTTGAAATATTGTTGGATAAAACTGCATAAAGTTGCTTCGTTTAGTGGCGATTTCTTTTGTCAAGCAGTGTTTAGCTTATAATATTTGCAGAAAATGCGATGTTTTACTACATTTGTATTGAATTATATTCAAGAGATGCGCAAGAAGTATTATACGTTCAACCCCGAAACCAACAGTTACGAGCCTGTTTACACCACCTTTGCACAGAAGGTGTTTAATGTGGTGCGTAAACTGCTTATGTTCTTCATCTTCGGAGGCTTGGCATTTCTTGTTTTTTATCTTTTTATAGACAAACCTACAGTACAGGAGTTCGAGAATGAGAATTCACAGCTCTTGGCACAATATAGAATTGTCTCGTCGCGTCTTGACAGGGCAATGACGGTGCTACAGGATATTCAGCAGCGCGATGATAATCTCTATCGTGTGATGCTCAATGCCGACCCTGTTCCTGCGAATGAACGAAATGCCGGCTATGCTGGAACAAACAGATATGATGAGTTGCTTGGCATGAACAATGCCGAACTGCTTGTTGAGACAGCTCAGAAACTCGACCTGCTGGAGAAACAGCTATATATGCAGATAAAGTCGTTCGATGAGATTGTTACCCTTGACAAAGATGCCGAAAAACGGCTGCGTCATATTCCGGCAATACAGCCAATCTCAAACCGCGATTTGAAACGCACAGCTTCGGGTTACGGCTATCGTATCGATCCTGTCTATAAGGTGCGTAAGTTCCACAAGGGTATGGACTTCTCGTGCGACAAGCGTACACCGATATATGCAACTGCCGACGGAGTGGTGGAGAATGCAAAATGGATGTCGGGTTATGGATACACAGTCGTTATCGACCATGGTTATGGTTACAAGACATTGTATGCCCATCTGCTCGACAAGAAATTCCTGGTGAAGAAAGGGCAAAAGGTTGTGCGTGGCGAGCAGATAGCTCTTAGCGGCAACTCGGGAAAGAGTACAGGCCCACATCTGCATTACGAGGTTATTGTAAAGGGAAAACACGAGAATCCCATCAACTACTATTTTATGGATCTCGATGCCGACGGTTACGACCAGATGTTGCAGATGGCCGAGAACCATGGTAAAATATACGACTGATATGGCACTGAATACGAATAAGGATTTAAAGATGTACTACTCCATAAAGGAGGTTGCAAAGGAACTGAATGTTACCGAAACAACATTGCGCTATTGGGAAACTGTCTTTCCGCAAGTGAAACCCTATAAAGGTGCCAATGGTGTGCGCCGTTATACTAGAGATGATATAGGTGTTTTGCGAACAGTGTATCATCTTGTAAAAGAACGTGGGCTCACCCTGGCCGGTGCAAAGCAACAGTTCAAGCATGGAGGCCTTAAAGAGAGTGCCGAGACAAACAGCGAGGTGATTGACAGGCTTAAAGGTATAAAAGAGGAGTTACTTGCTTTGAAAGAACAGTTGGATAATATATGATTAAGGCGGCTAATGGCCGCCTTAATCATATATTATCCAACTCTCGCGATAGTCTTGATGTTGTTTATCTTCTTCAGGTTCTCGCAGATGTTTTTTACATCATCCACATCGTGTACGTTTATCCAAAATGTGCCTTCGAAAATGCCGTTGTTACTTTCAATGTGCATCTTTTGGATGTTGGCATTGAGCTGTTGCGAAATTATTGTGGTTATCTCGTGTAGCACTCCCATGTCGTCGATACCTGTAATCTGGATAGGTACAACAAAGTAAAGCTGTTTGTGTGTCTCCCATTTGGCGGCGAGAATCCTGTCGCCGTGGCTGCTCTTTAAAGTGTTTGCAACGGAGCAGTTTCGCTTGTGTATGATGATATGCTTGTTCTCATCGTAATAGCCCAAGACGTCATCACCGGGGATAGGGTGGCAACAGTCGGCAATGATATATCTGTTTTTAAGGCTCTCTTCTGTCAGGTTTATAGATGTCTTGCGGTCTATGTACTCGTGTACCTCTTTTGTTGTCTCATCTTCTTTCTTCTTGTCGCGGCTGAACGAGAAAATTGATGCGAAACTCAGTTTCTTTGTGCCAAGCAGAGCATCTTTATCCTCGTTGCCAAGCACTATATTACCCTTGCCAATCTCAACAAGCAGTTCTTCACGTTCTTTCAGCTTATGCAACTTGAGCAGTTTCTCGATGTTGCTTGTGTAGTTGCCGAGTCCCTCTTTCTCAAGAAAGGCGTTGAGTTTCTCTTCGCCTTCGTTCTGAGTCAGTCGTTGCTGACGGCGCAGAGCAGCCTGTATCTTGGCGCGTGCCTTGGCTGTTGTAACGAACGAGAGCCAGCTCTCATCAACTCTTGGTGCGTTTGATGTTAGAATTTCCACCTGGTCGCCACTCTGTAACAAGTGGTTCAGCGGAACGAGTTTGTGGTTTACCTTTGCACCTATACAGTGGTTGCCAAGGAATGTGTGTATGCTGTATGCAAGGTCGAGTGCCGTACAGTTCTGTGGCATGGTCTTTATATCGCCTTTGGGAGTAAAGACAAATATCTCGGTTGCATAGAGGTTTAACTTTATGGTGTCGAGGAAGTCGAGTGCATTTGGCTGTGGGTCGTCGAGAATCTCTTTGATGGTGTGCAGCCAGTTGTCGAGTTGCTCGTCGCTGCTTGGGTCGCCCTGGCTCTTGTATTTCCAATGTGCGGCAATACCTTTTTCGGCCATCTCATTCATCTTCTCGCTTCGTATCTGTACCTCAATCCACTCTCCATGTGTGCTCATGAATGTGGCGTGCAGAGCTTTGTATCCGTTGGTTCTTGGCTTGTTTACCCAGTCGCGCAGACGGTCGGGATGTGCATTGTACAATTTTGTCAAGGCAATATATATATTGAAGCACTCGTTGTTCTCGTCGCGTCCTTCGCGTGGCTTGAAAATTATTCGTACTGCAAGTATATCATAGATATCTTCAAAGGCTACATGCTTCTTCTGCATCTTGTTCCAGATGGAATATGGCGATTTCACTCGTCCTATTATCTCGTATTCAAGTCCCATGGCATCGAGCTGCTCGCGTATGGGGTTTGTGAATTGGGCATATAGCTTGTCGCGCTCCTGTTGTGTCTTTTCTATCTTTTTCTCTATGCGGTGATACTCCTCGGGGTGTTCATAGCGGAAACTGAGGTTCTCCAGCTCGGTCTTTATGCGACTCAATCCCAGGCGATATGCTATTGGAGCGTATATGTAGAGTGTTTCGCCTGCAATCTTGTACTGTTTGTTGACGTGCATGAATTCGAGTGTACGCATGTTGTGCAGGCGGTCGGCAATCTTGATGAGTATCACTCGTATGTCTTCGCTCATGGTGAGCAGCAGCTTCTTGAAGTTTTCGGCCTGTTCCGATGCGTGTGCACCGAACACGCCTCCGGCAATTTTGGTAAGTCCGTTGACAATGTTTGCTATCTTGTCGCCAAAAAGGTTTCTTATGTCGTCAACAGTGTAATCTGTGTCTTCTACAACATCGTGTAGCAATGCAGCGCAGATGGATGTTGAACCCAAGCCAATCTCCTTGCATACTATGCGCGCAACGGCAAGTGGATGCATTATATATGCCTCGCCACTGTGTCGTCTCACTCCTTTGTGTGCCTGGCGTGCGAAGTTGAATGCTTTGGTTATGATTTCAACTTTCTTGCGATGTTGCGATGCCAAATATATATCCAGCAACTCCTGAAAGGCTTCGTTTATTTGAGCCTCTTCATCAATCATCTTTTTCTCTTCGTTGCTTTCCATGCCGGTAGAAGTTAATATATGTTGAGGTACTGTCCTGCTCTGATGTTGGTGTTACGCATTCCGTTCCACTTCATTATTTGCTTGACTGTTACCCTGTATTTGAGTGCTATGCCACCAAGTGTCTCGCCGCTTCTCACCTTATGGCGTTTGAGTATGCCACGTCCGCCATCGTTGGCTTTTGCTTGTTTGAGCATTTCGGCGATGCTTACTCTTGGGAAGAACTCCTGCTCCTTATGCTTGTATATGCTGTCTTCGTTGGCAAGGAATTCTGTTACAAGGTTGTTTGTGAGTCGCAGTGTGTATGGCTCGTTCTCGCCAGGGATAATATCTTTTATGTATTGCGGGTTTAAGGCGCGTATCTCTTCTATCTCGGCACCACACACCTCGGCAATCTGCTTGAAGTGCAGGTTCTTTGAAACCACAATAGTATCGGTGGTAATAGGTGTATTGGGCTTCATGGGGCTTATGCCATGCTCCTTGTAGAATGTCATTATGTAGTTTGCAGCAATGAACATCGGCAAATATCCGCGTGTCTCGCGAGGAAGATAATAGTATAACTCCCAGAAGTCGGTCTTGCCGTCGGAGCGTGCAATGGCTTTTTTTACATTTCCCGGGCCGCAGTTATATGCAGCAATGGCTAGTTCCCATTTGCCGAACATCTTGTATAGGTCGGCAAGAAAACGTACCGCGGCCTTTGTCGATTTTATTGGGTCGAAACGCTCGTCAATGTAGTTATTCGACTTCAAACCATACAATTTTGCTGTTGAGAACATAAATTGCCACAATCCCTTAGCATTTGCTCTTGATACGGCCTTGGGGTTCAGTGCCGACTCAATTATTGGCAGATATTTCAGCTCATTAGGTATTCCGGCTTTGTCAATCTCTTCTTCTATTATGGGCATATAGAATTCAGACATACCCAACATATATGCAACAAGTGAACGGTTCTTTGTTGTGTATGCATCGATGCACGACCTTACCATTCTGTTGTATGGCATCTTTACTATTGTGGGCATACTCTGCAGACGTTCTGCATATATGGTGTCGGTTATTTTAATCTCTTTGTATTGGGTAGTATCATAGTCGAGTGCCTTGAGCAGGTTACGTGCCTGCCAACAGTTCAGCATGCTGTCGATCTCCTCAAGCATATATCCGGGAACTTCAAAGTCGATACTGTCGGGGAATTCAACAGTTGTGTTGAACAATGTAGTTATGCTGTCAGTTGGTACTACATCCTTATTTTCGGCCACAGAGTCTGGCATGAATGTGCCTGCCATCGATGAGGTGGCAAGCATAACAAAGATTGTCAGAGCAGTAATGGTTTTGTACATTTTTTGTAATATGTTTCTTTTATGTTAAAATGTTATGTGGCAGTTAAAACCGTAGTAGTTGTTGTCGCGAGTGAACTGTTCCTTTCCATGAATCATTTGTGGCTCAATAGTGAGGTTTATGTCGTCGCTTATGTCAAAGCTCGACAGTTGTGCGTCAACATAGGCATCTATCACCGACAACGCATATACTCCTATTGTTGCGAATATGCTCATGTCGCGCCAACGGCGATAGCGGTCCTTTCTTTTTTTGAACAGGTTCTTCAGGTACTCCTTGTTTGCATCAAAGTTATATCCCGGCCTGAAAAAATCCTTGAACGAATTGGTATTCGGGTCGCTGTCCATAATGTCAAGGTATGCCTGGCGGTAATCTTTATACATCTGTCCATTCCAGTTATAGGCATACATACAACCCACAAAACCACCGTAAACTATGGGCAGTTTCCAATATTTGCGGTTGTATATCTGTCCTCCGCCGGGTATTACAAGCGCAAGCCATGTTGCTGTCTGCACGTCGGGTTTCCAAATCTTTTTAGGCTCGTTGCCAGCAACATCGCTGCTGTCGGTTGCCATAATTGAACTTTTTGCTATAAAATCGTCATACGCAATCTCGGCTGCAATGGAGTCGTGTCTCATGGTCGATATAAATAGCGAGTCGCCGGCGGCCTCTTTCTGTTCCGTCTGCGATTGCGCCATAGCTTTTGTGCCGGCTGTTAATGACAGAAAAGCAATAATAATTAAACCGTATGTCAGCCGTAAATACTGCACTGTACTTATTGGTTTAGTTTGTCGAATATAGCAATTATGCGTTCCAATTCCTCTTCGTTCTTGAACTTGATGCTTATTTTTCCATTTCCTTTTTCATTGCATGTGAGCTGTACAGGGGTTTGGAAAAAATGTGTCAGATGCTTCTTGAGTTGATGGAAGGTGTCGCTCTGTTTTTTGTTGTTGCTACCTGCTTTTGCAACAGGTGTTTCGCTCTCTTTGGTGTTGCGTACAAGCTCTTCTACTTCACGCACCGAATATCCATTCTTTATTGTCTCGTTGAATATTCTAATCTGGTCGGCATGTGATGTCAGCGACAATAGCGCTTTGGCATGTCCCATGTCAATCTGTTTCTCTTTAAGTGCAACCTGAATGTTGCCTGGCAACTTTAAAAGACGCAAAAAGTTTGCTATTGTGGCACGTCCTTTGCCCACGCGTTTGCTCAACTGCTCTTGCGACAGATTGTGTTGCTCTATAAGCTGCTGGTATGCCAATGCTATTTCAAGTGGATTAAGGTCTTCTCGTTGAATATTCTCAATGAGAGCCATCTCCATTGTATCTTTTTCGTTTGCACTCAAAATATACGCAGGAATGGTACTTTTCCCAGCCAATTGTGATGCTCGGAATCGTCTTTCACCGGCAATAATCATATAAGTGCCATCATCCTCTTTACGAAGTGTTATAGGTTGAATTACCCCAAGCTCGCTTATTGAATCTGCGAGTTCCTGCAAGGCCTCTTCGTTGAAGTCTCGGCGTGGCTGGTTGGGGTTGGCATGTATCTTAGATATCTCTATTTCGCCAATAGATGATGAAGCAATAGAGCGTATGGCCTCGGTTGAAATCAGAGCGTCAAGTCCTCGTCCTCCTCCGCCTCCTAATGTGAATTTCTGTTTTGCCATTATTTTTTGTTTCTTTTTATTACTTCGTCGGCAAGTGCCAGATAATTCTTTGCTCCTGTCGATTCTGCGTCGTACATAATAACCGGAATACCCATACTTGGTGCCTCTCCAAGTCTGATGTTACGCTGTATCACCGTTTCGAACACCAACTCGCGGAAGTGCTTCTTAACTTCGTTATATACCTGGTTGCTTAGGCGCAGGCGTGAGTTGAACATTGTTAACAGGAAACCTTCGATGTCAAGCTTGGGATTTAGGTTCGATTTAATGATTTTGATGGTGTTCAACAACTTGCTGATACCTTCAAGAGCAAAATATTCGCATTGTACAGGTATAATCACCGAGTCGGCAGCTGTTAGCGAGTTCACAGTTATTAATCCCAACGAAGGAGAACTATCTATCAATATATAGTCATACTTATCCTTTATTGGTGCAAGTGTCTCGCGCATGATTTTCTCTCGGTTAGGCATGTCGAGCATCTCAATCTCCGCACCCACAAGGTCGATGTGCGACGGAATGATGTCAAGTCCCTCGACACAAGTCTTGTGTATTCCTTGTTCGGGAGTTGCATTGCCTATGAGGCATTCATAAATGGAGTATTCAATATTGCGTATATCAATGCCAAGGCCCGATGATGCGTTGGCCTGAGGGTCGGCATCAATGACTAGAACCTTTTTTTCAAGTGTAGCCAATGAAGCTGCCAGATTTATAGTTGTAGTGGTTTTTCCTACACCACCTTTTTGATTTGCTAATGCTATTATTTTTCCCATATAGTTTGATTGTCCCAACGTCTCTGTTGGCCTTTTGTCATTTAATTATGCGAAGTTATGAAAAAAAAAGTAATGTATTTTATAAAAATTCAATAACTTATGAACAATCGGTTAATAACAATAATAAAAAATGTTACACAGCGCGCTGTGTAACATTTTTTATTATTACAGTTTGTTCCGTTTATTCAGCAACGAAACGCAATACTTCGGTGCCGTATTTGTACTTTGCAACTGCAATGTATATGCCATTTGCAAGTTCTGCGGTTGAAACAGGAGTTCCTGTACTTTGCTTTACAATCCGGCCGTCGGTTGAGTAAACGATAATGCTCTCAGCCTCCTCTGCAACAATCTCACCCCCGTTGTATGTCAATCTGTTGCTTTCGATCTTTTCGACTGAAGTGTATTTCTCTTTTGATATAATCTTCACGGTGTAGCTCTCGGAGCGTGATATTTCTTTAGATTCCAATCTGTCACCCGAAACCACAAGATATGTCGATTTGCTGTTCTTTGCGGCACTTTGTGTCCATTGCATAGAGTAGTCGTCGCCCATAACGGTTATCAGGTATGTGTTCCAGTCGCTATAGTATGCATTTGTTCCGAATACACCATATTCGTTTATGTAGCGTCCGTCGGCGTTGCTTGTTATTTTGTAACAATCTTTTCCGTTTGCATCAATGGAAATTTTCCATTCTTGTGCAATAGTAGGTTCATCTATGGTCTGGAATGTTGGCGTTCCTCCGTTGCCATTAATATTGCTGTTGGTGAGGAATCTGTTTCCATCCATAATGTAGTACACCTTGCCACTTTCTATATAGCCACCTTGTGGCTTTTCGCCCAATGGTACAATGTCAAATATGAATTGTGAAGGCAAAGCCTCGTTTGAGTTGCTTGTCTCTATCTGTGTTCCGTTTACCTTCCAGTATTTGTCACCTGCTTTGCCACCGTTCTTTATTGCATACTTTCCGTTGGCAAGCATTATTATTTCGTATGTGTGCCATACTGCTTCGTATGGGTTTGTGGCATCACTAACGGTGAAACTACCGTTCTCGTTGAGGTAGCGGTAGTCCTCAAGGTTTGTAATCTTGTAACGGTTTGTGCTTGGGTCAACGCTTATCTTCCACTCTTGTCGTTGTGGACGTATGTTGTCATGCTCGGCCTGGAATACAGGTTTTGTTCCTGCTGCCTTATTGTTGTTCGTTAGATACTGGCCGTTGTACATAATGTGATATGTGCCATTCTCCAATACCTGTGCTGGGAACACATCGGTGCGGTAGTTATAAACCTCCTTGTATTCAGCAATGAGTGTGCCAATGATATCTTTTATAAACGGTTCAATATGTACAGTGCCGACCACCGGTGTCGCAACTCTTGGCGATCCATCAAAATCGCGTGAGCGCAATGCTCCCTGAGCCTCATCGTATTCTTTGTATTTTAAGTAGTTTTCGATAAATTTTTCGGGGTTCTTTTCTGCAAGTGCATTGTTCATCTCAATGGCGCATACACCCTTTTGGCCAAGATATTTCATTGATTGAATCCATGGTTCAATTTCCTTTGTCAGCGCAGGCGCCTCATCGGTAGTCAAGAGTGTCTCGGCTGTGCTTACCAACTTATAGAACTGTTCGCCAACAGCTGCGTATGCAGCCTCTCTGTCGGTTGCAATTTTGTTGTTGTAGGTCTCTTTTGCCTCGACAAATTCGGGCGATTCGTCCATGCGGCGCAGGCCATGATCGTTTATACCCAAATCGACATTGTTCTCGCAGAAGAAACGGAACGCCTCGTAATTTTCAGGCATCAGGTATTTCATTGCTGCCTCCCACGATGCATTAGAGTCATAAGCTGGCATGTTCCATGTGTAGTCGGCGATGCTGAAGAGCGACACTTTTGATGCTTCGGCATATTCCATTGGATTGGAAACAAAGCCTGATAGCATATCTGCGATATTAAGATCATTTCCGTATGTGGGGCCCATCAACAGGTGGTTGATGCAATAGTCGCTTACAGGGTAGTTGAGCCAGATATATGCCTTGCGCTTTATCTGGTTGTTTATCCATGTCATGTCGCCATAGTTAATCATATCCACAACGCTGTTTCCGGTCCACATTATGTTGATGTCGCTGTTCATTATATCGCCGAGTGCAGGCAGATATATGCTGTTGGCCCAACCGCGATTGTATTGTGTGGGGCATATAGTAAGTGGCTTTACATCGGGAAAATCCTTCTTGAGTTCGGCTGCAATATAGTTCATCAGTTCAGCCTGCTCGTCGCCATGTGTACCGTCGTCACCCCAAAGGTCGTCCCAGAACACAGCAAAGCTTCTTACTCCAAGTTTGCACATTGCCTTAAGCTTGTTAACGATATTTGCTCTGTCTTTGTCGTTCCACTGTATATCCTCGCCCGGGTGAATGGCCCACATGAACTCAATCTTGTTTGCTTTGGCAACGTTGACATATTCAGTTATTTTGTTGCCAAGTTCGGTGGGGTACTCCTCGCGCCATTTGCTTCTGTGGTAAGCATCGTCTTTAGGGCCGTAAATATATACGTTCATCTTCATTTCTCCGAACATTTCAAGGAGTCCCATGCGGTCGGCTTCGCTGTAAGGGTTTCCATAATATCCCTCTACAAGTCCGCGCTGTGGCACGCTTGGATAGTCGGTGATGGTGGCGCACATCACATTGGACTGTGATGTCATCTGTATGAATGTCTGCACGCCGTAGTATGTACCTGAACCGTCATTTCCGGCAATAACAACTTTGTTGTTATTTACTTCAATGTAATATCCTTCGGCTTTTTGCGGAATAAGGCTCTCGTATTCGGCAACAGCGTTGTCGCCTCTCTCGCCAATAATAACCTGTACCGTTCCATTCTCGGTGTTGAATATCTTATTGAAAAGCGAAACGGCATCCGCATCGGCCTCCTCTGCACCGCTGAGGGTATAAGCTGCGTTACTTGAAAATGCCATCTCTGTTCCCCAAACAACACTCTGTGGTTTTGGGTAAATCTCTGTTTGCTGTGCGTTTGTAACTTGTGCTGCCAAGAGCATCAACGCCAATGCAAATCCGCTTAAAAATTTATTCATATTGATAAAAAGTTTTAATTTCTAATGCGAAGATATGTATTAAAGATGATTTCGACAAATTTTTATTATTTTTGCCAACATAAATATATACAATTGCTTTATGAGTAAACGACCATTGATATTGGTGTCAAACGACGACGGCTATCAGGCCAAAGGTATTAACTCTCTTTTGCAGGTGTTGAAGGAGTTCGGCGATGTTGTTGCCGTTGCTCCGCATACAGGACGCTCCGGTAAAGGATGTGCCATAACAAGTGAGACACCCATAAAAACAACCCTTATATCTTCGGAGCCTGGGCTCGAGATATATTCATGTACAGGAACGCCCTGCGACTGTGTGAAAATTGCATGTCATGCGATAGTGCCACGCACGCCCAATCTCATTGTCGGTGGTATCAACCATGGCGACAACTCCGCTGTCAATGCTCACTATTCGGGAACAATGGGTGTTGTTATGGAAGGCTGTATGAAAGGTATTCCATCGGTGGCATTTTCATTGTGTTCACATGATGCCGATGCCGACTTTACGCCAACATACGATGTTATACGCAAGGTCGTTGCAAATGTGCTTGAGCGTGGATTGCCATATGGTAGCTGTTTGAATGTCAACTTCCCCGATACTCCTGATTATAAGGGTGTACGAGTATGTCGTCAGGCTTATGGCACTTGGGTGAATGAATGGGAATCGCATAACCACCCGCGTGGTGGTCAGTGGTGGTGGCTCACCGGTGAGTTTCATATTGATGACACCGATGAATATTCCGACAGGGTAGCATTGAACAATGGCTATGTGGCTATAACGCCTACAAAAATCGATTTAACCGATTACACTCTGCTGAATGAGATGCAGAACTGGAATTTATAAGTGTTGCGTTGAAGGTTTTATTTAAAACAGATTTATGAAATATTATCTCATTGTTGGCGAGGCTTCGGGCGATTTGCATGCTTCAAACCTGATGAAATCCATAAAAGAGGTCGATGCCGATGCTCGCTTCCGCTTTTTTGGTGGCGATATGATGTCGGCTGTCGGTGGTGAGCGCGTGAAGCACTATCGCGAGCTTGCATACATGGGTTTTGTTCCGGTGTTGTTGCATCTTAGAACTATTCTCTCTAACATGAAACTATGTAAAAAGGATATTCTCGATTGGAACCCCGATGCGCTTATTCTTGTTGATTATCCCGGTTTTAATCTTTCTGTGGCCGAGTTTATACATAAGAACAGCAATATCCCGGTTTATTATTATATATCTCCCAAAATATGGGCATGGAAAGAGTACCGTATAAAGAATATAAAGCGCGATGTTGATGAACTCTTCTCCATACTTCCTTTCGAAATAGATTTCTTTGAGAAGAAGCATAACTATAAAATAAACTATGTTGGCAATCCATGCGTCGATGCTGTGGATGCGTTCAAAAAGAACAGCCCAAGGACACGCGATGAATTCCTTAAGCAGAATAATCTTCCCAACAAGCCTTATGTGGCTCTTTTGGCAGGCAGTCGTAAACAGGAAATTGTAGCCAACCTTCCAATGATGCTCGAGGCAATGAGTGCTTATCCTGAATATCAGCCGGTCATTGCAGGTGCGCCCGGTATCAACAAGGAGTTCTATGAGCCTTACCTTTCGTCTGGAGCAAAGATTCTCTTTGGACAAACATATGACATCTTGAATAATGCCCATGCTGCATTGGTTACATCGGGAACGGCAACTCTTGAGACAGCGCTTTTTAATGTGCCGCAAGTTGTGTGTTATGCCACACCTATGCCAAAGCTCTATTCTTGGCTCAAGAAAAATTTTCTTAAGGTGCGTTATATATCGTTGGTAAACCTAATTGCCAATAGCGAGGTGGTGCGTGAACTTGTTGCTGCCGATATGAATGTTGCCAATATTAAAGCCGAGCTGGGTGCTCTTTTGCCCGTTGATGGCGAAAAAAGAGCGACTATGCTCAAAGAGTATAGTCGCATGATGGATATTCTTGGTGAGCCGGGAGCTTCGGTGCGTGCGGCTCAAAAGATTGTAGCTTTGTTAAAGAATACCGATTAAGTTCAAGTATATCAATACACAAGGTATAGCAAGCAATGTACTGTCGAAACGGTCGAGCATTCCGCCGTGTCCGGGCAGTATGTTGCTTGAATCTTTTATCTGCATCTCACGTTTCATACTCGATTCCACAAGGTCGCCCAATGTTCCCGCAGCAACAACTACAGTTGCCAGGCCCATCCACTGCCAAATATTCATGATGTCGAAGAAGCGTGACATTACAGCGCCTGCAGCAATGGCAACAATGGCACCCCCAATGAAACCTTCCCATGTCTTTTTAGGCGATATGCGCTCGAACATCTTATGTCGTCCTATGCTGCATCCCACAAAGAATGCACCGGTGTCGTTACACCAGATGAAAAAGAATATTGTTATTGGTAGCAACCAACTATATGTGTTACCCGGTTCTGCTCCGCCTGTTGCAAGGATATTAAGCAAGGCGAATGGAACAGCCACATATACCTGGCTTAATGTGAAGTAGGCATAATTGTCGAGAGACTTTCCCTCTGTGTCAAACAATTGGCGAATGAATATATATGCCACAATGGCTATGTATGGCGAATATATAGTCAGTGGGTTAACGCGTACTCCATGAAAAAGCATAAATGTGGCAATAAACAGATATCCGCCACCAAGTACGGCAAGCCAGGAGCTGAATGTCGTGCCTTTATATTTCTTTGTTATTGAACAGAATTCGTTCACAGAGAGCAAGGTAACCAATAGGAACAGCACTCCGAATGAAGCCTTTCCGTAAAGGATAGATGCAAGCAATGTAATTGCGAAAGCAGCACCTGTGGCAATGCGTACCAGTAACTTTTTCATATTGTTGTTGTTTTATGTGTTTTTATTGTGTGTCAAGCAGTTGTTGTAGGTTCTTCCGGCTTCTCTACCTCTTCTGCTTCGGGCTGTTGTACCTCTTCGGGTACAACTTCGCTCTGTGCTTCATTGCTTGCAAAAATCTCCTCGCTACGCGATGTCCAAGGACGTTTTCCAAAAATTTTCTCCACATCCTCGGCGAATATCACTTCGCGCTCCATAAGTATCTTTGCAAGTTCGGCATGTCCTTCCTTGTGCTCGCGTAATAACTCTTTGGCTCTCTCATACTGATCGTTTATCATAGCATGTACCTCGTTGTCGATGGTCTCGGCTGTCTTTTCGCTGTATGGGCGGTTGAACGAGTATTCATTATTGTTGTAGTAGCACAAGTTCGAGAGTTTGTCGCTCATACCTGCGTATGCAATCATTCCGTATGCCTGTTTGGTCACACGTTCAAGGTCGTTCATCGCGCCTGTCGATATGTGACCAATGAAAGCCTCTTCTGCAGCACGGCCTCCAAGTGTGGCGCACATCTCGTCGAGCATTTGCTCCTTGGTTGTTATCTGTCGCTCCTCTGGCATGTACCATGCTGCGCCAAGTGCTCTGCCTCGCGGAACAATGGTGACCTTAATCAACGGGTTGGCATGCTCAAGGAACCACGAGATTGTGGCATGTCCTGCCTCGTGTATAGCAATGGTCTCTTTTTCCTTTTGCGTCATCACCTTGGTTTTCTTCTCCAATCCGCCTATTATGCGGTCTATGGCATCAAGGAAATCCTGTTTATCGACAGCTTTTTTCTTGTTACGTGCAGCAATAAGTGCCGCCTCGTTACAAACATTGGCAATGTCGGCACCCGAAAAGCCCGGTGTTTGTCGTGCCAAGGTGTCTATATCTACCGACTGGTCGAGCTTCAATGGGCGCAAGTGTACTCCGAACACCTCTTTACGCTCATTGAGGTCGGGGAGGTCAACATGTATCTGGCGGTCGAAGCGTCCTGCTCGTAGCAGAGCTTTGTCAAGTATGTCGGCGCGGTTGGTTGCAGCAATCACAATTATACCGCTGTTTGTGCCAAATCCGTCCATCTCGGTAAGCAACTGGTTTAGAGTGTTCTCTCTCTCGTCGTTGCCGCCCATATTGGGGTTTTTGCCTCTTGCTCGTCCCACTGCGTCAATCTCATCAATGAAAATGATGCATGGTGCCTTCTCTTTTGCCTGACGGAACAGATCGCGTACACGCGATGCACCCACACCCACGAACATTTCAACAAAGTCGGAACCCGACATTGAGAAGAATGGGACATTCGCCTCGCCGGCAACGGCTTTGGCAAGTAGGGTTTTACCTGTTCCCGGAGGGCCTACGAGCAATGCGCCTTTGGGAATCTTACCACCAAGTTCGGTATATATCTGTGGGTTTTTCAAGAAGTCAACAATCTCTTTAACCTCCTGCTTCGCCCCCTCCTGTCCTGCCACATCCTTGAATGTAATCTTGGGCTGGTTGGCTTTGTCGAATAGTTTCGCTTGTGATTTTCCTACATTGAATACACCGCCTTGTCCTCCGCCGGCTCCACCGCTCATCTTGCGCATGATGAATATCCATACGCCCACAAGAACAACGATTGGCAGTATGTTCCACAATAATCCGTTTAGATAGTCCGGCTTTTTATCGTAGCGTAGCTTGCCTTTGAAATTGCCGTTGCTCTTTTGTTCAAAGATGAACTTTTCAAAGTTATCCCTTGAGCCAATGGTCGATACAACCATGGGTCGTGTACCCTTTGCGATGTTCTTATCCTTGAAGATATTGCTTGCAGAATCCTTGTAAATATAAGCCTCTACATCATCATTGTCGTAAACAGTAATATTCTCGACGTATCCCTTTGAAATAAGCTCTGTCAGTTCCGAATACTCTTTTTCCATCACAAGGCTGTTGTTGTTCTCTCCAAAAAGAAAGAAATACAACAAGATTCCTCCTACGAACATGTAGAACCATGTGAAACTGAATTTCGGTTTTTTGATATTTATGTTATTGTTTGCCATATATCTTTTATCAATGTGTATTAGTCAAGGTCGGGTATGGTTGTCAATGTTGCGTCGGCCCACAAGTGTTCAATGTCGTAGAACTTGCGTACCTCGGGCTGGAATATATGTACAAGTATATCGCCATAATCCATAGCAACCCATTGTGCGTTGCGTAATCCGTCAACGGCATAAGGCTTTCTTCCACAATTTATTCTCACGGTGTCCTCAATGGAGTCGGTTATGGCGCTTACCTGTGCAGGTGAGCCACCCTGACATATAACAAAGTAATCGCATATGCTGTTTCCGAGTTTAAGCATATCTACGATAACAATTTCCTTACCTTTCTTGTCTTGAATACCTTCTACTATTTGGTTTATAACTTCTTGTGCGTTACTGTTTTTGTTTTGCATATAGTGTGTTGTATAATATTTGTTCAAATTTGTTCTTGCAAAAATAATGCCAATAGGGCTATGAGTGTTAAGTGATAGCGCAGTATGACAAAATGTCTTGTTTGTCTCACATATTTTATTTTGCGAAGATAGTCGAATTTTATGCTCGAAACAGCAAAAAAAGAGTTATTTTTCATTTTTTTTAGCAAAAAAAGAAGAAAATAGTTTGTTTTACAAAAAAAAGATGTACCTTTGCATCGCATTTGAGTCTTGGGCTATGGTGTAATGGTAACACTGCAGATTCTGGTCCTGCCTTTCCTGGTTCGAATCCGGGTAGCCCAACAGAAGAACGAGGTTCTATTAAGAGCCTCGTTCTTCTGTTATTTTGCATTTTTTTTCTGTTTTTCTTTTTTTTTCTGTATTTTTGTTTTCAGAAACGATATGTTTTATTAGATTTGCGTCCGTCAAAAAAGAAGTTGAACGCATCTTTTGGGGGTGCATAATAAGTAAAAAAGAGAGGAGGATTACAAATGAAAAACATCTTAGCAATAATCATGTGCTTTTTCATGCTGTCGGCTGTTTCGGCCCAGAAAGTTCGTTTTGATATTAATTTCACAGCCGATGCTTCTGATGTGCAAAAAGTATATGTGCAACCTTATGGTGATTCAAATACGATAACTTTGCGTGCCAAAGGAGAGTCGTACGTCGGCAATGTCCCACATTCGGAATCCGGCTTCTATAATATAATAGCACTGAAAGGACATTCACAGGTTATCCTTCCTATATATATAAATGATGCAAAAGAGGCTACTCTTGAAGTTGAAGCTAAGGCCAAGGATTTCGCGTTAAAAAATACACCCGAGAATCGTGCTCTTTCTGCTTTGGCGCATTCTACAAATGACCTCGATCGTCGTTTATGGTTAAATGATAACCTATCGGACGAAGATTTGAAGCTTCTTGTAAATTCATACCAGATTTTACTTGATTCAATAGTAGCTGCAGAGAATATAACGGGCGAAGTTGCAGAATTTATGACAGTTTATGCCTATTCTCATGCCTACAATGCCTATTCTAACATCCCGCGCACGCAAAAAATTGCGGCAACGACGATACCTTTCAGTAGAAGCGAGTTGTTGCCACCCGCGAATGTGGCATTTGATAATGAATATGCGCCGATGTTCTTTACGGCTATACAGATAATTAGGGACGACCTTACCACATCTTCTGTGTTGCTTGAAAAGTTGTCTTCTTTGTATGAAAATTACAAGAACGAGGCTGTGCGCGAAAAGGTGGCTTCTGTTATTGTCGGCGATTTTATCTCTCATTATAAGTATTCACAGGATTTTGAAGGTGGACTTGAGGTAATAAAGAAAGCTACAGAGGAATATTCTTTGTCCGACGAGTTTATCGACGAATATATGAAGCGTAAAGCAACTATTCCCGGCTCTCCATTCCCCGAAGATGTTGCTTTAGTGGATGCCCATGGCAAGTCGTTTGATTTTTCCAAACTTAAAGGCAAATATGTGTATGTTGATATGTGGGCGTCATGGTGTGCACCCTGTTGTAAGGAAGTCCCATATTTTCAAAAACTCGAAAAGGAGTTGAAGAACAAAGATGTTGTTTTTGTGTCTGTTTCTTGTGACTCTGACGAGCAGGCATGGAAAAAGAAAATGGCAGATATGAATATGCATGGCATTCAGTTGCTCGACAAAGATAACACACTTGGCGATGCATTGAATGTAAAAGGTATTCCTTTCTATCTTATATACGACAAGCAAGGTAACTTGCATACATACAATGCCAAACGCCCCAGCACCGGTGAAGTTATAAAAGATATTCTCGAAGGATTGAAGTAAAAAGTATATTTTCTATAACAACATAAGCAAGGGCGGTAAACCGTTCTTGCTTATGTTGTTATAGAACGAAATTTATAGATAGTCATAATATTTGTCTTGCTTATGACAAAATAATTGTAAAAAGGAAAATTTTTTGGCAAAATGTTTTTGATTTTGCCAAACTTATTTTACATTTGCCATCGATTCGTTTTGAATTGTGAATAAATATTGAATAAAAACACATTATTATAAACTTTTAAATTAAAAACTTATGAAAAAAAATTACTTTTATGCATTATTTGCAAGCTTGATGCTGTTTATGGCAATGCCTGCAAGTGCTCAGATGACATCAATTGGTGATGTTTACGGAAAATGGGCGTTTAAGGCCGAACTCGAGCTTATGGATCCTGCTTATGCAGATCTATTTAAGGCTGAGTGTGAAGTTGTTATTGCTAAGGGCGATAATGGTTTCCCTGCAAAAATTATCGGTTTTGCTGGTTCTGAAGAGGTGATGAGTATCAACAGCTATGATTTGGAGGCTGGTACACTTTGTAATCTTAACCCAAACACTCCTACAATGTGGAGTGGATTCTTCTCAGCTAATGCTGAAGGAAATTATCCTTATGGAACAGCTGCAGGAGAATATAAGGATCAGTATAGTGAAATCTACTTTACATACAACGCAGCAAAACAGGAGCTTACATATCCTGATTTTACAGTTGTAACTTGCGATCATAAGAATGAGGCTGCAACGATTATTGCTAAGTTTACAAACATCAAGTTGACTTTGACAGAAAAAGAGGAAATTGTTATTCCTGAAATTGCTGGTGAGTGGACATATACTCCATATTATGTAAACAACGACTCTACTTTTGCGACTGAGTTTAAAATGACTCTTACAGCAAAGGATGATACAAATACAGCTTGGGAAGCAGAATTTGATATCGAGGGTTTTGATAAGTTTACTTTGGATGCAACATTTGATGGTGTTAACTTGAATATTCCTTTTGATAACTTGTATCTCGATGCAGAAAAGGGTATCCGTTTCGGTATCGGTGCAACATCTGCAGCTCCTGAAAATGTATTCGTAAAGAGTGGTGTTATTGATTTCAGCTATGAGAAATCTACAATGATGTATCAGGGTGAATATATCTATATTCGTCAGGAAGGTGTTCAGATTGATACTCTTGGCAACGAAGTGGCTGTAGCTCCTATTATTCAGAGATATCGTGGTGGTTGGATTACACGTAAGGATCCTAATGCTTACGATTGGACCGGTACATATACTTTGAGCATTGACGAGGATGGATATTTGCCATTTGGCGAGACCGGTGATTTTGCTGATGAATTCGGTACAAAGGTTGTTATTACAGAATATCAGGGTGGTTTTGCTATATCAGAGATTCTTGGATACAAGATAGAAAGCGAGTATAGCTATATTATGTTGCAGGATGGCGATGACGCAAACAGCCTAAAGATGGATGTAGCTGTTACAGGTTGGGGACCAAATGCTTGTCTCAATTTGGTTGACGAGGAAAACTATTCTTACCGTGCAATTACAGGTTTGAGTGGTGCAGAGTCTCTTGATATCGTTTTGCAAGAGGATGGTACTATTACAATCAGCGATTTCAACGTGCAGGTTTGGACATATGGTCAGTCTGAGATGGAGAAAGTTGCTCTTATTTCTGGTGTAGTATTGAGAAAAGAAGATACAGCTATCGAGAATATCGCTGCTGAGAATGATGCGGTTAAGGGTATCTTTGATATGCAGGGCCGTGAGATAGAGAAGATTACAGCTCCTGGTCTTTACATCATCAACGGCCAGAAGGTGTTGGTAAAATAAAGAATTAAGTTTCTATATACAAAAAAGAGGTCGCTTAGGCGGCCTCTTTTTGTGTAAAATTAGGAAAATAAATATATAATATTTATATAATTGTATTAAAGTGCTTTACACCTTTTGTGGAAAGCACTTTTTTTTGTATTTTTGCACTCTGTTTGTAAAATAGGGAATAAATAGAATTTTTAATACTAAAGAATAGATAATAAATGGACAAAGTAAAACAAACAACAACTCTTCTTGGCAAAATGTTTGCGGTTTTGCTGTTGTTGCTATTTGCCGTTCCTGTTCTTGCATCTAAAGCAACCGATGAGGTTACATTGGGCGATGAGATTGTCAAGAGAGGTGTAACTATTTATGGCGTTGTCATTGACAAAAAAACAGAGGAACCATTGATTGGTGCATCTGTTGCAATATGGAAGGGTGATAAGATGGTTACCGGTGTTTCAACCGACATTGAAGGTGCTTTCCGTCTTGTATCAGAAATGGAGGAGTTCGAGCTACGTGTATCTTATATCGGATACAAAGAGTTGGTAATTGCCTCAAAGTCGCGTAAACTCGAAGCTATGCGCATAGAACTTGAAGAGGAGTCCAATACTCTGAACGATGTTGTTATCACAGGTTTTGTGTCAAAAAACAAGGAGACATTTACCGGTTCTGCAACAGAAATTACAGGCTTGGAGCTGCGTCAGGTGTCGGGAACAAACCTCATTGGTGCATTATCTGCTCTTACTCCCGGTATGGCAATGGTGCAGAATACAAGCCAGGGTTCAAACCCTAACCACACTCCCGAACTTGTTTTGCGTGGTATGAGCTCTTTTTCTAACAGTGGTCAGCAGGTAAACCAGCCTACAATCATTCTCGACGGTACCGAAATCTCTATGCAGGATTTGTATGACCTCGATATCAACGAGGTTGAGAAAATCACAGTGTTGAAGGATGCTTCGGCTACAGCGCTCTATGGTTCAAAGGCTGCTAATGGTGTTATAGTTATCTCGCGCAAGCCTATCCTCGAGAGTACAGTACGTGTACAGTATAATTTTACCGGTAATCTTCAGTTCCCGGTGTTGAGCGACTATAATGTACTATCTGCTCGAGAAAAATTGGAATATGAGCGTCTTGCAGGTCTTTATGATGCCAAAGGTGTAATTTCTACAAACGGCTTGCCTTTGCAGTATGAATACGATGAGCTTTATAATGAGCGTTATAAGCTGATAGCTGCAGGCTTGGATAGCGATTGGCTTTCACAGCCGGCACGTACAGCTTTCTCGCACGACCACTCATTGCGTGTGTATGGCGGTGCTTCAAACCTTCGTTATGAGCTAACAGGCCGTTTTGGTGATACACGCGGTGTTATGAAGGGCGACTACCGTAAACGTTATAATATCGGTTTCAAACTCGACTATTATATTGGTACTTTGACTTTGTCGAATCGTACTACATATCAGGAGGTAAACGTAAAGGATTCGCCTTATGGCTCATTCTCCCAGTATGTACAGATGAACCCTTATGATAGGATATACAATGAGAACGGTACCATAAACACAAATCTTGCTTGGGACTTGAACAATCCATTGTATGAGGCTACATTGGGTAGCTTTTCAAAGAGTGGAACAAGAACACTCAGCAATAGTACCGACCTACGTTGGGATATAAGCAAGATGTTCCTTTTGACAGGTCACTTTAACGTATCAAGCGATATGGGTTCAAGTGATAGCTTTTTGTCTCCTAATTCGTTGGTATATAAAGATGTTACTGATTTAACTAAGAAAGGTTCATACACATTGGGTACTTCAAAAGGTATCAGCTATAATGGTAATATCGTAGGTACTTTCAACAAGTTCTTTAAGGACGAATCGCTTATAAGTCTCTCTGCGGGTTGGGAAATCAATTACGCAAAGAGCAGTACTGAGACAACAAATGCTGTAGGTTTCTTTAACGACAATTTGTCATACATAGGTAATGCGGTAGGTTATCCTGCAAGCAGCAAACCTTATGGTTCGCAGGCCGAGACAGCCGATGTGGGTCTCTTTACTACAGGAAACTTCTCTTGGCGTAACCGTTATTTTGTTGATGCCACATGGCGCACAACCGGTTCTTCACAGTTTGGTGAGAATAACCGTTTTGGACATTTCTGGTCGGGCGGTCTTGGATGGAATGTTATGAACGAGGGCTTTATGCGACATGTAAAAAAGAACTTCGATGTATTCAAGGTGCGTGCAAGTGCCGGTTATACAGGCAAGGTAAGCTTCAGTCCATTCCAGGCCTTGACAATGTATCAATATGCAAATGACTATGAATACAAGAACGGTATTGGTGCAGTGCCCATTACTATTGGTAACGTGGATTTGACTTGGGAACGTACAATGAACTACAACGTTGGTCTTGATCTTAGTATGTTCGACCGTCGTTTGAACTTTACCATAGATGCATATATTCGTAACACCAAGGATCTATTGCTCGATAAGTCAAAGGCTCCTTCTACAGGTGTTACTACAGCGAAGTCAAATTTGGGTGAGTTGCAGAACAAGGGTATTGAGTTCCAATTAGACGGATACATTTTCCGTACCAATGACTTTTATTGGCGTTTGGGAGCAATGGGTTATGCAAACCGCAATAAGATAACAAAGATAGACAAGGCTCTTGAAGAAATAAACAAGAATAATCAGGAGAATGCCGATAATTATCTTGCTCCGCTTCCTCAGTATGCCGAGGGTGAGAGTGTTACCGCGCTCAAGCTTGTACGCTCTGCCGGTATCGACCCTGCCACAGGTAAAGAGGTTTACATAAAACGCAATGGTGAATATACATTCAAGTACGACCCTGCCGACAAAGTGCTCATTGGTGACACAGAACCGGAGTTCTCTGGTTCGTTCAATACCAACGTGTTCTGGAAAGGTTTCAGTGTATATGCTCTGTTGAATTATCGTTTGGGCGCATGGGTGTATAACACCACACGTGTGAGCAAGGTCGAGGGTTCCGACCCACGATACAACGCCGACAAACGTGTGTTCGACGACCGTTGGAAACAGCCGGGCGACCATGCTATGTACAAGGATATTGCCGATAGCTCACGTCCTGAGCAGACTACACGTTTTGCCGAGCAGGAATATACATTCTCACTTGGTTCGCTCAACCTCAGCTATGAGTTCAGCGATAAGGTATGCAAGAAGATGAGACTACGCAACTTGCGTGCCGGTATCAACTTTACCGATATTCTGCGTCTCTCTACTGTGAAAATCGAACGTGGTACCGACTATCTTTATAGTCAGGGCTTTGAGTTCTACTTGAATGTAACACTTTAATTAATTGAAGAGAATGATGAAGAAGATGAAATATATTATATTTATGCTTGTTGCATTGTTTGCAACAACATCTTGCGATGATTTCTTGAATATAACACCTGATGGTCAGGCAAAGCGCGATGAGCTTCTACAGACACAGCAGGGTATCGAGGATGCAATGTATGGTGTATATTCGCAGATGCGTTCAACAACACTCTATGGTCAGGAACTCTATTATCAGACATTGGAGGTTATGGCGCATAATCTGTATTGTGCAGGTAATACTTCCATCGAGGCTCTTGGAAGATTTGAATATGATAATACCAGTGTAAAATCATTGTTCGAGAGTATATGGACAGCGATGTATAAGAACATCTCAAATGTGAATAGTGTACTTGATGCTCCACTGGTTGCCGAAGCAAAGGAGTTTCCGTTTACCATTTACCGTGGTGAGGCTCTTGGCTTGCGTGCATTCATGCATTTCGACCTTGTGCGTCTGTTTGCCGAGCAATATACGCTGAATCCCGAAGCTAAAGGTATTCCATACGCAACCAATTTCTCTTTGTTGACTCCTGACTTCGAGAGCTTGGCAAAGAACTATGAGCACATACTTAAGGATTTGCACGAGGCAGAATCATTGCTTGCCGATGAAAATGATTACGAGGGTATTGGCAACTACATGCTCGACCGTCAAATCCACTTCAATAAGTACGCTGTTTGGGCTACACTTGCACGTGTATATCTCACAATGGGCAACAAGGAAAAGGCTGCAGAGTATGCAAAGAAGGTTATAGATGACGGCAAATATATGTTGAAGGAAAAGACTGAGGTAGTCGATGATATTGCCGGAGTACTTTCAAAGAAAGAGTGTCTTTTCGGTATATATTATGCCGGTTTCTATGCCCAGGTGAATGCTAAGTTGCAACAGATGACAACCCGTTATTCACTCGATGTAAGAGGTGATTATGCTACCGTGTATGAGAAGGATAATTTGGGTAACGACTTTAGAATCGATGCCTATTTTACACAGTCACCTAATGGTAGCGACTATTCTGTACGCTTGAGTAAGTTCCTGGAGATTTATGAGCATACCGACAATGTTATGTCGCGCCCGGCCGATCTTATTCTTGGAATAAATATGATACGTATTCCTGAAATGTATTATATCTTGGCTGAGGTTCTGCTTGAGAAAGAACCTGAAAAGGCAATGGAATACTACAACGAGGTACGCACTCATCGTGGACTTGAACCTCTTGAGACTGAGATTATCGATTCGGAGACCGGCAATACTATCGAGACACCGTTCACCTTGCAGCACATCAATGATGAGCGTTTCAAGGAGTATATTGGTGAAGGACTCTTGTTCTTCAATATGAAGCGTCTGAATATGCCAATAATATCATATGATGGCGCTACTACATACGAGGCGAGCAAGAATATATATGTAGTACCTGTCCCCGATATTGAAAATGATAACCGTAATTGACAATACTTCAAAATGAAAATTGTATGAAGAATGTTTTTAATAATATAATTGTAGCTGTATCGCTTTTTACAGTTCTTGTATTCTCTTCTTGCAGTGAGACGGAGTATATGAAGTTCGATACATCTCATAATGGCATATATTTTACGAAGGATTCGTTGAAATATTCGTTCAGTGTAACACCGTTGGATGTTAGAAGTTATACATTCAAAATGCCTATAAAGATTTTAGGATGTTTGAGCGACAAGGAACGCGAAGTTGCTTTCCGTATTGTTGACGACTCAACAAATGCTGTCGAGGGCCTTCATTACACTATTGGCAAGGCTGTTATAGCTCCCGATTCTATCGAGGGATATATACCTGTTACAATTATTCGCGATAGCTTAAAGGGTAGTTATGCCGTAGGTTATGAAAGATACCGACTACGTATAGAGCTTGTTCAGAACAGTAACTTTAAGCCAACGCTTGATGCTGTGAATCAGGTGCGTACTCTGCATTTCGACAATGCTATAGACATCCCCGAGTGGCTCGATTATAAAGGCGACAAGATTTGGCGTCCGGGTAACCCACTTCCCGAACTCGGTGATTGGCACCCATATACCTATATGAAACTGGTAGAGCAGTTTAAGACAATAAAGGATATTCCTAATATGGAGGAAACATATTGGAAGATGGTAGAGTACTACGGAGGCGAAAACTTGGAAAAAGTGCCTTATGCGTCGTTCTATCCATATAAACCAATTATGCAGAAGTATGTTCTTGCTCCCTTGTATGAATATTTTAACGACCCTGTTCATATTGCGGAGATAAAAGAAATGTACGACGACTATCCTTTCAATTTCCCAAATCCATATGCACCATCTGATGAATTTTAAGACCTGTTATGAAAAATATTAAATATAGTTTACTATTATTATTGTTGCCGCTGTTGGTATCTTGCTTTGAGGACAAGAGTACCGATGCAACACTGCCTATATCGCACATTGTTATAGAGTCTGGTATTGATTCGGTGTATAATATCAATAAGAATGATACATTGATTATTTCGCCGGTTGTCTCACAGACAATAGCTGGCAAGGAACTGAAATATATATGGGAAATAGATCTTCAAGAATATTCCCACGACCGCGAGTTTGTTTATATAGGAAATAAACTTGGTGAGTTCAATTGTCGTCTTATTATAGAGAACGAAGATGGAAAAACCTTTTATCCATTTATAGTATATGTTAACTCCCCATATGAGGAGGGTTTGACTATTCTAAGCAAGGACAAAGACGGTACTCCTATGTTGGCATTCATGCAAACACCAATGAACAAGGATGAAGAGCCAAAGTTTATGGAAGACGATTGTTTCTATGTAAACAATAAGGATATGGCATTTGCTTCGAATCCAACCGACCTTGTTCAAACATCAGGCTCTATAATCATCTCATGCCAAGGCGATGATACCGAGCCGGCTACAGTATATTTCCTCAACGAAAAAACATTTGTTGTTGAGAATATTGTAGAAGCATCTGAATATGAGAATTTCAAGCCAACAAAGCTCCTTATACCATCACAGAGCTCAGCGGGAGTTACATATCCTGTATTGTCTCAAGATGGTAAGGTATATGACCTTCCCACATACAATGCTATTCTTCAGCCATCGACAAAATTTTTCTCTACCTATTCATTGTCTTGTTTCATTGTTGGTGAAACAGCAAGCTATATCGACATCCTCTTTTGGGACAAAGAGAAAAATGCTATGGCATTGTTGTATAACGGATACGGACCTTTCTATTTCGGTAGCAAGTATCTGATGCCAGGCGATGATGAGGATTTTGAGAGCGCCAACTATTTTAAAGCTGTGCAGAAATTCTATGCAATGACATATATTCATCGTACAGCAGAGCAGATGAAAAAGTCGGGTAGAGAAATGTTGGTGCTTACAATGAGTGACGACGTTGTGCAGAAACTTGTGATTTCTACATTCCCATGGGCATCTGTTGAGAATAAACCAGGAGAGTATAGTATTATGGACAATGGCGGTTTCAAACTTGCAGGAACAAAGTCTCCTATTGATGAGAATACTCCATGTATAGCAAATAAAACATACCTTTCTCTGTTGTTTGCCGATGGTAATAAGGTGCGTCGTTGGTACTATACAAAGACAACCCATATCAATAAGGCCGAGACATTGCTTACTGTAGGTAGCGACGATGCTATTATAACAGGCTTTGAGATTAGCGACGACCATCTAAAGACTTACGTTACGTTCTATGAACCCAACAAAGAGGGCAAGAACGGTAGCGTGTGGGTGATAGACACCGATAAGGGTACAGTCCTTGAAAAGTATGAGAATGTATGTTACCAACCGGTGAAAATTATTTATAAAAAGAAATAATATCATTAACAATATTTGGACAAGCACTTTTGAAAAGGTGCTTGTCTTTTTTATGTGTAGCTCTGCTGCCTAAAAAATTATAAAAAATTAAGAGACAATTTTTGTTTTTTATATGTTTAATAACTATTTTCACTCCCGTTAACATTGCTTTTGAAGTTTGCAATCAAATGTTTTTGTACAGACAAATCAATTACCAACCTATAATATATTACTACTATGGAATTACCATTTGCCGAATCTTGGAAAATAAAGATGGTTGAGCCCATCCGCAAGAGCACACGCGAAGAACGCGAACAATGGATTAAAGAGGCTAATTACAATCTGTTTCAGCTGAAGTCGGAACAAGTTTACATTGACTGTCTCACCGACTCGGGTACAGGTGCTATGAGCGACCGTCAGTGGGCTGCTATGATGATGGGCGATGAGAGCTACGCCGGTTCATCATCATTCTTTCAGTTGAAAGATACTATTGAAAGACTCACCGGTTTCAACTATGTCATCCCTACTCACCAGGGCCGTGCTGCCGAGAATGTGCTTTTCAGCTACCTTGTAACAGCAGGTGCTGTTGTTCCCGGCAACTCACATTTTGATACAACCAAAGGACACATCGAGAGCCGTAAGGCCGTTGCTTTGGATTGTACTATCGATGAGGCTAAGGACACTCAGTTGGAACTTCCTTTCAAGGGTAATGTCGATCCAAAGAAACTTGAGGCTGCTTTGCAGCAGTATGGCGACAAGATACCTTTCATCATCATAACCATAACCAACAACACTGCCGGTGGACAGCCTGTATCAATGCAGAACCTGCGCGAGGTGCGTGCTTTGGCCGACAAGTATGGTAAGCGTGTCATCTACGACTCTGCACGTTTTGTTGAGGATGCCTATTTCATCAAGACACGCGAGGAGGGGTATGCTCACAAGAGCATCAAGGAGATTGTAAAGGAGATTTTCTCATTGGCCGACGGTATGACAATGTCTTCAAAGAAGGATGGTCTTGTTAATATGGGTGGTTTCATTGCCACACGCCACGAGGATTGGTACGAGGGTGCAAAGAAATATTGTATTCCTTTCGAGGGTTATCTCACCTATGGTGGTATGAACGGTCGTGATATGGCTGCTCTTGCAGTGGGACTTGACGAGAACACCGAGTTGGATAACATTGAGACACGTATCCGTCAGGTGCAGTATCTTGCAGCACGTCTCGATGAATATGGTATTCCTTACCAACGTCCTGTGGGCGGTCATGCTCTCTTCATCGATGCCGACCGTGTGCTTTCACACGTACCAAAAGAGGAGTTCCCTGCTCAGACTTTGGCTATAGAGCTATATCTCGAAGCCGGTATCCGTGGTTGTGAGATTGGTTACATCCTTGCCGACCGCGACCCTGTTACCCGTGAAAACCGTTTTGGCGGTCTCGACCTGTTGCGTCTGTGTATTGCACGTCGCGTATATACCAACAATCACATGGATGTTATTGCTGCTGCGTTGAAGAACGTATATGACCGTCGCGACAGCATCAAACATGGTGTAAAGATTGTTTGGGAAACCGAGCTCATGCGCCACTTCACCGTTAAGCTTGCACGCATTGAGGAGTAACCGTTAAGGTATATATTGACATAAAAGGAGGAAAGCATTTGCTTTCCTCCTTTTATGCCAATATGTAAATGGTTAGTCGTTATTCATCTCTTTTATATCCACTTCCCACTCTTTCGATTCACCAAGCAGGTGCTTGCTGAAGAAATCGGCCATCTTCCAGAAGAAGAACTCATCCTTTGTCTCAAAGCCATGGCGGTCGCCGGGCAGATAAAGCATCTCAAAGCGTTTGTTGGCGCGTATGAGTGCATCTGCCACGCGTGTTGTGTTGGCAGGGTGAACATTGTTGTCCATATCGCCTGTAACAAGTAACAGATGGCCTTTCAGGCGGCCTGCAAGCTCTTGGTTGGTGCTTATGTGGTACGAGAATGTAGTATCCATCTCCACAACACCTTCGCTGTTCTTGCGCTCCTTGACGTTCTCCTTTATACCATGGTGCTTCTCGCTCCACCAGTTGTTGTATATGCGGTTGTCGTGGTTGCCGGCACACGATACAGCGGCCTTGAAGAAGTCGTTGTATGTGAGTATGGCGGCTGTTGACATGAAACCACCGCCTGAATGGCCATGGATACCCACGTTCTTGCCATCGATGAAGCTATGGCGTGCTATCAGCTGCTGTGCTGCCGCTTTCTTGTCGGCAAGGCCATAGTCGCGCAGGTTGCCATATCCAAAGTTATGATACCACTTTGAACGGCTGGGGTGTCCACCGCGGTTACCCACTGTAACAACAATGAATCCCATCTGTGCCAAACGGTCTATGCGGTTCATGCCACTGTACCAGCTTATCTCTACGGCTTCGGTCTGTGGCCCGGGATATACATATTCAATAAGCGGATAGCATTTGGTTGAGTCAAAGTCAAAAGGCTTGTACATCACACCGTATAGGTCGGTTATACCGTCGGCTGCCTTCACCTTGAAACGCTCTGGGAACTTATAGCCTGCAGCAAACAACTGCGACAGGTCGGCTGTGCCCAAGTGTGCTACTTTCTTGCCGTTCTTGCTATACACATGGTTCACAGGTGTTGTATCCACACGCGATGCCGAGACGATGAACGCTTCGCCGTTGTCGGCTGCCGAGTAATAGCTGATGCTCATGTCGCTCTCGTCAATCTGCTTCAGGTTTTTACCGTCGAGGCCAACGCTGAACAGGTGAACGTGATATGGGTTCTCCTCTTTGTTGTATCCGCAGGCGGTGAAATAGACCTTCTTCTCCTTCTCGTTCACAGCCACCACATCCTCAACGTGGAATGTGCCGTCGGTGATGGCGTTCTTCAGTGTACCGTCGGCATTGTAAAGGTACAGCATGGCCCATCCTGTGCGTTCCGACCACTGTATGAACTGCTTGCCACCGTTGATGAGACGTATAGGCTTGCTTTCGATGCTGGTGTTCATCTCTTCGCGTACAATGGCTATTGCACTGTCGCTGTTCACATCTACATAGCACACCTCAATGCGTTTCATATCGCGGCTGATGCGCTCGAAGTAGAAACCTTTCTCGTCGCCCAGCCATATGCTCTTGCGGGGCAGCTCCTGACGTGTGGCATGTGTGGCGGGCTTGCCGAACATCTCAATGCGCTGATGCTTGAACTGAGCCACATCAATCATCTTGCTTGTCTTGTTCTCGAAGTCGAACAGCTCCATTGTCATTGTCGGTGTCTCCTCGCCGGGCATCTGGTAGCGGTAACTCTCCAGTGTGGGGCGTGGTGTGCTTAGTGAGTTGATGACCCACATCTTTGCAAGTATGGAGTCGGCACGGTGTGTAACCACAAAGTGACGCGAGTCGGGGCTCCATAGGCAACGTGGGTAGTAACGCTTGGTGCTGTCGGGCTTCTCGTCGAGCGAGTGGTACGCATAGCATCTGTTCACTGTACCGCCGTTGGTGAGGCGGTGCTCGGTGATGGTGGTGTCTTTGTCCCACAGACGCAGTTTCTCCAGGTCCTCGCGAGTCATATACCAAAGGTCATAGTTCTTCTCGTAGATGGCATATTTGCCATCGGGCGACACGTTGGCCCATCCCGGGTAGCTGGGGTAGAGGTCTTCTATCTCATCCTTGGTGCGCTCAGTAAGCTCGCCCTTGCGTATGTCATACTCAAAGTAGAATGTCTTGGCCTCTTTCTTGCCTTTATTGGCAGCAATCTTTGCGCTGTCGTTACGTTCGTGACGTGGCAGAATCTTATCGGTCTCTTTCTTCGAAGCGATGTCGAAACGCACATATCGCTCCTCGCGTATAATCCTGTTGATAGCTATTGGCAGATGTTGTGCATCGTATGGGTCGCCAGTACGTAATGTTACCTCTTTGGCAAGCCATTCCATATCCCATAATTTGCGCTTTGTGCCTTTTACGGCATCAACCAAGTAGAAGTTACGCTCGTTGGTGTCGCTCCATGCATATATGAATTCTCTGCCGTTGGCAAGCCATACGGGACGTACTTCGGTCTGTTTCACCATACGCGAGATTTTCTTTGGCGAGAAACGCTCGGCAAGCTCATAGTTGGGGCGTACTTTGTTGTCGTTGTCTTGTGCTGTTATTGCAGTAGAGGCAAACAGCAAAGGCATTGTCATTAGTAACAGTAGTTTTTTCATTTATTGTGTTATTTGGTTTTGCGGTTCGCGATTAACTGTTAGCGCAACCGATATTCAACGAAGTTAAACTTTTAACTCTAAACTCTAAACTAATCCTTCTTATGTATATGCAATGTGTCAAGGATTTTCCTGAAGCCACGGCGTTTGTTGATGTCAATCTTGGCTATACCACCTGTCGATGTCTCTTTGTACAGGCTCGGCAGGTCGTGTCCTGTCTCCTTCATCACCTCAACAATGCGGTCGTAGTCAATCTTGTGCTCGCCGTCCGACAGCGCCGAGTAGGTGCATGCGTCAAGGGCACGCGACGCAGCAATGGCGTTGCGCTCAATACAAGGCACCTGAACAAGGCCACACAACGGATCGCATGTCAGGCCCAGGTGATGCTCAAGGCCCATCTCGGCTGCATATTCAATTTGGTTAATTGTTCCCCCGAACAGCTGGCAAGCTGCTGCCGCCGCCATGGCACACGCAACACCAATCTCGCCCTGGCAACCCACGTCGGCACCCGAGATTGAGGCATGCTCCTTGGCTACGTTACCGAACAGTCCTGCTGTGGCAAGCGCACGCAGTATGCGTGCGTCAGAGCAGTTATGCGAGGTGTGCAGGTGATAGAGCACCGCCGGCAACACGCCACTCGAACCACAGGTGGGCGATGTCACAATGGTGCTTCCGCTGGCGTTTTCCTCGGATGTGGCAAGGGCATAGGCATATACCTTGGCCTTGCTGCTCACCGCCGCGCTGTACGACATCGATTTGTTCATGTATGTGTTTGCCTTGCGTTGTATGCCAAGCCCTCCGGGCAGCACACCCTCGTTCTCCAGTCCTCGCTGTATGGTGGCTTTCATCGTCTCCCACACCGTAGTAAGGAAGTCCCATATCTCCTTGCCCTCGTATTTCTCCACATACTCCCAGAAGCTGCAGCCTGTCTCGTCGCACCAGTCCATAATCTCGTGTATGGTGGTGAGAGGGTATATGTCTTCTTCGTTCTTTGTGGTATGCTCATTGGCAAGCTCTCCGCCACCAATGCTGTATATTGTCCATTGATCAATGACCTTATCATCTTTTATGCCCTCGAACAGCATACCGTTGGGGTGGAAGGGTAGGAACGTGTCGGGTTGCCACACAAGTTCTGTCTTTGCAATAGGCTCAAGAACTGTCAATATGGCAACGTCGGTCATGTGGCCCTCACCTGTGGCGGCAAGGCTGCCATAGAGTGTTACTCTGTAGCTGTCAACGTCGGGGCATCGCTCGGCAAATGTCTTTGCAGCGCGGTTGGGGCCCATAGTGTGGCTACTCGATGGACCAAGACCAATTCTGAATAGTGAACGCAGTGATTTCATCTTATGGTGTAGTGTTATACCTTAATTATATATAATGCGAAAATAGTATTTTTTTTCGCATTATAGAAATTTTACCTGATGAACATTTAGAACAAAATGTCGATAGCAACAACAGCAATAGGTCACGCGTAGTGTGGTGTTGGTCACACCACGTGGGTTGCGATTAGTTGTTGCTTTCAACGATTTAGAACAAAATGTCGATAGCTATAGTAGGGGCCGACAGATGTGTATGCCCGAATCTATAGGCAATAGTTCACGCATTGTGCAAACTTTGTCTGCACAATGCGTGAACTATTGCTGTTGTTGCTATCGAATAAATTATTGCCACGGCAATAATTTATTTCCAGAGATTACCCCACTAACAACTTCGTTGTTGAAGTTGCTTTCGTTCGTTGTGCAATTACAAGTAAACTTGCATTGCACTCACTTACACAAGCTTTAACTTCGTTGTTGAAGTTGCTTTCGTTCGTTGTGCAATTACAAGTAAACTTGCATTGCACTCACTTACTCGCAACTTTCGCCTTTCGGCTCGTGGGTTACTTTCCCCAGAGATTACCCCACTCGCCGCGGTGGCCGGCACTGAGCTGACCGCCTTCGGCTTCAGTGTCAACTCTGTTTTCATCGCTGTTATCCAACTTGAACGATGTGGCAAGCATCTGTTCTGCTTCAATCTTTACCTCTGTTGCAAGAGGTGATACATAAATTTTTTTCATATCGTATTATTATTTTCTTTATTTCGTCTGTTTTATCGTGGCCGATTAACGATTTGCGTTGAACAAAATCGCATATAAATCGTTTTAAAGGTATTTGGTGAATTACTTCACCAAAACTTTCGCTTCGCGCAACTGCTTTGCGTTCGGCAGTGCTTGATTAAGCAAGTTTATCAATCACTGCTCTCACTTAATCAGCACTTTCTTACCGTTTATAATATAAATTCCTGCACCTGAGATGCCCTGGAGCTTGCGGCCTGTGAGGTCGTAGATTTCCACGTTCTCGTTAATGCTTTCTACCTCCTCAATCTCGGTTGTAACACCTCCATCGAAGCGGAAACGGAAGCCTGCACTCATCTGTGCTGCAGGATATAGTACACTCTTTAGCAAATATGCCTTGTGGCTGTTGTTCTTGAACTTGCCTTCCTGGTTCAATGTAGCAAGGTAAAGACCAACACCATTGTTACCATTGGCAAGAACATATGCATCGCCTGTAACATATGTAGCAGCAACAGAACCATTGAACATATTATCTTCTATAGGGTCAATGTCATCTGTGATAGTAAAGTTGTATGTATTGGATTCTGCAGGCTCACCATTTGCTCCGGTCAGCATAACACCTGTGTTGGCTGGGATTATGCCACTTTCAATCTTTGTCATTGAAGCAAATTCTCCTATGATGTTTGTAAGATAGTAAGCCTCGATTTCGCTTGGTATTGTAACCGCTACAGGAGCGTAGAATGATGCGTAACCGGCTGCTGTAATGTTTACAGGAAGCTCGGTAACCTCTTCTAACCGCCATGTGTAACCGGAGTATGTTCCATTTGTTGGCTTATCTTTACCGCTGTCGGTTGTCTCATTCAGACCGTGAATATATCTACCGGCTCCAGCTTCTGAATTCTTTACATAGATGATATAAGAACCTGGTTTGTTGTTGTCTTTTCCATCAATGAATTCTGCCGTAGAGGTCTCGGCAACACCTCTTAGTTTTACATGGTTGCTACTGCTTTCTGCATGAATGTAAACTCCTCTATTATATGATAGTAGTCCGCCATTTGTATAATAGAAAATATTGCTCTGGTCTTTGCCTTCAGTCGTTAACATTCTACCTGCATCATTTGTATTTGATGATAAGTATTTTCTCTTTCCATCATTTCCATCAGTACATCTGATTCTGTAATACTTGCCATCCTGGGGCTGGTTGATTGTAAGGTTTGCAACCAATCCGTTCATTCTATCTATCTGGGCTTGTATAGCATCAATTTCTTCTGATGTTTCATAAGTACGCGCATCATTGTATGCTGTTACAAAATCTTCATCACCCTCTTTTTGAGAGTAGTTGTTTGCACCCGGATTGATGCGCCATGCGCCTTGGTTGTTATTAGCCCATTCATCGTAGTAACCCGCATAGATATTATCGAGCAGTGTCTTTAGTTCGAGCTGTTTAACGCCGATAGTCTCGAAAGCTTCTACTAAATCCTCTATAGTTGCGAGTGTTGCAGTATCCAATTCGCCTACAATTGTTACCTTATGGACATTGGCAGCCGATGATGTATCATTCCAACCTGTTGTGCTATGCCAGTTCAATAGACCATACGGGAAACTATTGCCATTGTTGTGGTTCAATACACCGGCACCGTTGTTTACAGAGAACATTATAGGATATTCGTTGTCGGCTGAGTTCTTTAATATCAAATCGGCAGATGTCGGTTTCTCATTCAAAGGAATGTAACCGTTTCCTTCATTTGATGTACCCATAAATTTACGTGCACCAATGTTGTATAGGTAATGCTTGCCGCTTTCTGATGTGTACAATGCCCATTGGCAACCCGGAATGTTTTCACCTATTTCAATGGTTGTTCCGAAATTCTTGGAAGAAGAAATAGCGTAGCTTCCGTTATCACCCTGGTTTGCATCATACATCACGTAGGCGTTGCCGTTGTTGTATTTTGCAACAATGGTATAGATGGCATTGTTTGTGAAACCTTCGGGCGATGTAACATATACGCAAGAGTTTAGCAAACCTTCAATAATTGCAATCTGCTCTACGATAGCAGTGTATGTTGCAGCCGGGTTGTCATATACACCTTGTGCTGTTGTTGCCGCAGCACTGAGTCCGTCACGCTTGTCCTGTGGAAGATAGCTCTTTGCAGAGAACTCATTTGCTTTACCGATTTTTAAACGCAGTTCTTCTTTTTTTGACGCTGTTTCATAGGCTTCAATCTTGGCAAGAGCTGTTCCCGGATCAAAAGCATTGGCTTTCTCCAAACGTACGTTGTTGCCAGGGTCATTTAAATCGTTGTAGAATGTAATTACACCATATGTGTATGATTGGCCATTGGAAATAGCAAATTGTTTTTTATTGCCATCTACATTCAACGCAATCACCCATGGATAGTCATTATTATATCCTCCTTCCAAAAATGATATTGATTGTTCTGGAAGTTCAGTCAATTTTGTGTAAGTGTTGTTCTGAGAATCTTTTTCGCTAATGCTTACAAATTTGTTATCACCAACACTGTAAAGATAGTAGTCACCGTTTATGTTTGATTTAACAAATGCAAAGTGCAATTTTGTGGCATCATCAGGAGTTCCTACTTTACCGGTACTGTTCAAATGTGTTTCTTCGGCAAACCAAGAACCACGATCAAATGTTGAAACCGTGTAGCAAACGTTGTTGCTCAAGTTTTCAATATTCCAAATATATTGGAGCTGTTTTTTAAGTTCGTTGAGCTTGTTGATCTGCTGAGCAAAAATGCTGTATCTCTGTTGTTCCTCATTATTATATGCGGCATCAGCTTCTTCTATTGCAGTAGTGATTGCGGTTTTCTCTTCTTCTGTCAAGAATGATGACTCTTTGAACGATGTTAGTTCTTCAATCTTTGCCAACAAGTCAGGTTTGTTGATGCGTGCTTCGTAAACATCAACCAAGTCGGTGATGTTTGCAAGTACATCGTTATCAAGTAATGCTACTTTGGTTACAACATGGCAACTGCCGTCATCTCCTTTGTAGTATTGGCCATCAGTCCAATTGGCTACACCTGGTACTCCTGTGTGATTGAAGTGGTTTATAACACTTGTGCTGTTTGTAGCAACAATTATTGGGTAACTATTTTTTGTTCCGGCAAGAATCTTGATGTCGTTTGTAGGGCTATCTACAAATGGAATTCTGTCGCCACTTGAAGGATTTCCAACGAATTTATTTGCTCCAATGTTGTACATGTAGAATAAACCGGTGTTTGCCGACTTGTGCATTGCCCATTGACAATGAGCCTTGTCGTCGCCTTTTTCTAAACCTACGTAGCTTGCTGTTGATGCAACAACGTCGGGATTTTCACTATTATAAACGAGCCAGCCGCGTGAAGTAACAAATGTATAAACACCATTATTGTTGAAACCTTCGGCATTGGTTATTTTCAATGTGGAAATGGCAGCTTCTGTAAGCTGTTTAATTGTTTCGCCATGTTCGCCAAGTTGCTCAATTGTGCTATTCTCGTCGGCAATAGCTGTGTTTGCTGCGTTGATGGCATTTTGCAAATTCTCCTTTATAGTTGCATCCTCAACTAACGCCAAATAGTGAGTAGCGGCCTTAATATCCAAATTAAGGGTTGCTATGCTTATTTCCTTGTCGGTAGCTTCGGTGAAACTGATATGTGAACCTCCGTCTGTATGTGCATTTGAATTGTTCCATACAGCAAATTGTCCTCCCTTGTCATGTACATAGGCATTCGTGCCTTTCTTTCTGAAAGACCATTCGTAATTGCCATCCTTGATGTGCATTACAATCTCCAACTTGTCGGTAACGCCAGCTGTAGGAACGAATTTTGTGTCATCGTTGTTGTTTGCTGCCCACACTGGTTTGTCCAAGCCGGCTGCATAGTTGAAAATCTGCCAGTCGTTGACAGGGTCTCCCACGAATGCGAAAAGTTGGTTTTCTATTGTTGCACTGTTGTTGTTGAACTCGAATTCAGTGCCTTCTGCTTTTAGTGATACACTCTTTGGCGGGTTGCTGGTGCCTCTGTGGCGTATTATAATCTTGTACAGCTTGCTTCCTTGCGCCAATCTGTTTTCGTTTGTTACAGTTGCAGGCTCAAAAGGCAGAGATTTTTCGTATTCATAGGTAACAACCTTGTTCTCGTTAATAACTTCTGCTGCAGGAATCGGAGTCGTGCTCTTTAGACTCAGACCTGCTTTTGAGTAGTTGTTTACATATGTGTACTCTGCTCCTTTTACAACATTCAGTTTCTCGGTTTGGATGTTGTTGCCCTCGTATATATTGTTGTATGTGATAGAACACATTTCGGGCTCTTCAACTGCCATTGCAGTCCATAGCGATGGTTGGCTTTCTGTGGTTGCACTCCAACGTACGATGTTTCTGCTACCTCCTTCGTGGAAGAAATATTGTTGAGTAATATCTGCTCTGTCTCCTATTGCAATTTTATCGCCTTGTGCAACAATTAAGTATTGGCCTGCATCTTCTTGCGACGAGGTCGTTTGTATTGTTTTATTGTTGGCATAAGAGGCTATTGGCTTTGCATATACATCGTATGCAATGTTTTTCAAACGGAAATTCTTGCCATCGACATATTCCAACTTCCATATGTTCTTAAGTTCGTTGGAGCTGGTGGCATATATATCCATTGTTCCGTTTAGATTTATTCCTTCTACACCCAAATAATGGCCATTGGTTGTTTCGCGGCCTTTGCTGTTGAATGTAAAACACTTGTCGTTGAGAGTGCTGTAGAAATAGATGAAATGTGTGGTTTCCAACAACTTGAATTCGTCAACGGTTGTAACTGTTGCATTTTGAATTGCTGTGACACTTTCGCTTATCTCGCCTTCAGTAAACATTCCTGTATTTGCGAAAGATTCGAACTCTGCTTTAATAGGAGCTTTGGTGGCTTCTACGTTAGTAAGTGTTCCTGTGATTGTACCGTTGGTTAGTCTAAGGTCGTTGCCGCCTGTGCTGTGCTCTACGAAATAGCGTAGAGTATAAGTGCCGGCCGGGGCTACAATTGTGTATGTGTTGTTTGAATTGCCGGTTCCGGTTTGTCCGTTGTGATAGTCGAAATCAATAACGGAACCGTCTGCGTTGCATAAATCGACACCCAGAATATTCAGACGGTGGCTGCCCGATAGCCATTGGAATGTAAAATTCAAACGTCCCAATTCTTCGATGGTAACAGATGTTGTTGCCATATGCACTTCGTTTCCGCTTGATGGGGTAATACCGGTTGGATAATCGGCGATAACATCTGTGCCCCAAGGTGCATATGTGCCTTCTCCGTCTGTTTTTCCGTTTGAGGTCCATTGTTGTGTCAAGTTCTGGCTGGCAGAAATGGTTATTGTTTCCTGCGCCATTGCTGTGGTAACCATAGCTACCAACAACGAAAGGATTAATGTAAGTTTTTTCATAAAGCTTTATTTTTTATTTTTTTTGTTCTGCTTTTTTTAGGCGGTTTGGTGTTTTGTTCGCCCGTGCGTGTAAATAACGTGCAAAAATAACATTTTTTTAATTTATTTTCAACCATTTTTGGTGAAAAATACATTATATATAGAGAAATATTTATCTGCGGGGCTGGATGATTAGGGTTTTTAACTTTAATCCCTGAACTTTTTTATTATCTTCGCGCTATGAAAAAAATATTAGTTACCGGTGCAAGCGGTTTTGTAGGCAGCCGTTTTGTGGCACGTTGGCGCAATGAATACGCAATTCTTGCTCCATCCCATACTGAACTTGATATTACCGATCGCTCATCGGTAAATAGTTATTTTGTGCAGAACTCGCCCTGTGTGGTGGTGCATCTTGCTGCGTTGTCAAATACGGGACATTGTGAGCAGAACCCTGATGAGAGTTATCGTGTAAATGTTGAGGGTGCGTGTAATGTTGCTCGTGCTTCGGCGATGTGCGGTGCAAAGGTGATTTTCTTTTCGAGCGACCAGGTGTATAACGGTAATGTTGAGAGTGGCTTGCTGTCGGAGGATGTTGTTGTTGCTCCCGAAAATGTGTATGGCAGGCATAAACTTGAGGCCGAGGAGCGTGTACTGGCGTTCTGTCCGGGCGCTGTGGTGTTGCGTGCTACGTGGATGTATGACAGGGAGCGCGAAGGGATGCCTAACCACGCTAATTTTGTAATAAATATTCTAAAGGCTGTAAAGGAACGCTCGGTGCTTGTGTTCCCGGTGCGTGAGTACAGGGGAATTACGTGGGTGCGAGAGGTTGTTGAGTTTCTGCCGCGTACCTTTAAGTTGCCATCGGGCGTGTATAACTATGGCGCGGAGAATGATGTGAACACTTATGAGACGGCTTGCTGTTATTGTGAGATGCTTGCTGGTTTACGCGCCGGGCCATTGTTGCAACCCGATTATGACCGTTATCCTGAACATGAACGTAACTTGTCGGTCTCGGTCGATAAGATATTTCGTGCGTCGGGTGGTGCAATATGCTTTAGTAGCACAATGGATGGGTTGCGCTTGTTTGTAGAGATTGGAGATGAGTGTTGAGGGTAAAAACTGTGGTTGAAAACAAGTACCGCGAAAATATTAGATTCTTCCTATCGTCAGAATGACAAAACTAAGTTTTGTTATCGGCGAGTTTATTAGTGGCTGGTCGCACGAAGCATGGATGAAAATCATGCCGTGCGGGTCGCTATGAAATGAACGAGTCAATGACATTGCAAATATAGAATGACATACTATGCTACATGGGCAGACACATCGGTCTGCCCCTACATTCTCTAAACTCTACACTTTAAACTAATTACTAATTGTGCATGCCGCCCCAGCCCTTACAAACGCTCTAAACCAATCTCTTGTAAAATATATTTACCAAAACTTATTATTCTCGGTGCTGTATTCAAAGCCTGCGTTTCGTAGCTTTTCTTCCAGCTCGGCGCGGTTGATGTCGAGGTCGGAGCATAGCTCGTCGAGCGATGCGTAACGGTCGCGTAGATACATGTTTACAGTGCTGAACAGCATCATCGGGTCGTTAGGTAGTTGGTCCATGGTGTTGTGTTTTTGTTTGTTCGTATTATCTCTTTTTGAAAATATTCATATCTTCGTTGTATATCTCGCTCTCGGCGCCTAAGAAATTCATCACGCTATGGAAGGTGTAGTATTGTTCTACGCTGTCAAGATTTTTTGTTGTGGTGTGCGCGTCGTTGTGCCACACGATGAATGGTATCTCGAGCTGCTCTTTGGGTGCGATGTTCTTTGGCATGCCGTGCATGAATAGGTTGTCCTCGCCAAGTGACTCTCCGTGGTCCGACACGAACAGCATGCAGCAGCGGCGGTCGGTCAGCTCTTTCAGCATCTCAATCACCGAGTGTATGATGTAGTCGGTGTAGAGTATGGTGTTGTCATAGGCATTGAGTAGCTCTTGTTTGTCGGCGGTGGATATCTCTACGGTGTTACATGCAGGGGTGAAAACCTCGAACTCCTTGGGGTATTTCAGGTTGTATGTGGGGCCGTGGCTGGTGCTCAGATGCAGCACCACCAGCTGTTTGTCGCCGCCGGCCTCTATCTCCTCTTTTAGCCCTGTGAGCAGCAAGCCGTCGTAGCGTGCGTCAGCCTCGGGGTATCGCTCGGCAAGTTCTTTGTAATAGCTGTATTTCTCGATGTGCAGTGGCGGCTGTCCCCAGTTGTATGAACGCCATATGACATCGGCTCCGTTGCGGTGCAGGTAGTTCGGTAGTATCTCGTATAGCTTGCTTGTCGCCTTGTGGTCGAGGATGGCCTTTACTGCGGCTGTGGTGTATGTGGCCGCGGCGTCGGCGGTGTATGTGGTAACGCTGTCGCCGGCGAGCAACGGGTTGGTGTTACGTTCGTAGCCGTAGAGCGAGAAGTTCTGACGGCGTGCCGATTCGCCGATTATGAGTACGCACACGTCTTTGCTGTCGTTAGTGAAGGTGATGTCGGGGAGTGGTATCTCTTTTTGGTTGCGTCTCTTCATCTTGTTGTGGTAACGTATGGTGTTGACGGTGTACGACCATGGCATAAGCAGGCTGCCCAGCTGGGTTGAGTTGTTGTCTATCCACAGTGTGTTGCGTATGTTGGCAAGCACCACAAGGGCTATTATGAGCAATGCAGTGCCAATGTTCTTGAGGAAACTCTTGAATGTGGAATAGTCCGTGCGCTTGGCAAACAGGTATATGCACGGCGGAACGCCGAGCAGCAGTATATATAATATTGCCGACAGCGAGAAGAATCCTGAAGCCTCGGAGAAACGTGTGTTGAATACGTTGCCCATCATCATGTCGGTGATCAGTACCTCGTATGTGTTTATGAAATATAGGCTTATGGCATCGGCTATGAAACTGAAGGCGATAATTGCTTTTCCGATAGTGCGCCCTGTCCATAGCAGCAGGTAGTAGAACAGGTAGTTGGCGGCAAGCATCAGCACTGCCACGCTTGTGAATATGAGTGTGCCGTTCCATCCGCCCTCTATGTTGTCGAGCACTGCCTTGAATGCGGGGATGTGAAAGGCAAGCGTGGTGTATATGCTCAGCGCAAGGCTTGTTGCTTTTATGTTGTGTGGCTTATTTTTCATTATTGTGGCTCTTTTTGTCAGTTTTTTTTACTATTTTGTATAGCAATGCTGCAAATACAACAAATAGTGCTGCCAATGCTGTGTTGAATAGTATTGTCAGCGGAATGTTTATTGTGTGTGATGGTGCTTTTGCGGGAGTGCTGGCGGTGTTTGCGTCGTAGCGTGCAAACGGGTTGCTGTATATCACCTCGCCACCGGGCATGTATGCGGTGAAGCGCGCGTAGTGGTCGCTTGGTTGCATGGTGTGTTCAGCGGTGGTGGTATCATTCAGTATCGTTAGCGTGGCGTGGTGCTGCCCGAATATCTTGATGCTGTCGGCTTCTTCCGACAGGGTAATGTATATGGTGCTGTCGCGCAGTCCTATCTCTTTAATATATGGCAGGTTGAGATTTTTTTCGGTCTTTGTAACCCAATCGCCGTTGCCATAGTCGGGTATGCGCATGGAGTAGTAGCAACCGCTGAGCAAGCATTGTTTTATATCGTTGTATGTGGCCGACGGTGTACATAGGAAATTACAGCGACGTGCAATTTTGCTTGTGATGTCGGGGTAGTGCAGGTCGTCGTTGGCAAGCCCGAAGCTGTAGTGTCCTGCGCTTAATGCCCAATCCCAGAATTCGTTCTCGGTGCTTCGTCCGCAGTCGAGCTCCATGATGTCGTATCCGTCAAGTTTTTTCATCATGCCGGGCGTGGTGCCTGCAGTGCGTAGCGGATGGTTGTACTGCGTGATGTCGCTCTCTTTGCCCAACATATCCAGCTGGAACTGTCTTTGCGAGGCGAGTAATGGCAACAGATGGTCGAAGCGGTTTACTTTTGTACTGCCGAATACGAGCTTGTGGAATTTGAAGATGTTGTAGCCGTGCTCATAAACGTTTACCTGCAATGTGCTGTCGAACGGGTGAACGGTCAGCTCGTTGTGGTTCGAGAATGTGACAATGTCGTATCCCAATGCGGCAAGGCGTTCGTGTACCTCGCCCGGCCAATATTTGCACTCGTTGAGTATCCCTTTGACGCGGGTGTGAACGTGAAAATTTGCCTTTTTCCAGCAGTGTGCGGTGTCAAGGTCTTTGTATGGGTTGAATATGTCCGGGCCACTGAATGGCGCGGGGGCGGCAAAGTCGTATATGGGGCTTATGCTTGTTGCTGTTATGGCCATCAGGGCAATGATGGCTGTTGCCGCAATGGCTTTGAGTGATAGGCGAAGCGTTTTTGTGAGTATCTTCATGACGGTCCTTTATGAACTTTTCTTTTTCTTTGGCAAATGTAACTTTTTTTCGTTAAAAAAACATCGAAAGGCATGTTAAATGGTGTAAAGAGATGCCGCTTCTCTCCCTTGATTGTTGGGCGCTCTGTCATTTTGTGAAATTGTTTCTACGGTTGTACAAATTGGTTCATTCCGTATCATTTGTCAAGCGATGTAACTCTTTAATTTGTCGTGAATTGAGTGATGGGTTGTTTGATTGTTAAAATTAGCGGTTTTTTGTTATTTTTATTTTTTTTTTGGTAAAAAAGCAATACCTTTGTACAATTGTAAAAATGCATCCATTCTTTTACAAAGAATAGTTTTGCATAATTGAGTTTTTAACCCCAAGAAAGAAAAGTAGTTTACGGTGCGTCTATATATGCGTCTGTTGGTGTTTTTTATGTTGCTCGGTATGTCTGTTTCGGCATATTCTGCAACCGAAAAGGATAGCCTGAATGTCCCGTTCAAGGACAGGATTGCTATACATACCAACTCCGTAGGCTGGCTTATGATGACTCCTAACCTTGGCATTGAATATAGCTTTATTCAAAACGACCTCAAGAAGGTGTCGGCGTTGGTACATGCCCGTTATAACCCAAACTCTTTGAAAACTTTCAATCCAAGGCTCGTGTATAATATTTTGGGTGCAAGAGCCGAGGTTCGCTGGTATGCAAGGTTGCGTTATATCTCTCAGGGCGAACAAAAACTCGACTCGCTTGAGTTGGCGAAGTATGGTCGTTTTAAGGCTTTTTGGAATAAGTTGACAACGCGCTCCTATTCGCTCCTGGGTGTTGAAAATCCACAAAGACACAGGGCTTACTACCTTGGCCCATATCTTGCCTACGATAAATACACTATGAAGCTCTTCAAAAAGGGCTATCAGGGTTTTTCTGTAGGTTTTGGTGCAACGGCGGGTTACAGTATTCCGCTCTATCAGTACAAGAATGGTTCGGCAATAGACTTTGAACTTGGCTTTAGTGCCGGTTTTGCAATGTCGAAGTGCGATATGTTCTATTACTACGACGATGTCGATTGCTATGCCTATGCAGGTTCAAAGGCTTTTCACTTTGTGCCGTTCCCGGTAATCACCGATGCGCGTGTAGGCTTTGTGTATCGAATGAAGTCGATAAGAGATCAGATACTCGATATCGACCAGCCTAAGATTGACGGATATGCTGCGATATATGAACTGCGCAAGAGCTACGACGAAAAGATATTGAACTACATATACCCTTACCACATTGAGCCGGTGGTGCAGGATGGTGATACCATTCACAAGAAGATGATGCACGAAGAGTATCTTGCGTCAGACTCCATCAAGGCGTGGAATAAGGTTATCGAGGAGAAGAATAACAGAATACGCGAGATAAACAAAATAGCGATGCTCTCGCAGCAGGTCGATTCAGCGATGTTGCTCGAGGAGTTGCGCCCTTGCTACGAATATGTCGAGATACCCGAGAAGATGTTCGCGCAGTACAACCGTGTGATTCCCAACAAAGATATCAAGTCGGTAGCCGAGCTGGACAACGAATATCTTAATGCTCTTATGGAGAAGTATGCCATTGTGGATATGGACGTGGTGAAAGAGGAAACCGGAATTGGACAGGTCGAGGACCCCTTGCTCTTCTCGTACAGTTCGTTGCGGAGCAAGATGCTCGAGAAGAACGACTCTGTAACAGGTATAAGGCTCATAGAACTTATGGTGCAGTCGGTGTCGAACGTCAACAGTAACGTGAGATTCTTCAACACCAAATATAACATCTCATCAACAGGCAAAGAGATAGGCTATGATGCAATGCCCGCGAAGATGGAGGTTATAACAGGTGAAGCGGGTAAAGGTTATGGACTTGACTTCGTTTTCGGTGTCGATACCCTTGCTTTGGCAACGCCACAGAGCTATTCGTTCAAAGCATTGAACGACGAGATAGAGGCACGTAACGTATATAAGTTTGTGAAGCTCGAAGAGATTGTTGGTCCTATCGTTACACAAAGTGATGCCGAACAGGCTGCCAAAAGTAAGGGTAAGGCAAAGAAAGAGGGTGTAAAGAAAGAGAAAACCAAGAAAAACAAGGCCGGCAAGAAAGCTAAGTCTGCAAAATCTGGCGATGCCGATAAGGAGGCTGCCGATACCGAAAAGGTTGAAAATGCCGAGATAGCCGAAGATGGTGGCGAGGATGGCAAGGAGGGTGGCGCAAAAGGCAATATTGATGCATCTTCACTCTCTGTTGAAGAATCGTCGCAAAGCAATTCTTCGCAGGACAATGCAGGGGTTATAGATGCTCTTGAGCAGAACCTTGAGCTTAGTAACGCGCCTTGAGTGTGAAAAAATATTATTGTTTGATAACGAGTTGAATGTTTTATAAGGGAGTAAAATATATGGTTATGTCGCTTCTGTTGTGCATGTTTGCATGTACAACAGAGGTTGATATATGTATGGACGATTCGCATCTGCACCTGGCAGAGGTCGATTTGTCGTACGACCTGTCGAAATTCTCCGAAGAGGAACGCACTGTGTTGCCCGACTCTATGATTGTTGTGGCTTACCGTATTGTACGTTCTTGGAAATGCTCGTTCATGACTTCGGTAGCCGATGGCGAGAGCTCGGGCCGATACATATACAACAAGCCTTATGGCGATATATCCGAGGTAGGCAATGTTGTTGCAAAGAACAGAACGGCATCGGGTGGTGCCGGTGAGAATGAACGTCTGTTTGTGAAGCGAGGCGAGTATCGTTTCATTACATTCAATAATACACTTACCGACGATATGTTCGAGAATATACCTACAAGTGGATGGTTCAGAACAGACGGTGTGATAGACAGTGTTATATATAATAAGGATATAGAACTCTTCTATAGGAGTCATAATCTTAAGAGCGATATGGTAGAAAAATACGGTAAGTCGTGGGTCGATTTCAACCCATACACCACCTATATCGCACGAAGCAATTCGCCTGTCTATTTCCAGTATTCCGATGTCTTTAATCTCGAGGATACACATAGAAACGATGTAACACTTGCTTTTGAGAAAAAGACACCCGACTTTGAGGTACGTTTCTCTATCAACCGCGACTCTGTTGTGGTGGAAAAGATTATTGCCGAGATATCGGGTATTCCACGCGGCATGAACCTTATGACAGGTAAACTCGACTTCTCAAAGACATACAAAACGCTCTTCGAGGTGCACGAGTCGCAGGCTACAGGAGACACCTGGAAGGGTGTAACGAAATATGCCGGAAACTTCTCGGTGATGGGCCTTGTATCGAGCAACAGCCCTGAACTTGATACCGGCCCCGGTATAATGCAGTTGGCCATTTATACATATACCTACAATAACAGAGGACAAAAGAGATCAAAGATATTCCACGTGGGTATAAATATGTATAACACAATGAACCAGTATGGTTATGTGTTGGCAGGCAGCAATGAAAAGATTGTACTTGAGATAGAAAATGAATTGAATATAAAGAAAACCGATATTTATAGCGGTGGCAATAATGGTTCCGATTATGAAGCCGGAACAGGAGTTGACCATTGGATTATCCGCGAGGACCTTGATATAGATATATAATTGTTTATGAAAAATATAGTTAAAATATTTGTTGTCATCTTTTTCTCTATTACATGCGGTACTTTCGTGTGCAGCTGTAACGAGAGTTATATAAGCCCCGACTATGTGGTGCCTTCCGATACCATACCCTATGACCCTGTTATGGAGTATGTACCCGTCATAATGTCAATGACCGACCCTGCCTATGTTACCATAAGCCGTGGTATGGGTGCGATTGCTGCCGACAGACCATCGATAAAGGAAAATGCAATATTCCACATATACTCGTTCTTGACAAACAATTATGCCTATAACGGTGGTGCCGACTACACAAAGAGATACGTTTCGGAAGATCAGCTTGCCATTGATGAGCCAATGTATTGTCTTGTCGATGACCCTGAAACAGGAATGGGTGCACAGGCTAAACTTGTGGACAACGAGGTGCTCGACTTTGTGAACTACGAGATACCTTACTACTACAGCCAGCGTAACCAGGAGTACAAGTATAACTTCTTTGCATATCACATAGACAATGCGCAGATCGACGGCGGTGTTATGCGTGAGCAGGATAAGATACATATGAACATAAAAATCGACGGCACACAGGATATCATCACTGCTGTGGCCGACCTCGAAGACAAGCAGCTGGCCGAGATTGACCCAACCGAAGAGAAGTGGCTCCTGTCGAACGTGCTTAACCGCGAGTTGGTGTTCAGTACTCTTACAGGTCACCGTTTCATCATTCCTGTGTTCAATGCAAAGCATCACTTGGCGCGTTTCACCTTTAACCTCATTGGAGAGGATGCGCTCAGCGATAGTATATACATTCAGGATGTATATGTGATGGCACATAGAGACTGGCATCTCACCGTTGCCGCCGAGGATTCAACACAGGTCGGCATTGAGAGATTGAGCAACACCGAGAGACTCGAAGAGATTCACCTGTGTGACGAAGTGGGTGAGGTTGATGGTAGCAAGATTAACCTACAACAATATGCATACCGAGTTAAGCAGAATGAGTTGCTCTCGAACTTGGGATTGGGTATGCTGTTGCCGGCACGCGATATGTACGACCTGTTTATCAAATGTGCATACAATACTCCCGACGGCAAGGAGCGCCGCTACACAGCTCACTATGCTCTTACAAATAGAACAATTGCGCCCGATGGCACTATAATAAACAATAAATTCGAGGCCGGCAGACAGTACAATGTAACGATGCACGTATATGGTTATCAGCAGATTCAGTTGAGTATGGATGGACTCGATTGGGGTGAACCTATAGATATCATTATCGACGAAGACAATATGTTTGATTTTGAAGAGGAATAAAAAAAGAATATTGATTTAATTAACCTATTTATTAACTTAAATTTTTTTTAAGATGAAAAAGATTTTTTATGTTGCAGCTGCTATTTTGGCTGCAGGTTTCGTAAGTTGTTCAGACAACGACACTGACAACACATTGCAGAATCCTTCTGAGGAGTCAGCAACCCCTATCTTGTTCAACGTAGGTAGTGGCCGTGTTGATGTTTTGCAGAACGCTCCTGCTACTCGTGGTACAGGTACTGTTGGTGATACTATCGGTACAGGTAACATTTGGCATGGTGAGGCTTTGAACGTTTATATGTTCAAGAAGGACTCTCTTGTTCTTGCAACAGAGAACGATAACACAACACCTATTTTCGCGAACGCTCTTGTTTATGCTCCTAGCTCAAAGGAGGTTCAGACAGGTGTTGTATATGCTGACTACGCTTCAGAAAACGGCGTTAAGTACTATCCAATGAGCGGTAACTACGATTTCTTTGCTTACCGTGCTGACGATGCAGCAGTAGGTGTTCCTGCACTCAATGCAGATACTACTCGCTACATTCTTAACGTAGAGATCGACGGTACACAGGACTTGATGATTGCTAAGGCTGCTGTTTCTGACACCATCACTTTGGATTCAGCTCTTCGTGCTCGTTGCTATAGCGCATACTCTGCACGTCGTGGTGTTCAGCCACACTTCAAGTTCGAGCACCTTCTTTCTCGTTTGAAGTTCTTCGCAACTCCTAACGCAGAGAAGGATACTATCGTTCGCGTTGAGGCTATCAAGGTTCTTGGTAAAGACTATGTAAAGGCTAATGGCGACACTGTAAAGGCTGCTTACACAAATGCAGAGTTTTCTATCGCATGGCTTGGCAACAAACCTGCTGCTCTTCTTGACAGCTTGAAGAACCCTCTCGGTGCAGACATCGCACTTATGCAGGTAGATACAGCTGCTATCAAAGCAGGTAACGACAGCGTAAATGTTGACCTTGTTGCTTTGACTCCATTTGCACCTGTATGGGACAAAACTGCTGGCACAGATGGTAAGGGTAAGGGTGTTAAAACTCAGGTTGGTGAGAGCATGTTGCTTTTCCCTGCTGAAAGCTACGTAATGGAGGTTACTTTGTCTCAGAATATTGCAAAGGCTGGTGAGCCCGACTCAATTATTACAAACAAATTGTATAACGAGTTGAAGCTTCCTGTTGATGCTCAGGGTGCTCCTGTAAACTTCAAGGCTGGTAACCAGTACCACATCAACTTCGTTGTTTATGGTCTTGAGGAAATCAAGCTTGAGCTTGAGCTCACTCCATGGAACTACGTAGAGGGTGCTAACGATGTTGAAATCAACGACGACGTTGAGTTTTAATTGAATTTATAATCAAAATTTCCAAAAATGAAAGAAAGAATTTTATTGCTTTTATTGGCAGTTTCTTCCATTTTGGTGGGCTGTTCAGAGTCCGACTCTATTGAGTCGGGCAATGAAACCCTTTCAGAAATCCCCATTCTGTTGAATGCTGCGGGTTCTTTCGATGCAGGTATCGCTGCCAGCCAGTCGGCACCTGCTACAAGAGCAAGCGTTGATAGCATTCCGGAACTCGGTAAGGTTGGTATATACTGTATGGCGGGAAGAAAAACCAATGTGATTGGTTCAGATCTTGCTGCAGACCCTAACTGGGGCGTATCGCTCAACCATGGAACTGATTATGCTACAACAACAAATGGTGTGTATTGGAATAACCTTAAGTGTTCTGTTGACCCTGCAACTGGTAAAATCTCGGTAGATGATACTGTTGATGGTGTGGAACAGGAATATATTTGGTACTACCCAATCACCAGCTGGTATGCATACGACTTCTATGGTTACCACCCTTATAACAAGGACAGTGTCAAGTGTCAGATTAAGAAAATAACAGATACAAGACACCAGGTTGTTGCCGATGTTACAATCGATGGCAAGACCGACCTTCTTTGGGGACGTTCTGAAATAAAGGATGTAAATGCCAATGAGAACAACAAGTATGCATACAGTGCAAGATATTTCAGAAATGCACCTGAAACAGCTGCAAAGATGAATTTCAAGCACTGCTTGTCTCAGTTCCGTTTCTTCATCCAGCCTCTTGAGAAGAATGAGACAGAAAACTCAAATCTTCACAATTTCGAGACTCTTGCAGTAAAGGAGATTACAATGCACAACGTTGCAGACAGTCTCAAACTGACTATTGCCGACAGCGACCCCAATGAACAGGGTGAAGTAGGTACTGTTGAGAAGGTTCAAGGTGCTGCTTTGAAGAACTTTACTCTCTGTGACGCAAATGGCGATTCAATTGCAAAGAATCCTGTTCCATTCTATGTGCAAGGAAATGTTGCGCAGAGAAGACAGGTAGGTGACTGCATTATGGTTTGCCCTGGCGACAATGTATATTACATGTCAATGGTAATATGTGACAAGGATAACCATAACAATGTTTACCGTTCTGAGAAGTTGATGACCATTAAACTCAAGGATGGCAACCCATTCGAACCCGGAAAGAGATATAACATCTATATCAGTGCTACCGGTGTAACAGAGATTAAGCTTGTTACAGAAGTTGAGCCTTGGAAAGACTACAATTCTGACCAGTCTGATGATGAGAATCTAAACTTTGATATTGATTAATGAATAAGTGGATATTAATATCTGCGTCCTTACTTCCGATGTTTCTCATCGGTTGTACAGAACACTCTTTGGGCGGTGACTCACTGCCCAAAGAGGATGTTCTTGTAAATTTTTCAGCAGGCAAATATGTCGATTACGATATAGAGGTTGTTCCCTGTGAAACAAATGAGATGGAAACGGGGGCCACACGTGCTGCAACAACTTATATCTCAACAGGTATCGTGGCTGTGCCTATAACAGAGTACGATGTTGATGATGATGTTGATTGTTTGTATGGGCTAACCGAAGAATCGTTCTGCCTTAATTTGAAAAATGCTGAATACGCCGGTACACATCCGGGTGTAATGAAACCCGTTGATGGACTGTTGCGCACGTTCCCTATTGAAGAGGGGAGCGCAATAGCGGCATATGCCTACTATCCATATCAGAAAGATGCTTTGGTGGTGGGCGATACTACCTGTTATGTGAAGCTTGACCTTATCAAAGAGCATATGCGTAAGGATTATTGCTATACAGGTAAAATCTTCAAGAAGAAAAAAGATGCCATTGAGGGCGATGGTGACATTAAACTGAATTATCATCATGCCTTTGCCGAGGTAAAAGTTGATTTCAATGTCAATAGCAATGAATATATCCGCATCGACTCGCTGCTGATGGGTGTCAGCAATAATGGTGTGGGCCTTCTCGACCTTAAGAACGGTAACTTCTATCCCGAGGAAAATAATGGCAAAAATGTCTCATTCGATATCACGGAGATAAGAAACACTATAAACGGACGTGAATTCTCGGCAAGTACGGTATTGTATATACCGCCGTCTGTAAAACTTAAGAATGTGAAGATTGTATATCGCAAACGAAGCGGTGGCAGAACATTCACCCGTGTATATCCATTCGAACGTGAACCGCAGTATCAGATGGGAAAAACGGGATACACTATCGATATCACCTTGAATGTTCCATCTACCGATACTCCGGAATTTGGGTTTACCGATGAGGAGGCTGATGAAAACTTTTCGGTTCTCACAAGCAAGAAACGTGGCGGCTGGGGGAACTTGATGAATGCTGAATAAAAGGTGAAAAAAAGAATATTCTTCATAGCGGTGTTTATCATCTTTGCGTTCAAGATGAATGCTCAGATGATGGTTTTGAAAAGCGATGTCCTGCGCGATGTTGCTACAATGCCTAATATACATGTCGATTTTGTTGTCGGCGAAAAGCACTCTTTGGGAGTTGGAGGTGCTTACTGCTACAAGATGTGGGGACAGGACATACAGATTGCCTCGTTCGCACCAAACTTCCGCTACTGGTTCAACGGACGTCCCTTTACACGACAGTTTGTAGGTGCAAAGGTGCGCTTGGCGCAATATGACATCACTTGGGGAAAGAATATCTATGATGGCGTTGCGTTGGGTGCAGGAATAATCCTGGGACATGTGTTCAATCTTTCAAAACGATGGAACCTTGAGCTTGAAGGTGGCCTGGACGCGAACCTATATACACAAAAGGAATATTATAAGGGCGACAATTATGAGGAACTCGGCGACAGGAACAATAGCCGGGGATTGATGATGACTCCGCATTTGTCGGTCTCAATATCATATATTATTAGATAAACGGCGGGGTTGTTTGCTCTGCCATGTTAAGAAAGATGCGATTTTAACCATGAATATACGTATTGCTGTAATAACACTCTTTTTTGCTTTGTTCTTTGGCGTGACTGCAGTGCATGCACAGGGTGCATCTGTAAATGGTGTAATACGCTTGGAACCATATCCCGAAACAGGTGACGGCGGCTTCTCGTACAAATATGAGGAGTATGTTGTGGTGTATTCGTTTGCCACAATGGACGATGCTAAAAATGCGGTTAAATCGTTGAAAGACAGCCCTAACGACACTCCTGACTTTGTGCGTGACTATGTGTCGCCCGAAACGTTCGTCGATGAGGCTAGCTTTAAGATTTCGGTTCCCGATGGCGGTGTTATTGTGGTGTGGACAACCGACCCTACCTTTGCATACGAAAAGAATCTTAACAAGAATGGTGAATATAAGCATATATATCCGCTGAACAGAATTAACGGCGACCTTAACGTAACCTTTGAGGGTGAAAAGAGTCTTGAGGAGGTTGTCATTGAATCGACGCTTACGTATGGCGAGGCTGAACCTGTGGTGTCGGGTGGCGACGAGGGCATTGAGGGTATGGTGCGCTCTATATCGTACCGTTTCCCCTATAGGGTGTGCGATAATATGCGAATATTGGTGCAACCTATTCTTTATGACCGCTCGGATATCTCTGATGTTGAGTCCGATACTATATATTCATTCGGTAGAGCGGTGTATGTCGATATGTCGGAGTATGGTTCAACACAGTTGCGTCGTATGGACTTTGACCTTGAAAACGACTCTATAAACTACTATATACGCCAACAGGGCGACTGCGAATACTACAACGAAATGGAGAAGGATTCGTTGCGAAGAAAACCCTATGTGCGCGTGAATGCAACACAGGATACCATAAACATATATCTTGAGGATCGTTTCCAGGGATTTGACCCCGATACCTCACACCCATATCCTTATGGATTCCATGTGAGCATAAATGACTATAACTCGGAAATATATACCGAGGATGTGCATAACGACGGTGAACGACGTAACCCGTTGCGTTTCCTCGACTATTCGTTTACAGAGTTTATGCCCGACAAGAAGATGTTCGAGATTCCGCTGCGAAACGAGAATATCCAGACTCCGGGTGAACTTCGTCTGAACTTTGCTGTCGGTGCTACTGTAATCTCACCTAACGACTCGGCAAGTAATGCCTCGCTAAAGGCTTTGAGAGATACTCTGTATAATGTGTTGGAGCACTCTAAGATTGATCCTGACACAAAGCTGAACTATGTGAATATCTATGGTGTGGCTTCGCCTGATGGTAAGCTTGCTACAAACAAAAGCCTCGCACAGCGTCGTGCTGCCTATGCGGTGTCGAAAGTGAAGGATGCTGCAGGTGGTCGTCCTGTGGAGATTGGAGAGACAAAGGTGGCCGGATGGGATGTGCTTGCCGACAGTTTGATGAAGGATGGTTATGAAGAGGAGGCAAATGCTATATACGAGATTGTGAAGCGTTATCCGGTTAAGAACGATAATGATGCCGCAAGCTTTGCAAACCAGGAGCGCGAGATAAAGAAACTGCCTTCGTATAACGATTTTATCAAGAAGGATTATCTTCCCAAATTGAGAGCTGTAAAATACTCGTATGCGGTAACAAAGGTGGGTAAGCAGCCTGTCGATACCATTGTGAGCCGTTACAGAAGAAACCCTACAAAGGCTTATCCGCTTGGTGTATATTGGATTCTTATCGATAATCTTAAGGATGCTGAACGTGAGGAGGTAGCTACACGCTCTCTCTATCCGTTTGGCGATGACTATCGTTGGCCGTTCGCGGCATCGGTGCTTGCTGCGTCATACATCAAACGCGACACCATTGACCTTGAATTGTTGAAACCTCACCTTGACCTAACTATCTACAAGTCGTCGCAAGGCAGGGACTCATTGGTGTATCGTCGATTCAAGAAAGATTATGAGACGGAGCTATATACCGAATACATCAACTATCCCGATGTTGCGGCAAACCAGCTCATAATGATTCTGCGAAGCAAGGACAAGGAGTATAACAAGGATATTCCTGCGCTCGAGGGTATCATTGCCGAGGCGGCAAAGACTAATCTTGAGTACAAGAAACTACGTGCTTTCTCGCGATGTCTGCGTGGAAAATACAAAGGCGAGAGTGAGGATGACAAGGAGACACGTGACCTTGTGATGGACTCTTCTCCGTTGAACTATGCTGTGCTTGCACTTGCTATGGATAACCCGAACTCTATAGCCGACGACGAAGAGTGGCTGAAAAAGGCAAGTGAGGGCATATCAAAATTGCCTCATGGCGTGAAACGTAACTATCTGACTGCCATACTCAAGGTGCGTCAGGCATATAACGCTTATGTTAACCGAAACACTCCATTGAGAAAGAAATTGTTGGAAGAGGCTACAATATTTGTTGCAAAGTGCTGTTCCGACGATCTGACATATTTCCAGTATGCCTGCAACGATGCCGACCTGTTGCTGCAGGACGGTTCGGAAGATAAGGTGTTCTCAAAGGCTACCGAGATGTGGCACAGAGGTATGAAAGAGAATGCATCGTTGGGTGATGAACATCCTTATCCCTGGTTCGACCGTGCCATGACAGAGGCTATGAAGGATAACCCTGACAAAGATGTGTTGAGAACAAATTTGTATAAATGTTTCTCGTTGGACAACAGATATATTACTGTATTCAACATATACTTGAGAGACAGCAAAGAGTTGAGTGAGAAAAAAGATGTCCTTGCCCTGTTGAGGAGCATAAGGAATGACTATATGGAAAAGAAATAAACCGGGATGAAGAAGCATTGGTTGATATACATATTACTCCTGTTTGTGCTTGTGATGCCACAGGCTGTATGCGCTATGCCCTATGGCGGGCTGTGGGCAATGGCCGACTCTGTCGCAGTGGCCGATAGCGTGAAGGCACCCGAGAATGAGAACGGGAACATAGTGTATAGGTCTGAGAACAAGGGTTTTGATGCCAGAAACTTTGCTTTCCAAAAACGTTATCGTATTCCTGTAAAGACTAAGTTCGATAACTCGAACTTCTTGTCACACTTATACTTTGGTTTTGGCGCAGGAGTAGAGCAAATCAACCGTCGAGGAAAATATCACTATAATGCCGGTTCAAGCTATACTTTGTTCGTTGGTAAAGACGTTGCGCGTGATCATTCGGTGAGTCTTGCATTACGTTTCGGAAGTAACGGTGTAAAAAACGATGACGTTGAACTTGACAAATTTGGCGCGCAGTTGAACTATCATTTCAATCTTACACGCTATTTCCTGGGCTATAACCCCAATCGTCTCATTGATGTATCGACAACCCTTGGTGTTGGTTACCAAAGAGCCAATGTGTGGCAAGAGACAACCCATTCGGTGTATGGAATGGTGGGCTTGAGAAACACTGTAAGATTAAGCAATAGAGTACATCTGGCGTTGGAGCCGTATATGCTCTTTGCGTCGTCGGGCTATAACGGTATGCAGAAGAATACTTCATCATACGGCTATAATGCTTCGTACGGAATAGCTCTTTCGATGATATATACAATTAAAAATGAATTCATGGGAATTGCTGCCGACGAGAAGCCTATGTTCGACAGGCATTATATGTTCGTTGAGGGCGGTTTCCAATCGATACACTCCGATATAAAACTCTCCGAGAATTTCGGCCGTTATTTTGCTTTTGGATATGGCTACTGGTTTGCGCGTCATCTTGGCTTGCAGTTCGCTGCGGGATACTCTTCGGGTAACTGGGACAAATATACCACACCGGCAAGTGTGTCGAAGGGACATCCACAATATGATTATCTATCCAAAGTGCAGTATTTCTTTGGACGTGCCGAGGTTGTAGCGAACTTGCTTACTCTTCCTTTTAAAGTGAAAGACTACGAGAAGAAATTCTATTTGGGATTGTCGGCCGGATATGAATATGGATTCCAGTGGAAATATACCGAAAGTTCAAGACAGACATCGTGCTACTATGGTGGCTTGACATCGGCCATACAGGTGAAATGGTTGCTTCCCGAAGGTAAGGCATTGTACCTTGCACCACGTATCACATTCGTCAACTTTGGTGTGCCTTATAAGTACCCTTATGACTATATAGAGAAGAAATATACCGATAAACGATTCAATCTAACCCTTGGACTTGAGTTCGGGCTGAAACGTCGTCCGTATGAAGAGAGAGAGGATGAGCACCCAAGATATAAGTTTAAGGAGAACGGAAAAATAAGATTCCGTCAGGCTTTGAACATCTACACTTCGTTCGGTACTAATTATGTGATGGAGCGTGGACGATACAAGGGTAAGCACATAATGAATATGAATGGTGCCTTTGCTTTCGAGTATCAGCCGTTGAAGTATTTCGGTATCCGCCTGAAAACCGACTATACCACACATAACTTCAACGATGTGTGGGCATATACAGAGTCTGTCAATGGATTAAGATTTGAATATGAGGGCTTGTGGCATCTTAAGTTCAAGGTTATCAACGGTATTTGCGACTTGAAATTCGACTTGTCGAATATGATACATGGATATAATCCTTACAGAAAATGGGATATAGCTCTGTATGGCGGTGTCTTGATGTCGAAACATTTGCCTTTTGAGACCGAACTCAATGAGGGTGAGCTAAGATTGCAGGGTAGTACGGTTTCTGTGGGTAGATCGTATCCCAAAGATATCTTGTACGGAATACATGCTGCTTTGAACGGAAAATATTCTATTACACGCCGCTGGGGTGTGTTTGCCGAACTTGGTGTTAAGATACATCAGAACGCTTATATGTGGGCTCCGCAAATCGATTACAACCCATTGCGTGTGTTGGATTTGGAGTGTGGTGTAAGCTTTAAGATAAGATGATGTTGAAGATTTGTTAATGAGGTCTGTTTTTATGAAGAGATACTGTTTTTTTGCAATAATATTTACTCTCTTGAGCGTTGCATATACAACAGCGCACAACAGGAATGATAGAATGGAATATACCATTTATCCTCCGCATCATGTATATGCCGATACCACTTCAATGTCGCAAGCCGACAGCTTGGCTTTGGCTATGGCAGAGAGTATGGCAATGATGATGGATGACAGTATGTTCGGAGAACTGAACGACAGTGTACCTGCAGCGCAGCCCGACAGTGCAGCACTTGTTGTACAGCCCGACAGCACAACTCTTGTTGCTCAAGCCGACAGTGTAGCCGTTGACAGTGCAAAACTGAAGAATATTGTTCCCGACAGCCTTGTTGTAGGATATCTGCCCGAAAGAACATCGTGGAAATATTTTGAGGTGAAGGAGCGCTCGGCCGATGATGTGCAGAAACTTAAGACTCTATATAAAAAGACAATGGCGGAGCACAATGGTGCATTGCACGCCTACGATGGCTGGAAGGTTGCATTCAACAGCACCAAAGATAGAACGCTCGATATGTATCTCGATGGTGCCAAGATGATTCTTTCACGTTTTTGTGCCGATACCTTGAACAAGCGATACGACAGGCTGTCGGAGCATCGCGATGAGTTGATGGAGTTGTATGACCTTGCTGTCTTTAACCTCGATGCACTTAATGCACAGCTCGACAAAGCAAAAAATAAAGATACTCTCTCTGTTGCGAAATTCAGAGGTCGTCAGTTGAGATATTACAGAGATATCACGATGGTCGATTCTATCTTTAACGGTGACAGCACACAAACTTCCATATCAAGAGATACCTTGATGAACAATATCAACAATGATATAAGACACCTAAGGTTTATGTATCCACGATACAAGCAGATAGTTACATCTACCGATATGAACATCGATATGGTTGATATTGCCCAGTTCGCCATCCTTGCAGATATCAGGATTGTGCGTGACAGGGAAGTGGGACTCGACCGCGAAACGCGTAAGGTGAACTTTGAAGAGGATTGCGAGTTGGTACGTACACGTGTGGATAACTTGTTGGCATATATTGAAGATCCTGCATCAATTATATACAAAGATGACATCTATAAAGATGGGGTTACCATTGGCCGTTGGTTCAACAGTCAGCGTCGCCCCATTGACGAAGCATTGCGATATGGTGAAGGACGTTTCATCGATGCAAGCAACTTCGAGGCTCTTGAAAATTACTGGGCCGAGAAATTCCAGAAAGAGGGTGATTATGACGATGTAATCAATAGTCCATTGGCGAACCACAAGAAGTCCGAGACATATATCCAGGCATTGCGTCTTAAGTATGACGTTGAGCCTTCGTTTGAACTTGCAAGAAGAATTTCTGCAAGGTCGTATGAAAAAGCTGATGCACATAATGCGAAAGACAAGAACTTTGCCGATGCTATCACCTATCTCGACAGAGCGTTCAAATTCCCGGAATTCAAGTCGCAGACTCCTTTTGCTCAGGCAAGATTGTATATGAATATGGCACGCTATCAAGACGAGGCAAACCGTCGTAGCAGTACAATAACATATCTAAACAAGGCCAAGAGCGTATGCCCCGACTATCCTGAGATATACTTCATGGAGGCCGACTGGGTGTCAAAGGCTAAGCTTGGTAGTAACAAATTCGTGAATGGTGTGAAGTATTGTGCTGTATATGACCTGTATGCCAAGGCGCTCGCAAAGGTTAAGGCTTTAGCATCTAACCCGGGCTCGGAGATAAAGACCAACTTGCGCGAGGATGATATCAAGGATATGATGGTGTGGTGTGAGCAATACTTCCCCGATGCAGCCGAGGTCTTCATGCAGGGCTGGAAAGAGGGTGAGAAATATCCGTTGCCAATCAAGGGCGGTAGCAACGGTGGTAAATACAATACTGTAATCAGATGTGCTAAAGAGTAAAAACTGAAGCATTAAGCAGTTTGCATAGTTAACTCTCGGCTGTGTGTAATTAGAGGCATTTTATTACCTTTTTGCATAACAGCAATTAAAATAACAAAAAACGGCAGAAACTAATATTTCTGCCGTTTTTTTGTTAGTATAAGTATTTATTACTTCACCTCTTCGAATTCAGCGTCCTGAACGTCGCTGTTGTCCTGCTGGTTGTTGCTTTGCTGCTGGCCACCCTGTGCGCCTTGTGCGCCCTGAGCGCCGCTCTGTGCATACATCTCAGCACTTGCTGCCTGCCATGCGTTGTTCAACTCTGCTGTAGCTGCGTCGATGCCTGCGAGGTCCTGTGCTTTGTGAGCCTCTTCGAGCTTCTGTACAGCTGCTTCGATAGGAGCCTTCTTGTCTGCAGGAATCTTGTCGCCAAGTTCGCTCAACTGGTTCTTTGTCTGGAATACCATTGAGTCTGCCTGGTTGAGCTTGTCAATCTTCTCGCGCTCTTTCTTGTCGGCATCTGCATTTGCTTCTGCCTCCTGTTTCATGCGCTCGATTTCCTCCTTGCTCAAGCCCGATGATGCCTCGATGCGGATAGCCTGCTCCTTACCTGTAGCCTTATCCTTTGCCGATACCTTGAGGATACCGTTTGCGTCGATGTCGAATGTTACCTCAATCTGTGGAATACCGCGGCGTGCAGGGGCAATACCTGTCAAGTTGAACTGACCGATAGACTTGTTCTGGTTTGCCATAGGACGCTCACCCTGGAGAACGTGGATTGTAACCTCTGTCTGGTTGTCGGCTGCAGTAGAGAATGTCTCGCTCTTCTTGCATGGGATTGTTGTGTTGGCGTCGATAAGTTTTGTCATAACGCCACCCAATGTCTCGATACCCATTGAAAGTGGAGTGACGTCGAGCAATACGATGTCGCCTACACCGCCTTCCTTGTTAAGGATAGCACCCTGGATAGCTGCACCTACTGCAACCACCTCGTCTGGGTTAACACCCTTAGAAGGAGTCTTGCCAAAGAAATCTTCAACAACCTTCTGTACTGCAGGGATACGTGTTGAACCACCTACAAGGATAACTTCGTCGATATCTGCGTTGTTCAAGCCTGCGTCGCTCATAGCTTTCTTACATGGCTCAAGACATGCCTGGATGAGGTTGTGTGCCAATGATTCGAACTTAGCACGTGTCAAAGTCTTAACCAAGTGCTTTGGCATGCCGTTGACTGCTGTGATATAAGGAAGGTTAATCTCGGTTGATGTTGTTGATGACAATTCAATCTTCGCCTTCTCTGCAGCCTCTTTCAAACGCTGCAAAGCCATTGGGTCAGCTGTAAGGTCAGCACCCTCTTCAGCCTTGAACTCGTTTGCAAGCCAGTCGATGATTACCTGGTCGAAATCGTCACCACCAAGGTGTGTATCACCGTTTGTTGAAAGAACCTCGAACACACCGCCACCGAACTCAAGAATAGAGATATCGAATGTACCGCCACCAAGGTCGAATACTGCAATCTTCATATCCTTGTTTGCCTTGTCAACACCATATGCAAGAGCTGCTGCTGTTGGCTCGTTTACGATACGCTTAACCTCAAGACCTGCAATCTGACCAGCCTCTTTGGTTGCCTGACGCTGTGAGTCACTGAAGTATGCAGGAACTGTGATGACAGCCTCTGTAACCTCCTGACCAAGATACTCCTCTGCTGTTTTCTTCATCTTTTGGAGAATCATTGCAGAAATCTCCTGTGGAGTGTAAAGACGGCCGTCGATATCTACGCGTGGCATGTTGTTCTCTTCAACAACTTTATAAGGTACGCGAGAAATTTCTTTGCTTACCTGCGCCCAGTTCTCTCCCATAAAACGTTTGATAGAGAAGATTGTGCGCTGTGGGTTGGTTACAGCCTGACGTTTTGCAGGGTCACCTATCTTGCGCTCGCCGTTGTTGTCAAATGCAACAATTGATGGAGTGGTGCGCTTACCCTCGCTGTTAGTGATAACTACGGGCTCGTTGCCCTCGAAAACTGATACACATGAGTTGGTTGTACCCAAGTCAATACCAATAATTTTTCCCATAATCCGTTTATTTATTTTATGTTATTATTCAACTTTATTCGCGGCTTGTTTGTTCGCCTGCACTAATTATAGTACAAACTGTGTGCCAAAGTGATTTTGATGTGCAAATCTGCCAACAAAGCATTTTTTATGCCATTTTATAGTGGAGTATGACAAAAAGTCTGTCAAAATGTCCTGTAATTGTTCTCAAATTCCAAAATATCTAAAATATCTAAAATGTTAACGATTAATTTGCATTTCCTTGCTTTTATTCGTATCTTCGCATATTACATGCAAATTGCGCTTATTGCGCTTGTGGTATTTTTTTTGATATAGAAGTAATTAAAATATTCATCAACTTTTAATCGTTCAGTAAAATGGGAAAAGTTTTGATCATAGGAGCCGGAGGCGTGGCTACTGTTGCGGCACATAAGGTGTGCCAGAATACGGAAGTGTTTACAGAAATAATGATTGCCAGCCGTACAAAAAAGAAGTGCGACGCTCTGGCTGACGTGCTTAACAAAAAGTATGGAACAAATGTGCAGACAGCACAGGTGGATGCAGACAGTGTAGAACAGCTTGTGGAGCTGCTTGGCTCATATAAACCCGATATCGTGATGAACCTGGCCTTGCCTTATCAGGACCTTACTATCATGGAGGCTTGTCTGCAGACCGGTTGCAACTATTTGGATACTGCCAACTATGAACCCAAGGATGAGGCTCACTTCGAATACAGTTGGCAGTGGGCTTATCGCGAACGCTTCGAGAAAGCAGGTCTTTGCGCCATTCTTGGTTGCGGATTCGACCCGGGCGTGACCAGCGTGTTTACCGCTTATGCAGCAAAGCATTACTTCGATGAAATTCACTATCTTGATATTGTCGATTGTAATGCCGGAAACCATCATAAGGCATTTGCTACCAACTTCAATCCCGAAATCAATATTCGTGAAATTACTCAGAAGGGACTTTACTACGAGAATGGAAAGTATATTGAGACCGAGCCTATGGAAATTCATCAACCATTGAACTATCCCAACATCGGTCCACGCGAGAGCTATCTTTTGCATCACGAGGAGATTGAAAGTCTTGTAATCAACTTCCCAACCATAAAACGTGCCCGTTTCTGGATGACCTTTGGCCAGCAGTATCTGACCTATTTGGATGTGATTCAGAACATAGGTATGAGCCGCATTGATGAGGTAGAATATAAGGCCCCCAAAGCCGACGGCACTGGCGAAGAGGTTGTAAAAATTGTTCCATTGCAGTTCCTTAAGGCTGTGCTTCCTAATCCACAGGATTTGGGCGAGAACTACGAGGGTGAGACATCTATTGGTTGTCGCATTCGTGGTATCAAGGATGGCGAGGAGCATACATACTATGTATATAACAACTGCAGCCACGAGGAGGCATATAAGGAAACTGGTATGCAGGGCGTAAGCTACACAACAGGTGTTCCTGCAATGATTGGTGCAATGATGTTCTTGAAAGGTATTTGGAGTAAACCTGGTGTTTGGAACGTAGAGCAGTTCGACCCGGATCCATTCATGGAGCAGCTCAACACAAAGGGATTGCCTTGGCACGAGGAGTTTGATAAGGATTTGGAACTTTAATTAGAGAATGAATAAAAAGCGAATTCCTGCGTTACGCTTGTCTTCAAAATCCTCATTTACGTTTACTAAACTGCGGTTTTGAAGCCTGCACAAGCCTTGAACTTCATCTTTTTATTCATCCTCTGCTTAAATTATATTTTAAAATGGCAAAAAAAGAAGAATTGGAAAACATTGCAGGCAATGAGAAGCTTCGTGCTTTGCAGGCTGCTATGGATAAGATAGAGAAGAACTTTGGTAAAGGTTCTATCATGAAACTTGGTGACGATAATTTCGAGGATGTCGATGTCATCCCTACCGGTTCGGTTGGTTTGAACGCGGCACTTGGTGTGGGTGGTTATCCACGTGGTCGTATAATCGAGATTTATGGTCCGGAGTCATCAGGTAAAACAACATTGGCTATACATGCCATTGCCGAGGCACAGAAGATGGGTGGCATTGCTGCAATCATCGACGCGGAGCATGCTTTTGACCGTTTCTATGCACAGAAGCTTGGTGTTGATATCGACAATCTGCTTATCTCACAGCCCGACTGCGGTGAGCAGGCATTGGAGATTGCCGAGCAGCTTATCCGCTCGTCGGCTATCGACATCATTGTAATCGACTCTGTAGCTGCATTGACTCCTAAGGCTGAAATCGAAGGCGAGATGGGCGATAACAAGGTGGGCTTGCAGGCACGTCTTATGTCACAGGCTTTGCGTAAACTCACTTCAGCTATAAGCAAGACAAAAACAACATGTATCTTCATTAACCAGTTGCGCGAGAAAATCGGTGTCATGTTCGGTAATCCCGAGACAACAACCGGTGGTAATGCTCTTAAGTTCTATGCGTCGGTGCGTTTGGATATCCGTCGTGTAACACAGCTCAAGGATGGCGAGGATGCTATAGGTAATCAGGTGCGCGTAAAGGTTGTTAAGAACAAGGTTGCTCCTCCTTTCCGCAAGGCGGAATTCGATATCATGTTCGGCGAAGGTATCTCTCGTGTAGGTGAAATTGTTGATTTGGGCGTTCAGTATGGAATAATCAAGAAGAGCGGTTCATTCTTCAGCTATAACGAGACGAAACTTGCTCAGGGACGCGACCGCACAAAGGCACTTATCGCCGATAATCCAGAACTTGCAGAGGAACTTGAAGCTAAAATATCCGATGCAATAAAGGGTAATGTTGAAGAGGTTGCAGAATAAATAAGTTGAATGGCGGCAGTCGCCTTATTAATGAAAATATTTAAATAAATACTATGAAGAAATCTATTTTGTTTGCAGCTTTGGCTTTTGTGGGCCTTGGCGCTTTTGCTCAGGATGCTCCTGCGCTTAAATTTGAAGTGGTAAAGGAGAATCCAATCACAAGTATAAAGAACCAGAACCAGGCAGGTACTTGCTGGTGCTATTCATCTTTGGCTTTTATTGAGTCGGAGTTGTTACGTATGGGTAAGGGTGAGTTCGATTTTTCAGAGATGTATATCGTACACAACACTTATCTCGACCGTGCCGACAAGGCTGTACGTACACACGGTGATATATCTTTCTCACAGGGTGGTTCTTTCTATGACGTAATCTATGGTATGGACAAGTTCGGTCTTGTTCCTGAGGCAGAGATGCGTCCGGGTGTAATGTACGGAAAGGAGTTGAGCAACCACAACGAGCTCTCTGCAGTGAGCGATGCTGTTGTTGCTGCTATTGCAAAGGGCAAACAGCGCAGCTTGCAGGTAAGTCCTGAGGGTCAGCCTCTTTGGAAGAAGGCTATCGAGGCAGTTCACGATATCTATCTTGGTGAGCGTCCCGAGAAGTTTACTTACAATGGTAAGGAATATACTCCAAAGTCATTCTATGAGTCTTTGGGCTTGAAAGCTGAAGATTATATCTCTTTGACATCTTACACACACCACCCATTCTACAAGCCTTTCGTTCTTGAAATTCAGGATAACTGGCGTTGGGCACAGTCATACAACCTTCCTATCGATGAGTTTATGCAGGTGTTTGACAATGCTATTATGGAAGGTTACACAATCGCTTGGGGTAGTGACGTGAGCGAGAAGGGCTTTACACGCGATGGTACAGCTGTTCTCCCCGATGACGCAAATGGCGCCGACCTTCAAGGTTCTGATATGGCAAGATGGCTTAAGTTGAGCGAAGAGGAGAAGAAAGTTACTCCAAAGCCATCAAACGAGAAATGGTGTACACAGGAGGAGCGTCAGATTGCATACGACAACTGGGAAACAACCGATGACCACGGTATGCAGATCTATGGTATAGCAAAAGACCAGAACGGAAAGGAGTATTATATGGTTAAGAACTCTTGGGGTGCTGCAGGTACTTACAATGGTATCTGGTATGCGTCAAAGGCTTTTGCACGTTATAAGACTATGAACATCGTTGTTCACAAGAATGCTATTCCTAAGGATATCCGCAAGAAACTCGGTATCAAGTAATATAAGATATTGATTAAACAGGGCTGCATTGTACGATGCTGTCCTGTTTTGTTCCATACAGAGATGTATTTATGAAGAAAACGCTTATAGCATATCTTTTGCTTCTGTTTGCAGCGACGACCGAGGTCGTTGCACAAGGCTGTATTGACAGTGTGGCTCTTAGAGCTATGCAGGTGGGGCGTGTGATGCAACAAGAACGCGTCTATCTGCACTTCGACAATACTGCATATTATTTAGGCGAAACGATGTGGTTCAAGGCGTATGTCTCTTTTGGAGCAGACAACCGTCCGGGAATACTGAGCAAGGTGCTTTATGTAGAACTTGTAGCACCCGAGGGGTATGTTGTTGAAACCAAGAAGTACAAGCTTGATGATAATGGATGTTGTAATGGTGAGTTTGAATTGAATCCTCTGTTACTCTCCGGATATTATGAGATAAGAGCCTATACACGTTATATGCTGAACTGGGGCAAGGATGCAGTGTTCAGCCGTGTCTTTCCTATATTCGATAAGGTGAATGCCGATAACTGGGATTTCAAGAATATGCTCGACAGGCGACGTGCCTTTATGCAGGACGGTAAGTGGATTAGCCATGAGCTGACCGAGGCAACTCTCGACTTTTATCCCGAGAGCGGTCATCTTGTCGGCGGATTGCCAAGCCGTGTCGCTTTTGAATTGCGCGAAGGCGATGGCATGTTCAGCGAGGAGAAGATAAGGATATACAAAAACAATGAACTTGTTGTCGAGGCTCTGCCGGTGCATCAAGGAAAAGGCGTTTTTGAACTTACGCCCGAAACCGGAGCGAAATATCATGCCGAGGTTACCGTAAAGAACAAAAAAGGCCAAGATGAAAAATATACATTCAAGCTGCCCAAGGTTTTGGACGAAGGTGCTGTGATGCGTGTTGAAGAGGATGGCGACAGCATAAGAATAGAAATCAGCGGCAATTTGACAGAAATAGAAGAGTTGGGCTTCCTGCTGCTGCATCGCGGAACAATGGGCTTCTACAATAAGATTAGTGCGCTAAACCGCCATTTTAGTTTGGCATTTGCGAAAAGCGAATTGCCCGAGGGTGTCAACCGTGCGGTGTTGTTTGCCGATGAGAATACCCCCATTGCCGAGCGTCAGTTCTTTGTCAAACACGACACCCTTTACAATACCACACAGGAAACAGTCGGCTTGCGCCTTGTGGCAAACGGATATCATCTGAATAATCTTTCTGCCTCTCCAAACGAGAAAATAACGCTTAAAATTGTCCGCAACGACGGAAAGCCTCTCTCAAAAGCCACAAACCTTTCTTTGGCAATAAGCGATGCTTTAGGGACGCAGGCTACATCATACAGCCACAACATATATACATACATGCTGCTCGGTTCGGAACTAAAAGGTTACATACCCGACGCAATGCACTATTTCAACCCGTCAAATGAAAACCGCAAGGAGCATCTTGACCTTATTATGCTCACTCACGGCTGGACCTCATACAGCTGGCAGAATCTTGCGCGTCGCAAGATTAATGATATGCAACCCATTGAGCGCGGTATAACCGTTAAAGGAAACTTCTTTCAGAAAAGACGAGAGAGAGAATTCGGTCACATAGGAGAAGTAAAATTGACGGCGCAACCATATAACCTTGTGCGTCTTGACTATGCGGCAGACAGCACAAATGTAAAGATGAGTACATTCCGCACCGACAGTGCTGGTGGCTTTGTCCTTGAACTCGAAGATTTCTATGGCACACGCATTGCATCGCTCAAGCCACAGACTGTTTTCAAGCACAGCAGGGATATTTCATACCATTTTGCTCTCGACCGGTACTATTCGCCAGGCTTCCGTCTATACGACTATTGGGAACGTAATCTTGGAACTCCTATGAGTAAAGCCGCGGCTGACAGTCTTGTAAAACTTAATCCGTTTGAATATATGCTCTCTTCGGTTGAGGTGGTGGCAAAGAAAAATAACGAGATA
>JAZRGV010000007.1:0-13063 GCA_045644465.1 Bacteroidaceae bacterium
AAGTTGAACGGTCACCGTCAGCAGTTCACAGAGTTAGTTGTTAAGGAAGTTATCGGTTAATTAAAAGTTTAAAGTATTATGGCACATAAAAAAGGTGTTGGTAGTTCAAAGAACGGCCGTGAGTCAGCAAGTCAGAGACTTGGTGTGAAAATTTGGGGCGGTCAGGCATGTAAAGCCGGTAATATCATCGTTCGTCAGCGTGGTACAGTTCACAACCCAGGTGCAAACATCGGTATGGGTAGTGACCACACTCTCTACGCTTTGGTTGACGGTATTGTAACATTCAAGCGTGGCAAGAACGACAAGAGCTACGTTTCAGTTACTCCTTTCGCTGAGCAGAACTGATAATTCTTGTCAAAACAAAATAAAAAGGCAATCCACGAAAGGATTGCCTTTTTATTTTACTCTATGGCAATTATTCTGTCAATCTTGTTTTCATTACTCTTGGCTTTCTTTGGGATGTGAATCTTTAGAATACCATGTTTCACCTTTGCCTCTATCTTTTCGGTGTCGGCATCATCGGGAAGAATTAATGTCTGCTGAAAGCGTGTATAGGAAAATTCACGACGCAGATAACGTCCTTTCTCTTCGCATTTGTTATTTTCGCATTTGTTGTCGTTGCATTTCTCTTCATCTTTTTTGTCGTCGCAACAACAATCCTTGCCGTCTTTGGTTTCGCAGTTACAGTTTTTCTCCATTGTGATGGTGAGGTCGTTCTCGCTGTCGATGTGTATCTTGAAATCCTCTTTTCGCATTCCTGCTGCAGCAACTTCTACCTTATACTCTTTTTCTGTTTCAATGACATTGATTGCAGGTGCGGTGCTGCTGTTACGTACAAGAATGTCGCTGTTGAAGAAATCGTTGAAGATACTGGGAATCCATGTCTGTCCACCTCGTTTCATTAGCATGTTCATATTACATCTGTTTTAGTTGTTAAACAATGAAACGGACAGCAATCGAGCCAAGACAATAACGACCTCTATATGATGCAGGTGTAAACCAGGTCGCAGTCTCTCTATGAGTGACTTATTGAGTGCCTGCCGGTTGCGGTCCGTTCTTGACTATATAATGCTACTTGATGTACTTCTGTTCGTACGACATCTTCTTTTTATGTTTTGTTATAGGCTGTATGGAAAATATCACAAAAAAAACCGCCTGCACGTTAAATGACAGGCGGTTTGTTTTTGTGATATCAAATGTGTGCTATGCCTTCTATTTCTACAAGCAACTCGGAGCGGCATACATCGGCTACAAGATAGTGTTTCATTGCTGCAGGATAGTGAGTATCCATGTAATCCTTTACTGCTGCAACATCGTTCTTGCGCTTTACATACACTCTCAAAAGGTAGTAGTGCGAACCGTTGCTTTGAGTGGGGATATTATCCTTTGATACAAGCCTGTTCATAATACCCATTGTCTCGGCGGTTTGCTCAACGGCATTATGGCTACCGATGCTCTGTTCGCCTTTGATGGCAGCTGTACCCGAGATGAATATGGTGTTTCCAAGCAGGCGGGCACGCTCAAACTTGGGAGTGCTTTTCTCCTTTAGCGCCTCAATGACTTTGCCGTCAAGGACATTCTGGGAATAGTTGTGTGCAGCAATCTGCAATGGGTTATCAATGGGACTGTTCTTGATGTGGCTCTTTATGGCATTAATTTCAACAACCACACCGCCGGCATCAACACCTATGCCTGTAGCTGCAGGGTAACCGTTGGACCATTGGCATTTGTTGTAAAAGATGGAGCGTGCGTCGTTGAACTCCTGATAGTTCTGGCTACCGTCGTTGAGCATTGTAATACCTTGTATGTAGTTCCATTGACGGTATATGTCGTTAATTTCGAAACCATTGGTATGTAGCATTTTTTCAATGCCGTTGAAAATGTTGCTTGCTTGTTCGTATGTGCTTGCCGACATGTCGTCGGGAATAATTCCACCTGTTATGAGTTCGGCGCACTCGCCATTCTTGAGCAGAGTGAAATTGCGGTGGCGTTCAATGGTGGCACTCTCGTCGATGAGAATAGTAACCTCGGCAACAAGTTTCTCGGTGTAGCTCTCCTGTGCTATATAGCTGATGAGTGGTGTGTTGTGGGTATAATAGCCTTGTACAACGCCTTTCAGCATTTTTATGTGCTGCAGATACTCATCGTTACTCTGTGCCTTGCCAAAGAATGAGATTTTGAGAATGTTGTTGTCTGTTATCTGCGAAAGCACCGATAGGCACATATCTTCGATAGTGCCTGATGTTTTTGATGAAATGATAGTCTGTGCTTTGTCGAACATTCTCTTTATTCTGTTTTGTGGTTGCGAAATTACAAAAATATTTCGTATGTATGAAATTTATACAAGTTTGAAACGCAAACGAAGAGTACCGTTCTCCCACGTGTGGCTGATAATCTTGAATTCGCCAATTTCGCTGGTGTTGTTTACGTGTGTTCCTATGCAGGCGCAAGTGTCGTAGTCGCCAACGCGTACAATGCGCAGAGTGTCACTTGCATCGGCCGGTAGTTTGCTCAAGTCAACCTCGGCCGGTACGTTTTCGCGTGTTACGAACTCTATGGTCACCGGCATGTTTTGCTTGATGACATCGTTTACATTTTTCTCTATCTCCGCAATCTGTTCTGCTGTGGGCTCGCATGGCAGAATGTAGTCGCACTTGCTCTTCTTTCGCTCTATATGCGCGTTGCGGCTACGTTCGCATCCGAACATTCTAATCATGGTCTGATTTAAGATGTGCTTGGTGGTGTGCATAGGCGGGTATTCCGCCTTGTTGTGGTCATTGAGTTGTGGTGTATCCATAAATAATTGTATGTATTCCATATTTCATTTTTCATAGCCCTAACGGACTATGCTGACAAATGTCGCCCTTTCAGGGCTATTATATTGTAATGTGTTGTGTGAGCCCCGTAGGAGCGATATTTTATAGCATAGGTCAAGGGCCTATGAATAATTTTACAATCCCTGCAATGTACGAGAATATTTCCGAGAGGTCTTCTTTTTTCATCGTCTTCTCTCTGTTCTTCGTTGAGAAAACAATGTGGATATAATTCTTCGCTAATGATTGTGCCATTTGCTTATGTTCTTATTTTGTCGTAAAAATGATGAAATACCCGACTCACCATTTTACATATGCCGATTTTTTATTTCTTCTGCCATATATTGCTTTAACTGAAGTCGGACATATCAACCAATTTGTTCATTATGGCATATACGGTTAGTCCGGGAATACTGTTTATTCCTAACTTCTGTGAGATGTTGCGACGGTGGGATATAACGGTGTATATTGATATGTTGAACTCGTCGGCAATCTCTTTGTTGGTCATTCCCTTTGCTACGGCTGTCAGGATGTCGCGTTCGCGTGAGGATAGCTCGTTGATATCGCTCTTGGGGTTCTGTGTGTTCTCTTCTATAGCGGTCTTGAGCTTTTGTATTATGCGTGTGGAGTTGTCGTATATACCTATGCTGTCATCGTATTGGCGTAGCACGTTCTCTTCGTAGTTACTGTGTGCGAGTGCTACCAGTGCGCAGCTTATGCCGCCAAAGTATGAACGGATGTCGAGTCTGTCGTTATAATCAATGACTGCCGGGTTGATGATGATGATGTCGGTGTCGTTGTTGGAGTTGTAGTATGTAGGGTTGCTCAATGTCTGTACGACACTGAACTCCGGATTGCGGTTTATTATCTCGGCAATGCCTGTTGCCACAATCTCCGACGGCTCGATGAGCACTACCTTGTATTTCTTCTCCTTATTCATGGCTCTTCTCCAATTTCTCGACCAATGGTATGAGTATCTTGTTCTCGATGAGTGAGTGTTTGCGCAGGTCGTTCTCTACGCAATATATTGTATTTAGCAACTCGAATCGTTGTGGCGATGAGTATTTCTCGTCGAGGTATTTTGCTATGATATTCTTCAGATCGTTGAGTTTTTCGTTGATGTTGCTGTGATGCTCCTCAAACTGCGAAATATGGTACTGTGTGTCGCAGGGGCCACTGTTTCCCATCAGTTTTTCAATGTATGGGAAAACTATCTCTTCTTCGTATCTGAAGTGATTGATAATCTCGTTGTCATAGTCGTCGTAGAACTTGTCTATCAACTTTTGGCTCACATTGTCAATGCCTTTTACAAGTGTGTGTATGCCTTCATGTATTACGGGGAAGCAGACGGTGGTGTAGTAGCGGTGCGATGCACGAAGATAGGTGGTTATGCTTTTTATATCGTTCTTGTCCAAACTGTTTATACATGGTTGGTACTCGTGGAACGAATAGATGTTGCATATCATAAGAAACAGCTCTACCGATATGCCGTAGCGCGAACAAAGGTCGTTTATAGTTGCTTCGCCGAATCCCAATTTAATGTCGAGACGTTGCAGTATTGACAGTAATGAACTGTCGGCAGCCAACAGGTCGGCTACTTTCATGCGTTTGTTGTATATTGTTTCGTTATTGCTCATATTGTGTCTTTTTTCTGTTTATAATATTCCGCCTATTGTGTATGCCAGGAATGCCAGCAACCATGCTACAGCGGTGTTGTATGCTATTGAGAAAATGGCCCATCCTTTACTCTTTGTCTCTTCGGCAATGCTTGCCACTGTGGCTATGCAAGGGAAGAAGAGCAGAATAAATACCATAAATGCCATTGCCGAGCGTGGTGTGAAGTCGCCCGATGCTTTTATGTCTTGTTCAATGCCTTCGTCTGAACTGTTACTGTATAGAACTCCAAAGGTGCTTACTACAAGCTCTTTGGCTGGTATGCTTGTGAGTATGGCGATGCTTGAACGCCAGTTAAGGCCAAGCGGCTCCATTGCCGGCTCCATGAAACGGCCAACCATTCCAATGAATGAGTTGCTGTTGATGCTTTCGGCGGTAGTCGGTGTAACATATTCAGTATTTTTACTTGTGGCATTTGTTGCTTCTTTTTCATTAGGTCTTGGATAGTAACTCAAGAACCAGATGACGATGGTCGATAGCAGAACTATAGAGCCAATCTTCTTGAGATAGAGTGCACATTTATCCCACATGTGGCGTATGGTAGCTCGCAGGGTAGGCATGCGGTAGGGTGGCAGCTCCATCACAAACGGTGTCTCGTCTTTTTTGAATTTCGTAAGGCGCAACAGCCTTGCCGTTACTATGGCTACGGCAATGCCAAGCAGATATAGGCCTATGAGTACCAATGCAGCATGCTGCGGGAAGAATGCTCCTGCAAACAGCACAAGCACAGGCAAGCGTGCGCTGCACGACATGAACGGTGTGATGAGGATGGTTATAAGCCTGCTGCTGTGGCTCTCAATGGCTCGTGTGGCCATTATTGCCGGCACGTTACAACCAAAGCCCATAAGCATAGGGATAAACGATTTGCCATGCAGGCCCATCTTATGCATCAGTCTGTCCATAATGAATGCGGCGCGTGCCATATATCCCGAATCTTCCATAAATGATATGAAAAGATAAAGTATGAGTATCTGCGGAATAAATACTGCCACGCTGCCAACGCCGCTTATTATGCCATTGACAACGAGGTCCTGTATGGCTCCGGCAGGAAGTATCTGTGTGGCAAGGTCGCCAAGCCATCCAAAAAGGCTTTCAATCCATTGCTGCGGGTATGCTCCAAGCACGAAAACCGAGCTGAACATCAGCCACATTATGAAGATGAATAGTGGAAAACCCAGCCATTTGTTGGCTACAAGGCGGTCTATGCGTCGTGTCTTTTTCTGTGTGTCTTTGTTACCTGGTTTATATGTCTCCTGCAATGCTCCGTTGATAAAGCCGTATTTGGCGTCGCTTATTGCAGTCTCGGCATCAACGCCGGTCTGTGTCTGAATCTTTTTAGCGGCTGTCTCGGCCAGGTTTTTCCAGCGTGGCAACTCAAAACAATCTTTCAACAGGTTTTCGCTCTCCTTGTCCTGCTCGAGCATCTTGAGTGCCCAATATCTTACGGGGAACTGTTGTGGCAGGTCATTGGCTTTGTGCATCTCAACCGACAACGGAGATATAAGCTCTTCGATGATACTGCCATAGTTGATGTGTATGTGTCTTATTGTTCTGTTTTTTCCCTCAAAGAGTTCTATTACGGTGTCGAGTAATCTGTCGAGTCCCTGACGGTTCTTTGCAACGGTGGGAATCATTGGGATACCCATCATCGCGCCAAGATGCTCATAGTCGAGCATAGCACCGCTTGCCATCAGCTCGTCATACATGTTTAGAGCTACTACGGTGCGTTGGTTCATATCTATAAGCTCTGTAGTGAGATACAGGTTACGCTCCAAGTTGGATGCCACAACGGAGTTGATGATGACGTCGGGTGTCTGCTCAAAGAGGTGGCGTCGTACATAAATCTCTTCGGGTGAATATGCCGATATGGAATATGTTCCGGGCAGGTCGGTGATGTTAATCCTGTAGTTCTTGTAGTTGAAACTGCCTGTCTTGGCATCAACGGTTACTCCGCTATAGTTGCCCACGTGTTCGTTCTGGTTCGAGAGGGCATTGAATATTGATGTCTTTCCGCTGTTGGGGTTTCCTACAAGGGCTACATTGATGATGTTGCTCTGTTGTGTCGCAACCTTACGCTGCATACAGTTACCACAGCTCATGCCGTTGCAGTTGTCGCATAGCGTGAGACAACTGAACGAAGACGATGGCGGCAACTCCTTTCTGGCCTCTTCTTCGGGAAGAACCTCAATCATTGAAGCTTCGTTACGGCGCAGCAGCACATCATAGCCCATTACGTGGTATTTCACAGGGTCGTGCATGGGAGAGTCGAGTACCGACTTCACCTTTTCACCACGTATGAAGCCCATCTCCATTATGCGCTTACGGAATCCACCATGGCCCAATAAGCGTACAATGACCGCTGTTTCACCGTTCTTTAGTTCCGAGAGTTTCATTTATATATGTTGCTTAATTTCTTAATATTTATTTTTGCTTATGCAAAAATAGGGCACTTTTAGGATGTAAGCAATAACTATAATGCTTAAAATAGGTAATAATTATAGTTATTTATAACTATACACAAGGTTTTAATTATATGTTGTTACCTGTTTGTCTTAAAATAATAATATTTTATGATTGTAGCCTGTGGCGTTACGATGTAATTTTGCAATGTGAATGAGTTTTAGTGTTTGAATAAACTGAATGAATTGTATTATCCGTCTGTAGGGTGCTACAGACAAAAAATGGAGAACGCTTGTTCTCCATTTTTCTTTTTATCTTACATACATATTGTAATTTTTCTCAAAGCCGATAGTTGTCTTTTCGCTGTGGCCGGGATACACTACGGTGTCGTCGGGTAGGGTAAAGAGTTTTTCCCTTATGGCTGTTATCAGTTGCAAGTGGTTCGAGTCGGGGAAGTCGGTACGTCCTATGCTCTGGCAAAAGAGGGCGTCGCCGGTGAAAAGAACCTTCTGCTGGGGTATGTGGAATGCCAGGCTGCCGGGCGAGTGTCCGGGAACGGCAATAACCTGAATCTTTTGGTTTCCGAATACTATTTCGTCACCATCATTTAGTATGCGTCCCAAGGATGGCACTCTCTCTTCGTAGCGCATGCCAAAGCGGGCAACACGTTCGGCAATGCTCTGTGCCCAGCTCCAGTCCTTGTCGTTTGCTTCGGCCTTAACACCAAAGGTCTCTTCAACAAATGCATTGCCGAATATATGGTCGAAATGCAGATGGGTGTTGAGATAGTGCTTGATGGTGAGTCCCTGGCTCTGAACAAAAAGTTTTATGCGCTGACGTTCTTCGTTCGACCATGCTCCACAGTCGATGAGCACTGCTTCGTTAGTGTCGTCCCATAACAGATAACAGTTGACCTGAATAGGGTTTACAACAAAAATCTTTATATTCATCGGGTTTGTCATATCTGAACGTAAACAACTTTCTTGTCTTTGAAATAATCTTCGCTGAACCAGTTGTCAAGGTCTATTATCTCGCAACAGTTCTTGAACATACGTGTCTCGGCATTCATATCACCGCCTTTAAGGCATATAATACCGTTGGGCAACACATTGTTCTGCTCGTTCGATATGTTCTTGCGGCAAATCTTTACAAGGTCGGGCAACTGCATCACGGCGCGGCTGACAACAAAACTGTATTTGTCCTTTATCTCCTCGGCGCGGCTATGGCTTGTCTTTACGTTTGTCAACCCAATGCTTTGTGCAATCTCGGCTGCTACACGCACCTTTTTCCCAATACTGTCAACAAGATGAAAATCTACTTCGGGGAACATTATGGCAAGCGGAATACCGGGGAAACCTCCTCCGCATCCCATATCCATGATTTTTGTGCCGGGCTTGAAAGTGATGTACTTGGCTATGGCAAGCGAGTGCAGCACGTGGTGCTCGTAAAGGTTCTCGATGTCCTTGCGCGAAATGACATTAATCTTGCTGTTCCAGTCGTAATACAGGTCATACAATGCTGCGAATTGCTCTATCTGTCTTTCGCTAAGGTTAGGGAAATATTTCTTTATGCTTTCCATTATTTCAACAGGTCTTTTAGTTCGTCGTATGTTACATTGATTGTGATATCTCCAAGTGCGTATGGAGCTATCTCGTATTTGTTGTATATGAATACTATCTTTTCTTTGTCGAGGATGAAGTTGTTTGAAACGAACATCTCGCTGTCTTGGTACAGGTATCCTTTTTTCCTTATCCCTTCGATATCCTCTACCTGCAACTGTTTTGCAAGGTTATTGATGAGGATGTCGGTCAAGGCTGTCTCGTAGTTTTCCTTAAGAATGTCGCCAAGAACAACCTCTTCGCCTGTCTTGGGGTTGAAGTTCAGCACTGTATAGTAGCTGCTGGGGTGTGCTCCTCCGGTGAACTCTTCCCACATTATTGTGTAGTTGATATAGCCTTTGTATCCTTTTTCAACTTCGCTGTTGGCAATGTAATAGTTGTAGAACCACACGGCTGGCATGTCGTTCTCTTTGCTGTTTATATACTCGGGCAACAGTTCCTTGTATTCATTCTTGCGCTGTGCAATGAAATGGTCGCATGCCTCTTCTATAGAATTGCTCGCGCTCTCGAACAGTGTGTATGCGATAGCATGGTTGATGTTATTGGTTACAGCGCTGTCCTCGGCCTCAATGAGCGAGAGCGAGAAATCGAATTTGAGTGTCGGCGACTCACTTGCGTGTTCGCTAAGCTCGTATGTCTCGTGGTATTCAAAAGGGGTTATTGCTATGTCGTCTCTATCTACAACTGTATTGCTTTTCTTGTTGCCGTTTCCGCAGCATATGAAAATAATAATGGCAAAAGAATAAAATAGAATTTGAGCGCACTTTTTCATTTGCTTTTTGTTTTAAGTTTAACCGGACCGCCATAAGGGTCGCTTTAGGCTATAAAGGTAGTGTATTTTGGGCTTATACGCCAAAAATGTGCCTCTTTTTTTGTTTATGGAATAAAAAAAGAAAGAAGAGTTCGTTTTTTGGGTGCAATGTATCTCTTTAGCATAAAGATACATTATGGCAAGGTTTCCGGCATTTGTTAACTTTTAAAACATTTATGATTATGAGAATTTGCAATTGTGCTGCTTTTGCCGGAGGTGTTCTGGTGGGTGGCGTCATCGCTTTGTTGTTTGCTCCAAAGAAAGGTGTAGAGCTGCGTGCCGATATCAAGCAGAAGCTCGATGATGTAAAGAAACGTGTTGACGATACTGTTGTCATGTGCGGTGAAAAATGCAACTGTGGCGAGAGTATCAATGTAACGGTGGAGGAGTAGTGTTATGAGCATCAAAGGGATTTTTAAGACTCTTTGTGACGATGCTGATGAGTGTGTGAAGCGGAGCATTGACAGTTATAGACTGCTTGTTGTTGAAAGCCTTGCGTTGTTGTATGGCGATGTGGCGTGCGGGTTTGTACTGTTCATGCTCCTGTTCCTTGCCTTCATATTCTTGCTTGTGGCAATGGTTGCTATAGTAGCACCATTCACCGGGCTTGCTCTTGCTCTTTGCATAGCAGTGGGGGCGATAGCTGTTGTGGCGTTGCTGGTGGCTCTGTTTAAAAGAAAACTATTTGTTGATGAGGCTGTGAAACGTATGTGTCGAATAATTTTTGCCAAGGAGGATGAAGAGGAGTGAATATTGCAATATTGCTTCGTATAAAGAATTGCGTGTGGTGAAGCGTGAGAATTACAAGGCTCTGAAGAGGAAAAGGAATGAATTGCGTGTACAGGCAACACAGCTTGCCGCTTCGCTTTCGCCAAAGGCTCTGTTGGAAAAAATGCTCGGTTATATATCGCCGTTAGAGGCTCTTTTCCGTATCTTTTCAAAAGTAAAGTTTTGAGAGCAATGATTAAGGTGTTGTGGCAGGGTTGGCTTGTCCGAAAATGAGAAGAAGAAATACTACAAAACAAGTACAAAATAGTTGGAACTATATGTAATTGGCGTGCTGTTATAAATAAAGGATGCTTTTGTTGGCTGGTTTTTCGCATATTCTTCGTATCTTCGCATATTGATTTCGAAAAATGCGTTTTTAAAAGAAGATTTTAAGTCATTATGAGCAAAATAATACTTACCGGTGACCGTCCAACAGGTCGCCTTCACTTGGGACACTATGTTGGTTCGTTGCGCCGTCGTGTTGAGTTGCAGAACTCCGGCCTTTACGACAAGATATTCATTATGATTGCCGATGCACAGGCTCTAACCGACAATGCCGATAACCCCGAAAAGGTGCGTCAGAACATCATTGAAGTGGCTCTCGACTATTTGTCTGTAGGTATCGATCCTTCAAAATGTACTATATTCATCCAGTCGCAGGTGGCTGAGCTATGTGAGTTGGCATTCTACTATATGAACCTTGTTACAGTGTCGCGCCTGCAGCGTAATCCCACTGTAAAGACCGAGATTCAGATGCGTAACTTTGAGACAAGCATCCCCGTTGGTTTCTTTACCTATCCTATTAGCCAGGCTTCCGATATCACTGCTTTCCGTGCTACAACAGTTCCTGCAGGTGAGGACCAGCAGCCAATGATTGAGCAGGCGCGTGAGATTGCACGTCGTTTCAACGGTATATATGGCGAGACTCTTGTGGAGCCCGAGATTCTTCTTCCCACTAATGCGGCGTGTTTGCGTTTGCCGGGAACAGACGGTAAGGCAAAGATGAGTAAGTCGCTTGGTAACTGCATATATCTCTCCGACACTGCCGAGGAGTTGCGTCAGCATGTTATGGGAATGTACACCGACCCCGACCACCTGCGTGTTCAGGACCCGGGTAAGGTAGAGGGTAACACTGTGTTTACATACCTCGATGCTTTCTGCCGTCCCGAGCACTTTGAGAGATATCTTCCTGAATATCCCAACCTTGATGAGTTGAAGGCACACTATCGTCGTGGTGGCTTGGGTGATGTAAAGGTAAAGCGATTCCTCATTGCCATACTCGAGGAGGAACTTGCTCCAATTCGTGAGCGTCGCAAGGAGTGGGAGGCTAAGATACCCGAGGTTTATGCTCTCCTTAAGAAGGGTTGCGATGAGGCTCGTGCTGTGGCGGCGGATACTCTTGCCGATGTGCGTCGTGCAATGAAGATTAATTACTTTGAGGATGTTGAGTTGATAGAGGAACAGGCTCGTAAGTTTGCACAGAAGTAAAATATGAATTTTACAAATCAAAAGGAACTACGTTGATTCAACGTAGTTCCTTTTGATTTGTATCATATCTCTCCGTCCTGCAGACACCTCTCGCTTTCTCCCGTAAAACCAAAGAGTTCAAGCTGTGATTTTTGATAGTGCCTTCTTGTTTGAAATTACCTTTTGCTGATGGAAATATCTCAAGTAAATAGGAAACTATACAGGCGTTGACTTTTTGTCAACGCCTGTATAGTTTCCTATTTTGTGTTATTACTTGTTTAGTTAAGTATAACCTTAATGCTCTTTTCTGCTATTTTAATAATGGCGATATCGCCTTTAGAGAGTCTGCTTTCTATTGTAGCACAGCCGTTCTCGATGGTTGTGCTTCCAATGTACATGGCGTCGATTGTGTAAAGCTCAACAACTTCTCCTTCGAGTGAGCAGCTTATATTTATAGTGCCGTTGTTCGATGTTACAAACACAGCCTTTGCAGGAACATTGATAACATCGGTCGTATTATCGTTTGCACTGCAGTCGCACTCAATCCAGCATAGAGTGGCATTTACGGTATCAGAGTTGTCATATCCTGTAGCAGTTGCATATACGCTGATATTGTATGTTGCAGAGAAATTGATTTCGCTGTCATAGAATTTATTGATGTCACTGCAAGTTACGTCGGTGGTAAATTCAGCACCTTCTGTTTCGCACTCAAATGAGAGCTTTCCGTTGTTGTATTCAATAACAGGTGCTGCGCATTTAGGAGTTACATAAACAATAATATTTCCAAAGGTGCTCCAAGGTTCAGTTGTTTTGTAGCTGTCAATAGCCTCCTCCGGAACGTGTAGTTTCATATTTTTAATATATGAACTATCGAAAGCATCACTATCTGTTGATGGTACATTTGTAGCAAGGCAATATACATCTGCAAGGTTCTCACAATCTCTGAACGCCCAATCTCCAATGCTTGTAACGCTGTTAGGTATTGTAATGCTTGTAAGTCCGGAGCAACTCCTGAACGCATAAATTCCAATGCTTGTAACGCTGTTAGGTATCGTAATGCTTGTTAGATTGGAGCAACCGTAGAACGCATATTTTTTAATGCTTGTAACGCTATTTGGTATAACAAGTTCAGTTGTCAATTCATTATTTAAATACAAATTATGTGCATAATACAATGGATTGGCATTACTAAGTTCAAAATCTATATTACACCAAGCTGTGAGGTCGTTTATATGTACCTCTTTAAGTCCGGAGCAATCCCAGAACGCATCGCCTTCAATGTTTGTAATGCTGTTAGGAATTGTTATCTGTGTGAGTCCTGTACAATCGTCAAAAGCCCCACCTCCTATAGCTGTTACATCGTTTGGTATAACGGTGTTCTTGCAACCAAGTACAAGTTTGTTTGTTGCTGTTTCAATTATTGCATTGCAGTTATTGCGGCTGTCATATACATTGTTTTCGCTGTCAACAACAATGGTCTCAATAGCTGAGCATGTTGCAAAGGCCCATTT
>JAZRGV010000008.1:0-85707 GCA_045644465.1 Bacteroidaceae bacterium
GCTGTTAAGAAAAAAGGTTGTATCTTTGCATCCGCGTTGGCAACATAGTGCGTTTTTAATGCATTCATTTGTCGGCCAAAAGATATTTTTAACCTTTTAAAAACTTCAAATTATGTATTTGGATTCAGAGAAAAAGAAAGAGATCTTTGGCACATACGGAACGTCTACTACTGATACTGGTTCAGCAGAGAGCCAGATTGCGTTGTTCTCATACCGTATTGCACACTTGACGGAGCACCTAAAGGCTAACCGTAAGGATTATAGCACACAGAGAGCTTTGACAATGTTGGTAGGTAAGCGTCGTTCACTCCTTAACTATCTTAAGGAGCGTGATATCAACCGCTACCGTGCTATCGTAGCTAAGCTCGGCTTGCGTAGATAATCTGCGTAATAAGCGTTTAAAAAGCGAGAATTTCGATGAAATTCTCGCTTTTTTTATTGTTTGCCCTTTTATATTCTTCGTTTCACTCAAAATGACATAGGAGGTTTTTTAGCTCCTCTTTTTATAATTATTGACCCCATTATCATCACTCCAATCAGCATAGGGTAGTATAGATTGGGGATTATTTCCAATGGCGAAACCTTTGCGAGTCCTGATGCAATGAGTAACTGTGCGCCGTATGGGATTATTCCCTGTATGAAGCACGAGGTTGTGTCCATCAGACTTGCAGCACGACGTGGCTGAATGCCGAACTTCTTTGATATGTCGCGCGATATGTCGCCGACCGTCAATATCGCGATGGTGTTATTTGCCGTGCATATGTTGGCAAGGGCTGTCAGTGCCGTTATCGCAAGTTCTGCAGCACGTTTTGAGCGCATACGTAGTGTAACAATGCGTATGAGAAAGTCAATACCACCGTTGATGCGTACAATTTCCAGTAATCCACCTGCAAGCATCGTCACAAGTATAAGCTCTGTCATTCCCATTATTCCGTTACCCATCTCTGTGAAAATACTTATACCATCGACTGTTCCAAATATAAGTCCCATAGCTCCGGCAATTACAATACCCGTTATCAGCACTACAAGAACATTCATTCCCAAGAGCGCACAGATGATTACGGTAAGGTAGGGGATACATTTCAGTGCATCACTGATAGTAACTGAGGTACTTTCAATATGTTCAATGTTGTTTCCGCTGAAGGCATACAGTAGCAATGTTATTATGGCAGCAGGTGTAACAAGTCTTATGTTTGTCTGGAACTTGCTTCGCATCGAACACCCTTGAGTCTGCGTAGCGGCAATGGTGGTGTCCGAAATGAACGACAGGTTATCGCCAAAGAATGCACCTCCCACTACAATTGCTACAAGCCATGCCGTGTCGCAGTTCATCTCTGTAGCAAGAGCTGTGACAACTGGTGTCAGGGCTACAATGGTTCCCACAGATGTTCCTATGGATAGTGAGATGAAGCATGCAGCAATAAATATACCTGCCGGCAGGAAATTGCTTGGAATAAGGTTAAGCGTCAGCTGTACCGTTGCATCAACAGCCCCCATTGCCTTGGCAAGAGCAGCAAAGGCCCCTGCAAGCACAAATATCCATATCATATACATTATTCGCGGGTTGGCAGCACCCTTCGAAAAACTGTCGATGCGTTCGTCAAGTGTTGCTCCGCGTGTTATTGTTACAGAGTAAATAGAAGCAACCATGAATGCAACAGCAATAGGTATGCGGTAGAAGTCGCCTGCAATTATTGAACCAACAAGGTATATTGTCAACAGAATAATGATTGGGGATAGTGCCATCATCCCACGTCGTGTGTTTATCTTTTGCATGGTGTTATTTTGGTTTTCTTGCGCTAAGATAATAAAAAAAACAGTGCGCTCAATGAGCGCACTGCCGGCAACTTATATAAAGTGTCAGTTTATTACTTTACAAGTACCTTTGCTGAACGCATAACATTACCGTTCTGCATCTTCACAAGATATACACCTGCCTCAACTGCAACAGCTGCAGGGTTATTGTTAGCATATTTCACAAACTTGCCATCTGCTGTGTAAACCCAAGCCTTTTCAACGTTGTTGAAGAGGATTGCACCCTCTGCACCTTTAGCAACAGAAACTGTACCAGCTACAATGTTTTCAACAGATGTTCCACCATTTAGGTTCTCAGGCTCTTCTGCCTCGCCCTGGTCACGTGTGTCAATTGCCACGCGTCCTGGATTGTTTCCTTTGATTTCAGCACTGAAGTCCATTGAGAAACCTTTAGCATGTAAACCTGTAGGGAGGAACATACCTGCGAACCAAGCATCAGAGAATACGATACGCAAGCGACTCTGTCCTGGAGTTGCATCCTCTGGTATCTTGAATGTGAATGTTAAACCTGGATCCTGGAATTCTGGAGTCGCTGCGCGGAGTGTACCTGCAAAGAAGATACGTTCACTAAGAGGATCGTCCTCTATCGAACTAGGGTGATTGAAGTCACCACTTGCATCAAGGTCGAGCCATCCGCCTGCGAAACACCACTTCAAACCGTCACCATAGTTTGCACACTTAATGGTCATAGTAATCTCCTGACCTTGTTCTACTACGATAACCTGATCGCGAACATCTGCATACTGTGAACCATCAGCAACAGGGCCGTTAGCCTTATAATCAATGTTCTGTGTAGCACCGGTTGTCTTAATCCACTCAACATAGCGTTCTCTACGTGCGATGTCCGCGCCTTCGCAGGCTGGATCCATAGCACTTACACCGTATGTGTCCTCAACAACCTCCTCAGGAAGTGTGTTTTGGTTACCACGTGTGACCTCAACCCATGCAATAGGAGAGTATGTCTTGAGATCTGTAGAAACGGCACGTATACCAATGAAAGGTACGTCCTCTACACTTTCGAATGTGATGTTAGAAACAATAGTAGCCCACTGTGATGTTGTACCTACCTGCGCAACCTTACCGTCCTCACCCATCTTCATGAGGATTTCGAAGTGGTCGATGTTTGCTTCATCGTTGTATACCAAGCCCCAATCAGCACGTGTAACAGCTGTTGCGTTCACGTCCCAGTGGAGTTTTACTGTCATCTTGTTCTTGTATTCATTCTTCACCTCAGCAACAACATCCTTAACCTCTGCAGGAGCTACGGCAGGAGAGTTGTCGTTAAGCTCAAGTTTACCAACATACAACTGATAGTTTGCGTTGTTGCCCTTTACGCGGAGACCAATGCGCTCCACAACATCACCGGCTGCAATACCGGCAAGGTCGAATTTCTTCTCTTCCCAGTTGTTGCCTGCAACATCACCGTAAGGATACTCTAACCAAGCATCGTTGCCCGCTTTCTTAACAATGAGATAAAGATCAGTAGCTTTTGTGTCATTAAGAGTTTTAACGGCAAGCTTAGCATAAGCATCTGCATTTGCCTTCAAGTTTGTCTTGAAGAGAATGATGTCTGTACCTTCTGCTGTTGAAGCACCTGTAAGTTCTATACATGAACCGCCTGTGTAAGCGTCAAGGTGTGTGTAGTTAACTTCGATAGCATTGCTGATATTTGTAGTGTTGCTCTTGTAGCGCAACCAACGATAAGTAGGAACGAGGTCCTGAGCACCCATATTGTACCAGCTGCTTGAGTGAGACATCTTACCCTTATAGTAGTAGCGGTCGCCGTTACCAAGTGTGAAGTGTGTGCGGAAGTGTAAGCCACCCTGAATTGCTGAACGCTCAGGAATCCAAGTAGCCATACCTGCAAATGTAGAAAGAGGAAGTTTGTCACCATCCTTCTCCCAGTTGTTACCGGTATTGCTTACTGCAGGACGTTCTGCTGGGTTACGGTAACCGCCTGAGAATGCGCGTTCAAGAAGTCTCTGATAGTTGCCCTGTGTGTCGTATGGACCATCACCGCTATTGTAGCTCATGAAACGGCTTTGGCCATGTTCACCCCAAAGACATACACCTGCTTTGTGTGCATTAGCATTTTCGTCGAGCGCTGTCCAACGGCGGTCCATACCAACAATCCATACGCCGGTATATACACCGTCTGCTGTGCCATATGCCTGCTCTGCTGCAGCAACTGTACTACCAATCATATAAGAGAAGTCGCCATTTGCATAGTTAAGCATTGTATCGTGTGTCTTACCGGTCTCTTTTGTTCCAAAGAGAGCGTCAGCATTACCTACATTGAAACCTGAAGCTGATGTATAAATTCCGCTGTGGTAGTTGTCATAGCCACACTCTGCAGCATATTTCCATAGTTCTTTGTGGAATGCGACTATGTCAGCATTGCTGTAGCTGTTGTCCTCCCAGTTGTAGTTGATACCATCGGCACCAAAGTACATCAAACAGTGGATAAGAGGCTTAACGTAAATGAATTGATCATTTGCATCCTTTTGTGTAATCATAGCGCTGTATGTCTTGTCACCATCACCGGTCCAGCTTTCAAAGAATGCGATACCGCTGAAAATATCAGAACCGTTGCGGTGTGCTGCGTCAACCCATGCACCCGGAGCCTGGAAGAATGAATGGTTCCATGAACCGAAGAGGTTAACATACTGCCACATTGAAAATACATCGGCTGCGAATTTGTCATTAGGATAACCGCCAAGACCATCAGAACCCACATCCATAGGGATGTTTGTCCAAAGGTTACGTGTCTCGTAAGTTTGTGGAACAAGACGGTCGGCGCGGCTCATGATGTTGGCACGACGAACGTGTGAACGAACGAATGCTATGTCCGATGCTTGAATACCGATGGTTGCGAATTCTTCCATTGTTGGATAAACTCTACCGTCCTGGTGTACATCATAGAACAAGTCTAGCATCGCTTTTGTATCAAAACCTGAGAAATCATAGATTTCTTCGTTTTGAGCTGACACCGGAGATGCAAAAAGTGTAAGAGCCAGTGCTAATCCTGCGAAGTAACGTTTCTTCATAAATACAGAAATTTGGTTAGTTAATGAATAAAATATTTAAAAAAAATGTTTTTTCTTACAATTTTTATCATATTACATCATATAGCTTGCAGAATGTAATATGAACACTTTGATATGTTAACTTCGTATGAGCAAATGTAATAATATTTTTGAAACATACACGCATATTGCTATATAATTTTGACAATAATATTTTTAATTAATGTTTTGTCAGATGCAAAAAAAAGTGAGTATTTATTTCTGTTTTTTCTATTATACTGCAAGCGCGTATCCTTCAAAGTTTTACTCTCTTTCTCTCCTTATTCCTGTTTTGGATTTATTATTAAGAAAGACCGGCATCTCTTGAAATAGAAATGCCGGTCTTTAGTGTTGTTTTTAGAAGTTACTCTTTTTTACATCCCACCACAAGCGTGTAGCCTGTTCGTCATAACCTCCAAGAGCTGTGGTACCGCTGCTCTCCACAATCTCTATTGCTATAGGATCTGTCGGAACCCATGGAATGCGGCGAATGATGTCGCCATTCTCCAAACTTCCGTCACCGTCATCAGGGTTGAGAACAGGAAGCAATCTTGGATAACCGGTTCGGCGCAGTTCTGCCCATGCCTCTGTTGATAGCGGGAACAATGCAATGTACTTCTGTGTAATGATTTTTTCGAGCATTGTTTCCTTGTCATCACCTTCGTTCCATTTTACACCAATCTTTGTAAAGCTTTCCCATGTGCCGTCGCCTATAGGGTCTTTTACAGTGTGGTTAATAGGGCTTTCCAGTGCCATGTAGTCTTTTACATAGGCTGAGTATTGAGGTCCTATTAACGGGTCTTCAAAATATGCATTTTCAATACCACGATTGTAGAAGAATTCAGCAGTTCCACCCATGTTCCAACCACGCAAAGCGCCTTCTGCACGCAGGAAGTCAACTTCTGCAAATTTTACGAAGTAGAGAGGTGCAAGGGAACTTCCCAAAATGTTGCTGTCAAATTTTGAATATGCTTGATATTGATTTGATGCATATACCTGACCATTGCCTACAAGGATACCTTCACGAATTCCGTAAAAATCATCATTGGCAGGAGTCTTTTCACCGGTTCTTCTATCAACGATTTCATTGCTGTTACGTAGTACAAAATATTTCAAGTATGGGTGGTCAAGACTCTTGAGCAATCCTATGAATGATGCGCTGAAACATAAATCACCCCAGCCCTGTATCTCCATCAGAGGATGCGCAAAACCTGATACCATAGGATATAAGCCTTGCTGCTCTTCAGTACTTTCTATTACGCCGCTTGCAACAGCTTCCTCTGCCCATTTCTTTGCAGTTTCCGGCTGCACCTTAACAATATGCATTGCCATACGCAGTTTCAGAGAGTTTGCGAGCTTGATGTATGAATTCATGGTCTTATCTCCGTTCAGGAGGCTGCGGCTTGTCTGATGGTATGCGTCCAAAATGCCAACTATATTTTTCTTATACCAATCAGGGCGTTCTGTCTCGTAATGTTTAAGACATGCAACTATAGTGTCAAGATTCTCTACAATACCATAATATATGGTTTCAAGGTCATTATAGTTTCTCGGGTCTATAGAATTTTCCTTGTCCTCAAGGTATGTGAACGGACCTGACAAATCTGCATTTTCCTGTGCCATTACGCAGTAATACAAAAGATTGATAGCCTTGATTTCAGGTATGGAATCAACCATAGGATGGCGCAATAAAGGCATAAGTACATTTTTTGCCATTCCGTATGCTCCCAATGGACCATTATTGAACTCTGCCGAAACATTGTATGTTGATGTGTGTGTGCCATACATGTAATCTTTGTGCGGCAACACAAAGTATTGTGCATATAGGTCTGGACCAAGAGAGTATTGACGTTGGTATGCATGAGCACCGGGCATACCATTTTCTTTACCGCCACGCATATTGTATTGTCCGGTAAGGCTCTGACCCAAATATCCATTTTTCTTAAGGGCGTCGATTGCCTCCTTCATACCTGCTTCGGTAGGTAAGTGTTTGTAATTGATGGCGTCAACAGTTCCTTTATGGATTGTTGTTTCTAATTGCATAGAACCATTGCCAAGCTCGTCACCCGGGTCATCAAAATCCAAGCATGATTGCATTACAAATGAAGCAAATAGCATTGAGCCTGCAAGCATTATATATTTTTTCATAATTATATTATTTTTACTATTGAAATTCAATATTAGATGTTAAGCTTTATGTTCAAACCGAACGAACGTGGTGATGGGTAGTTGAAAATATCCACACCACCGAATCCGTTGGCTGTTGAGATAGAAACATCCGGGTCAACTGGTGCATCCTTATAGATGAAGAACAAGTTACGGCATACAAATGAGATGCTTAGGTTCTTGTAGTCACCGAATAAATTACGGAATGTGTAGCCAAGTGACAATTCGCGCAGACGGAAGTTTGTTGCATCGTAAATATATTCTTCTGAACCGCTCTCACCCATTGCTGTGTAATAGTCTTCTACGGCAATCTTATCACGTCCGTCATTCAAGTATATTGCATGACGTCCATCCTCCATGTACAAATTGTGCTTTTCAGCGTATAGACGTGCTTCGCCACTACGTTCAGATGCACCAAATTTATCAAGATAAGCTTCTGTCATTGATATAACCTTTCCACCGATACGTCCATTGATTAGGAAGTATAGAGAGAAGTTCTTGTAAGTAAATGTATTTGACCATGATAACTGGTAAGGACTATTGAGGTTGCCTGCGTACTTCTGATATTTGCGGTTTTTCTCATAAGTACGTATCTTGTTGTTCTTGAGATCTACATAACCACCATATGAAGGTTTACCATTTGTTATGTAAATATCACCGGCTTTGTGATACAACTCTCCTTTACCTTCCAGGTTGTAGTATGGAACTTGCTGCTCTACCATTACATTGTTTTCATCAGGAAGCATCTCAGTCTTGTATTCAACATAAATATCATTCTTGTAACGAGTGTAGTCGGTTATATAAATATCTCCGTATGCGTTACCTTTACGATACAACTGCTGGATTCTACCTTTTATGATGTCTTTTGTAATATCTTTGCTGTTTTCGAACTTATCCTCGTAGGTCTCAACAATCTTATTGTGGTTGTATGAGAAGTTTACATTTGTCTGCCAACGCCAATTGTTGTTGATTTTCCAATCATATCCCAATGAAATTTCTACACCTTGGTTACGGATGATACCGGTATTAACAGGCTGTGGCAATCCGTTTGTTGAAGCAATTTCAAGATATGAATTGTGCATTGCTGAGTTGTAATATGTAATATCTGCGGTGAGGCAATCACGCAAGAACTGCATCTCAAGACCTGTCTCAAATGACTTTGTCTTTTCGGGTATTGGAGTGAACGGGTTGCGTTGCATACCTCCTACAGCTCCTGTGCCTTCGTTCTTGCTTACTGCGTTATAAACGGCATTAGGAATAGAGTTACCTACCTCTGAATAGCTTAAACGATATTTGGCATAATCAAACCATTTAGGAAGTTTGATGATGTCGCTGAGTATGGCATTGGCACCTACACCAAAGTAACCATAGCTCTCTTTTGTTCCAAGGTATGCGAACTGTTTGAATGGACGATACCAGTCGTGACGATATGAACCGTCAATGAATACAACGTCTTTCCAACCAATCTGTGCAGTTGCAAGCGCTGCCTGATCCCAATCACTGCTAAGGCTTTTTCTTGTTGCACCTCTATGACCATAGTGTGGCTCAAAACCGTTGATGACATCAGGTACATTTGTCACGGCATTGTTGTTCTCTACATATACGGTAGCTTGACCAATATTGGTATCTACAGTATTACCTTTTACTGTATGTCCAACATAACCGGCTGTTGCAGAAATTGACCAATCTTTAGCAAACTCCTTATTATAAGAGAGCATATAGTCGGTGTATATTTCGTTTGTACGGCTGTTTGTAAGGTAGTATCTTCCGTAGCGGTCCATATCTGTTGGTCCCCATGTGGTAGCATACACACCGCTTTCGCTTGTATATTTGGTGTGGTCAAGTGATACACGTGCCTGCAGGTTCAGACCTTCAATAATATTGAGAGTTCCGCTGAATGTTGCAGAGAAACGGTCTTCTATGTTTTCGCTGAAGTTCATGTTTGACAACCAGTATGGGTTGTTTGTTCTTGCTTCAACGAATGGATATTGCTGCATAGGACCTGTCAACTCTTTATAGCCGTTGTTGTATTTGGTGATATTACCATTTTCGTCAAATTCGTAATATGTTTGTTCACCTGTATAATACTGCTGACCTGTTATACCATCACCATTCAAGTCTTCTCCTTCTTTCTCTGCTGCGAGAATCTGAGAAGACAACCATGTTCCTTCCAAGTTATAATTATTCTTGTAGTAGTCCATGTCAACGTCTCGAGGTGTTGTATAGAGGTGGTAAATTGGGTTACCTACTGTACCACCACCGACACGGTTTTTGGTTTTTGCCTGATTGTAGTTGACATTTACATTAAGTGTGATTCTATCCCAGAGTTTGTATGTCTGACGGAATGCAAATGTGTTACGGTCGTAACGGTTTGATTCAACCATACCCTGTGAATATGTGTTTGAATAAGATGCATATGTCTGTATCTTTTCAGTACCACCTGAAACCGAAACCGAGTTGGTTGTCATTATACCGGTGCCGTAGAAATCGTTGATGTCATTCTTTGCAAAATTGCGGAGATATGCGTTATGTATTGTTCCTTCAGGAGAAATAAGTCTGTCTGCATTAGTCGATAGGATATGTTTTCCTGTACCGTTAAGTCTTTGTCCCCAGCTGTCGTATTTTATCGAACCTTCGTTTGCTGCATTGACTCTGTATGCTCCATAAGAGTTTTGCAGACGAGGAGTCAGCAACGGCATGTCAAAGTTGGTGTTTGAGTTGAATGTTACCTCCATTTTACCCTCTTTACCTTTCTTTGTGGTAATCATGATAACACCATTTGCTGCGCGTGAACCATAAAGTGCTGCGGCATTTGCACCCTTAAGCACGTTCATAGATTCGATATCGTCAGGGTTAATCATAGAAAGCGGGTCACTACCTTCTGAACTTCCATTTGACTCCAAGAATTCAGCACTGCCTTGCTGTCCGCGGATGTTGTTGGTCATTGGTACACCGTCAAGGACAATCAAAGGTGCATTGTTACCGTTGATAGACTTGTTACCACGCAATACGATTTTTGATGCACCACCGGCACCACCGGCACTCGGTGTAATTGTGATACCCGAAATCTTACCTTCGAGTGAGTTTACAAGGTTTGCATCTGGTGCTTTCAAAAGGTCATCTGCCTTTACAAGCTGTGTTGCGTAGGTCAATGATTTCTCTTTACGCATAATACCCATAGCGGTAACGACAACCTCGTCGAGAGCTGTGCTCTCTTCTGCCATTACGAACTTGAGGTCCTTACCGTTCCACACTTGGTCCTTACATGTGTAACCCATAAGCATTACACGAATTTCTGAACCATGTTTTACATTTCCAAGTTCAAAGTTTCCGTCAAAATCGACCGATGTAGAGTTGGTTGTTCCTACAACGAAAACAACGGCACCGAATACAGGTTCGCCATTCTCATCTACAACAGTTCCTTTTGCTGTGCCATACTGCTGTTGGTGTACAGCTGTTGCTGCCACTGCGTCTGCAACTGTCATGGTAAACATTGTTCCCATGATTGCGGCCATCAATAATGACTTTGCAACTGATTTTAGTAGTTTCATATTAATTTTTATTAAGTTATATATTGTTTCTGTGTTATTTTTGGATAATTATTGAATATTTAATAAAATATCCTCTTATGCAATTTCAAAAATAATAGATTATTTTTATATAGGCTAATTTTTGTCTTTTTTTCTTACTTTTTAATAAAAAAATCCTCATCCAATGTAATGTTGGATGAGGATTTTATAAGTGGCGTCGGGTTTATTTTATTTCCCAAGTTTCATTGGTCTCGAGCAACTCGCTGAAAGTATGGTATTTCTTGCTTTGCTTGACTTCTTCTATTTGTGCATGAACAGCTTCGTTGTAGGTGATAGCCTCCACATCGCGTATTATACCCAGTGCAATAGGGAAGTCCGGTCCTTCCATCAATGCCAATTTTAGGTGCAGTGTGGTATCCTTGCAGTGTGCATCATGAACAAGAATGTCGTTCTCGGTAATGCCATTCTCGCCAATCTTTACAACCTTTAATCCGAATCCTTCCTGCATAAGTCCGTACTCACGGTTCTCGCCGAACAGCATGGGTTTGCCATGTTCAAGGTAGATTGCGTTCTTTGCACGTCCTTCTTTAGTGTATATGCTCTCGTGTGTTCCGTTGTTGAATATCACACAGTTCTGCAATACTTCGGTTACCGATGCGCCCTTGTGCTGTGCTGCAGCCTTCAGGCATGCTACAGCTCCTGCCATGTCTGTCGCAACGCATCGTGCAAAGAAGTTGCCGCGTGCGCCAAAGCATAGTTCTGCAGGGCGGAATGGGTCTTCCACTGTGCCATATGGCGATGATTTACTTACAAATCCGCGTGTTGATGTTGGTGAGTATTGGCCTTTGGTCAAGCCGTATATGCGGTTGTTCAGCAACACCATATTCAAGTCAATGTTGCGTCGTACTGCATGGATGAAATGGTTACCGCCAATGGCAAGGCCATCGCCGTCACCCGAGATTTGCCAAATCGTAAGGTCGGGGTTTGCAACCTTTGCTCCTGTAGCAATGGCTGCAGAACGGCCGTGTATGGTGTGGAAACCATATGTGTTCATGTAGTAGGGTAGGCGTGATGAACAGCCAATACCCGAAATTACTGCAATGTTATGCGGTGCTACACGGAGCTCACCCATTGCTTTATGTAGTGCGCCAAGGAATGAATGGTCACCACAACCCGGACACCAACGTGGCTGTCCGAACTTATAATCCTGTGCTGTATAGTCGCTCATCTCTTATCCCTCCATTATTTTTGTGAATTCCTCTACAAGTGTTGCAACGGTGAACGGCTGTCCCTTCACTTCGTTGTAACGGTGTAGTTTGATGTCGCTTATCTTTGTCTGCAGATATCCTGCGAACTGTCCCATGTTCTGCTCTGCAACAACAATCTTGTTGTATCTGCGAAGCACCTCTTCGGTGTTGCGTGGCAATGGGTTTATGTATTGGAAGTGTGCCAAGGCTACTTTCTTGCCTTCTTTGTTCATTTGCTGCATTGCTTCGCATAGGTGGCCGTATGTACCTCCAAAGCCAACAATAAGCAAATCGGCATCCTTGTCGCCTTCAACTTGCAATTCTGGTATCTCCAGAGCAATCTTTTCCACCTTTCTTGCACGTGTCTCAACCATATTATGATGGTTGGCTGGGTCGTTGCTTATGGCTCCTGTTGCCGCGCTCTTTTCCAAACCTCCTATGCGGTGTGTGAATCCGGGCGTGCCGGGAACAGCCCAATAACGTACATCGTTCTCTGGGTTACGTTTGTATGGTGTCCATCCCTCCTGCATTTCTGGTGTTACGTATGGTGGAACAATAGCAGGATAGTTCTTAATGTCGGGAAGTCTCCATGCCGATGAACCATTGGCTATGAATGCATCGGTGAGAAGAATAACCGGTGTCATATGCTCTACTGCTATCTTACATGCGTTGAATGCTGCGTCGAAGCAGTTTGTTGGTGATGTAGCTGCTATTACGGGTATGGGGCTCTCGCCGTTACGTCCGTATAGTGCCTGCAACAGGTCGGTTTGCTCACTCTTGGTGGGCAATCCTGTTGATGGGCCACCACGCTGCACGTTTATGATTACAAGAGGCAACTCTGTTATTACAGCAAGGTTTATTGCCTCGCTCTTTAAACAAACACCGGGGCCTGATGTTGATGTACATGCCAACGCTCCTGCGTAGGCTGCTCCTACAGCCGATGCACAACCGGCAATTTCGTCTTCGGCCTGCATTGTTATTACACCAAGTGACTTGTGTTTTGCAAGCTCATGCAGAATGTCTGTAGCAGGGGTGATAGGGTATGAACCAAGGAATAGTCGCATTCCGGCTTTCTCGGCTGCAGCAATTAGTCCGTATGCTGTAGCTTTGTTACCATTGATGTCCATGTAACGACCTTTTTTCTTGTCGCTATCGCTCTCTATGCTATATGTGTGCGCTATAGATGTATGGGTGTTGTGTCCCATATCGTATCCAGCACGTAATGCCTTGATGTTTGCTTCAGCAATTTCCGGTTTCTTTGCAAATTTTGCGCTGAGCATGTTTTCGGCAAGTGACAAGTCGCGGTCATATATCCAGCACACAAGTCCCAATGCAACCATATTTTTGCAACGTACGATACTCTTGTTGTCGAGCCCGCTATCTTTTAGTGTCTCTTGGCACAGCGATGTTATAGGGCATGGCACAACTTCGCAAGTAATTCCAAGCTCTGCTATTGGGTCGCTTGTCTTGAACTCAGCCTTTTGAAGATCTTTCTCGGTGAAAGAGTCGGTGTCTATGATTATAGCACCTGTTGGCTTGCAATACTTGTGCTGTGTCTTCAATGCGGCGGGGTTCATGGCTATAAGTACGTCGCATTGGTCACCAGGGGTAAGTACCTTATCGGCTCCGATATGTACCTGAAAACCCGAAACACCTGTTAGTACGCCTTGTGGGGCGCGTATATCGGCCGGATAGTCTGGGAATGTACATATGTCATTTCCCACTGTTGCCGAAATGGTGGAGAAAATTGTTCCTGCCAACTGCATTCCGTCGCCGGAGTCGCCGGAAAAACGGACTGCAATGCGGTCCACTTTTTGTTTGTTTTCTGTGTTTGCCATATTATGGTTTTGTTTGTTGCCGTCAAATTTCGTAAACATTTATGAAAAGAAGAAATATTTTCTATAAAAAAATAAAAAGCAAACGAAAACGTTTGCTTTTTGTCTGTATTACATCTCTCCCATGCCGTCCATGTCGTCATATCCGCTGTTTGATATCTCTTGGGGCTTGCGTTTCGGCATCTTTGCTTTCATATTTCCGAAGTTGTATGTCAGTGTAAAACCGAATGTGCGCCCACCGTGCGAGTTTTTGCTGTCGCGATAGAAATTATCGTTGACGGTTATCGAATGACGACTGCGTGAGTCGAGTAGGTCGCGTGCGTTGAGGCTGAGGCTCCAGTTTTGGTTGAACATCTTGCGTAGGCCAATGTCGAGCATATAGTCGGGCTCACGGTATCCCTGTGCCACAATGCGGCGTGCATTGTATCGTCCTGTCACTTGCATGGTTATGCTCCATGGCAATATTACGCTTGCTGTCATACGTGCGTTCCACGAGAAGTTCTCTTCGGGTGTTCCTGTTATCTCGTGGTTGTTGATGGTATATTTGAAAGCATCTAGTTTATAATAGAAAAGGTTGATGCTTGTTGTTAGGTCGAGAATCTTGAAAAGCTTGTTCTTGCCTATAATTTCAAGACCTGCCGACTGTGTCTGTGCCACATTTTCATGGGTGGTGTATATCACTTTTCCTTCGTTGTAACTTATGCGTTCTATTACGTCGTCAGTTGTACGGTAGTATGCGCTTAACGAAAGCGTGTGCTTCTCCCAGTTCTTAATGTAGTTCAACTCATATGCATTGGAGTATTCTGGGGTGAGCTCCGGGTTTCCGTAAGAGATGTTGGTCGAGTCGCTGATGTTCTTGAAACTGTTGAGCTGTCCGCCCCATGGACGGCGCAAACGGCGTGTATAGTTCGTCTGTATCTCATGCCCGTCACTTATCTCGTAGCTGATGAATGCACTGGGGAATAATTTAAAGAAGTTGCTGTGGCTGTATGCTTTTTCACTGCCGGTCTGCACATCGTTCCAGTCGGTTGAACGTGTACTTACCTCCCAATACTCACCACGAAGTCCCAACTGGTATCCTAATTTGCCAACTCTTCCCGAGTATGTGCCGTACAAAGCGTGAGTCTGCTGCTTATAGTCGAATACGTTATACAAATTGTGGTCGGGGGTGCTGTGCTTTTCGTCGGTGTATGTTATTACAGGGCTGTTGTCTTTTGCGAAATCACCTTTGTATCCCGCTTCAATACGATGATTTTCATTTATCTTATATTGGTAGTCGAGTTTTATCTCTGTCTTGTCGCTTCTGTTTCGGTTATCCTGGAATTGGTAACTATTCACGGTGTCACCTGTTTCTTTATTAACGGTCTCCTGGCGGTATGTTGCTCCACGTGATTGTTGCCATGAGTGATGTCCCACCGACAAGTCTATAAAATGTGTATCGCTCCAACGGTGTGTGTAGCCAAGTTCTACGTTGTACATACGTGGCTTGCCATTCTGGTCGGTGGTGCGTGTCATTAGCTCGGTAGGTTCCAGAATGTTGCCGTCTGCATCAAGGCTGCCGCTTTGGGCATTGATGTTGCTTATATGTTTTCCACCGCCAAACATTCCTGTAACATTGGCAAAAACATCATCGTTTTTTGTTATATGCCATGTTATTCCTGCACGTGCGAAGATGTTGTTCGGGTTATGGCTACCTACGCTTGTCTGATTATGAAAACTCTGCTGGTCAAAATATTTTGTATTGGTATATCCTTTGTTTTTGAAGCGCATGTTACGATAGTTTAGCCCCACATACGCATCAATAATACCACTGCTGTAGTTTGCGTTTGCTCCCACATTGAATCCGCCTCGTGTATCGGCTCCGGCCTGTGCATTTCCGTAATATCCGGCTTTGCGGTCACGTTTAAGAATGATGTTGATTATTCCGGCAGTACCCTCGGGGGAGTGTTTAGCCGATGGGTTGGTTATAACTTCTATGCGCTCAATAGAACCTGCCGGCAACTGCTGTAGGATGTCGCCTTGATTGTCGTTTGTGAGTCCGCTTGACTTGCCGTTAATCCACACTGTAACACTTTCGCTACCTCGTAGCGAAACGGTACCTTCGGTATCGACTTCAACCGATGGAATGTCAGCCAAAACATCGCTTGCCGTACCTCCTGCAGTGGCGATACTTTGGTCAACCGAGAATACTCTCTTGTCAATGTCAAAGCTCATTTGCGAGCGTTGTTCCGTTACCACTACCTCTTTTAGTAGTTTTCTGTCACTCTTTAATTTTACAGTGCCAATATTGTTACGTGTTGCAGCAACGTTTATGCTACGGCTATCGTTGTGGTATCCTACATAAGAGAATTTTATTGTGTATTTCCCTATTTTAACGTTGGGTAATTCAAATGTTCCGTCATCTTCAGTGCTGCATCCTGCAATAGGGGCAGTGCTTCCTTCTGGGACAAGAGCGATAGTTACAAAACCCAATGGTTCATTGCTTTCGCCATCGATTACCTTACCGCATATAGTGCCTGTTGTTTGTGCTGTCATTTCTATAGGCAACACAAACAACACTGTGTATAATACAAACTTAATTATTGATTTCAAATTTTCTTATTATATATAAGGTTATATAATGGAATAACTCTTATTTGATGAAATTTGTTATCTTTCCGCTTATCTGCATCAGAGAAATTTCACATAGTTTAGTATCATATTCAACAGCAAGCAAACGCTCCTCTGCATCTAAAAGGCTCTGTTGTGCCTCACGCATCTCAATACCTGAGAGGTCGCCTAGCATGTAACGCTCCTTGGCAATCTCGTGGTTCTCGCGTGCAGTGATTACGTTTGTCTTCTCCAGATTGAGCAGCTCAAGATTGTTCTGGTATGCCTGCCACAGGTTGCCCAGGTCGGCTTTGAGCGACAGTTCTAACCTATCGCGTGTAAGTTTCACATTCTCCATTTCAATCTTTGCATTGCGCATTTCGCGGCGACGATTGCCGTTCCACAAAGTGAAACCTATGCTGATGCCTGCATTTCCACCCCATGCATGGCGACGTATAACGGTATTGTTGCCGTATTTGTTGAAGCCGTAGTCGTATCCAGCCTTGAATTTGACATATGGATAGTTGCGCGACAGCACTTTTTTATAGTCAAGTTCTGCCAATGCATTGTTCTGTCCGGCAAGCAACAGGGTTGCGTTGTTGCTGAGAGTGTTGTTCCACAAATCTACAAAGTCAAGAGTGTCGTTTATAATAATGACCTTTTCCTCTGTCTCGATGGGGGTATATACTTGATCTATTGCCATCATCTCGTTCAAAGCAATGCGCGATGTGATTACAATCTCCTGCTGTTTCATGTATTGTGCGCTATCGGCGTTGAAATCGACTTTTGCCTGCTGGTAGTCAAGGCGCGAGAAGTTACCGATATTGTATCTCTCCTCAACAATACGTAAACGCTCCTTCGAAAGCAACACTGCATTATAGTAGTTGTTCAGACGCAGACGTTGTTGTATAAAGTTATAATACTCGGCTGCCATTTGAGAGATGAAGTCTTCTATGGCTATGCGTGTGTTGGTCTCGCCCATGCGTTCAAGTTCTTTCAACTGTTTGTAGTTTGTGCTTATGTTGAATCCGTCAAAGATGGTCCAGTTAAGGTTCAGTCCGGCATTGGCCACTTGGTCAAACGCATTGCGTGTTTTTTGTATCTCTCCTGTTCCGCGCATTTCTGAATTGTTGCTGTTCAACTGTGCGTCGTAACCGGCACTTAAGTCGAGTGTTGGCAAGTATCCGGCATTGGCAAGGGTAGCATTGTTTTTGCTTATCTGCTCTTCGTTGCGTGTTATGCGCAGTGAGTAGTTGTTTTCCAAGCCAATCTCAATACATCTGCTCAATGTATAAGCCTGTTCCTGAGCTGTTGCAAACAGCATAGGCAGAGTAAACAAGGTATATATTATCAGTCGTTTCATTTCTGTTCCTTTTTAATACGTTCTGTTGAAATGTAGCTATATATTGCAGGCACAATGTACATTGTGAGTATTGTTGAGAATGCCATACCACCCACAACGGCTGTACCCATAGCTATACGTTGGTTTGCACCTTCGCCTGTTGCAAATATCAAAGGCAACAATCCAAGAATGGTAGATACACTTGTCATCAGGATTGGACGCAGGCGTTGCAATGATGCACTGCGTATTGCTTCCATCTTATTCTCGCCACTTTCCTGCTTTTGGTTGGCGAACTCAACGATGAGGATACCATTCTTTGCAACAAGTCCAATGAGCATAATTATACCAATCTGGCTGAACAGGTTCATTGTTATGTCGTTGGCGCTCATGAATATTAATGCGCCGGCAATGGCAAGTGGCACTGTAAGCATAATAATCAACGGGTCTTTGAAACTCTCGAATTGTGCAGCAAGGATAAGATATATAAGTACCAATGCCAATACGAATGCGAACATTAGGCTCGATGAACTCTCGCGGAACTCCTTTGAGTCTCCAGTCAAAGCAGTGCGGAATGTGTCGTCAAGAACCTCTTCTGCTATCTTGTCCATCTCGTCAAGTCCATCACCTATAGTTTTGCCATCAGCAAGTCCTGCCGATATTGTTGCCGAGAGGAAACGGTTGTAGTGGTATAGTTTAGGTGGTGTAACCGACTCGACAAACTCTACAAGATTGTCGAGCGGAATCATCTCGCCACGGTCGCTACGTATGTAAATTGATTTTACGCTGGTAGGGGTGTTGCGTTGTACGCGGTTTACCTGGCCAATGATTTCATACTGTTTTCCGTTCATATAGAAGTATCCCATACGTTGTCCGCTGAGGCCATACTGCAATGTTTCGGCGATGTCACGTACGCTGGCGCCCATTGTTCCTGCCTTGTCGCGGTTGATGTTTACTCTTACTTCAGGGCTTGTAAATTTCAAATCAACGTCGGCCATGCGGAATGTTGGATTGTCGTGTACTCTTTCAAGGAATATAGGCAACACCTCTTCCAGTTTTTCAAGGCTTACAGCTTGTATAACGTATTGTATAGGCATACTTCCTCTGCGCCCACCAAACGATGACTGTTGTTGCACGAATGCACGAGCCTTTGTCTTGGTGCTTAACGCATCGGTGAGTCTGCTTGCCATCTCCATCTGTGAATAGTCGCGCTCACCCAAGTCCTTGAGTGTTATTCTTATGTTACCGCTGCCGCTCGACACGCGTGATGTTACAGATTCAGCATCGGGGATAAGTGAATCCACAAGCATTGTAATGTCTTCTGTGTAGTCGCGCATATATTCGTAGCTTACTCCCTCGGCACCTCTTGTGGTTATGGTAATCTGTGAACGGTCCTCAAGCGGTGCCATTTCCGACGGAATAGCACCCCATAGCCAACCAATAAGTATAAAGGTTATTATTGTTACAGGTATTGCAATCCATCTTCTTTTCAAGAAAGCATTGAGCGACTTTTCATATGCATTGTTCAATCCCACAAATAAAGGCTCTGTTTTGCGATAGAACCATTTCTGCTCCTTGCGTCGCTTCAAAATCTTTGTTGCGAGCATAGGAGTGAATGTGAGCGCAGCAAATGACGAAATGATAACAGAACCGGCAACAACAAAACTGAACTCGCGGAACAAACGTCCACTGGTGCCCTCCATAAATACAATTGGCAAGAATACTGCTACAAGGGTAACGGTGGTAGATATAACAGCGAAGAATATCTCTTTTGAACCTTCGATACCGGCTCTGAATGGTCGCATACCTTGCTCAATACGTATGTATATGTTCTCGGTCATCACAATAGCATCATCCACCACAAGACCAACCGAAAGTACCACGGCAAGCATGGTGAGTACGTTGATTGAGAATCCTGCAATGTACATCACAAAGAATGCGCCAATAAGTGACACCGGAATAACGATGCATGGAATCAAAGTAACGCGCCAATCGCGCAAGAAAAGGAATATAATGATGATTACAAGGATGAACGCCTCATATACAGTACTCTTGACTTCATTGATAGATGCACGAATGAACTTTGTGCTGTCGAAACCATAAGAGTAATCGATGTCTTCAGGTAAGTCCTTTTTCATCACCTCCATACGATCATACACAGCATCGGCAATCTCTATGTGGTTAGCTCCGGGTTGCGGTATAACAACAACTCCCACCATAGGAACGCCGTTCATCTTCATATAGCTCTTGATGTCTGCAGGGCCAAGTTCTGCATAGCCAACATCGCTTATGCGTATGACGTTGCCATTGTTCTCCTTTAGAATGATATTATTGAACTCCTTTGCGGTGTGCATCTGTCCCATTGTACGCAAAGTAAGCTCCATGGTGTTTCCTTCGATACTTCCCGATGGTAATTCTACATTTTCATTGGTTACAGCGTTTTTTATGTCAACAGGTGTAACTCCGTATGCCGACATTCTAATAGGGTCGAGCCATATACGCATTGAGTAGCGTTTCTCACCCCATATCTGTACACCGCTGACATCTGGGATTGTCTGCAATTGCTCTTTTACGGTTAGATCGGCAATCTCGCTCAATTCAAGAAGTGAACGTTTATCGCTCTGTATGGCAACCATAAGTATAGGTGTTGCATCAGCATCGGCCTTTGAAACTGTGGGAGGGTCGCAGTCGCGTGGTAGGTAACGTTGTGCACGCGACACTTTGTCGCGTACGTCGTTGGCGGCAGTCTCAAGGTCAACCGAAAGTTCGAACTCAACGGTGATGCGGCTCTGTCCCTGCTGGCTTACGCTTGATAGTGAGCGGATGCCGGGAATACCGTTTATGTTCTGCTCTAGCGGCTCTGTAATCTGATTTTCGATAACATCGGCGTTGGCTCCGGCATAACTACATGTAACCGATATGATAGGGTTATCAACCGATGGGTATTCGCGTACACCAAGGGTGTTGTAGCCTATCAGACCAAAAAGTAATATAATAATCGTAAGTACCGTCGCAAGCACCGGTCTGCGGATACTCAATTCTGAAATATTCATCTATAGTACTGTTTAGGTGTGATTACTTCAAAGTTGCGATTTTAACGGCTGTGCCTTTGCGCAATTGTAATGTTCCCGATGTCAGGATGGTGTCGCCTACCTGCAGGCCGTCGAGTATCTGAACCTCGCTCTCTGTGCGTATGCCAATGACAACATCTACAGGGTCGGCTTTGCCATTACGATAAACAAAAACCTTGTTCTTTCCCATCTCGGGGACAATTGCCTCCGATGGTATGGCAATGGCATCGGCAATCTCTTTCTGCTTTAAACGTATGTCGGCATATTGTCCGGGCATAAGCTCGCCTTTGCTGTTTGCGTATCTCGCACGTACAAGTAGCGAACGTGTCTCGGCTTCGAGTGATGCTTCTGTTGCATAGACCTGAGCCTTAAATGTGTTAAGGTTACCATCGACGCGGAACTCAAGATTTGTTCCCTTCTTTACATCACTTGAATGGCGCTCTGCTACTGAGAATTCTATTTTAATTGGTGTTAGTGATGTAAGTTTGGCTATGACAGTGTTTGTCGAAGCATATGCTCCCACACTCACCTGACGCAAACCAATGATACCATCGAATGGTGCACGAAGCTCTGTCATCTCTATCTGTGCCTTCACCTTCTCTATGTCGGCATTGAGTGTGGCAAGTTCTGTTTTTACAATTTCAAGTGCTTCCTTACTTACAGCATCTTTCTGCAACAGTGCATTTTGGCGATATACTCTCTCTTCGGCAAGCGGAACTTTTGCCTCAAGACTTTTTAATTGTGCCTGCAACTGTGCATCATTGATTTTAGCAAGCAATGTGCCTTTTTCTACAAAACTGCCTTCTTCAAAAAAAATGTCGGTGATTTTACCCGCGCTCTCAAAGGAGAGTTGTACCTCTTCGTCTGGAACAAGGCTGCCTACAACAGGAATCTCATCGGTAAGTAGATGAGGCTTGATAATCTGTGCATTCACACTTAGAACTTTTTTAGTGCTTTTAGGCATTCCTTCTGCTTTAGCCAACTCTTCGTTCTGGTGTGGCATTAGCTTGAAATATCCCCACACTCCTACTGCGATGACAAGAGCCGCAACAAGGCTCCATTTTAATGTTTTGTTCATATTTTTATGATGTTTATATCAAGTTTGTTTCAATCTGCAAAATTAGTTAAAATTTAGACTGTGTGAAAGTGTACAAGGTTTAATTTATGTAAAATAAATTATAAATGAGAAATATTGACTAAAATAGATGTTGATGACTGCTTGTGAGAATATACATTGCACCCGATGTGAAAAAAGAAGAACTTGCTTCATATTTCTTGCTCGTTTGTGCAATATTTGAGCTAAAGCTCGAATATACACGATACTCGCTGTAAAAAACGAAGTTGCTTCATATTTCTTGCTTGTTTGTGCAATATTTGAGCTAAAGCTCGAATATACACGATACTCGCTGTAAAATATTTAAGTAAACTTAATATTATTTTGCTCGTTTCTTTGTATATTTGCAGTCGGTATGCGAAAAGGCAGTGCTGTTCGCATTGAAAATGAACAATTCTAACAAAAAAAACAAATAAAATTATGATTAACGCTCAAGACATTAAAATCGGTACTGCAATCCGTATGGATGGCAAGTTGTATTTTTGCATAGATTTCTTGCATGTAAAACCTGGTAAAGGTAACACCTTTATGCGTACAAAGCTTAAGGACGTTGTTGACGGCTACGTATTGGAGCGTCGTTTCAACATCGGTGAAAAGCTTGAAGATGTTCGCGTAGAGCGTCGTCCTTATCAGTATCTCTATCAGGAGGGTAATGAGTATGTGTTCATGAACCAGGAGACATTTGAACAGGTTAATATCTCTGGCGACCAGATCAACGGTGTTGCTTTTATGAAGGAGGGTATGAACCTTGAGGTTGTAACTGATGCTTCAACCGAGACTATCCTTTTCGCTGATATGCCTGTTAAGGTTGTTTTGGCTGTTACATACACAGAGCCAGGTCTAAAGGGTGATACAGCAACCAACACTACAAAACCTGCAACATTGGAGACTGGTGCTGAAATCCGCGTGCCTCTCTTCATCAACGAAGGTGAGCTTGTTGAGGTTGATACTCGTGATGGCTCATACGTTGGTCGTGTAAAAGCATAATTTATAAAGACTTGTTATACTCTATAATTGTTCCGGTATATAACAGACCCGGCGAGGTAAAGGAATTGCTCGACAGTCTGGCGGCTCAGACGGTAAAGCCATTTGAGCTGGTGATTATAGAAGATGGATCGAAAGAACGGTGTGACCATTTGCTTGGTCACTACCGTTCTTTGTTTGATATCCACTACTATTACAAAGATAATTCAGGACGTAGCGACACCCGTAACTATGGAATGAAACGTGCCAATGGTGATTATCTTCTCTTTTTTGATTCCGATGTGATATTGCCACCGTTCTATTTCGAGAGGCTCGAGGAGGCTATGAAATCCGAATATTGCGACTGTTTCGGCGGTCCAGATGCGGCGGACGATTCCTTCTCGGATATGCAAAAGGCTGTAAGCCATGCTATGACATCTTTCTGGACAACAGGAGGAATACGAGGCGGTAAGGCTGTTATGGAAAAGTTCTGCCCGCGTACCTTCAATATGGGACTCTCAAAGAAGGTTTATGACACTGTAGGCGACTTCAAGGATATGATGGGAGAAGATATCGACTTGAGCATACGAATACGTAACACGGGGTTCAAGATACGTCTTATACGCGAGGTGTTCGTATATCACAAACGACGAATAGATATGCGTCGTTTTTTCAAACAGGTAAATAACTTCGGTCAAGCAAGAATATGGTTACAACTCATACATCCCGGCTCGCTTAAGGTGGTACATACTGCGCCGGCAGCCTTGTTGCTTATGGGGGTAGCTTTGCTTGTGGCATCGTTCTTCTGTCCATTGTTGCTACTGTTGCCCTTGGCATATCTATTGCTTATATTTAGCGACTCGTTATTTAAGAACAAGAGTCTTAAGGTGGCGTTGTTGTCGGTGGTGGCTGCAGTGGTGCAGATAACCGGTTATGGAACAGGCTTCTTAAAAGCCTTTTGGTTCAAGATGGTTCTTCGTCGCCCGTTGGAAACAAAAGAGGGACTGACAAAGATATACAACAGAGGGTAAGCAATGGAAGAGGGCAAGCTGAAACGTACCATAAAGGAGTGGCCTGTTGATGAGCGTCCACGCGAGAAGGCTATCAAGAATGGAATTTCTACACTTAGCAATTCCGAACTGTTGGCTATACTTATAGGTACCGGCACGCCCGACGACTCGGCGGTGGAGCTGATGCGTAAAGTTCTTGCTTCGTGCAACGACAGCATTGCCATGTTGTCGCGCATGACAGTCGATGACCTTTGTATGTTTAAAGGCATAGGCCCGGCTAAGGCATTGACGGTGGCTGCGGCATGCGAGTTCTGGAAGCGTCGCGAAGGTGATGATATCTCGCGCCGTAAATATATAAAGTCGTCGCTCGACCTCTTCAACTATTTCCACCCTATGCTATGCGACGAAAACGTAGAGAAATGCTATGTGATAATGCTTAATAGCAAGCATGGAGTGATTGACTGCGCACTTGTTGGCAGTGGTGGCCTTACAGCAACTATGGTCGATATACGTCTGGTGATGCGTGAGGCACTGATAAAACGCGCTACAGCATTGGCATTGTGCCATAATCATCCGTCGGGCAATACAATGCCCAGCAGGGATGACAATGAATTGACAAAGAACCTTCGCGAGGCATGCAAGGTTATGAATATAAGATTCCTCGATCACATTATAGTTGCAGGTGATAAGTACTACAGCTATAGCGATGAAGGAATGTAATAGAACTATTATGGAAAAGATTGAGCTTGAACAGAAAATAGTTGAGATGATAAAGACGGTCTATGATCCCGAGATACCTGTCAATATTTATGACTTGGGGCTTATTTACCGTATAGAGGTAAAAGAGGATAATGCCGTTGAGATTGATATGACGTTGACTGCTCCCAACTGTCCCGCAGCAGATTTCATGATGGAGGATGTGCGTATGAAGGTGGAGTCTATAGAGGGCGTAAAGAGCCTGGCACTCAACCTTGTGTTCGAGCCGGAGTGGAGTTACGACCTGATGACCGAGGAGGCTAAACTTGAACTCGGCTTGTTATAAGTAAATCATCGTTCCCATGAAAAAGATATATTTCCTTTCCGATGCACACCTTGGTTCGTGGGCGATAGAACATCGTCGCACGCACGAACGTCGTCTTGTATCATTTCTCGACAAGGTAAAGAAGGATGCCTCGGCTGTATATATGCTTGGGGATATGTTCGATTTTTGGTATGAATTCAAGAATGTTGTTCCAAAGGGTTTTACGCGTTTTTTGGGTAAAGTCGCAGAACTGACCGACGCCGGTATTGAGGTACATTTCTTTACAGGAAACCACGATATCTGGTGTATCGATTATTTTGAAAAGGAGTGCGGTATGATAATACACCGCGAACCATGTCTTGTTGAGCTATACGGAAAAGAGGTTTTTGTGGCTCATGGTGATGAGTTTTCTACCGAGAGAGGTTTTGGTATGTTGCGTGCAATGTTCCACAATCGTTTTCTGCAGCGTATGTTGTCGATGGTACATCCGCGCTGGAGCGTATGGTTCGGTCACAAGTGGGCACACCATAGCATGATTAAGCATAAGATAAATGGCGAGGTGCCGTATCTTGGCGATGAAAAAGAGGATTGCATGAAGTTTGCCAAGAAATACCTTGCATCACACCCGTCGGTCGATTGCTTTATATTCGGTCACAGACACATTGATACCGACGTAACTTTGGGAGAGAGTTCGCATGTGTTTTTTCTTGGTGACTGGGTGTCAAAATTTGATTATGTGGTTCTTGACGGCGACACGATAGAACATAGGCACTATGTTGAAGGCGTGAGTAAAGAGGTTTAAAACCTCTTTTTATTTTGCCTCATATTGTAGCGCAAGTCCTGTTGAACGTTGCAGTTCAACCCACGCTACAGCTTTGTTGAACAGAGCATCAATATATTGGTGGCGCATCTCGTTCTCGTTACGTTGTACTATCAAATAGTCCAGGAATGGTATTTCTCCTAATTCGTATGCCTTTCTCTTGTTTTCTACCACCTTGCGCATATCGTTGAGCATATCGCTCGAGAAAGTCTCGGCCTGCTTTACTGTGAAGCTAAAGCTATGGTAGGCCTGCATCACCTCTGTCTCTACCAGCAGACGTGCTTCGCTTACCTCAATCTCTGTCTGGTGCGCTACTGTCGCATCAATAATCCTTGCACCTTTGTTTAGGCTCGAGAATTTTAAAGGCACCGCAATACCTGCTTTTAGGGTTGTGAAATCGGGGTTTGAGAAATTGTATGTAGCACCAATGTTTATGTCCAGCTCGGGACGACGTTGTGCGTTGTTGAATCTAGCTCTTGCCTTTGCCATATCGGCGCGTTCAAGTGCAACAACAATGTCGGGGCGTCTTTCGAGTGCTGTGTTTATATATTCCTGTATGGGTGCAGGCTCTCCGTTAATTTCGAGTGTGCCTGTACCTTTTAAATTCTCGGCACCGGCAAGAGAGTTCATATAATATCCCATCATTATGGCGGTATTGCATAGCTTCGCTTCAGTATCAAGAACTTCATTACGTGCCACTCCCTGTGCCATACGGCTTTCCAACCAGTCGCTCTCGGCTATGTCGCCTTTGATGAATCTTATGCTGTCGTTTGTTGCCACTTCATTCAAGCTGTTATAAACTTCAATGGCTTCGGCATGTATCATTCCGGCACGCAGATGTTCAAGATATGCTATTGTGGCATCTGCACGAAAGTTGCGTATATATTCTTCAAATAAGGCGATGGTTTGCTTACGCTCACTCTCGGCGATGTTCATACGTTCACGGCGCACACCGAATGTGAATCTCTTTCCCAGCTCAACCTCTATGCCTTGTCCAAGTCCTTTGCTCCAGTCCTCGTTATTTGTGTATGATACGGCCAGGGTAGGGTCGTTGAACACCTTTGAGTTTGTAACACCGGCATCGGCTATGTCAAGGTCAAGGCTCTTGGCGGTCAAGGAGATGTTCTCCTTGAATACACGTTCCATATACTCTGTGTATGATATGTTCTGTGCAACGGCCTGCAAGGATAATATTATTGCTGTAAAAATAAGTGCTTTTCTCATTTATTGGTGTTTTGTATTCGCATTCTGTTGCGAAGGTAGTGAATATATTTTTATGGCAATATGGTCATTTGTTGCTAAAAAACAATAATTGTTGATGGTGTCAATTATTATTTTGTGGTGTTAGTCCCATTTTTTCGGCAAGTTTCATTATATGTGCAAGTGCTGCTTCATATTCGTTTGGTATCACTCCGTCAAGAATGGCCTCTTTTACAGCACTCTTCAGCTGTCCTACTGCAGCGCATGGGCCAAGGCCGAATATTTGCATAATCTCTTCGCCGTTGACAGGTGGCTGGAAGTTTCGTACGCGGTCTTTCTCTTCGATATCCTTAAGCTTTTGGCGCACAATCTGGAAGTTGTTGAGGAACTGTTTTTTGCGTGTCTCGTTTTTTGATGTAATGTCGGCCTCGCACAGCAACATCAAGTCATCTATGTCATCACCGGCATCAAACAACAAGCGACGCACAGCCGAGTCGGTTACCTCGTCATCGGCAATAGCTATAGGGCGCATGTGCAACGATACAAGCTTTGCCACATACTTCATCTTGTCGTTCTGTGGCATCTTATAGTCGCGGAACAGGCGGTTAACCATCTTTTCACCAACAATGTTGTGGTTGTGGAATGTCCATTTCATCACCGGGTCCCATCGCTTTGTCTTGGGCTTGCCAATGTCGTGCAGCAATGCCGCCCAGCGCAGCCACAGGTTATCGGTCTTTTTGGCAATGTTGTCGAGCACCTCGAGCGTGTGGTAGAACATCTCTTTGTGACTATAGCCGTTCTTGGTTTCAACTCCCTGCATGGCTGTTAGTTGTGGAAATATTATCTCGAGCAGTCCGCAGCGGTCAAGTTCTATGAAACCTTTTGATGGGGTAGGCGACATCATTATTTTGTTCAACTCGTCGTTTATTCTCTCGCGCGATATAATTTTTATTCTCTCTTTGTTTTCGCAAAGAGCCTCGAATGTCTCGTCCTCGATGTAGAAGTTCAGCTGTGTGGCAAAACGTACGCAACGCATCATGCGCAGCGGGTCGTCACTGAATGTTATTCCAGGTTCAAGCGGTGTGCTTATTATACGGTCCTCGAGGTCAAGCATTCCGTCAAACGGATCAACAAGCTCTCCGAAGCGCTCATTGTTAAGGCATATTGCCATTGCGTTTATGGTGAAGTCGCGACGGTTCTGGTCATCTTCGAGTGTGCCGTCTTCCACTATGGGATTACGTGAGTCGTGGCTGTAACTCTCCTTGCGTGCACCCACAAACTCTATCTCGTGTTCGTGGTATTTTACCTGCGCTGTGCCAAAGTTGGCAAAAACCGACAGGTGTGCTCCGCGTCCGAGTTTCTTGCTGAATGCACGTGCCATCTCAATACCTTTTCCCACAACAACAACATCGATGTCGGTCGATGGGCGTTGCAAAAAAATGTCACGTACATATCCACCAACAACATAGCACTCCATGCCAAGGCTGTCGGCTGTTTCCGAAATCTTGCGGAATATAGGGGTGTCGAGCAGTTTGCAAAGTTCTTCTCGGCTTGGTTTATACATATTTATATAAGTGTTCTTGTTTTTTGCAGTGTAAAGATAGAACAAACGAGCGAAATAATATCAAGCTTGCTTGAATATTTCAAAGCGAGTGCAGAAAATTTTCGAGTTTTCTCAAAGATAGAACAATTCTGTGAGCAAACGAGTAAAATCAACTCTATTTGAAATCTTGTGGTTGGTACTATTGTTTTTTTACTATATCTCCCTGAAAATTTTTCATTTATGAATAGTATAACAAAAAGAACGCGCCTTTTTTGATGAGTAACAATAAATAATGTATTTTTGTAACGATTGATACACCGCAAGCCAGGCTTGTTGTAAAATATATATACAATGAAAAAGATACATTTGTTGTTGCTCCTTGTGGCAACCGCCTTATTCTTCTCGTGTGAAAAATCGGTCGAAGAACCTGCCCGTCAGTTGCTTGTCGAGGCAAAGGAACTATATGCAGAAAATGACTACAACAGCGCGAGGTCGCTTATCGACAGTATTTCGGTAGCCTATCCCAAGGCCTATAAGACACGTCGCGATGCCGAAGTGTTGCGTCGCGAGGTTATGCTCAAGGAGAAACAGCGCGATGTGGAATATTTTACAACTATGTACGAGATGCTCACGGAACGTCGCGACACTCTTGTAACAGACTTTACTTTTAACAAAGATGCCCAATATCAGGATATGGGCTATTATACTATGCCCTCACAAGCAATAGCTTTGAATCCGTTCAACTGTTTCTTGCGTGCAAGTGTCAAGGAAAATGGAGATGCCTATCTCGCCTCGTATTATCGTGGAGCAAAGATTGCCCATAAGACTTTGAAAGTTTCTTCAGGCGATAGTTTTGTAACCTGTGACAAACCCTTTATTTCAAGGTCGTATTGGTATCTTGGTGGTTATAACGAGCGTCGGGAATTCCGTTATGGTGCCGACAATGGCATTATGGATTTCATTGCATCTGCCACAGAGCCAATCAAGGTAGAACTTTTTGGCGATCAGGGAAAATATGAGTATATACTGCGCGATGAGGATGTGACGGCCATCAAAAGAGTTATAGAACTATCGAACCTGCTTAAGATGGTAGAGGAGGCACGCTCTATGCGCGATGAGGCTCAGCGTTCGCTCGACTTCCTTATCAAGAGCCAGCAACGTTCGCAGCAGAATGCTATATAAACAGAGTTTGTTAATTGAACTTCTGTTTAGTGATACAAAAAGCGTGATTCCACAATGGTGGAATCATGCTTTTTTGTTATGAATAGCAAGTTATTACTTAATATTCTTTACTATTTCGTATGTGTCGCTTGCAATCATCATCTCCTCGTCTGTTGGGATAAGCAATACCTTAACCTTTGAGTCTGGAGTTGAGAGTACAGCCTCTTCACCACGCATCTTGTTGTTGACTTCTTTGTCGAGGTTAACACCAAGGAATTCAAGGCCTTCGAGTGCAGCCTCGCGGCAGTCGGCCTGGTTCTCGCCAACACCACCTGCGAAGATGATGATGTCAACGCCACCCATTGCAGCTGCGTATGCACCGATGTACTTCTTTATGCGGTAGAAGTTCATTGTGTTTGAGAGCTGAGCACGTTTGTTGCCCTCTTCTGCAGCAGCTTTAACCTCGCGCATATCCGATGATATACCGGTTATGCCGGCAACGCCCGACTTCTTGTTGAGCATGTCAATTACACCCTGCATGTCAAGGCCTGTCTTGTCCATGATATATGGGAAAGCACCTGGATCGACATCACCACTACGTGTACCCATCATAAGACCTGCAAGTGGAGTCATACCCATTGATGTGTCAACGCTCTTGCCATCTTTTACAGCAGCTATTGAAGCACCATTACCGATGTGGCAAGTGATGATTTTGCTACCCTCGGCAGGAATGTTGAGCATCTCGAGTGCGCGCTTTGTGATGTAACGGTGTGATGTTCCGTGGAAACCATAGCGACGTACACCATACTTCTCGTAAAGCTCGTATGGGAGAGCATACATATATGCGTAGTCAGGCATTGTCTGGTGGAATGCTGTGTCAAATACACCAACCTGAGGCATGTCAGGAGCAACCTCCTTAACCGCGTTTACACCCTTAAGGTTTGCAGGGTTGTGGAGTGGAGCAAGGTCGTTGCAAGCCTCGAAAACCTCAAGAACTTCGTCGGTGAGCAATGTTGATGCGCTAAACTTCTCACCACCATGTACCATGCGATGACCTACTGCGTCAATTTCATCGATAGAACTTACTGCGCCAAACTTCTCGCTTGTCAAGATATCAAAAATCAAGCGTACACCGATTGTGTGCTCAGGAATTGATGCGAAGATAGTCTCCTTCTCACCATTTGGGAGGTTGAACTTGATGAATGAGCCTTCGAGGCCAATCTTTTCGATACCACCCTTTGCAAGTACGTTTTTTGCCTCAATGTCAATCAACTGATATTTGATTGATGAACTACCGCAGTTCAATACTAATATTATCATATCGTATATTTGTGTTTATTTGTTGTTTAATTATTTCTTTGCAGCAATAGCCTGGTTTGCTGTGATTGCAATCATCATATAAACGTCCTCTACAGAGCAACCGCGTGAAAGGTCGTTTACAGGACGTGCGATACCCTGGAGAACAGGACCGATAGCCTCGGCATTGCCCAAACGCTGAACAAGCTTGTAACCGATGTTACCTGCACCAAGGTCGGGGAATACAAGTACATTAGCCTTACCTGCAACCTTTGAGCCTGGAGCCTTGCTCTGTCCTACGAATGGAACAAGAGCTGCGTCAGCCTGCAATTCACCGTCGAGTGACAACTCTGGATCAAGCTCGTGAGCAAGCTTTGTAGCCTCTGTTACCTTGTCAACCATTTCGTGCTTTGCAGAACCCTTTGTAGAGAAACTCAACATTGCAACGCGTGGCTCCTCAAAACCACCGATAGCCTTTGCTGTCTGTGCAGTACATACAGCAATCTGTGAAAGCTGGTTCGCATCGGGCTGTGGAGTAACAGCAACGTCTGCAACAAATAGAACACCATCCTCACCATACTCCTTGGCATTGGTGATGAGCATCATAGCACCACTAACGCAAGAGATACCCGGAGTAGTCTTGATAATCTGCAATGCAGGACGGAGTACATTACCTGTTGTGTTGAGAGCACCTGCAACCTGACCGTCAGCATCGCCGTTCTTAATGATAAGGCAACCGAGATACAATGGGTTGCAAACAAGTTTCTGTGCATCTTCCATTGTCATACCCTTTGTCTTACGCAACTCGAAAAGAAGATTTGCATACTTCTCTGCATCAGGGTTGTTGTTTGGGTCGATGATAGTAGCCTTTTCAATGTTGGTAAGACCGTTCTTTTCAGCAAGAGCGAGAACCTCTTCGCGGTTTGCAATAAGAATAACCTCGGCAATGCCGTCAGCGATAGCTTTATCGGCTGCTTTTAGTGTACGCTCCTCTGTACCTTCGGGGAGAACGATGCGCTGCTTGTTCTGCTGTGCGCGCTCAATCAAACTTTTAATAACATCCATAGTATAAATAATTTAATTTTGTGAAATTCCGTTTTTATGTCTGTGGAGTGTTATCACGCAGGCATACATAGTACAAAGGTAACTTAAACATTATTGATGACAAAATAAATTCTATTTATTTTCGGTAGGAAAATAATATTTGATGAGATTTTCATAATAAGCGTAAGAGGACGACAATATTTGTCGTCCTCTTACGCTTATGTGTATCTTGCTTTACGCCAAAATCTCTTTCAACTCTTCGGCTGTAACGCTCTTCTGTTCGCCGGTTGTCATGTTCTTCAGTGCAATGGTGTTGTCTGTCATCTCCTGCTCGCCGATGATTGCAACAAACGGAATGCTGTGGCTGTTGGCATATCCCATCTGCTTCTTCATCTTGTCGCTGCTTGGGAACAACTCTGCTGATATGCCTGCCTTGCGAAGTTCACCGATAATCTTCAATGAGTGCAATGCCTCTTTATCGCCAAAGTTTACGAACATAACCTTTGTGGTGTGGATTGATTCTTTGGGGTATAGGTCGAGCTGGTTCATTACGTCGTATATGCGGTCGGCACCGAACGAGATACCCACACCCGAAACGCCCTCCATGCCGAACACTCCGGTGAGGTTGTCGTAACGTCCGCCACCTGTTATGCTACCAATTGCTACGTCGAGTGCCTTCACTTCGAGGATTGCTCCTGTGTAGTAGTTCAGTCCGCGTGCAAGGGTGAGGTCAAGGTCGAGTGCGCTGTTGAGCTTGATGTTCTTGAATGTGTCAAGAATGAACTGCAACTCTTCAACACCCTTCTCGCCTGTGGCATTGCCTTTGAGTGTATGGGCAAGAATCTGCATTTTCTCGTCGTTGTTGCCCTGTGCCTTAAGTATAGGCAACAACTTCTCTATAGAGTCATCGCTGATGCCTTTGCTCTTCAGCTCGGCAATAACGCCGTCAAGTCCAATCTTGTCAATCTTGTCAATGGCAACGGTTATGTCGATAATCTTGTCGGGCTCGCCAATTACGTCGGCTATACCGGCAAGAACTTTGCGGTTATTCAGTTTTATCGCCATGCGTATGTTCAACTTGCCGAACACATGGTCGATAAGCTGGATGAGTTCAACCTCGTTAATCAATGAGTTATTACCGATGATATCGGCATCGCACTGGTAGAATTCGCGGTAACGTCCTTTCTGTGGACGGTCGGCACGCCATACAGGCTGAATCTGATAACGTTTGAAGGGGAATACAAGCTCCTCACGGTGCATCACCACGTAGCGTGCGAAAGGAACAGTGAGGTCGTAGCGCAATCCCTTCTCGCAGAACTTTGATGCAAGTTTTGCAGCGTTACGGCTCAACAGCTCTTCGTCGGTCAGTTCCTTGAAATAGTCGCCCGAGTTCTGAATCTTGAACAATAGTTTGTCGCCCTCCTCGCCATACTTGCCCATCAAGGTTGATAGGTTCTCCATTGCCGGAGTCTCAATCTGCTGAAATCCGAACAGGTGGAATGCTTCGCGTATGGTGTCGAATATATAGTTTCTCTTGGACATCTCAACAGGTGAGAAGTCGCGTGTTCCCTTTGGTATAGATGGTTTTGCTGCCATTGTTTAGTCGCGTCTGTTTAGGTAAATCATTACATAATAGAGCAGTGTTGCCAATGATGACAATGCTGCAACAACATATGTGTATGCAGCCGAGCGCAATGCGCCGGTTGCGTATTTGTGGTTCTGTGAATTTGTTATTCCTGTAATCTGTAGCCAGGTCAGTGCTCTGCGGCTTGCATCAATCTCAACGGGCAGGGTGATGAAGCTGAATAGTGTGGTAGTGGCGAAAAGTATGATACCTGCCAACAAAAGCTGTGGCATGGTCTGTACGGTTATTATACCAATGAGCAAAACCCATGACATGATGCTTGAAGAGAATTGTACGATGGGTACAAGTGCCGAGCGCATCTTCAGCGGTGCATATGCCTTTGCGTGCTGCAGTGCATGTCCGCACTCGTGTGCCGCAACGGCTGCTGCTGCAATGCTTGCCGAATTATATACACCCTCGCTCAAATTTACGGTTTTTGTAGCGGGGTTGTAGTGGTCGGTGAGCATTCCAGGTGTCGATGTTACCTTGACATCGTATATGCCGTTGTCGTGCAACATCTTTATGGCTATGTCACGTCCTGTCATGCCGATAGGCATCTTTGAGTATTGTTCGAACTTTCTTTTCAGGTTTGCCTGAACAATATAGCTCAGAATAGCAATACCCAAGAATAGGAATATGTATGTGAAGTCGTAGCCGACTGTGGTATATTCTGCAGTTAAAAACATAGGTAATGATTAAGATTAAATTTTATAAGTAAGGGCAGGCTGACCCCTGCCCCTACATGCTTATTTTCAACGTCTTAGATTGAACGTGTGATTGTCTGGTCGCGGTCGGGACCGATAGAGAGATACTTTACAGGTACGCCCAACTCCTTCTCGAGGAACTTGATATACTCCTTGAACTCAACAGGCAACTCCTCTTCGCTTCTTAGCTTTGTAAGGTCGGTCTGCCAGCCTTTTATTTCTGTATATACAGGTTCTACACCCTCAATGTCATATGGCATGTGCGACAATGTCTCGCCATTCTTCTTGTAAGCGATACAAGCCTTGATTGTTGGGAATGTGTCGAGCACGTCGCTCTTCATAAGGATAAGGTGTGTGACACCGTTGATCATAATTGTGTATTTGAGTGCTACAAGGTCAATCCAGCCACAACGGCGTTCGCGGCCGGTCACAGCACCATATTCATGGCCTCTGTCGCGCATCTCGGCACCAACCTCGTCGAACAACTCTGTTGGGAATGGACCTGAACCCACGCGTGTGCAGTATGCCTTTGTGATACCATATACGTTACCAATGCGGTTTGGAGCAACACCCAAGCCTGTACAAGCACCGGCACATACGGTGTTCGATGATGTAACGAATGGGTAGCTACCGAAGTCGATGTCGAGCAAGCTGCCCTGTGCACCCTCACAAAGAATTGATTTACCTTCGTTCATGAGGTCATTGATGAGCTGCTCGCTATCAATGAGGCGGAACTTCTTTAGGAATTCGATACCCTCGAGCCAGGTGTTTTCCATCTCAGTGATGTCGTAGCTGTAGTTCATATCCTTTAGCATCTGCTCGTGACGAGCCTTTGCCTGTGCATATTTCTGTTCGAAGTTCTCAAGGATGTCACCTACGCGCAAACCGTTACGGCTTATTTTGTCGGTGTATGTAGGGCCAATGCCCTTACCTGTTGTTCCAACCTTTGCATCACCCTTGGCTGCTTCGTATGCGGCATCAAGCACGCGGTGTGTAGGCATAATAAGGTGAGCTTTCTTTGAGATATAGAGGTTCTTTGTAAGGTCGTAACCTGCTTTTATAAGGTCTTCTGCCTCACCCTTAAATAGAGCGGGGTCAAGAACAACACCGTTGCCGATGATGTTTGTCTTGTTGCCCTGGAAAATACCTGAAGGTATTGAACGAAGCACGAACTTCTTGCCGTCAAACTCAAGAGTGTGTCCTGCGTTTGGTCCACCCTGGAAACGTGCTACCACGTCATAGTTAGGTGTAAGTACATCAACAACTTTACCTTTTCCCTCGTCGCCCCACTGGAGGCCCAACAGTACGTCTATATTCTGTTTCATTGTCCTATCTTTTTACTCATTCGTGTCTTGCGTCTCTTTATTGCCTGATGGCATTTGTTGCAGAGTCCGTATATGTACAACGAATAATGGGTTAAATGAAATTTTTTGATATTCGCGGTTATGTTATCTTTTATATTTATATTGTTTATTTCTGTAATCTTACCACAATTGGTGCATATCATATGTGCTTTTTCGTTTCCGTAGCATCGCTCATACTTTGATACCGACCCAAATTGGTGGTGTATCACAAGGTTGGCGTTGATAAGCAACGTAATTGTGTTATATACTGTAGCACGGCTCACCCTGAACTTCTCTTTCTCCTCGAGCATTTTCAGCAAATCGCCTATCTCGAAGTTACCGTTGAACGAATATATAGCATTCAGTATGGCATAACGTTCCGGTGTGCGTCGGCATTTGTTTTCCTTTAAGTATTCTGTAAATATCCTGTTTACAGTTTCTAAAGTTTTACTATCCATAATCTTGTTACAAAGATAGTGCAACCTGTTTATATAAAGTGAAGTCGCAACTTCACTTTACAAAGTTACCTCTTTTTTGAATATTATAGCATAGAAACTCTTTTAAATTTCTATAAAAGTTAATACAATCTTCAAATAACAGCCTTAAAAATTTATTCATCGTCATTGCAGTAGTGGCTCAAGGAGTTGTAAGCCGCCATAATGACACTTTTTCTGTTTTCTGTTTTTTCGATATCCTTTGCTATTGCAAGGTATATGCTCTCATGCTTTTTGTCAAGTTCTATTCCTCTCCTGAATAGATGTGTCAGTGTCATAAAACCGCAATAGCGGAACATTCCTTCGCCGTTCTGTATCCATTGGATAGCGTTTGTTGCCGCATCGGGTAGTTTACTCAATATCACCATTGTAAGGTGGTCGGCAATCTCGGTGAACGGTGCCTCGGCAATCCATTGCTCGGCAACATCGGCATAGCCGCTCTCGGGCATCAGGAATATGGCAAGCATCTTGCACTCCCTGATGTTGTCCATCCACAGTCTTTTGGCAAGTTCTTCGTCTTTCTCGAATTTTGAGGCAATGCCTTTCAGACGTGGAATCTCAACACCAAAATTTATCTTATAGTTCAACCCATGATTACGCTGTATCGACGACACAACACCGTTCATGGATAAACGAAGTTCCTTCTTAATATCTTTGACTTTATCGTCAATCATGGCACACATTTATTTTGCTACTGTATGTCTTTTTCTATAATCGTTTGGAGTCTCTCTCATTATGCGGTAGAACGAAGCATAGAACGATTGGCGGTTGGCAAACCCCACAACATTACCAATCTCTTCTATTGTCATGTCGGCATATCTCTTGTCGGTCATGCGATGCATAGCCTCTCTTACGCGGTGTTCATTAACAAGGCACGAGAAGTTTGTGTTGAAACGCGAGTTTATTACAGCCGATATATATCTGGTGTTGGTATTCAGTTCCTTAGCCAATTCTTTTGCCGAGAAATCCTTGTTGCGGTATCTCTTTTCAATGACAATCATATTAAGAATTTTGTCATACAATTCGTCAGCAAGCTCTGCGCGTATCAATGAGCGATAAGCAGCGTTCTTATCCTGTTTTTCTTTTATATTATAAGGTTGTGTGGTTTTTTCAGTCATATATGATTATTCAATGTTTGTTTGCATATAGCGCAAATATAATAAAGAAATTGATAAACCAATCCAAAATGTCAAAGAAAATTTATATCCCCAAGAAAGCAATGAAGTGAACTCCAGAGTTTTTTGTCCAACTTTTTGGGGTTCACTTTGCAAACGCATTCTTGGGGATATAAAATCCTTTTATCAGTTTCTCCTTACCTGCTTTTATATTTTGCTGCCTTGTAACGGCTCTGCTTTGCTGCTTCCTTTTTGCCAAGCCTCTCCAGCAGTATGCTCTGCAACGTATAGTGGTTGCCGTTCTCCGGTTCCAGTTCAATAGCTTTTTCCACATCCATAAGTGCAAGTTCGGTATGTCCCATCAAGCGTTCCACATTGCTACGCGCAATGTAGTATTCAGCTGTTTCGGGATTCTCTTCAATGAGTAGTGTAAGCAATGTAAGGCTGTCGTTATATTTACCTTCCTTCTTGTAGAGCATAGCTAGGCCTAACTTTACATGGCTGTTACCGGGTTCTATTGAAAGAAGCTTAAGATAGTCATTCTTGGATTTGCTGTATTCGTCCATCTCTGCATATATGGTAGCTCTGAAATATAGTGCACTTGGGTTTGTCGGCTCTTTTTGAAGGATATTATTATAGTCGTCAAGTGCCATCTCAAGGCTGTCCATGTGCAACAGAATGTTTCCGCGTTGCAGCATCAAGGCAATCTTTTCTTTGTCGCTGCCAATCGCATTGTTGTAGTTTTCCAGAGCTTTGTTTAAATCACCGTTCATTTGATATGAATAGGCAAGGTTGGCGTATGCGTATGTGCGTTCATGTTCGCTGCTGCTTAATTCTGTTGCTTTTTTGAAGCATTCTGTGGCTTTTTTATAGTTTCTATCAGCAATATGCTTTATGCCATCGTTACATAGTGTTCTGTAATCTTGCGAAACAGCAGTAAGCGCAAGTATAAGTAATAGAAAAGAAACGGTTATTCTCATTGATGATTCTGTTATATTTATGTGTTCGTCTGCGAATATAGCATATTAATTGATAATACAATACATTGCAATCAAAACTTTAAAACAATATAACAGTTTTTGTGTTTTTGCAATAAAAAAGAGGTAAAAAGGAAATTTTGTATTTGACGATTGTGAATAATTTAGTTATCTTCGCATCCGATTTGCAACAGAATCAAAAAACGCCTTGGTAGTTCAATGGATAGAATAAGGTCCTCCTAAGACTTAGATTCGGGTTCGATTCCCGACCGAGGTACAAAAAAGATTATATCGTGAATACGTTTTAATCTTTTTTTTGGATGGTCTTTTGACTATTCGCGACATATTTGTTTTTTTTAAGAAGCGTTATGCTTGTCTTGTAACTTGAGAACCTAGGAAATTTTCAACGTAACACGAGAGGAAGCATAGTGGTTCTCACGCCTATATGGCGTGGGCTGCTATACCCATATCTTCGTGTTACAGGTTTTCCTAGGACCTTCAAGTTACGAAACGTGGATTGCAGTTCACGCTTCTTTTTTTAGGTAAAAGGAACTATGAAAATCACGCCAAAAGAAACTATGAAAATCACGCCAAAAGAAACGAATTTCGGTCTGTTGTACAATCTAATCAAAAAGTTCTTACCCCAAATTGCAACACCTGTTATAAAAGAATTACCTTTTATATGTCTCTTTATGTTGCTAATGGATGTATCTCATATTTTAGGTCGTATATACTTACGTATTTTGGATATTCATCAAAATGCTGCATCTCCAGGTTATATAGAATTGTTGGGTAGAATAGTAATTTTATTCTTGTTTGCCTATATAGGAGCTACTATTATTGCGGTTTTTAAAAACAAAAAAGTTAAATGGGGGCTAAAATCGTTGTTTTATTTTTTAGCGATATCATTATATGCTATAAAACATTTTTTAGCTCTAAATTTTCATCTTGATATAAATCCGACATGCTTTGTATTGTTGGCAGAAACTACAAGCAACGAATCGCAAGAATTTATTAATCAGTATATTCTTTCAAGTACAATTTTACCTACCTTAAAAAGAGTTGCAATATATGTTGTAATGATTTTGTTGTCTGAATATTTTTGGCGTTACGTAAATATATGGTTGAGAAAATGGGAATATGTTGTAAAGAGTGTTCTCTCTATAATATTAATACCTATACTTTTATTCGGTTTATATAATACAAATGTTTATTGGCGAGTGTATAATGTTCAAAATCCTGACGAAGTACGTTTTATAGCTCCCTTGGACGATCCAATATCATCAATATATAAATCTTTGATTACATTGCGTATGATGAAGGAAAATATGGAAGATGCCATAGAATTGAACACTGCTATATATAAAAACGAGACTTCATATAATACACAAACTGATACAGCTAATATAGTAGTAGTAATAGGTGAATCATACATAAAAGTTCATTCTCAATTATATGGCTATAATCTCAAAACAACACCTAATTTAGTTAGGGAGCAGAATGAAGGCAGACTTTTTACTTTTAATGATGTCGTTTCTTCTTCAAATTCCACCAGTGTTATAATGAGAAATATTCTCTGTTGCAATAACAGTAGTGATAACGAACAATGGTACGATTATCCGAACTTTCTGACAATATTCAAAAAGTCCGGATATGATGTCTATTTTTGGGATAATCAGAAAGATGTTGCAAAAACTGCTACATTCTCGTTTACTCTTAATAGTTTTTTGTATGATTCTAAAATGTGCGAAATCTCTTACACTCAAATTAATGATAAATCATATCTATATGATGAGGAAATTGTGAAATCTTATAAGGACGATGTTGTTTTGAAAAATAAATGCAATCTTGTCCTTTTCCATTTAATGGGGCAACATATTGCTGCAATAGAGCGTTTTCCGCATGATAAGTTTACCTATTTTACCCTGGATAGCATAAAAAGAGAAGCATCATATTTGGGGGATACAGAAAGAAAACAGATAGCCGATTATGATAACGCGACTTTGTATAATGACTATGTAATGAATGAAATATTTGATACATTTAGGAATAGTAATACAATCTTGATATATTTTTCAGATCATGGCGATGAAGTATATGATTATAGAAAACTATGTGGTAGGGATCATGGAGATTTGACAGCAGATAAGTTAAAATATCAATACGATATTCCTTTTATGATTTGGTGTTCCGATATTTACAAAAAAAATAATCCTGAGGTTGTTGCGAATATTAAAGAGGCGATAAATCGTCCATTTATAATTGATAATATATGTAATATGTTGTTTAATGTAGCAAAGATTAAAACTCCTTATTATAGAGATTCTCTTGATTTACTTAGTCCTAATTATAAATGCAAAGAGAGAATAATTAAAGGGTGTGTATATGAAAATATTCGTTATTCGAATGAAGATAAGTAAAAAAAAGTTCACTTTAAAGTGAACCTTTTTTTACCTCGTCAACGAGAACTTCATGCTTATACCAAAGTCGGTTGTTGCAGTGGGGTACGATGTCGTTGAGATGAGCGGTATCATCTTCTGGCGGTCGAAGTAGAGGCTGAATGTGAGCATCTTGCTGTATGCGTAGTCTGCAGTCACAGAGTAGTTGAACGATTTGTTTCCGCTTGTTGCCTGCATTGTTCCCTTGTCTATGCTTCGGCAGATTGATGAACTGTTCTTGAACGAGAAGTCTGCACGTATGTTTATATCATTGCCCTGGCTCTTCTTGCTATTCTTGCTTGCCTTCTTTCCTCCGTTGAACAGGTTGAAATTTACAATCTTATATCCAATATTGAATGCAATCTCTTCGGAACTTGTTTCAACCAACTGTATGGCTGTAACGCTCATGTTCAATGTTCTCGATTTTATGAACTTACCGCCAAGGGTTAGGTTGAAGTTTGTTGTCACGTCGAGTCCTATCAGTGGCGAGAAACTTTCGTTGATGGATACTGCGCCCACGTTGTAGCGTCCACTTGGCATCGGCAAACCTGTTGTGGTGTTGTTGACAAAACCTATGCCTTTAGAGTATTCCATGTATGTGGCGTATGTGCTGTATGAGCCCACTGCATATACGCTCTTGTAGCCGTGCTCTATATTTACGCTCTTGAAGTACTTCTTCAGGAATTCCAATTTTGACAGTCCTGAATATTTAATCTTCCAGTTAGGCAACAGACGGAACATCTGTGGGAATATTGAGTTGCCTTTTATTCCTGTATATGTGTCGAGGAATGCAGGTATCATCACATCGGCCGAGTATTTGTTCACTCCGCCATTGGCGGCATTGTATGTCTCTCCGGCAAGTGAACTTGATGCGGGGTACTTTGTTCCTTCGTACATCTTCTCGGTCTGCTGGCGGTATGTCTCTATGTTTTCTACAAAACTGTCATAAACCGCCGACTTGTATCCGTTGCCTGCGTTTCCGCCACCGAATGAGTTGCCAATGGTGATGGTTGTCATTGTCAAACCGCCAGACTCGTTGAACGGCATGCCGGCATACATAAACTGTATGTTCTTGCTGTTGTTGCGTGTCCAACTGGCATTGAGGTCAATCTTGAAGTCGCGCATAGGCTCAAGAGTCATCTTCAACTGCAGGTCTTCGGCTATCGTTGATGAGGCTTGCGATGCAATGCTGTCGCTGCGTAACAGCCAGCTGTTGCGATGTGCTTTTTCAAGGAAACTGTCGTCGGTAAGGCCAAAGGCAAAATCCAGTCCTGGTGCAAACATTCCACCAACTTTGTTTTGTCCAAAGATATCACCGGTGCTTGGCATGAAACCGGGCAAGTTCATCGAATAGGCATTGGTATAGTTAACTGATATGTTACGTACAAGCATCAAGGCGCGTGTAGGGTACTGCATTGCCTTGGCGAACTTGCTGCGTTCACCGTTATTGTCGGCCTTGGGTAAAACGGTAACCTTTATATTTATGCTGTCTTTGTTCTTTATGAGAATCTTGTTGTCATCTACAATCTTGTATTTCAAACGGTATTTCTCTCCCTGTTTAGTGCGTGCCGTAATCTCTATCTTCTTGCTCTTGAGGTTGTGGGCAAGGGTTATGGTGGTGTCGTTACGCAGTGTTACCTCTTTTACAAACGGCTTCACTTTCTTGGGTTTTGCCTTACGTGTCTTTGCCTTGCTCTTGTTGCTTGCAAAGCGTTTGTTTGTCTCTTCAAGATATGGTATAAGGTTATACAACTTCTCGAAGTTGAATGTGCTCTTGAATGTTATGTTACGTTTGTTGGCAATGTTGTTGCCGAAGTTTATTCCCGAAATGGTGTTTCCTCTCTGCCAATTGTATGTGGCAGAATAGCTAGCGTCGGCTGTCAGCCATTCGAAGATAGGCATCTTGTTTAGTGGTAACGAGTACGACGCATTAAAGCTCTGCTGGTAACCAAGCGGTGTACCGAACTCCATCAGGCTATGCTTGACAGAATCTTTCCACATTGTATATTCGTTGGGGTACAAGGCTTTGTTTACCGGCACGAACGGCTCTACCACCTCGGCATTTGTGCCGGTGTTTATACTCATCTTGAGGTTTGTTGTCGGGTCCCACTTGAGTGACATGGCGCGGTTCCAATAGAACTGCTGCGAGAATGTGAGAGGAATCTCGTTTCCACCTGCCATAGCTTCGAGGTCGCGTCGTTGTAGCTCATGGTATGTGCGTGTCATGTCGGTGTTCATGGCAAGCGACTGTGGCAATGGGTTCACTCCCCAATCTTTGAGTATCTTTGCCCATTTCGACTTGGTTTTCATCTTGCCAAAAGGCTTTATTGTCTTTATAGGGCTTGAATAGTTGTAGGCGAGCGATGCTTTCCAGTTGAGCCTGTTCTCCCAGCTTATGGTGCTTCCGCTGTTGTCGGTGCTTGCGCGTGAATAGCTGAAACTGATGTTCGCCGGGTCATAAGGCATAGGTTTCTTGCTGCTGATATTTATCTTGGCATTGCTTATGCTGAAGTTACGGCTTATCGAATGTACCTCGGCGATGTTCTTCAGTGAGTCTCTGCTTGCTCCTTCGTAGGAGTCGAGCATATCGTCGAACAGCAGGTCGGTGTCGAATGGGCTGTAAAGTGGTGATGTAACCTCTTCGGTGAAAGAGTAGTAGGCTGGTATAGAGATTTTTAGTATTTCGGGGAACAGACGGCCGGCATTCATTGTTCCTGTCAATGAATACTTGTAGTAGTTGTCGGTGCTTCGTGCCGACAGTTTATCTTCAAGTCCTCCGAATCCTGCGGTTTCAATCTTTCCTTGTGCCGCGAACGACGCAATGTCCGACAATTTTAGGTTCAGGTTGCCTTGTGCAGCCCATCCGCTTTTGTTGTTGAATCCCAACAGACGCATCTCGTTAACCCAGATGATTGCCGATTTGTTGCTTGAACTGTTGTTACGCACACCAATCATCATCACCTTTATCTGTCCTAACGACGGGCTACCCACAACGCTTATCCTGTTCTTTGGTGACTCCTCGTCATATTCGCTGTAAATTGATGTATTTGTTACACCTTGTGCATTGCTGTTACGCAGTGTGTTGCGTCTTGTCTTAACGTCGGTGAGTCTAGTAAGCGGAATATCTATCATATTCTCCTGTGGCCATACGGCAGTAGCGGCAACAGTACTGTTGCTGTCGTAAGAGCCGTGAGGTGTAAGTGTCAACGGAATCTCATATTCGTAGTAGTTACTCTTGTAGTCCGAGCCAAGGCGTACAAAGAGCGACAGGTCGTTGTTGCCCAACTGTGTGGCATCGCCTTCAGGTGCTTCGGCGTGTATGTATAGCTGTATGCGTTCATATTGGCGTATATCAAGATTGCTCTTTTTATATACGGCACGCGACTCCTTGCTGCCAAGGTTACCCACGTTAAGGGCTAAAGCCTGTTCGTTGTCCTGACGTAATTGTGGCTGGCTGGGGTCAAGGATACGGGTAATACCCGGTGGCAATACGTAGTTCACCGGCTTTCTGTCGCCATGCTCTTCTATGCTTACTGCCGATGTGGTGAACTCACCCGACATTGTTGGCGAGGAGTTGTTCTTCGATGCTATGGGCTGCTGGTATGGTCGCCATGTTCCGCGTACAAGCTGCATGGTTGCAAAACGCAGTGTAATAGGCTTGGCAAACGAAGTCATATACATACGTATGAAACGAATAGATGTGAAGTCGCGTATAGAGCCTACAACTTTCTCATATTCGTCGATGGGGATACGGAACTTGTACCAGTTCACGCTTTCACTGTTGCCGTTACGCAGTTTGGTTGTCACTGTGCGTTTGTCAGTGATGTAGTTACGGCCTACAACCATCTCCTCGGGGCGTAACGAGATCTTGTATTGGAAGTAGTTCTCGTACTCGTCCATGGTGAAGTCCTGGTTGCTGTCTTCAATATCGGGTGTCGATTTTGCCGCGCTGCTGAAGGCTTGTTCCGATGTGGCGGGTGAGTTGCCCTCGGTGTTGTTGAAGAATTTGTATCGTTCAATGATGCTTCGTTCCACAGCGTCGTAGTCGCCACCACGGAAGTAGTGGTAGTTATCACCGGCAGGGTCAACTGCAATACTGTCATAAACCTCTTGACGCACACGTCCCTTAAGCGATTCAAGATAGTTCTTGTATGTAGGGAACTCGGCCTCGTCGGCACTGTTCAAACCATTCAAACCGACATCCTGCTGCTCACGGCTGCCGCTGTTGTTGTCAAAGGCATATACGAGTGATGTTGTGGTGGGAACGCGTCCCCATACGGTCTCTTCATATTCGTATGTGTTGCCTGTTGCGGGCAATCCGTTCTCATAGAATTTCTTGCCGTCCTTAAGAATGTCTTCCGACACTTCGCCGAGGTTGAAGTATAGGTCGCCGCCCATGCCTGTCTGTTCATATATGAACGGGTCGAGCAACCAGAATTCAAGGTACTGTATGTTGGCACTCTCGAAGTCGGTTGTCGTGAGCTGGCGTGTGATACCGCCCCAACGCTTTTCGGGGTTGTTCAGTTTGCCGTTGTAGTCCATGTCTGTATCGAGGTTGTATGGACCACGCTCATTGGGGTAGTATGTGACATCGAACAGCGATAGTGTCGATGACTCGCCGTAGGTCGATTCTTTGTTTGGGTACAGTTCACGTTCATAAACCTCACGAACATAGTGGTTCGACAACTGTTCGAGGTCGCTCTTTATGTGTGCCGGGGTAAGTGAAGAACTGCGGCGGGTAAATAGCGGGTCTATGGTGTACCAACTTATGCGTGCGCGGTCATATCCAATGCGTATGTCATTGACAAGATTGCTGTACGGCATTCCTGTGGGAAGCGACGACAACATCCACTGTGATGGTGATTTCAGGTCAATGCCGTTCTCGGTGCTTTCGAAGTCGTCGATATATGATGCTTCGTTCTGTACATGCTTCGATGTGCCGGCCTCAAGACGTGCAAACTCAGCCGACAAACTTATCGATGATGGTTCTGTACAGCTTATAAGCGGTAATTTATCGATGATGTTTGTAAGCCATTGGCTCTGTTTTTTCCACGAAAGGTTAAATCCCCATAGGAAATTCTGTAAAGGCTCCGAGCCCATATCCACCTTTGATGTAAGAGGCTTCTCGGAGAGTGACATAAGGGTACCGCCGAACTTGAAGTCGTCAGAGAAGTCGTATTTCCAGTTAAGTCCCAGAACAGTCTTACGTTGCATATTGAACAGAGTATTGCTCTCCATAGACACTTGTACGTCTGTTCCGGCATCGATAATTCCCTGGTTAAGGATTGTTACTGTTCCCGATGAGTAATCGACCTGATAGTCGCTATTCTCGGTGAGCGTAACGCCACCGGCAGTAACTACTACAGAACCACGGGGGATGTTCGTTGAACCGGTTTCAATGACGTTTGCCGATGAACCGGTATATTCGCCAATGAGATAGAACTTGTCTTTTTCGGCAATCTGCTTGGCTACAGTCTTTGTTGAGTCGTACAACTCACGGAATACATAATTCTCTGCAATATCGTCGTTGTTTATCTTCTGTGCCAGATAATCACCGAAAGGCTCTACCGAAGGGAAGAATATTCTACCTGTTGACGCATCTACTGTGTATCCTTGTATATAGTCGAAGATGCCGTTGGGATTCTCCTTGCTGTTGTTGCTGTCGAGACGGTCAAGGCCCATCAGTTGCAGCAATGTCTTGCTCTTGAGCCCCTCTTCGGGGAGGTATGTGATGTTTGTGCCAAGGCTGTCGCTTGCATAATATACGTCGAGTTTGAATTCGTCGCTCTTCAGGTTGCGCGTACCTAATGAATAAACGTTCTTCATCATCAAATCCCAGCAGCCGTTCTTTGGCGAGCAGGCATTAGGTTTAAGCAATTTTACAAAGAGTGTCGATTTCGACTCATTAACATCGTTTGAGAATTCACCAACCTGGAATGTCTGTCCGCCGTATGTGAATTCATAGGCAACGGCAAGCACCTCATCGGCTCTCAGGGCTGTCTTGAGCGAGATAAAACCAAGTTCTTTGTTCAAAGTATATTCGCTTGATGAGAGCAGGCGTGCGTTCGACAGCTTTTCGTAGTCGAGTCCTCCGTTCATTCCGTTGATATTGCCAAGGATATTGTTAACCTGGTCAAAGTCACGTATTGCGGAATATGTTGTTGTCATCTCTGAATAGAGATCATTTGCCGAGTTGAATGGAATACCGTTCCTGCTCTGTGTGTTCCACAATCCGTTGCTTATGTGGTTGCTTTCGGCGATATCGGTAAACGCAATGATGTTGCGAGGATTACTGTAGTCGTTGGTTTTGTTGGTAACCCATACTTCGATGCGGTTGATGCTGATACCCGATAGGATGGTGGGCAACTGCGACATTGCACGGTCATAGCTGTCGCGGAAATAGTGAGCAAGGAAGAAGTGCTTGTTTTCGTCGTAGTTGGTTATCTCAATCTCGTATGTAGTGAGTTGTGTTCCTCCCTTGGAACTAACCACATTTGTGCTTGAGTTTTTCTGTGACACTACTGTCTGCAGCAACAACTTGCCGAACTGAAGGTCGGCACGGATACCGAAAAGAGACGATGCTCCCCTTATCAGTCCCGAGTTTGTGGGGAATGATACATTACCGGCCTCGAGTAGTTTTATTATCTCATCCTCCTTACCGTCATATTTCAAAGCTATTTTTTTTGCGTCGTAGCTGAATGTGGCTTCGGTGTTGTAATTGAAGTCCATATTCATTTTATCACCTACGCTTCCTCTGAGATTAAGGTTGATTTTCTCGTCAAAATCGAAACTGTTTGTTCTGCGGCTGCGTGAGGGTAGTGACGGGTTGTCGATGGTCTGTATAGAATAGCCTATCTTCAGTTCTGCATTACCTTGTGTCTTGATGCGCACACCACCGGGACCGAATATCTTTTCCGCCGGACCAAGGTCGAAATGCATATCGGTGAAATCAAACTTGTTTTTCTTGCTCTTGCTCTCCCACTCTTCGTAGTTCTTTTTCCTGAAAAAGCTCTGCATCGACTTGCGTTCGTGCCATTTGGCATACTCGTTGGGCGAGAGCAGCAGAGGTGTTCCTAACAATGCACCATCTTTCAAACGTGTGGCAATGGTATAGGTGCTGTCCTTGTCGTTGTAGATAGTGTCGGTTACGATGTTGTCGGGAGTCGCAAGGTCGAGTGAATGGTGTTGTATATCTTCAACACTCTGAGGTGTTGTCTCTGCAATGCTGAAACGCGCCTGCAAGGTGTCTTGTATCTGCTCGGCTTTGTTACGTCTTTTTACAGAATGACGCACCAACTCACTACGTACATTCTCCTGCGCAAGTATGTTCATACATGCGAAAAGGATTGTCAGGAATGTGAGTGTGCGTCTTGTCATTGTGTGTGTCTCTCTCTTCTGCTTTTAGAGCTGCTTGAGCGCCAGCTTGATAACTTGCTCGATAGTTGCCTGTGGCTCGCTCTTTACTATTGCCTGAACAACTTTGTTGGTTGCCGCAGTCGGGAAACCGAGCATTACAAGTGCCGAAACAGCACCATCAATTACGTCGTTGTTAATGGTTGCAGTTGCAACAGTGCTGCCGGCAAAATCACCGCCTATACCCTTGATTTTATCCTTCAGGTCAATGATTATTCTCTGTGCAGTCTTGAGGCCAATGCCCTTTACACTCTTTATTGCAGTCTCATTGCCGGTTGCAATGGCTTCACAAAGCTCGCTGATGGTGAAAGCCGACAAAATGGTGCGTGCTGTGTTACCGCCTATTCCTGATACTGATATCAGCAGCAGGAACAGCTCTCTTTCCTGGCGATTGCTGAATCCGAACAATTGGTGAGCATCTTCGCGTATAACTTCGTAAACATAGAGTTTGGTCTCCTTCTTACCCTGTAATGCACTATAGGTATTCAGTGTTATGCTTGTTTCATAACCTACACCGCAGCAGTCGATAATTGCTGTTGCCGGTGTCAATTCTGCTATTTCTCCTCTGAGGTATTCTATCATAGTATTTTCTCTTTTATGCTATTACAAAACGTGTTTTTCTTCTCTTTATTGTAGTGCTTGCGCTTTTTTGTATTAAAAATAGCGCGTGTTATAATAAAAAGACACCCGAAGGCGTCTTTTCAATCTGTTTTTAAGCTTTTGTTCTAACAATCTTCAGAACCTGATTGCAGTGTTTAATAACGGCCGGGCGATGGGTTACGAAGATAAGTGTCTTTCCAATCTTGTTCTTGGTCAATCTCTTCAGCATCTCCTGCTCGGTCTCTTCGTCGAGTGCCGATGTTACTTCGTCTAAAATGAGAATGCTTCCTTGGCGCAACAGTGAACGTGCCACCGCTATGCGTTGTGCCTGTCCTTCGCTCACACCACCACCGCTTTCTGCGATGATGCTGTCCAAGCCGTCGGGCAGATCCAGAACGTATTCGGCACATGCTGTATGCAGTGCCTCTTTCATCTGCTCTTCGGTGGCATTGGGGTTGCCCATCAGCAAGTTCTCTCTTATTGTTCCGCTGATGAGGCTGTTGCCTTGCGGTATATATACGATGTTGCTTCTTGTTAAGGTAGATGCTCTGTGAGTCTCTTTGGCGTTGTATAGCTCAATGATGCCGTCGTGTGGCGTCGCAAGTGCAATGAGCAGTCGCAGCAATGTAGTCTTGCCGGCTCCTGTTTCGCCCACAATGGCGGTAATGCTTTCGGGTGGAAAATCATAACTGAAGTTATCCAGGATATTCCTGCTTCCCTCTTCGTACGAAAATGTTACATTCGTAAACCTTGCTCCGGCAGTGTCTTTAAGCATAATATTCTCTCCTTGCTCTTCAAGTGGAATGTCTTCGAGTTCACATACCCTTTCAATGGCGGTTAGCGATGAGGCTATACCGGGAATATATCGGCTTAAATCTATTGTGGGGTTCTGTATTAGTCCTACTAACTGCAAATATGTAGCCATTGTTCCATATGTTATAATGGCATCGCGCAATCCAATAACTCCCCACATAAATGCTACGAGATAACCAATGGCAAATCCTGCCTGTATGAGCGTGTACGAACCAATTGAAAATTTCGCGCGACGTGAAATTTGGGTGTGAAGTGTACCTTGCAGGCTCTCAAGACGTTGCTCGGTGCTGCTGTTCTGCTCCATAGCCTTGATAACCTCTTTGTGCTGAAGGCTTTCCTGCATAACGGCTTGTATCTTGCTATCGCTGTTGCGTATCTCACGGTTATATAGGCGCATCCTGCCAACATATAAACGGCTTGCAAGAATACATACGGGTAAAATAATTATGACCGACGTAGCCAGCATAGGACTCATATAGAACAATAGCCCAAATGATGCAATAAGCTGTATAAGCACTACAAATGTTGCAGGAATAATGTTGGAAACAAGTTGAGTAATGTTGTTTACGTCACCCTCAAGACGGTTGACAAGGTCTCCGGTGTGACGTTTGTACAGATGCAACCAATCGCATTTCAACAGTCTTGCAAAAACCTTAAGACGCAAGTTGTTACGTATCTTATTGCCAATGACAGCATATATCCATCTGCTTGTAGCACGTGCAATAATCTCTATAGCCATCAGTGCCCCGATGAAAATTCCTGTCATCGTCAACGAACCGACGGTTTCACCTGTGGCAATATCTATGGCGTGCTTGCATGCAATAACCCATAGAAGTTTGCATGCCACATCAATAAGGCCAATTACAATATTAGCAATGGCTTGCCATTTGGCATTTTTTGCATTATGCAAGAGCCAACGGAGCAGTTTCTTTGTGGGGATACCGTTTTCTTTCACTGTTTATTGAAATATGATGCGAATATACAAAATCTATTTAAGCCTAGCTCTTATTTAAAGGTTTTTGTTGTTCTTTTGTGGTAATTTATGTAATAAATACTATCTTTGGAAATTGGAAATGAAAAACATAACAATATGAAAAAACAGATAAGAATCTTGTTGGCGGCAATTTTGGCACTCAACATCTTAGGTGCCTGCTCAACCAACGAAAACCTCGATGAAAACGGCAAAATTGCAAAGGCTTTCGAACAACGTCGCAACATTGTCGGTGGAAACTATTTTGATGTATTTGAAACTCTCGACGGAGAGCGTCTGCAGGCCATGCAGTTTATGTATGCCTATATGCCGTTGCCCGATATTGCCGACTATCCTGCCGATTTCCATTTGCAGAATGTCGATTACGCATTGAAGGCGCGTGCAGAAATGCCCTGGGGAGCAACTGTTCCGGTGAGGGAGTTTTTACATTTCGTATTGCCGGTGCGAGTAAACAACGAGAATATGGATACCAGCCGCGCTGTGTTCTACAACGAACTCAAAAATCGTGTGAAGAGTATGTCAATGCATGATGCAGTACTCGAGATAAACCATTGGTGTCACGAGAAAGTTACATACACACCAAGCGACATACGTACAAGTTCGCCTTTGGCAACAGTGCGTACTGCATATGGCCGTTGTGGCGAGGAATCAACGTTTACCGTTGCAGCATTGCGTGCCATGGGTATTCCTGCGCGTCAGGTATATACTCCACGTTGGGCACATACCGACAATAATCATGCTTGGGTTGAGGCTTGGGTTGATGGTGAATGGCACTTTCTTGGTGCATGCGAGCCGGAACCGGTGCTCGACCTTGCCTGGTTCAATGCTCCCGCTTCGCGCGGTATGCTCATGCACACCAATGTGTTTGGCGGTTATGACGGCCCCGAAGAGGTGTTGAGTGTTACTCCTTGTTATACCGAAATTAATGTTACAGCCAATTATGCTCCTGTTGTTACCACAAATGTGAAAGTCGTGGATAAAGAGGGAAATCCTGTAAAAGCAACGGTTGAATTCAAGATATATAACTATGCCGAGTTCTATTCTGCTGCAACCAAGGAGAGTAATGATAATGGTGAGGCATCCATAACATGCGGTCACGGCGATATGGTTGTGTGGGCTTCAAAAGATGGTAAGTTCGGTTTTACAAAGTTCACCGCAGGCAAGGATAGCGATGTAACTGTTGTAATAGACAAGGCTCCAGGCTATACAGCAACTTTAGAGATGAATATAACCCCGCCAAAAGAACGTAATACAATTCCTGCTGTAACAGCTGAGCAGGCTGCCGAGAATGCACGCCGCTTCGCACGTGAGGATTCAATACGTAATGCATACGTTGCTACATTCCCCAATGAGCTCGATGCAGCCAATTTGGCGAGTGAACTTGGCTTGGATGTAGGCGCAGTAACAACGTTGCTTAAGCAGTCTCGTGGAAACCATGCAACAATGGTGGATTTTCTTCGTGATTGCCCTAACGGTGCCAAGGAGAAGGCTTTGAGATTGTTATTCTGTATTTCAGAAAAGGACCGTCGCGATGTTTCTATTGATGTGTTGAACGACCATATTGCAGCTGCTCTTGAAAGCAACGATGAATCAGAGTGGTTCTATAACTTTGTTGTCAATCCACGCGTTAGCAACGAGATGCTCACTCCTTATCGTTCATTCTTAAAGAACGTGATACCTGCAGCTGATGCCGAAGCATACAAGACAAATCCGGAACTTTGGGTAGAGTGGTGCCGCAAGAATATCAAGGTTGATGACACATGGAACCCGTTGTCGCTTTGTATGTCACCCAGGGGCGTATGGGAAATGCGAGTAGCCGATTCTCACTCACGTGATATCTTCTTTGTTTCGGCTGCGCGTGCAATGGGTATTCCTGCACGCATAGACGAGGTTACAAATAAAACACAATATCTATCAGACTGCAAGTGGATTGATGTGAATTTCGAAACATTGGAGAGTAACAACGCTTCGCAAGGTAAGATAAAAGCTTCGTTCACGCCATCTGCTTTTATCGATAATCCTAAATACTATTCGCACTTCTCTATTTCTAAGGTTGTTGATGGCCGTTTACAGCTGCTTAACTATTCCGAGGATGCTACATGGGAATCGTTGCTTAAGAAAGGAAGTCCGCTCGATACAGGTGATTACTTTATGATGACGGGTACACGTATGGCTGATGGCGGTGTTTTGGCACATCTTACATTCTTTGCTGTTGAAGAGGGCAAGGAGAATAACCTGCAGTATGTTTTGCGCGAGAGCAATGAAAGATTACAGGTAATAGGCGATTTCAATAGCGAGAATCTGTTCTATGACACAACCGAAAACCGCGAACGTTCTTTGCTCTCGGCAACAGGACGCGGATATTATATCATAGCACTCATAGCACCGGGCAGTGAGCCTACAAACCACTTCTTGCGCGATGTGATGCCATACAAGAGCGACTTTGAGAAGTGGGGGCAGAAGATGGTGCTGTTGTTCCGCGATACAAACGAGGCAGAACGCTTTGTAAACGACTTCCCCGAATTGCCATCGACAGTGGTGTGGGGCACCGATATTAACGATAATATCTATAATGAGATAGTTGCCAATATGAAACTGCAGAATCCAAACCGTCCGATAATCCTTGTTGCCGACACTTTCAACCGCGTGGTGTTTATGTCGCAAGGTTACTCGATAGGTCTTGGCGAACAGTTGGTGAAAGTTATCAAACAGTTAAGTGAATAAAAAAAGCCCCGAAAGGGCTTTTTTTATTCACTTAATATCTGCTATTATTGAGATTTTCTATTATTGCTCTAACTTCGTTTACGTCGGTCTCTTTGCGTGCGTACTCGTCGTTATCGCTGTTTCCCATGCTTACGCATGCATTGCGGAACTGCATGCCACTTCCTACATTCCTGCGTGCCGATGCATGTATTTCGTTTGCACCAGTAGCCTGTAGTATTTTGGCTGCATTGTTACTGTTGACGCCACATCCCGGCATTATTATTATACGTCCGTCGGCTTGCTCAACGAGCTTGCATAAGAGTTCTGTGCCTGCTTCGGCAGTGGTGGCCTGGCCCGATGTAAGCACTCTGTGGCAACCAAGTGCTATAAGCTCTTCCAAAGCCTTATGTGGCTCTCGGCACATATCGAATGCGCGATGAAAAGTTACGCTCATTCCCTTGGCGGCATCTATAAGCCTTTTGCATGTTGCTGTGTCTATATCACCATCAGCAGTAAGTGCACCAATTACAACTCCATCCACTCCCAATCTCTTGCATGTACGTATATCCTCTTCCATACATGCCGTCTCGTGGCTGTCGTAAAGGAAATCGCCGCCGCGTGGGCGAATAATGACGTTTAGCACCAGACCTTCAACTTTTCGTGCTTCGGCAATGAGTCCTTCCGACGGTGTTACACCGCCGACCTCCAATGCTGCGCATAACTCAATACGTTGTGCTCCACCGTCGCGTGCAGCAATGGCACTCTCTACGCTTCCTGCACAAATCTCAAGTATTGCCATATCCGTTTATTTTGTAATCAACTCAACAATGTAGTCAATACCCGATGGTATTTCATTGAACATCAGCTTAACGCCTTCTTTTGTTTTCTGGAACTTTACAGGTTGCTTGTCGCTGTATGTGAATGCTTTCTTAACTTTACAGTCAAGTGGTAGCAACAGTTCTTTCTTTTTGCAGTCAAAGATGTGAACGAACAAACGGTTTCCTTTACGTGTTGTAACACCCCATTCCTGCGCGGGAATGTCACCTGCTGTAGTGCTATAAACGGTTTCGCCGTTTACACGTAGCCATTCTCCCATCTCTTTCATGCGTGCAAGTGCTGTTGCAGGCAGTTCACCATTAGGCTGAGGGCCTACATTCAGCAACAGGTTTGCTCCTTTGCCCGATGTACTTACAAGCAGTCTGATAAGTGTCTCTGTGCTCTTGTAGTTCTGGTCAACGAGTTTATATCCCCACATGCCGTTCATTGTCTGGCATGTCTCTAATGGCAGGCGGCTTACATCCTGACCGCTTAGTCCGGCTTTGTTTTCACCAGGCAGGTCGCGTTCGAATATCTGTATATCCTCTCCCGGGAATGGTGTTTCATGGTGGTTATTACCAATGAGGCATGCAGGCTGCAGACGGTGTATCAAAGAGTACTGCTCATCGAGTTGCCAGTCGAAAGGAATGCTGTCTTGGTCGCGGTCCCATTTGCCGTCGAACCATATTGCACCAATCTCGCCATAGTTGGTAAGCAACTCGGTAAGTTGTTTGTTCATAAAGTCATAATATGCAGGCCAGTCGGCTTTTGTTTTGTCGCGGCCGATAACCTTTGTACCGGTGCGTCCCAAAGGATATTCGTCGCGTGCCCAATCGATGTGCGAGTAGTAGAAATGCAACCTTATTCCCTGTTTGTGGCATTCTTCGGCAAGTTCTTTTATTACGTCACGGCCAAAAGGAGTTGCATCAACAATGTTGTAGTCGCTCTGCTCGGTGTCCCACATAGAAAAACTGTCGTGGTGACGGCTGGTAAAGCATATATACTTTGCTCCTGCCTCTTTTATTGCTGTAACCCATGCCTTTGCATCGAAACGGTGGGGGTAAAAAGCATCGGCGGCCTTGGCATATTCATTTTTGTCGATAGGGTAGTTCTGCAGATACCATTCGCCTTGCGCGAACATGCTGTATATGCCCCAATGGATGAATATACCGAATTTGCTGTCGGCAAATTCCTGTCTCGATTTCAAATTCTCCTCTGTGGGAACATATTGCGCCTTTACAGCTGTTGGCAGAATAAAGAGCAGTGCAACAGCAATAGTCTTAATAATTTGTTTGATTGAATTCATATCTTTTGTTTTGTTTATTTTTCGTTTAATGCAAAAATATATGTTGCTTATGAAAACCACAAATTATTCTTTTAAATTCGTTATTTTATGTTACTTTTGTTTTTGACAACAGAATGTTGTTTACTTTATTTTCAAAAGTAATCATCGGCATAGTCACTTTGTAACAGATACGGAATATTGCATTGTGGCGTGTAGCGGTGCCTTTCTTGTTTACGGGTATAAATATGAATTGATATAAAAAACTCTTTTATGAAAAAGACATTTCATTTTTTGAGTGCAGTGCTTGCATTGCTGTTTTCTGTACAACAAATAGCTGCCGAAGAATTGAAACCGGCTGTTGAAAATGTTACGATATATCGTATAGAGAATATCGCCTCGGGAAAATTTCTCTCCAATGGTGATAATGTGAATAACGATGCACGTATAGTCTTTGTTGACGGTAATACGGAAAGTGCAGGTCAGGAGTGGGCTATGTACCCTACAGAGGTTGATGGTGTATTCTCCTTTGTTAATCCAACATCGGGCAAAGCTCTTGATATGGCTCCCGGCGTGGGCCATCCTGTGCAGTGGAACTACCAACCTACAAATGTGAACCAGCGTTTCAAGATTGTGGCTCCCGGTGATGGATACAACCGTATGGCAAATTCATCGAATCCCTACCAGTATCTGGCATTGTCCGATGATGGCTATCCAATGATGTTGACCGAGTATGATGCCGAGGATATACTATACTTTTTCCACAACACAGGAAAACAGTTCTCTCAAGCCAAGGTATATGCCGGTAAGAGCTATATATTAAGCAATGTGGCAACAAAACAGGTGTTTACAACTCCCGCGGGTGGTGAATTGGCTGCTCTTATAGATATGAAACCTTATGTCGAAGGTGACGAATCTCAAACGTGGAGAGTCTCAAACGGAAAGTCGGGATTGATATTGACTTCAAATAGTTGTAACCTATCAATGGATATGTTTCTCAATGGCGACAGAACACCGCTTGTCTATACCACAGATACCAATAACGAGAATCAGAATATGATATTGGAAGATGCCGGTGAGGGTTACTTCTACCTTACCGGTGCATATAAAGGTACAAAGTACTACATTGCTGTCAATGGAGATAGGCTCATAGCTTCTACCGATAAAGATGGCGACAACAGCAAGTTCTTCTTTACTGTGGCAGCAGGTCCAAAGGGTAATTATTGGGAGGACCAGCAAGTGTATGAGGAAAATAAGGAGGCTGTGCATGCGACATTCATTCCATACACCTCTACAGATGCAATGAAGTCCGATGTCAACTACAATAAGGCTTGGCTTACTCCCGAAAAGGCCGATTATCTGTCGCTCAATGGTACTTGGAAGTTTAACCTTGTTCCCGAGCCGTCGGTGCGTCCGGGCGAAGATGATTTCTGGGGTAACGATGCCGATGTATCGGCATGGGACAATATTGATGTTCCTTCGTGTTGGGAGATGAAAGGTTATGACCTTCCTCTTTATGTGAATGTGGAGTATGCATTTATGAATAATCCGCCATATATAAAGAACAAAGTAGAGGGTGTAGGTGATAATCCTGTAGGTTCTTATCGCCGTACATTTACCTTGCCTCAGGGTTGGGACGCAAAAAATGTATTTCTTCATTTTGATGGTCTTTATAGTGCAGCCTATGTTTGGTTGAATGGTGAGTATGTTGGTTACACTCAGGGCGGTAACAACGACCACGAATTCGACTTGAGTGCCTATGTGCGTCAAGGCGAAAACAATATCTGTGTGCAGGTATTCCGTTGGAGCGATGCTTCGTATCTCGAGGGGCAGGATATGTTCCACATGAGTGGTATGCATCGCGATGTATATCTCTATGCCACTCCCAAAGCCTTTGTACACGACCACTATATCACTGCAGAACTTAATTCTGCATTCAATGGTGGCTCAATGAATGTTGCATTGGAGATTGAAAATCGTGATACAGTGGATGTGCAGAAAAATATTGAGATTGAACTTATTGCCCCCGACGGTAATCTTGTGGCAGAAAAGAATATCACAGTAGATTTGGATGCCGGTATCAAGAACGTGAAGAAAAATGTTACTTTTGACGCTCTTGAATCTCTTTTACCATGGACAGCCGAGACTCCTACGCTCTATACTGTTGTTGTTCGCCAAAAAGATTCTTTCGGTAGCGAGGAGATGGTATTCTCAACCAAATATGGTTTCCGCCGCATAGAGATAAAAAATGGCGTTGTGCTTATAAACGGCAAACGTGTATATTTTAAGGGAGTGAACACTCAAGATACTCATCCGCTTTATGGACGTACAATGGATATTGAAACTATGCTTAAGGATATATATCTGATGAAGCAGGCTAATGTGAATCTGGTGCGTACTAGTCACTATCCGCGTGCTGCCAAAATGTATGCAATGTTCGATTATTACGGATTGTATGTTATGGATGAGGCTGATGTGGAGTGTCACAAGAGCTGGAGCGACAAGAAGGACAACAGTATCTCAAGCGATCCTACATGGCAGGCCCAGTATGTCGATCGTACCGTTCGAATGGTCATTCGTGACCGTAACCATCCATCAGTTGTGTTCTGGTCGCTCGGTAACGAGTCGGGTGTTGGTGTGAACTTCGATGCGACATACTCAGCGACTAAGGTCCTCGATTCACGCCCTGTACACTATGAGGGATACTCAAATGTGAATTCAGCAAAGAATACCGATTTGGATTCCAAGATGTATCCCGATCTTGCATATACACGCAATCATTGTAATAACAGCATTGGTGGTGAGCCTTTCTTCATGTGCGAATATGCTCATGCAATGGGTAATTCAATCGGTAACCTGCAAGATTATTGGGATATTATTGAAGGTAGCAACTATGGTATTGGTGGTTGTATATGGGATTGGGTCGATCAGTCAATATATAGCCCTGAAGCAATAAAGAACGGCGAACTCGAGAAAAATGGTTTCCCTGCATATACCAGTGGTTACGACTATCCGGGTCCTCATCAAGGAAACTTCTGTAATAATGGTGTCATTACAGCCGACCGTGCGTGGACTGCTAAACTTACTGAGGTAAAGAAGGTTTACCAGAATATTAAGTTTACCTATAGCAATGGCAAGGTAATGTTGCAGAACAAACACAACTTTGTTGACATACAGAATTTGTTCAATTTGCGTTATACCGTATTGTGTGATGGTGTTGTCGTTGAGGAAAACATCGTTGAGATTCCTTCGGTCAACCCCGGTGCTACAGGTGCTGTAGCCTTGGATATCACAACAAAAATAGAGCCTGGAAAGGAGTATTTCCTTAATGTGGAACTGCTAAAGAAAGATGCTGAAGAGTGGTGCGAAAAGGGCTATCCAATGGCTACTGAGCAGTTTATTCTTCAAGAGCGTACAGCATTGGGCAATGTCGCACAAGGTGATGAGGCTCTTACAGTAGATAAGAGTAACGGATGCAAGGTGAGCAACAGCAACATCACATTTGCAGTTAATACCAATGGTTTTGTAACCGAGTGGGTTGCCAACGGTGTTAAGGTGCTTGAAAGAGGAAATTATCCTATATATAGCAATATACGTTGGATTGAGAATGAAAGCCCATACGGTGAGCACAAATTTGGTGATAAGGAAGCAAGCATAACTTCTGCTACAGTAAGCAGTGCCTTGTCGGGTGATGGCAAGAGTTGTAATGTTATTGTTAATGTGCAACATAACAAGTGCCCATATATAGTAACATATACTGTATATGCAAGCGGTGTTGTTGACATGAAGATCGATTATTCTCCAACAGAAAAAGGATTGCGCCGCATAGGTGTTGACTTGCTGTTCCCTGCCGGTTACGAGAATGTTGAGTACTATGCAAAGGGTCCCGGAGAAAATTATATCGACCGTCAAGCAGGCTCATTCTTTGGCCGATATACAACAACTGTTGACGATATGTTCGAGATGTATCCTCATCCACAGTCATATGGCAACCGTATGGCTTTGCGTGACATCAAGTTGTGTAATCCCGAAAATGGCAATACTATAAAGATAGAAACAGAGGGCCAGGTGTCATTCTCGCTCTCTCATTATGACCAGCGTCAGTATCTTACACCGCTTCTCCATCCTTGGGATTTGGTGAAAAATGATGTTGTATATGCTACATTCGACTATATGCAACGTGGCTTGGGTAACGGAAGCTGTGGCCCGGGTACAGAGAGCCAGTATCATTGCCCATATAATCAAACAGTGTCGCACAAGATGCGTATAAGCACAGAAAAGGGTGGAGACACCGGTATTATTCAGGTGGGCGTGAATGGATGCAAGGTTGAGTATGATAAAGCATCACAGAGTGTTATATGCGTTGGTGTTGCCGATGACGCAGAAGTAACTTTATATAATCTTGGTGGAATGTCGGTTGGTACACCTGTTGTTTCAGGTACAAATGTTGTTGTGTCACTTTCCGGCCAACCACAAGGCTCATATATTCTTGTTATTAAGTGTGGTGATGCGGTGCGTACACACAAACTAATAAAATGGTAATGCATATTATATGAAACAAATCAGGTTCTATAGTGCTATAGAACCTGATTTGTATATCAGTTGTTTAGAATAAATGTAATTAAGATTATGGATTTGAATTTTTCGGGAGTCATTATAGGTATAGCAACATTTATTGTTATCGGACTTTTTCATCCTTTAGTGATAAAGGCAGAATATTATATAGGAGTAAAAAGCTGGTGGTTATTTCTGTTGCTTGGAATTGTTTCTGCCACAGCTTCGTTGATGGTGGCGAACCTTATTTTATCAATTCTTTTGGGTGTTGTGGCTTTTTCCTCTTTCTGGAGCATCGGAGAGGTGTTTCAACAAAAGAAAAGAGTGGAAAAAGGATGGTTTCCTGCAAATCCTAAAAAGAAAAAATAAGACTATAAAAATATTAGAGTATAACATATATAGTTTTGTTACACTCTATACAGCTTTGATTGCGACATAAATTCCTTGTGTTTCCTTCTTTACTCGTAGGTAGCACACCTATGGCCTTGTTTATAGATTTGCCCTATGTTGTTTATTGTGCTTTTATAGCATCGTGTTGTTTCATAGGAATACCCTCTAACCTCATTACAAGTGAGTCGCGTAGATTTGCAAAGGCCTCTTTATTCTCTTCGCTGACGGGCTTCTTTGGCTGCGACTTTATTGTCAATGGGTTTATAGGTTTGCCATTCTCGTGAACGCGGAAATCGAGGTGCGGGCCGGTTGAAAGTCCTGTTGAACCCACATAGCCTATAACCTGCTTCTGTTTAACCATATCACCAACCTTAAGCCCTTTTGCAAACTTTGACAGGTGCATATATGTTGTTGTATATGTGCTGTTGTGGCGAATCTTTACATAATTGCCACCGCCTTTGGCTTGAAAACCTTTGTCGATGACCTTACCGTTTCCAATGGCATATACAGGTGTTCCCACTGGTGCTGCATAATCCACACCATGATGCGCCCTGCGACGTTTTAATACGGGGTGCATTCTGCTGTTCGAGAATTTTGATGTGATGCGGTAAAAGTCGAGTGGTGCTTTAAGGAATGCGCCTTCGAGGCTGTTTCCGTCAATGTTATAGAAAAGTTCCTCTCCGTCTTGTGTAAATGGTATGGCATATACAAGATTACCTGATGCACAGAACAATGCAGCATGAATCCTGTAATTGTTCAAGGGCTTTTCCTCAACAAACTCCTGTGCATACACAAGCCTGAAATAGTCACCCTTTTGTATCCCAAAGAAATCAACGGACCATCCGAATATATGTGACATCTGCACAGCAAGCTGTGGCGAAACGTTGTTCTCAATCATTGCTTCCCAAAGCGAACCCTGCACAGTACCGGCAACCTCACTCTCGCGCCACTCGCCCGGAATAGTGTTTGATGTGGCCTTGTAATTGTTTTGCAGGTCAAATGTTACATATCTTTTTGCATTCTCTTCAAAAACGAGAACTTGTGGCGTATGTGTGCTGTCCTTGCTTGTGAATAGCGCGCATACCTGCCCAGGGCGTATTTTTCGTTCATCGAATATACTATCGGGGCATTGAGTCAGTTCGTAAATCTGTTTTGATGTGAATCCAAAGTCATAAAGCACAGCCGCAAGTGTTTGGTTAGGCTTAATAGTGTCGTAGCTGACTGTATAATTTTCGATAGGCAAGCCATATTTTAAACTTTTCTTTTGTTCTGTACATTCTATTTTTTCCACTGTTTCACAACTATTATCAAGCTCTTTATCTTTGTTGCTGATAAATAGAATTATAGCAGATATTATAGCAAATGCAAGAATTGTAATGATGGCGATTTTTTTATTTAATATGTTTTTCATTATGTTGTTCGTCTAATTTTCATTATCAATACAAAGATACGTATTATTTTCATCGTTATTGTTTTTTTGTTTACTTTTGCAACAAAACCAAACTATAAGATTTATTATTATGAAAAAAATGACTTTTTTGTTTGTTGTTATGGCTATGTTTGCTTTAACAACCAGTGCTCAGAAAAAGGAGCAGATGTATGTAGGTGGAACTCTTGGTTTTACAGTTCAAAATTATTCAGCTGCAGGTTATTCATCCTCTGGTGCTTCATTCAGTATTGCGCCTGAGTTCGGATATTTCGTTGCAGACAAAATCAAGGTAGGTGCAGAACTTGGATATAGCGTTTCTGGTGGTTCTCACACGCTGTTGGTTATGCCTAACGTTGCATATTACTTGCCTATTGTTGATAAATTGTATTATACTCCTCAATTATCAATCGGTGGTGGTGTTGTTGCAGCTTCTGGTCATGCCAACGGTGCATTTGCGTTGTCATTGAATCTTGCAGCAATAGAATATCAACCTGTAAAGAATATGGCAATCTCTTTGGGCCTTGTTGATTTGTCATATTCACGCGCGAATAAAGTGAATGGCATAGGGTTTAACTTCTTGGCTTCTCCTACTGTGGGATTCCGTTATTATTTCTAATTAATTGGTAATACATAAAAAAGATGTCGGTAGCAATGCTACCGACATCTTTTTTATTGGTTAATGGTTATTTACCTTACAATAACCTTATTGCCATTGATGATATAAATACCCTTTGGCAAGTTGTTCAAATCCTCGGCGTTCTCTGTGTCAAGAACCTTAACACCTGTCATATTGTAAACAGTCCAGCTTGTCTCTTCGCCGGCTATAATATCCTCTATTCCGGCTCCCAAACCACTATCATTTACTACAATGAACTCAAGTGTGGTGCCTTCAATGCTATTGCCGTTACGGTCGATGAAATAGCCTGTTGGAATTTCAAAGATATATTTTCCGTTACCAAGGATAGGCTCACTAGTCTTTAGAGCTAACTGATTCATAGCAATCATATCGCCATTGCTGTCTGTAGTGGTACTTTCGAGGATGTAGTTCCATGTTATGCCTTCTGCATATAATCTTGGTTGCAAATCTCCATCCTCGCTACAGCTTGTACCAATCTTGCTGAAAGTGAATACAAAATATGAAACTTCTTCTATTGTTGAATTATTTTCAGGAGTAACGCTTAATAGCTCAGCAGGTTTTGCACTTCCCAAGTGAGTGTATGAACAGATATTATTTGCCCATTTGTTTATTATAGGCATCGGATAACTCATCACGTCGGGATTTAAGTATATATTACCTGTGATTATCAAATCAATCTGGATGTTATCTTCTGAATGTAGTTCATCTTCTATTGTGAACTTCAAAGTATTTTCGTCAACCTGTGTACAGTTGTATATCTTGTCAATCTCGTAAGTACGGTCTTCTTTTTGATTTCCTTGTGCTTTGATACTAAAATCATCAGAAACAGCTATACCCTCATTGCAATATATGGTAAACTCTTTCAATCCTCGTACGGAACTGCCATTCTCAGGAGTAATTGTTGCTTGTGGATACTCCTGTCTCATATAAAGAGTAGGTAGCACCATGTCTGTTTCTGCTGTTTCGTAGCAACCGAATACGTCATTGTTTTCTGAGTAATAAACTGTGCTGTTTCCGTTTTTGATTGTCGCGTTGCCTGCATCGTCTATTGCTACGCTCCACACTGCGCCTGTTGCAGGTTTTTCTGCAGCAAATGAAATCTTACCATCATTGCCGGCCAAGTACATATATCTGTTTTCTGCATCCTGAATGATGTATCCGCCATCGGTCTCTGTAAATGTAAAACCGTTGTATTCGGTGCTTTCAATATATTTGTCATAAATTTTTGATGGTTCGCGAATTTGCAAGAAACCATTTGTTGCATCGAACAAGAAATCTGCTATACATTCATTTGCAACGAACGCATATTTATTGCCTGTTGCAATTTCTTTGGCAGGAACGTATGGCTTTGTTGGAGACACAATGTATTTGCTCTCTACTATGTCGCTTTTGTAAACCGATTCTCCGTCAACCTTAACAGCCATAACTTTGATTGTAGCCGATGCTGTAAGCTCTGGGTACATCACATAGTATTTACTACATTTTGTTGTTCCAACAATTGGATCGCTGTTAAAATCCTCATAGCTTGGGTCTGTACCATCCAATGTGTAATATAGAACTAGACTTTGATCTTCTGTTTCTGCGGTAACTGTCACTTTCTTCTCATAAACGCCCTCTGGTGTCTTGAATGTAGGCTCTTCAACATCTACCATATCAGCCGGTATCTCATATTGTACCTCTATTTTGCTAACATAGTATGCTCTCTGTGTCGCGTTCCAGCTGATAACAATGTCGCCATGTTCCTTGCACTCAAATTTACATTCAGTACTTGAAGCTCCAAGTGCATATTGTTCCGATGTGCTGTTTCCGGCCTTTATTGTTACTTTGGCATCGCCCGATGAGGCTATGCAACCATATACAGTAACACTTGTAATTGTGTAATCCTTAAAAGCCGATGTTGTGAGAGAGAAGTTTTCACATGCATCATTCTTGCTTCCCAACTGTATTCCCTTTTCTGCGTTCCAACCGATGCTGTTAGCTGAACTTGCAGTCCATTCCATGCCGCTGAGTGTAACATTACCTCCTGCTGTGGTGAGCTCGCCTTCGCCGAATGTGTGTGTGTAGGTCTCTGCATTCATGCCAATGGCAAACGCCAAAAGACCGACAATTGATAGTAAAAATCTTTTCATACGATTTATTTTTAAGTTTATTAATTTACAACGAATTTATAATCATCTCTTTGAGCGCAGGTCCAGGCTTTGGCGCAAATGCCGAAACAAATACACCTTCTTTATTAATGACAATATATCTTGGGACACTGCCTACAAAATATTTCTCCTCGAACTGCTCAATGGCTTCTCTGTCGGGTGTCAGATTTAGCATCTCTCCCATCTTGTGCTTATTTATTGCTGCAAGCCATTTCTCTTTCAAGTCATCGCTGTCTGTCGATACAGTGAAGAAAACGACATCTTCATTACCCTTGAACTCTTTTATCAGTTCCATGAACTTTGGCATGTTTTTCAAGCAACTGCTACACCATGTAGCCCATACGTCAATGACAATTATCTTGCCCTTGAAGTCGTTGATAGTGTATTTCTTGCCTTCAGCATCCTTGAAGGTTACATTTGGTGCCTGTGTGCCGGGCATGATATTTGCAAATGTGTTGTACAGCAAAAGAACTTTTTGCTTCTCTTTGCTGTCTGCTACATTATTTTTTATTAGGTCGCGTATTTCCAATAATTCCTTGTTGCATCCATTGGTTGTTAGCAGATGTGTCATTCTCTTCAGGTATGCCGCATGAAGGTTCTCGTTCTTGCATGTGAACACCTCGTTCAGTTTCAGGTAGTCATTTGCATTCAGGCTACGTATGGGGTAGAATACTGTAATCTCCACTCCGTCGCGCGACTCGTCGAAGCTGCATCCACGTTTCATTGCCTGCAGTGTGAAGTAATGGTCCGAGAATCGTGCACTGTTATGTTCTTCCATGAATTTGGCCACAGTAGCATTATCCAGTTCAATCTCTTTGGCATGTTTGGGGAGTTTGGTGATATCCTCGTTCTTGCCTCTGCATTTGAACATATATTCTCCGCTTTGCCATATATAATGGCATTGGTTAAGGATGTGCTGTTCTTTATTATTCTTTTTTGTAGCTCTTTTTATTGTTGTATAGGTATCGATAATATCCTGTGCACAAGCAAACTCCTTGTTCCACAAGGAGTCTGTCTGGTGTAAGGCCTTGCACGAAACCGCTAACAAGGTCAATAGGGAAAACATTAATGTTTTTTTAATTACCATAATTTGTGTCATTATTCTTCTGAAGCCCATATGCTATACCAACAAGGTTTATTCCATATTTCTCCAGCATGTGGTTAACAACCATTTCGTATTGTTCTTTTATCAATGTATTTGTACCTGTATTGTACCAAGCGTGGAATTCCTCGGGGGTGTACCACATTGCATTCATTATGTATGCTTGGAACATATCCCATGTGGGGTTGATGTTGGATGTCCATGAGTCGGCATGCAACGGTTGTCCATTCTTGATGTTTACGTTCTTAATTATCTCGGGGGTGCGTCCTGTACCGAACTTTTCTTCCAATACATCTACATATCCAAGTTTGTACATGTGGTTGTCGGCATTTTTGTCAACGACGTTTACCATTGTACAGTTGGTGTGGTCCTTGTCGGTGTCACAGGTGTTACTCTTTGCAAATGAGTATTTATTCCAGAAACCGTCGGGAGCGGTGATATCACCTTTGTCTATCGAATTTTTTATCACATTTATCATGAAGATACAGCGTAGCTGCTTCAAGGCATATTCTGTGTCGCCTCCGTTTATAATATCATCGGGGAAACTGATAGCCCAGTTATCAAAATCGCCCAGTTTAATAACTTTGTTCGGGTTTGCATCTGTACCTTGTTGGGTGTTATCCCCTTCGCTGTTTTCGCCTTCCTCTTCGTCACTGAATTTACGTGGCTCGGTACGCAGATTGTGTATCATATAAATCTTGACAGGGAAAGTCGAGTGTGCAAATGCTTTGTCTATATTGGGGAATATATAGTTCCTGAAGAAATCGACATATAAAGGCAATTGCACTGCAGGTAAATTCCATGTGCCGTTTTCGCGTTCATTGGGATCACCGGCTACATAAATATCACCTGTTCCTGCCGACACCCATGTACGGTTCATGTCCTCTTCGCTAACATCTTTGTAGAGCAGATATACTCCATACTCGTTCTTGATATCCAGAATTATAGAGTCATACTCGGTGGTATCCTGGGGAAAGCCTCCACGTATGGGTGAGTAATTACCCGACGGGGTTAACTCATCCTCGTTGTCGCGACATGCTGTAAATGCAACAAGAATAGCTGTCGCAATTAATGTTATTTTAAAAAACTCTCTCATATTGAGTATGTTGTTTAATTGTTTTTAATCAGTTCGTATGTTCGTTCGCCAGGAAGTTCATTCTGTACAAGCTGGGTGTTCTCCTGCATAGCCTCGTCGGGGATAGGAACTGTGTACATAAGGTCTTTTTCTTTCAAACGATATACCTGCCTGTCTGTTTTGCTTGTATTCCATACGTGAGTGATTTCCGGCATGCCCCAGCGACGCAGGTCGAACCAACGGTGTCCTTCGAAGCAAAGTTCACGTCTTCTTTCATCTTTGATGAACTCAATAAGCTCGTTCTGGTCGGTGATGAATACCTCAAAGTCATCCTCGGGGTCGAATCTCTTCTCTCGCAGTGCTGTAAGTGTTTCTGCTGCCTTTTTTATTCCTTCGCCGCCAATGTTTGCTTGTGCTTCGGCATAGTTCAGGTATGCCTCGGATAAGCGAAGACAACGTCCGAATACGTTAACTGCGTTTTTAGGCAGGTAATACTCTGTTCCAACAAGAATTTTACCATATGCCATATCCATATATCCGCCTTCAATAGGTGCCTTGATGATGTATCGTTTCAGGCGTAAGTCATACTCGTCGAATGTATCCTTTAAATCTTGTGATGCCTGAAAGTATGCATGCATTTTCCTGTTTCCATCATTCGGATTCTGCGAGTTGGTGCTTTGACAAGTCCATACGAACATATCTTCAGGGCTACCGTATGGCCATATTGTTTCAGGAGAATTGTATGTAGGGTAGTACAGATATTCAGCAGCGGTCGATGACACATTGTTCAGGTCCATTAGGCTGAAGTTGCTGTTTTCCATTACATATTGTGCATATTCTGCTGCTTTCTCCCAATTTTCCATATATAAGTATGTGCGCGACAGCATCAACTGCACCATAGGAAGGCTTGTACGGTATTTGGGTTTCCATTGATGTTCCTCGGGTAATAATTTATATATCGAGTCGGCTGCATGCAGGTCGCTCAATATCTGTACATAAACCTCTTTCACGGTCTTTCTTTTCAGATAGTCCTCGCTCGCTTCTATTCCACTTTGCAATTTAAGTGGCACGCCCAAAGCTTCGGGGTTGTAGTTATATGGTTGGCCAAATATATTTACAAGGTTGAAATAGTACAAGCCTCTTAATGCCAATGCCTGAGCCTTTACAATGTTTATCATCTCCTCGGTATCTGTTACCTTTGGCAGATAGTCGAGAACGGCATTTGCACCAAGTATCAGTTCATAGTATTTCTCGTACATGTTGATGTGGCCGGCATTTGCCTCTTCCATCATTTTGAACATGCTAGGTTGCCAGGCATAGCTTGCCAAATATTTATCTTCCTCGAAATCTTCCATGGGTACCTGATAGGGTGCCGCTTCTATATCGTCATCCATCAGTCCAAGGAAAATATTGTAACCTGTCAAGTCATTACGTTGATATGCCTCACCAAGCAGAAGCTCGTTAAGCGAGTTTGCATCTTTAGGAACAAATTCGCTCTTTGAGTTTGGCTCAAGAAAGTCGCTGCATCCTGTCAGTGTGAGTGATATAGATGCTATGATGAATAGTCTCTTTGTCAGTTCCATAATTTAACTTATTGTTATAGTCCTAAACTAACTCCTAATGAATATATACGAGGCTGGATGCTGTATCCAAGTTCCGGGTCGTATCCTTTCCACTCTTTGCTTGCAATTACAAAAAGGTTGTTCACATTTGCACTGAACTGTACGTGTGAAAGTCTTATTTTCTTGCAAACCCTTTGTGGCAGGCTATACGAAAGTGAAATCTGTGTACAGCGTAGGAACGAGCCGCTGGCAACTCTAACATCCGACTGTGCCCACATTGAGTATATATTGTCATATAGTCCATTAGGTAGCCACAAGTTATACAAATCCTTTATTGAAGTGTAAAGTGCCGGGATGTTTGTGCTCAATTCGTCGCCCGGTTTTTTCCAACGGTCGTTCAACTCTTTCGACAAGTTACTGTATATGTCGGGCATCTGACCGTATGTAAATGTAGCGTATGGGTTAGGCAAACGTTTCTTTGCTCCAAGGTTTGCTGCAAAGTCAATACCAAGGTTAAATCCTTTCCAACGTATGCGTGTGTTGAAGCCACCCGAGAAGTCAGGTTCGCTCTGTCCCGAATATATAAGGAATGTTGTTGGGACTACACTTCCGTCACCTCCGGGGTCTTCGTATGATGCATTGCTAAATGTAGGATAACCGTTCTTGGAATCCAATCCGGTGAATTCGTACGACCAAAAAGCTGAAAGTGGAGAACCTTTCTTCAACGGACGGCTGCTGCTGCCATTCAGATAGTCGATGTGTGTCAACTCGTCGGCCTTGGCTGTGAGGTCTTCTGTTTCCGATTTGTTCCAGTTTTTGCCGGCATTAATGCCAATTGTCCATACAAAGTCCTTTCTTCTTATCGGAGTGTAGTTGAAGCTGATCTCAAAACCGTTGTTTGTGATAAGGCCACCGTTCAAAGGCATAGAACTCATACCATACTCCTCGGCGATATCTTGTCGTATAATAGCGTTACTGCGACGCCAATAATACTCCAAATTCATTGTAATGCCGAACAAAGATATATCGGCACCCAAGTTAGCACTTTTTGTACGCTCCCATTTTAGTTGTTTGTTCGGCAAACTTGAGATAGTGAGGTAATATTCGTTGTAGCTTTGCAACAAACCTTGGTATGTTACAATCATATCGGGGCTTATTGAGTTTACAACATTTCCCTGAATACCATAGCTGGCGCGTATGTTGAACTGCTCAAGCCAAGGAATGTAGTTCATTACAAAAGGCTCTTGAGCAACCTTCCACGATAGACCGGCCGACCATGTAGGGTCAAACTGTTTGTTTACATCCTGTCCAAAGCGGTTCGATGCATCGGAACGCACGTTCAGGTTTATGACATATCGGTTCATAAATGAATAGGCAACGATACCATAGAACGACATGTAGTTTGTTACGGTCGATGTCTTGCTCCATGCTCCATTATAAAGCGTGTATAGAGCACCCCATCCAATGCTTACATCGCTGCCTATTGGCTTGAAGTTCTCAGGCCATGTTGGTGAAACAAGTTTTTCTCCGCGCTCTGGAACATATCCCCAAACTGTGTTACCGACACTCTCGCCGGTTGTTGAACGTATCTCCATACCAGCCATAGCTGTAAGGCGGTGGTTCTCATTGAACTCTTTCGAGAACTGCAGGCTGTGTGAAGTGCTGTATGACACACTTTGCGAATTGCCTTGTCTTAGAACACCTCCATATGGCATCAGCGCTGCATTGTATTTGTCAGATCCGGCCTCTTCGGAACCATAAGCATAACCGCGGTATAGTCGTTCGATTGCCGATGATTTCTCGCCTTGGAAACTTTCGCTGTTGTTTGTGTTCAATGCTACGTTTGCTCTACCTTGATATGTGAGGTAAGGCAGAATCTTATATGAAATATTTGCCGAGGCATTGAATGTTGTACCCTTGTTCAGCGAGTAGGTGTTCTCCAACTCGTTGAATACGTTATACGAATATTGGTTATTTGCTCCAAGCAGAGTATTGTATTGATATGTGTAGTAGCTTGAATAGTATGTAGGCTCGCCATTCTCCTCGAATGCAGGAATAGCTCGATTGGTATTCATTGCGTATGTGTAGGGGTTAACACCTGCATATCCGTATGCATTTCTTACACTTCCGTTGAGCTGTACGTTGATGTCAATCTTGTCGTTTACATGGCTGTTTACGCTAAGGCGTGCGGTCAATTGGTCATTTTCGTTGCCAATCTCCATACCTTTGTTGCTCTGGTAACCAACAGATGCATTATAGGTGAGTTTCTCGGCACCACCTGATATGCTCAAGTTGTGGTTTTGGCTCACAGAGTTGCGTGTCAACAAAGCAAACCAGTCGGTGTTCTCTGTTTCAAGGCGTTGCAGATAAGTAGAGAACTCTTCCTCGGTAATCATACGTTTGTTGAACATTGCCATCAAACCTTCGTATGTGTATATTTGTGGTAGAGGGTTGCTTTGGTATCTCACACCTGCTTCATACGCCTCTTTGCTGAACTGTATTCGCTCTTTAGAGTTCATGAAGTCGTAGTCGCTGTATGTAGGGCGCTCCCTTACTGAAACGTTGGTGCTGTAGCTGATATTCACACGGCCCGGAGTACCCTTTTTAGTGGTGATTACAATTACACCATTTGAAGCTTTTGAACCGTAAATAGCTGTAGCCGAAGCATCCTTGAGAACAGTGATATTATCGATATCCTGCGGGTTGAGCCATGAAATCTGGTTACCTATAAGTTCCTTCATGTCGCTTGTTATGGATGAACTCATGTCGATAGATAACGCATCCTCCTGTATCACACCGTCAACCACCCAAAGAGGGCTTGTGTTTCCAAGAATTGTTGATGTACCGCGAATGGTGATTTTAGGAGATGAACCCACACGTGCCGAAGAGTTGACAACAGTCATACCGGCAACTTTACCCTGTAGCATCTGGTCAATGCTCTGGTATGCAGGCATCATTATGTCATCGGCCTTCACAGTGGTGAATGCACCAACCATGTCCTTGCGTGGCAAACGCGCATATCCGTCTTCCACAATGGTTACCTCCTCCAACATTGCATCGTCGGGCACAAGCTGGATGTTCAACGTTGTGTTCAAGTTTGTTTTTGTCAACTTGATATTCTTATCTTTCGAACCAAGATAACTGACAACAAGTTCATAGTTACCTCCATCGATGTTGATAGGTAGCTTGAATTCGCCTTCAATGCCGGTGCTTGTTCCTTTGACCATTTTTTTGCCGTTCATAATAACAACAGATGCACCGGGAAGTGGCTCTCCTAAGTCGTCGACAACAATACCTGTTACATAGCTGTTCTCTTGCGCCCACAATGAGGTGGTGCAAGTAAAGCATAATACAAGCATTAAAATCCTGATTATTACCAATTTAGCATTCATGGTTATATCGGTTAATATATTCTTTATCTATTAATTTTGCTAAATTAATGTTATTTTTTGATATTATTGTAATAAAAGAGAAGAAAATGGTTGAAAATGCAGTGTTAAAAAAATATTGAAACTTATTGTTGGTTTGTATTTATGTTGTCGATAATGTTGTTTTAATAGCAAAAAGTAACAAAGGTGATAATCACCTTTGTTACTTTTATTTTCAAAGCCTTTTATGTATTGATACTTGTTCTTAGAAGTAGAATGACATGTACAAAGAGCCACCGATGTTCTCTGTTCCAAAGCGGAATGCGGAGTTGCCTGGAGAGCTTAGGTCGTAACGTGTTTCTACTGTTTGGGTAGAACTGTTCCAACCTTCAGATTCGGCGTATTGCTGTCCGCCTGAAATTCCGTATATGCAAAGATTGACCTCTGCTCCTAAAGATATTTTTGGAGCAACGAACCATTCAATGCCGGCACTGCCGGTAGCGCCATAGAATACGTCAGAAGAGCCTTTCTTCTTGGTTACTCTGTAGCCATTAATTGCGGCCTGAGGGGCTGAAAGGCTTGTGCTTGGTGTTTGGTTGATGCTTGTAATCTGGTTTGCATAATAGTAATTTGTAGTAGTATTTTGGAAACCTATCAATGCTCCAAAACCAAAAACTCCTTGCACACGTTTTGTCCCTTTGCGGTATTCTGCACCGAGCATAAGGCTCATTCCGTTCTTTTTGCTCTTGTTGCTGTCTATTAATTTTGTCTCGTTGAGTGGGTCCAATACTGCGTTCTTATCATCTTGAACATAAGCATTGTTTACATCGCTCTTTAGTAAGAGGCCAATGTTCGCGCGGATGGCAAACTTATTGTTAAGCATGTATTTACCCATAATAGATGCGCTTGGAGTTATGTTGTTGTTCCAACCATCTAATTTGTTTGCAACAGCTTCGCCACCAAGATAATCGATTGTGTTGTTGGTGTTGCCATTAAATATGTTTCCTACATAATTCAATACAGGTTTCAAGTCGATACCTATAGCCCAATCACCCTTCTCGGGTAAGTAGCTCTTTTGCTTGCCTTCCACTGTTTGCGCAAAAGTTGTGCTAAGTGTAAAAAGACATGCGGTTATTATAATAAAAACTCTTTTCATAATTTGGGTTGTTTTAGAAGTTTAAGCTAACATTGTACCATTCGTTGTTTTTGTTATAACCATATGTGTCAATGTCATCGTGTGCGTCAAAGCCCAAAGCCACTTTAATAATAGGTGTTTTATCATTAGCAATGCCACTGAATTTAATCTCATTGGTACTTGTTTTTAATAATGACATCACACCGCTTTCTATCTGGTATGTTTTAAATTCTTTATTATAAGAAATATTTCCCCATATGTCTTCTATTTCTGTATATTCTGTCTTTATGTAGTTGAATCTGTTAATGATGTATGGGGTTGTTTCAATCTGAACGTTTGCTGTCCATTCTTTTTTATCGGAAGGAATTACAAAGGTAGCATCTCCATTATTGTTGGTTGTTGCACCATAACAAATGCCGTTGATTGTAGCAATGACATCAATGTCTGAAGCTGTATTATATTTACGGCTTATGAACTCTGTTTCAACACCATCAATCTCTTGTTTGTCAATAGAATATTGAGGCTTTCCAACCTTAACGATGAATGTGGAATTATATTTGCAGCCTTCGTCGAGGTCTCTATAGTCTATTACATAAACAGCGTCGTTGAATTTAATGTCTTGTGGATAAAGGGTTATTATATTCTTTTTAATGCTGTAAACACCTTCGCTATTCTCATATATGGGTTGGTTGTTGTCAACATCCACAACCTCTTTGTATGTTCCAATAAACTGTTCGGCTTTTACGGTAACTTCTGTACCGCCATATACGACTGGGATATTTATGCTGTATTCGCCGTTGGCGTTTGTTGTTGTTTCAAAGACAGTAACGCCATTTTGGTTGTTTGGTGCCAATTCTGAATTGTTGATTTCTACATAAACTTTTTTGTTAGCAGCAGGTACGATATTTTCAATATACTTGCCATCTTTATAATCTTGTCCAAGGTTGTGCAAGATTGTACCACGGATGTTCGCAGTTGTTTTAATGTCTGCTACTTCAAAACTGCTTTGTTCTTTGTCACAACTTGCAAAACAAATTGCAAGAATAGCCATGAGGGCTACGTTAATTAAGTTTTTCATAGGTAAAATAATTATATTGTTAACGATGTTACAAATATATGTTTTTATTTATTAATATTTCATAAATCTTAGAAAAAAAGGGTTACGTGGACAAAACGGGTGATGAAATTATGTAAATAAAACCTTATTGGACATTTCGGGTGATAAATATCCATTATTGCCACTTCAACCTGTGCACAGGTTGAAGTGGCAATCGCTTTTTAATAATGTCGCATAATGTACTCATCCAATAACTTTTTTCGATTATCCTTGCTTATCCCTCGATGGGCTCTTAGTTTACTCTTTATATCTGAGAACAGCCCTTCTATTGCGTTGTTTGTGTTAGGAAGACCGGTCTCGGGGTGATCGTAAAAAGTCCAAAGTAAAGGCATGTTGCGTTTTAAGCTAAGATATGCACTGCGTAGCCTCGGACGCATGTAAGGCGGTGTGCAACGCTTTGTCCTTTTGTCATGAATGCGCTCGTTTAAAACATCCTTGTACTTGTCATGCCACTCATTAAAAGCGCCAATGAAACTCTCCTTGTCCATTTGAGTTATATTCTTAACGAGGCTTAAAAGTTCGCAGGAGGCATTAAGATCCGGCTCTTGGGTCAAGTACCTGCGAGTGATTAGTATCTGATGAAATTGGCACATCTGAACAGGGATCGGATATAATGCTTGTGCCAAACCACGCATACCGTCAATCACTGCGCCATATATTTTAAACCCTTGAGATTCAAGCCAAGAAATGCCTTCCATATATTGATTTATGGTCTCATTATAGACATATTTATGCGATAGAACCTTATTGCGCAGGGCATCCTTTATGACCATGAGGCCGAACTTGCGGCCCCAATAGGTGGTGTCGAGCTGAACTGTTACTTCTTTGTACTTCGCTTTCTTACGTACAAAGCGCATACTTTCTAAATCACGACGTATTGTTCTTTCAGAAACTTTATACTTTGCAGCAAGTTGTATGATGGTCTGCTTGCCATCAACATAGTCGGTTATTACTTGAGATTTGTCGCGACGGATACCACCTGTAAAACGACGACCACACTCCTTACATTTATATCTCTGTTTACCATCTCTAAAACCATTGTGGACCACATTTTTTGACCCACAATAAAAGCATTTTTTTAGGCATATAAGTTATAATCTTCGCAAAGATGTGAAAATCAATTTATTACAAATATTTTATCACCCGAAATGTCCACCCTGCCAAAAAAAGACAACGATATAGCAGTTGCCAATTTTACAAAAATAAAAAAGAGTAGAACTCTCTCGAATTCTACTCTTTTGTCCAATCGTGCGCGTGATAGGACTCGAACCTACACGTCGCAAAACACCAGATCCTAAGTCTGGCGCGTCTACCAATTTCGCCACACGCGCGACTGTTTTAATCTTTTCGACTGCGAAGGTAGTTATTTTTTTTGAATAATCAGCCTTTTTTGCTTATTTTTTCTTGTAATACTCCAAAATAATTGTTTTTGCGGCTTCAATCATGGTGTCGCGGCCGCTCTCCCAGTCTTTTTTTGTAATATCTACCCAAATGTCGGGCTCTATACCAAACTCGGTGCTATTGCCTTGCGCGTCAAGTGTAGGACATGCCGACATACGTACTATCCAGCCGTTGGGTAGTGTGTAACTCATTGGCAGAGCGCTGCCACCGCCAGTCTTGTCTCCCAATATCAGTGCGTTTGGCAGTTCTTTCATTAGCATTACAAAATGGTTTGCTGCACTAAATACTCCTCTGTTGGTTAATACAATGACGGGGCGTAACCATATAACACCTTCTGATGGTTCAAGGTAAATCTTTTCCAACTCCGAGAAGTCGTTATGTCCCGGTCCGGTCTTGTGCTGCATATATCCGCAGTGTATCTTTTTGTCGGTGAACGATGAGGCTAGTTTCTCGGCTGTGGTTACAAGGCCACCGCCATTGTTGCGTATGTCTATTATAAGTCCTTTTGTCTCTTTGAGGTTGAGAAGCATCATTGAGAGTATGCTACTGTTCACTCCGTTTTCAAAGCTTTCGTAGTAGATGTATCCTATGCTGTCGGCAATGGTGTTGTATTTGATTCCGTTTGTCAGTTTGAAGTCTTTGCCCAGGTAGTTACGCTGTATGGAGTCGCTGAAATTTATAGGGTAGTCAAGTTGCCAATCCCAGTTGTAGCTTGTGCCGTAGGCTGATATTAGGTTTACATGGCCGTCGCGCAGCTCACCAAGCATGTCGCCAAGTGTGTTGAACAGCTCTGTTTTGTTCTTGCAAGTGTCGGCCGCCGGTTTATACTTGTCATATATTTCGTTCCAGTCTAGTCCGTACTCTTCTCTGGCGATATCGAAAAAGCAATAGTGTTCGTCCACCACTTTCCACAAGGCTTCGAAATTCCCGTTGCTGGAATTTTCGTGATTTTCTTCGCTTATACAACCTGCCAGGATTGTCAGTACAACTACAATAGCTATATATAGTTTCTTGGACATCTTGTTGTCAATATGGTGAATATGCCTTTAGGTTATTCTCTCTCTTAATCTTGAAAATGGTTTTTACAAAGCCGAATGTTATGGCGTGGTGGTACATGTGACAACGTATGTTGTTGATGTTGCTCTGGTACAGGTCGGCAATATATGACAAACGCAATGTTGTGCTGTGGCGTTTCACGTGCAAGGGTATGTCGAGCGACAGCATATGTCGCCACGAGGGGTTATTCAGTGGGTGTGTCAGTGATGCTATTCTGCCCAAATGTCCAAGGCTCATTTCGTAGTATGATTGCCCGAACTCGGGTGTGAACATAACGCCAACGAGTGGAATGTCAATCTGATAACGTGCCACCCAGTCGTCGCCGAAGACGGGGAAATGGTATATTGCCATGCCCGAGGCGGCAAGTGCGGTACGTAGCTTGGCCGAGACGGGGTTGTTGCTGTTGCTCAAGTTATATAGCGCACCGCCTTCCAACTGTATCTGTGCTCCTGCAAGGAGCTTTAATCTTTTGCCTATGCTGAACGGATGATATCCGCTCCAGCTGTAGCTTACTATACCTGCAAACTGCATATTCCCCTTTTGTGTGTTGTAGGCTATGCGGCTGTTGAGCAGTCTCTGGTATTTCCATCTGTAGTTGCCGGTGTGTGCGTCGCGGAAACTCTCGTGAGCAAAGTGCAGGCCATATCCGGTGTAATTGTAGTTACTTAGGTAGGTGTCCAGATTGTTCTGTAGCGAAACTCCGAACTGGGCGCTCTTCACCACAATCCTTTCGGTTCTTATGGTGTCGCTTATAGCATATTGCGCTTTTGTCATTGCCGGTGTGAGCAATGACAAAAGCGCAATAACTATATTCAAATGTTTCATTCTCCGTCAAAAAGAGTTAGCTGTTCCGGTTCGTCGTCGTTTTGTATTGCGTCGTTTGCCGGTTCTTCAATTATTTCGGGTGGTGGGAACTTTGTTGGTTCAAGTTCTATAATCTCGTCAATCTCGAATGTGGTGAGACGTTTGCCGCGTGCCTTGAAACTCTTTACTGCAATGAACTCGTCAACCTCAATCACCAATGGCTCGCGGAAATTGTCATTACCACCGAACATCACCTGTATGCGTGGGAATGGAGTCTCGGAGAACCATATCAGCTCGTTGTCCTTGTTGTCGCCAAGGCAGTTCTGTCTGCGTGCATTGGCTTCCAGCGTAAATCGTTTGATATATGGATATCCCTGTTGTGAAGCGTCATACAATGCCGCGCTCCACACCTTGTTGGGGTCGAACTTCTCTATTATCATCAGGTCGTCGTCGTAGTGGTTGTTCAAATCAACCGGCATAACGTCGAACTCACCATTCTTGCGTATGGCAAGAATCTTGTCGTCGTTATGGAACTCGCCCAGGTATTCGCCGTGGTTGTCGAAGTTTATACGCAGGATGTCGCGGTCGAACCATACCTGTCGTCCACCGAGCGTAGAACTTCCGTGTTTCTTCAACGATATACGCAGAACTTCGTTCTTGGTGAGTATGTTACCCATGGACTGGCGACCTTTGATGGCTATGGTGCTGAAGTCCTTCTCTATTATAGAGTTACGTAGGCGTGGATTTGGTTTTAGCATAACTTTTATCACCTCGGCCTCGCCATTGGGGTTTGCGGTGAAATATGTTACTTTTGAACCGGGGGTGCCTTGTGTCAGGTCATACTCCCTGTCGCGTGTCATACCTGTTGCGGCAAAGCGTTTCATATAGTATATTCCGTTCTTGCCGTCGCGGTAAACCACGTTGTATATTGTTCGTTTGTCGTTCTTCTTGAATACATCGATGTGTATAACATTCTTGCCGACAAAAAGTTTTTCGCTCACCTTTACAATTTTGTACTTGCCGTCCTTGTAGAACAGTATCACATCGTCCATGTCGGAGCAGTTGGTTACGAACTCGTCTTTCTTGAGCGATGTTCCAATGAATCCTTCTGCACGGTTAATGTATAGCTTTTGGTTAGCCTCGACCACCTTTGCTGCTACAATGTTGTCGAAGTTACGTATCTCGGTCTGGCGTGGGTAGCGTGCACCATATTTCTCTTTCAGCATGTTGAACCACTTGATGGTTACAGCTGTCATCTGGCCCAATTGTTTGTCAATCTCGGCAATATCTTTCTTTAGCCTTGCAATAAGCTCTTCGGCTTTCTCTTTGTTGAAACGAAGGATACGTGCCATCTTTATTTCCATAAGACGCAACAGGTCGTCGCGTGTTATCTCGCGTATGAAGTCCTGTTTGTATGGCTCAAGACGCTTGTCGATGTGTGCCAATGCCGAATCCATATCGGGTGCCTGCTCGAACTCCTTGTCTTTGTATATTCGCTCCTCAATGAATATGCTCTCGAGCGAAGCGAAATGCAGTTGCTCCAGTAATTCTCCCTTGCGTATCTGCAGCTCAAGGCGCAAGAGCTCCTTGGTGCTGTCAACAGAACGGCGCAACAACTCGCTGACTGTCAGGAACACCGGTGTGTGGTTGTCGATAACGCAGCAACATGGTGTTATGCTTATCTCGCAGTCGGTGAATGCATACAATGCATCGATGGTCTTGTCGCTCGACACTCCCGGTGCCAGCTGAACAAGAATCTCTACCTTGTCCGAAGTGTTGTCATCGACTTTTCGTATCTTTATCTTGCCGTTATCTACAGCTTTCAGTATTGACTCGATTACCAAAGGTGTTGTCTTTCCGAATGGAATTTCCGTTATGGTAAGTGTTTTGTTGTCTTCCGATTTTGAAATCTTTGCACGTATTCTCACGCGTCCGCTGCGGTCTCCGTCGTTGTAGCGCGAAACATCAATGCTACCGCCTGTCTGAAAGTCGGGGTACAGGTGGAACTCCTCTTTACGCAGGTAGGCTATGGCTGCGTCGCACACTTCGTTGAAGTTGTGTGGCAGAATCTTTGACGACAAACCTACAGCAATACCCTCAACACCATGTATAAGCAACAGAGGAAATTTTACGGGTAATGTTATTGGCTCCTTGTTACGTCCGTCGTACGAAAGTTTCCATTCTGTAGTCTTGGGGTTGAACACCACGTCGTGTGCAAAATGTGACAGACGTGCCTCTATGTATCGTGGTGCCGCAGCAGAGTCGCCGGTGAGTATGTTACCCCAGTTTCCCTGGCAGTCAATAAGATACTCTTTTTGTCCCATCTGCACCAAAGCACCGGCAATTGAAGCGTCACCGTGTGGGTGGTACTGCATGGTGTGTCCTACAACGTTTGCCACTTTGTTGTAACGTCCGTCATCGAGTTCGCGCATTGCGTGCAGGATACGTCGCTGCACAGGCTTCAGACCATCATACATATGGGGAACTGCACGTTCCAGAATAACATATGAGGCATAGTCCAAGAACCAGTTCTTGTACATGCCGGTAAGTTTATGGGTGTTGTCTTCACCGGTGTCGTGATGGTGTGTGCCACCTTGCTCTTTTTCATTGGCACTCATATCATCGTTCGGCATCTCTCCGGCGAAGTTCTCCTCTTCGATATTTCCGTCAATTTCGTTGTAGTCCATAATCTGTAATGAGCAACAGCTCCAAACTTTTTTTGTTTAACGGCAAAAATAGTAAAAATTAACGAAAAAATGAAATTTACCCTTTTTTTGCTGTTGATTATGTGGTGGTTTCCTGTTTTTTCTTTGTGCAAGTATAAAGAAATTTCTTTACTTTCATCCTTTCGGGGTTGGGCATTTCACTTGCTTGTATTATCTTTGCACAATATTTTAGTAATATAATAAAAATAATATAAGAATATGGCACAGGAAGATGTTTTTAAGAAAGTAGTTGCGCATTGCAAAGAGTATGGTTTCGTGTTCCCATCAAGTGATATATATGACGGTTTGGGTGCTGTCTATGACTATGGTCAGATGGGTGTGGAGCTAAAGAACAATATCAAGACCTATTGGTGGCAGAGTATGGTACTTCTCAACGACAATATCGTTGGTATCGATTCTGCTATTTTTATGCATCCTACAATTTGGAAGGCTTCGGGTCACGTTGATGCGTTTAACGATCCTCTTATCGATAATCGCGATTCAAAAAAACGTTATCGTGCCGATGTACTCATCGAGGAGCAGATTGCTAAGTATGAAGAGAAGATGGAGAAGGAGGCTGCTAAGGCCGAGAAACGTTTCGGCGACTCTTTCAACCGCGAGCTTTTCATGGAGACAAACCCAAAGGTGCTTGCAGAAAAGGCTAAGCGTGATGCTCTTCAGGAGCGTTTTGCAAAGGCTCTCAACGCGATGGATCTCGATGAGTTGCGTCAGATAATCATCGACGAAGAGATCGCTTGTCCTATCTCCGGTACACGTAACTGGACCGAGGTTCGTCAGTTCAACCTTATGTTCTCAACCGATATGGGTTCTACAGCCGATGGCGCAATGAAAATATATTTGCGTCCCGAGACTGCTCAGGGTATTTTTGTTAACTATCTCAATGTACAGAAGACAGGTCGTATGCGCGTTCCTTTCGGTATAGCACAGATTGGTAAGGCTTTCCGTAACGAGATTGTTGCACGTCAGTTTATCTTCCGTATGCGTGAGTTCGAGCAGATGGAGATGCAGTTCTTCGTACGTCCCGGTAGTGAACTTGAGTGGTTCAACAAGTGGAAGGAGACCCGTCTTGCATGGCACAAGGCTCTTGGCTTCGGTGACGATGCTTACCGCTACCACGACCACGAGAAGTTGGCACACTATGCAAACGCCGCTACTGACATTGAGTTCCGCATGCCTTTCGGTTTCAAGGAAGTAGAGGGTATCCACTCACGTACAAACTTCGACCTCGGTCAGCACGAGAAGTTCTCGGGTAAGAATATCAAGTATTTCGATCCTGAAACAAATGAGAGCTACACTCCATATGTAATTGAGACATCAATCGGTGTCGATCGCATGTTCCTCAGCATCATGTGTGCATCATACTGCGAAGAGAAACTCGAGAATGGCGAGACACGCGTTGTTCTTCGCTTGCCTGCAGCTCTTGCTCCTGTTAAGCTTGCAGTTCTTCCTCTTGTCAAGAAAGATGGTCTGCCCGAGAAGGCACGCGAGATTATGAACGAACTTAAGTTCAACTTCAACTGTTACTACGAGGAGAAGGATTCTATCGGTAAACGTTATCGTCGTATGGATGCCATAGGTACTCCTTACTGTGTAACCATTGACCACCAGACATTGGAAGATGGAATGGTAACATTGCGTGAACGCGATACAATGGAGCAGCGTCGTGTCGCTATTTCCGATTTGCGCAACATCATCCAGGATAGCGTAAGCATTACTTCACTTTTGAAGAAATTGTCTTAATAGATAAATTATTGAAATGAGAAATTTGAAGGCCATATATTTCTTGCTGTCGGCTCTGTTGTTTGTATTTGCCTCGTGTGAGGATACAAAAGAGATCAGCGAATTTGACAACTGGCAGGAGCGTAATATTGAATTTATCGACTCTATTGCCACTGTTGCTCGTGCCGATAATGATGGCAATTGGAAGGTTATTCCTGCGACCGGTCTTGACGAGAGCAAGGAACATGGCAATGAGTATAATGTATATTGCTATGTGCTGCAGGCCGGTGACGGAACCAAGCATCCTGCGTACACCGATACAGTAAAGGTCAACTATAAAGGAACGCTCATCAACGGTTATATTTTCGACAGCAGCTATGATGGCGAACTGGAGCCTGAGTTTGATGTTCCTGTGGAGTTTGGCTTGATTGGAACAGTACCCGGATTCCGAACTGCTGTGCAACACATGGTTGCAGGTACCACACCTGACAGCGGTGATATTTGGCGTGTATATATACCTGCCAACCTTGGATATGGCGCAAAGACAAGTACAGGCATACCGGCCTATTCGGCTTTGATATTCGATATAAATCTTGTATCGTTTCGCGCCGTTGGAACAAAGAAATAAATAAAATCTAAAGACTGTTTGAAATGAAAAACGAGAATCAGTTGCAGATAGAGTTAAAGGAAGAGGTTGCTGAAGGCACATACTCAAACCTTGCTGTCATAGCACATTCATCGTCGGAGTTTGTTATCGACTTTGTGCGTATGATGCCGGGCGTAGCCAAGGCAAAGGTTAAGTCGCGTATTATAATGACTCCCGAGCATGCCAAGCGTCTTGCGCTTGCCTTGCACGATAATCTTATGCGCTACGAGGCCCAATTTGGTGAGATACAGCTTCCCGAGCGTCCTCCATTTCCACAGGCACCTGGCTATAAAGGAGATGCCTGATATCATAAAATACGGGTGGCCAAATTCAAGATTGGCCACCCGTATTTTATTTAATCCACCATCACACCGTGTGCTCTGAACTCCGACAACGAATATCCTGTGTGTCGTTTGAAGTAACGGTTCAGGTAACTCTGGTCGGGGAAATTGAATTCGTTTACCAGCTCCTGGAATGTCTTGTGGGTGTACATAAGAGCCACTTGTAATTCAATTATGGTGTGGTGGTCTATTATCTCTTTGGCATTCTGTCCGCTGGCACGCTGGCATATAGAATTGAGATGCCTTGTCGAAACCTTTAATATGTCGGAATAGTACTGCACGGAACGGTTTTCCCGGAATTTGCTTTCCAACAACTCTCGGAACTTATAGAACAGTTTGTCGTTGTTGTTGGCAAGTGTGACCTCTTTTTGCAATTGCGCTGTGTTCTTTTTGCTTATACGTTGAATGTATAGCAAAAGGGTGTTTACAGACAGTATTATACATTGGCGACAGTAGTCGATGTTGCCGAAGTTGCTTGAAGCTTCGCTGTCAATGATGTCTATCTGACGGAATATGTTGTTTACAAATTCCTTTTCTGTCTCGTTGTTGCATCCTTGATGCGTGCAACGTTCCATGCTCTGCATTGTCTCGGGTGACATTGAGCTGCGTGCTGCAAGCCATATATGTTTTGACAATCCAAGCAGGCGTGCCGAAAAGTCACTTGTTATATCCAATAGCAGAATGTTCGAACCCATGGGGCATATGATTATCTGCCCTGGAGTGAAACGGTGTTTGCTGCCGTCTATGGTGAACAATGCTTCACCACTCATACAATAGAAAATGGTTGTGTGCTGCAGTTGATATACGTGCTGTACAAATTGTTGCAACGATGATTGTATGGTTGCAAATCCATATTGTGGCAGTTTCTTAAGGTATATGTTGTTCATCATAGCGCGTTTTTTTGTGTTTGTGTATTGCAAATATATGTCAAAAAATACACGCTTGCAAACCTAAAAAGGATAAATGTGCTTTTAAAGTACAGAAATAAGTTCTTATGACACTGTGTTATATGTAGCTGTGCATACCTCCCAGAAGGAGACTTACCCCCAAATAGGTGAAAAGCATCATAAGGGCTATTACTATGCAGAATATGTGGAAAAAGTTCGGTTTTGCCATGAAAGGCAGTGAATGTGTGTGAAATGTGAATGAACACACAAGCAGTGTCGCCAATGCCCAGACCTCCTTAGGGTCCCATCCCCAATAACGCCCCCACGATATATTTGCCCATACGGCACCAATGAATATTCCTGTTGCCAGCAGCATTGTGGCGGGGTAGAGAAGGGCGCGTCCAAAAAGGGCTAAACTCTTTCTCTTCTCTTTGTTTTTGCTGCATACCGCTATAATGGCATTTATGGCTGTGCAACAAAGCAGGGCATACGCAATGATAATTGTCGTAACATGTATTCCTAACAGCGGGCTACGCAGAATAGGTTGTATATCATTACTCTTTCCCCATCCGCTTATTAATGCAATTAAAAATGTTACTGCAGACAAAATGACGAGTATCGGAGTGATGTGTGCTATCTGTTTCTTGAACTTGAATATTGTGGCGAATATAGATGTAACCCAAGCGAGAAACATCATACTTTCAGCTCCGTTGCTAACAGGGAACAACCCTGTTTTGTACCAACGGAAGCATATCAGCACTGTTGTTATAATAAATAATTCACGGGCTCTGTTTGTTATAAAAATAGCTGTTTTGCTCCTTTTTTTATTCTCTTTTCTCAGTTGTTGCAGAATATTTGTGAACCCACCTTGCTTGTCAAGCAGCAACGCTATAAAGGAGACAAACATCATTGCATACCCTATGTAGCTTACAGGCAATCCCATAGTGTCGTGTGCTACAAGCAACGACAGATGGCTTTCTTGCCCGCCCTTTATGCATAACGAGTAGCCTTCAAACTTCATTGGGTTGTTCAATGAAACAGTTTGTCTTTGGCTTTTCTGTCTGTTGTTGAGAATGACTTCGGCTTTGTAGTCACAAGGTTGTGCGCTGTTTTTTGAGTATATGGTGTCAATGTTGGCGAGCTGCAGGCTGAACGGTAGTTTTTCCAATCTGCCATCGTTGGTTGTGAACATTGATGCAGGAACAGCATCTTTAGCAAGAATGATGCTCCCGTGTTGCGACGTAAGGAATGAGAGAAATGCACCAAGCGGTATTACGGCAAACGATGTATGTAGCATTATCAGTGTGCATCGTCTTGAAACGCGTATAATATATGTCATTGCCGAAGCTGCAAGCACTGTCCATAGTGCGATGAACCACCACGAGTGGTAAATATAGTCCAAGGCAAACGGTGTGCCATAGCATTTCTCAAGCAGGGTGGTGCAGGCAAGTATTGGTACTATCAGTGCCATACTGCCAAAAGATACTATTTTAAGGATACCTGTTTTCATCAATCAGGCTGTAAGATGCTCGAATAACACTCTTGCACCAATAAACAACAGAATTATTCCGCCCCACATCTCGGCGCGTAGTCTTTTGGCAAAGCCTTTGCCGAACTTTAGTCCAAGTGCCAGGCCTGTCATAGACATTACGAACGATACCAGAAATATCACAGCAAGCGGATAACAGAGCGATAATGCTGTGTGATAACCCATGCACGAGAATGATATGCCTACAGCCAGCGCATCTATACTTGTGGCTATAGCCAATGTGAATATAACCTTATAGCTGCGTGGGTTGAAACGTCTCTTATCCTCTTCTTTGAACGACTCTATAATCATACGTACGCCAAGGAATCCTAATATTCCAAATGCGAGCCAATGGTCTATGCACTCTATTGTTTCGCGGCACATGTCGGCACCCCACCAGCCAAGCAATGGGTTAAGAGCCTGGAAAAGACCAAAGAGAAAAGCCATTGTGAGCATAGGCTTCCATATGACTCTCTTGAATATTATACCGCTTGCAATGGAAACCGCAAAACAGTCCATAGCAAGAGCTAACGCCATAAGCCATACTTCGATATGTGTCATAGAATAGAACGTTTGTTTTTAGCGGGGAATCTCGTCTTTGCAGTTGCTGTGTCCGCTATTATTAATACTCTACAAAAATACATTATTTATAATATAAATTGTTCAAAAAGGATAAAAAGAATTAAAGCTATTGCAAAAAACGAAAAAAGCCTATACCTTTGTATCCACTTACTACTGGGGTTATCTGGATTTGACAGCGGGTAGAAAAGGTATGTAAGCACGCAGTGCCTTGCCGGTTTGCACTATAATCTGAGTTGGCAAAAATTTATCTGGCAATAACAATTACGCTCTTGCTGCTTAATCGAAGTATAGTAGATTAGCTTTATCCCTGCACCAGGTGCGGGGACGAGACATCACCCGGACGCTGTTGTTCCGAAGCA
>JAZRGV010000009.1:0-14136 GCA_045644465.1 Bacteroidaceae bacterium
TCAATCTCTCGAACAAAGACCGTTGTACTGCTTGTCTGTATGGAATGGTTTCAAGGATCATCTTGCTCTCACAAAACCGCGTTACCGCGTTGCTTTCCGAAAGCGAGTGCAAAGGTAAGGCTTTTTTTTATATCTGCAAACAAATACAGAACATTTTTTGACAACATTTTAAACTTTTTCAAACAAACGTTGATTTTCAGCACTTTATAAAAGTACTTTTTTTGCACTTTTTTGCCACATTAAAAAAGAGTTTTAAAGCTGCTGTATAACGAGGATTACACATAGCACAATAATAACAGAAAAAAGCAAAAAAAATAAGGACACATCGCGGTGCTTAAATTACAAAAAGCGTGGCTCGCCACGCTTTTTGTAATTATTTCTGCTTGTTCAGTATCTCCTCGAGCTTACGGGCATCGAGATTTTGCATCAGTTTTCCACCTATAGCTGCAGATATTGTACCAGTCTCTTCCGAAACAACAATTGCTATAGCATCATAGTTTTCTGTAATTCCTATAGCCGAGCGGTGACGCAAGCCCAATTTCTTAGATATATTCAAATTATGCGAAACAGGCAATATGCATTGTGCTGCTGTTATGCGACCATCCTGTATAATCATTGCACCATCGTGCAATGGAGCATTTTTAAAGAACACCGCCTCGATAAGACGCTGACTGATATTGGCATTAATTGTCTCACCGGTCTTTACAATATCGTCGAGCGACATATTACGCTGAACAACAATGAGCGCACCAACCTTTTGTTGCGCCATGCTGTTGCAGGCAAGCACTATGGGCATCACGTCGGCTGCCGCATTCTCTTTTCTGTCGCGCGAGAAGAACCTGGAGAGGAATTTAAGCTGGCGATGCGAACCAAGCGTGCGGAAAAAGTTACGTATCTCTTCCTGAAATATTATGACAAGAGCAATAGTACCAACACTCATAAGCTGATCAAAGATTGAGCCAAGCAGACGCATCTGCAACATCTTCGACACAAAGAGCCACGAGAAGATAAAAATCAATATTCCCAAAAACACATTGAGCGAGCCGGAATCCTTCATCACCTTATACAGATAAAAAAGCAAGCATGCCACCAGCACCACATCAACGATATCCATTATAGTAATATCAAAAAACATACCTTATTATATTATTATATAGTTTATAGTTTATTATTCACAGCACGCCAAAGCGCTACGGCATGAGATGCCTCTTTTACATCATGCACTCTTAGGATGTCGGCACCTCTATCGAGTGCCATAGTGTTTAACACCACTGTTCCGTCAAGAGCCTCTGAAGCATTAATGCCAAGAGTTTTTGTTATCATAGACTTACGCGATATACCAACCAACAAAGGCGCCTCAAGCATAGCAAACTCGCGCAGGTTTCCAAAAAGTTCAAAGTTTTGCTCCAGAGCTTTGCCAAAGCCAAAACCTGGATCGACAATAACATCACACAACCCACCCTGCCTTAACTGCCACATCTTCTGCGACAACGCACTCAACACCTGAGCCGTACAACACTCAACAGAGGTTACATCGGCCGAATGTGTAAGTATATAAGGAAGAGAAGCTTCAAAAACAGCATCAAGCATTGCGCTGTCCCAATCATAACCAGACACATCATTTATTATAGAGACGTTATGCTCCCTAACACACTCCCTTACCACTACTCCGCGAAACGTATCGATAGAGATCATTGCATCGGGCAACTCCTTATCAAGGATATCAAGAGCCGCATGCAGCCTCGCAAGTTCCTCTCTTTCGGACACGGGCTCACTTCCCGGCCTTGTAGAGCAAGCCCCAAGGTCGAGTATTACCGCACCCGCATCAAGCATTGCCTTTGCACGCACCAACAGAGCATCACCCTCCACGCGCGACGACGCATAGAACGAGTCGGGAGTAACATTCAATATTCCCATAACTGCAGGAACATCGAAAGTCAGAAGTTTTCCTTTTATATTGATGGAGTATGACATAATAGTGCGAAGATACAAATAAAATACAAAAACAGAAACATCGGAACGACACAATTGGCTTTTAGCAATATTTTTGCTAAATTCGCCCACAATTATCAACAACGCGCAGATGCAACAATACCTTTTCAATGTAGCCGGGCACATTTTTTCGGTCATAGCAGAAGCTGATATCCCCGGCACATTACCAAACCTAAAACCATTCATCACGGACAGCGATACTAAACAACCATTGTTTTACATCGTTGTTGACAACAGTGTCATCCCCGAATGGAGAGGCAAGAGAATTGGCACATTCCCATGCCCATCGGCCACATTCGATGTTTACAAAGAAGCAGATGGAGCATACCGTATCTTGCTATCGAACGAAAAAGGTACACCATGCGCATTCATACAGAGCGACAAAGAATACAAGAGATTCACTATTGCCACACGAGGAACAGAACAGGAGAAGAATTTCGGTCTAAACAACTCCATAATGGTTATCTACACGCTATGCTCTGCACCACTGAAGACATTGCTGGTACACTCATCTGTTGTTGAGAACAACGGCCATGCCTATATGTTTCTTGGTGCAAGTGGACGAGGAAAGAGCACGCACAGCGACCTATGGACCAAACATATATGTGGTAGTACACTCATAAACGACGACAACCCAGTGATCAGGATTGCCGATGACGGAACACCAACAGTATATGGAACACCCTGGAGCGGAAAACGCCCAATATACAAAAATACACACTACCCCATTGGTGGCATTGCAGTAATAGAACAGAACAAGGAGAACACGATAAGAAAAGAGAGTATTCCATGCGCTTTCGGCATCATGCTCGGTTCATGTAGCACACTAAAGTTCGATGAAAGAGTACATATGCATATATGCTCCACAATCGCAGCAGTGCTTGAACGTATAGCCGTACACACCCTCGCGTGCCGCCCCGACAGGGAGGCTGCACAACTATCAAGCAAAACCTTTGGTTTATGAAAGAGAAGAGCAGAACGGTACACATCGACAACCACAGCCTGATGCAGGAGATTACCCGCATGTTCAACGAACTGGGCAAAGAGAGTGTCACAATCACCGTGCGCGGATACAGCATGCGACCATTTCTCGAAGACAGCCGCGATAAGGTAATACTTGTGCCACCACACACACCACGCACAGGCGATGTTGTACTTGCAAGAGTTGACGATAAACGATACGCTATGCACCGCGTCATAAAAGCCGAGAACGACATATACACCATGCAGGGCGACGGCAACCCGACATATATTAAAGAGGTTTTCCGCGAGGCAGACATAATTGGCATCGCCCGAGCATTTATTAGAAAAGGCAATATTGTTACCACCAATAGCACAATATGGAAGGTTTATTCTCTCTCATGGAGAATACTTAAACCGTTCAGACGCATTTTACTTGGAATATACCGAAGAACAAGATAACATCATACTCCAAAGAATGCAATTTCAAACCCGAGCCAAACAACAACATAGTTGCTGTCAAAAGGAAGCAAATATAAAAAATTATACTATATGAAAATAAAGAAAGGATTTCAACTACAGAATGTATGCGGAGAGCATATAATAATTCCTGCAGGAGAAGAGAACATTGACTTCAGTCGCATAATAAGCCTTAACCCTACAGCTGCATACCTATGGGAAAATGTTGTAAAAAGCGAGAACTTTACAGTAGAGGATATGGCACAGCTACTTCTTGAAGAATATGAGGTTGAAGAAGATGTAGCCCTCGAGGACTGCAAACTCATAGCCGAATGTTGGGCCGAGATGGGCCTGTTGGAATAAACATTATGTCATAAAAAAAACTGTCGCAATGCGACAGTTTTTTTATGCATATATAAGATTTGTTACTTAAAGTAAACCTTCTTGCCATTCTGGATATAGATACCCTTTGTTGGGTTCAGGACCTTACGACCCTGCAAATCGTAGCAATCCTCGTTGCAATTGCCCTCCTCAATAATATCTTCGATATCTGATGGAGTTTCATATCCTTCAAGAACAACAAGTTCAAGAGTCCACAAAGCCGCGTTAGACTCTGTACCAAGACCTACAAAACTTCCAGCTACTCTCACATATCTGTCTTCAGATTTCAACACAACAGCATTCTTCTCTGCATTATAAACAACTGTGAGAGGTTTGTTTCCATCTGTTACATAGAGATTGTTTGCATTCTTGTCGGCCTTCTGTGATATGTAACCTTTATATTCGCAGTTATAAACCTTAAATTCATTTACACGACCTGTTGGAACAAATGCCCATAGAGTTCTATCATTAACATCTTCAGCAAGAGTCAAGCGATCTTTGTTGGTAGCTGTTGTACTTTCCGAAATGCTCAGAGACTCACCGCTCTCGCTTTCAACAAGTCTATACCATGCAACCACTTCGCCCTCAGTAGCAAGAGGTGCTGTAATTACATATGTACCATTAATCTTTTTGAACAACTCACGGAATGTTATCAAATAACTCTTATGCTTAGCAACATTCTCAATATCTGCAACAACTTTCAAATAGTGGTTATAGAGATCTACCACGTATGTTTCAAGATTACGGTCCTTAACAACAACTGAATTATTGAAGATATTCATTGTATTAAGACTGTCGATATTCAACACCTCGGCAACAATCATATTTGCCTCTGCTACAGCGCTTTCAAGTTCTGACTTATAATGTTCAGCTGAGCCGTCATTATATACATATGCATACCATATTGATGCAGCATCAGAAGGCTGCAAGCCCATAATAACAGGCTGGTTTTTACCGTCAACTGTTACATTCTTATTGCTTACGCCAAGACCTGTAACATCACCCTCACCTACTCGCACAAAGTAGAAATCACCGTCATCGGTATAGTTTATTGTAAAACGTGCAGCACCCACAGGGCTTGTAATATCGGCATATACAATTTCATTATATCCGTGATCCTTTACATAAGAACCATCAGCAGTCTTCAAATAATAGACATCGGTAGCGCCGGCATACTCCAAACTCCAGCGACTTTCCGCTTTGCTTGAACTTGTATTGGTAGAAGCAACAAGACCACTATATGTACTAGTCAATGTACGCTTTGATGATTTTGAATAGATATTCACTTCCATGCCCTCTTCGAACAACACGCGTGTACCATCGGTTGAGACAAGTCTCTTGCATTCGTTGTCAAGCATGATGCTCCACTCTGCATAAGAACGCTCACTTGTATCATTATTGTCGTATGCAGCCTTAGACTGATTGTACAACTCTGTAAGATAGACAAGTGCCTCTGGATGGAAGTAACCAATTTCAGTACCGTTTATGGCTTTTCTAAGAGTATATTTTCTTGCAGCTTTAAGAGACTTATCCAAAGCATCGCGCTGCATGCTCTCGGGGCCTTGTGAAGCATGAGGTACTACATAATCCTCTCCATCTGCCTGAGCAGCTGTTACCTTATAGTTACGACCTGAATAAATAGTTGGTATTTCCATACTCAACTCATTGGTATAAGTAAGAAGTTCGTTAGTATCGGCATCGTAGAGTTTGAAACCAAGAGCACCACCGGCATTCTCTCCCTCGATAATAGTTACGACACCATCAGATATTGCATAATAATATCCTTGCGCCTTTACGCTCTCATCGATATAATCCTCCCACTGACCGAATTTGCCCACTGTACCAACAGGCACCTCGTCGCTATAATCGGCACGATAGCCGTTTGCATCATCGTTAAGAGAGCTAAGTTTTTTCTTTGAAGGACGTACACGGTCCTCAAGGAACATCAAGTGACCACCTTTCTTAGGATAGTTAGCCTCCTTTATTCTTGCCTTACAAGAGTCGATTGCACCTTGTGTAAGATATACATGGTGGTGACCATAGTCTCCCACATATGCATTTTTCATTGGTACAAAGAAGCCCCAAGCCTCAAAGAACTCTGTCAAATCAATTTGTCCGATAGAACAGCACTTCTCAACAAATTTCAACTGGTCGTTCTTTGCATCCATTGAACCTAATACATATCCATATTCATTGGTTCTATGATCGCCATCGCCGTTACACTCACCGCCACCATGGCTTCTGTCCGAACCGGTACTCCAACCTACGAGCTTGTCTCGGCGAAGTTCTTCGAACAATGTAGGATAGAAATTAGTATTTTTGCCTGCTGCATGGAAGTAGAGGAATAGCTGGAAATACATACGGGTCATACCGAAAAGCTCTTGACCATATTTTTTCTCACCACGAACAACATATGGCACTCGTTTCTCATAATCAGCAATTTGACCTTTCAAATCCCAACCACGGCTGGTATGTGTACCTGTATCGAAGATTGTGAAGTTAGCAAGAGCATTGTTACTTACCTCTGATGTACCTACAATTTCAAAAGTATACTGATTGGTGTGACCAATCTCGTGGTTTGGTCCCCATGCACTACCACCGTCACGAGAGATACGGTCGAGGTTCACAATTGTTGTCAAAGTATTGTTGTTATAGTGAGTACGATAGTTACCGGCATCCATAAAACCACCATCGTCAGACATTGCAAGCTGCTTGTTGTTGAAGTACTCATAATAATTGTCAAGTGCCATATAATGTCTTTGAGTTTCATTCCAGAAATCCCAGAACTTCATAACCTCTGTAATCTTTTCTGGGCAACCCTCTACTTTGAATCCCCAGTTATCGGTATATTGATAAGGCATCAGGAACTCATATTTGCGGAAGTTAAGAACAGTATGATCGCCTACAGCCTGCACCGCAGTCTCATTACGGAACATATTCTTGCCCATATAAACCCAATCTTCATTGGTGTGTCCACGCTCCTTGCTCCAGAAACCGTTAACATAACCGCCTTCGATGTGTATCTTCACAGCCGGATAGTCGCTTAGTTTTTTAGGACCACTCTTTGTATCGAGAGAGAAGCCTGTATGAGTGTCGCAGACATAACGAATATAGAGCACGCCGTCCTTGTTTGCCGAAGGAACGATATTCAAGCCCTCAACAAGTTCTGTATCTGTACCAAAATATGCAGTTCCACTCATTTCGGCAAGATAAATCTCTGTACCTTCAGGAATTTTCTCCACAAACACGTATATAAACGCATTATCACTCTCAGAGCAGATACCTGTAGGGTTGTTTATGCGGTTGAAAGGACGGTGATAAAGAATATCTTTCCAATGATCGGGATTACTATATGGTTTGTAATCATATATACGGAAATTTTTCTCTGAAAGATTGGGACGTTCCTCTGTTGCCCACGCATTGTTCTTTATTTTAAGAACAGCCTGCTGCAAATCGGCAGGAACACCTTCCAATGCTGCAAGAATTTCATCATCACTCTTTGAAGCATATTCAGTCTTTAGCACGGTACCGGCTTTATCTTCAAAGAGAGTACTTACCCTTTCTATAATAGTAGCCTTATTCTCCAACACACTGTTATATGCCACATAATTTTCATATGCCGCATCCTTATCGAGTGCAGAAATATTCACCTCCTCAAAAACCCACTCTGTACCAGAAACTTTACCTTCGCCATCAGGGCCATAGCTCCAGGGCACAACAGCTGCATTCTGCGCACAGTGCAATCCCCAGCCACCGGCTCTATTGCTGGCATCGATATTATAATGCCCCGGACAAGCCGGATTTTCCTTTACATCGAACAGCACAATATCATTACCGGTTACAAACGCATAGTTTGTACGGCTCTCATTCTGCAAATAACGACGCGAGAAGACATTCTGTATTGCATACTTGCCACTCTCCTCATCAAGAACGAACTCCCACATTTGCGGATAGTCAGTCTCTGTACCTTTTGTCACACACGACAATGCGTTTGTGATAGGACTGGACGTAATTACGGTCTCGTATTTGCTACTTACAATACGATACACCTTGCCCGACTCCACCTGAGCCGTAACAACGCCGGCAGACATCACGAGCAATGCTAAAAATAAAGATTTCAGTTTCATATTAAAAAAATTAGTTGTTATATTCTAAACACAATTTATCTCATATTAATATATCGGCGCAAATATAAGAAAACTTTTATAATATTAAATAGGTTTTCATTTTTTTTAGATAGTTATAGTTTATTTCCGTTAAGCTTTAAACAAAACCCCATTATACCTCGGCTAATAAAAAAAATATTTTTTTTGTAACAATTAACACAACAAGGCAATTTCTTTTTCAAATTTTCTTGCTTATTTTAATTATTATTCTCACATTTGCACGATAAAATACACGTAAAGGCGAATAATACTTTTTATACTTTTAAATTATTTACGTTATGAGAAAAAATTTATTTCTAACACTAGCGTTGGTACTTGCATCATTTGCAGGTGCAATGGCGCAGAATTGGTCGGTGACATTGGGTGCGGCAGAAGGCCTTCCCGGTGAAACTGTATCAAAGGACGGTGCTAATCTGAAGTACTACAAGTCAGGTATTATCAGAGCCGACAAGCCCATTAAGACATTGCGTTTTACATGTGCAGGCAACAGCACTAACCACAAGCCAAACGGAAACAATTTCCGTATGATGTTGAGTGAGTTGAATGTTTATTCAGCCGACAACTTGACAAAGGAATTGAAGTACACAGTAAAGACAAACGCCGACCACATCACTTTGGCTAAAGCTTTTGACGGCCAGGGTTTGAAGGCTTTGTATGATGGAAAGTACAACAACTACTTCTCATCAATGTCTGCAGCTGAAGGTGCTGTTGCTGAGTATCACTACTTGGAACTCACATTCGAGCAGGAGATCAGCCGTTTCGTTATTGAATGGGGTGGCAAACAGGGTGCAGGCGAAGCTCCTTCTGTAGTTGTTTTGACAGAGGGTGGTGTAGAAGCTGAACCATACACCGACAGAAGTTCTTCTTTCTCTGAGGAAAAAATCGACGCAATCGATGCTTTGGAAGAGGGCTATTTCACAATCTGCGGTAATGCTCCATCAACATACGATACATACAACAACCAGACAGGTGAAAAGACAAGCGAAGAGCCTGTTGCCGGTTCAGGTCCTATGTATGTAACATTGGGTGAGGTTTATGCAGAAGCTCCAACTATCGACTATATCACAAAGCTTGTTCCTGCAGGTGACGATACATACTACATCTACTTCCCAATGCAGAAGAAGTATTTGAACGGTAACGCAACAGAAAACGCATTCAACGATGCACAGAACGGTTGGCAGTATGCAACAAGCGATATCGCAAAGGCTGCAAAGGTAACACTTACTCCACTTGCAAACGGCGACTTCGAGATGTCATACAAGACAACTTTCAAGACCGATAAAACAGATTTCAACGGTGACGTTTACATTGGTGCCGACCCACGTACCGGTAAGATGAAAATCTTTAGCAAGGTTAAGAAAGAGGCTCTTGAGGCTAACAAATGGTGCGAAGGTTTCGGTTTGGTATGTGCATTCAACTGGTCATTCTATGCTGCTGAATACAGCGCTCCAACATGGGCAAAAGAGTATGAGGTTGGTAACACATATATCACAATCAAGAACTTGCAGAAGGTGGTTGCTGACGACGGCACTGTAGCTGACGTTGTTGCTTCTTTGGAAGAGTCTATGGCAAGCATCGAAGATATGGATGAGAGCGAAATCGAAGAGGTTATTGCCGATGCAAAAGAGGAAATTGCTTCATTTATCTATGACTTAGCATCTAACGAGTATGACGAGATGGAAGGTCAGTGGGATACATGGAAGAGAACCTCTAGCACAAGCTTCAAGGCTACATACTACCCTATGACTGCATACAACAGCTACATTCTTCCCGGTGTAGAACTTATTGATGGTATTGTTCAAGAAGAGATTGAAAACCCATACGAAGTCGTAGAGGATATAATCAACTACTTTGCTAACAAAGAGGCTAACATTGCTTCATTCGAGGCTTCTAAATATGCATTGCAGGCATTGCCATTGGAGTATGCAGCAGCAAAAGATGCTACAGCACTCGGTACCGACAATGGTAGCGCATACGTTTGGGAACAGAACATCGGCCTTGACAAAAAGGTTAATGGTTTCCGCATAACATTCCTTGAGACAAACGTTGGTAACGCAGCAGGTGGCGGTAAGTACAAAGGTTTCCCAATGGTTGCTTTGGGCGAACTTGAAATTTACAACGAGGATGGCGAGAAGATTGCATTGGATGCAAACCTTATCACAACAAACTCTCAGGAGACTTCTGAAGGTCCAATGACAAACTTGGTTGACGGCAGCAATGATTCATTCTGGCACTCAATCTGGGGTAACGGTACAATGAGCCCTGAGAGTGAAGTTTACTTGGATATCAAGCTCCCTGCTGAAACTGAAATCGACATTTTCAACCTTAAGATTGTTGGTAGAAATAACAAGTCACTATCTCCAAAGCGCGTTGTTGTCAGCGAATACAACAAAGCATACAACGATGTTGAAGAGGTTGTTGTTGAGAACCCATACAATGTAAAGATTGGCGCACAGGTTACAGACCTTGCACAGATTAAGGACGGCGGTTTGTATGTTCTACAGGGCAACTTGAACGTAAACAAGGAAGAGGGTGCTGCTAAGCCACGCTTCTATGCCGGTGTTGCACCAAGCAGCAATACAGCAGAAAAGCTTAACGAGGCAAACGTATATATGTTCAAGAAGGTAGGCGACGGCTGGAACATCCTCAGCTTGAGCAATGCAAAATATTGGATTGACGCTCCTGACTATGGCGCTTCTAACCTTTCACTTTACACAGCTGCAGCAGCTAACGTTAAGCTTGTTGCTTCAGATAACCTTGAAAACACATTTGTAATCTACAGCGAAATAGACTCTACTCTTTCTGCAAGCCTAAATTGGGTTGATGAGAAGGATACAACAAACGTTGTTAAGATTGACTCTACAGGTGTTAAAGCGTCTGCGGTTGTTTATATGGACTGGGATAACGGTCTTGCATCACGTCCTTGCTATAGCCCAATACCAGGCGAGGTTGACCCACAATTCATTGATAAGCTCACCGGTAACGAACACTTGAAGATTACAAGCGCTGCAGGTGATTACCTACACTTCAACAAGACAAACGGTGAGGGTGAATGGGCTATCTACGAGGTTACAATGAACGACCCATACTTCGCATACTTGAGTGCTCTTGTTCCTGAAGTAAACGAACTCGACTTGGTTGCAGGTGTTAACCCTGGTTGCATCGTTGCGGAAGCAGAAGTAGCAGCTGCATTCGAGAGCGCTAAGGCTGCTGCAAATGTCGCAGTAAAAGAAAACAAGAAGAGCAACGCAGAGAAACTCTCTACAGAGTTGATTGCTGCTGTTGAAAAGTTAAGCGACTCTGAGCGCGTAGGCTTTGACCCTGAAAAGACTTATAGAATTGAGAGTGGTCTTCCAAAGTATGAGCAGAATACATGGGCTACACGTTCAGTATATGCAGATGCTGAGACAAACACATTCTTGTGGACTGTAACTCCTAACGACTTCGAAGAGGTTAACCAGGAATTCTTGTTCAACATTATCCCTGTTGACGAGGAAATTAACACTATATATCGTCTTGAAGTAGCAGAAGAGAACTTGGGTAAAGTATTCATCATCAAGTTGCTCAATCAGGATTTGTTTGCCGGTACACATAATGGCGACAGCAATAGATTCGACGTTACTTCACAGCCTGCTACATACTGGCTCAACAACCTTGAAGCTTGCAACTTCGAAATTAAGACTGTTGATGGCGGTAAATTCTGGCATACAGAAGGCCACGGCGAGGGTAACGGTTACGGTGGCCCGGTGGTTAACTGGAACTGCAATCCAAACTTGTACACAGCATCTTCTTGGACATTCATCAACATGACCGACTACGATGACACAAGCGTTGAAGACTTGGTAGTTGAGGGTGACGAGGTTGTTTCTGTAAGCTACTTCACTCCTGCAGGTACAGCTATCCCTGCTCCTGTTAAGGGTATCAACATCATCGTTACAGTTTATGCTAACGGCGTAGTTGAAGCTAAGAAAAAGCTTGTTAAGTAATTGACAACATTATAAACTAAAATAAGGGTTGGCCGTTTGGTCAACCCTTATTTTAGTTTATAATGTTAAATAATTTGGCTGATAAAGTGGATTTATTTAATTTTGGAAATAATTTTGCCAAATTTTAATAATCAAATAATATGAAAATGAAAAAATTACTTCTACTGTTAATCGCTGTTGCACTTTCTTTGCCAAATATGGCGCAAGAGCAGGTAGTAGGATTGACACCGGACAATGCAAAAACCTATTACGAACAGTTCAAGAAGTACTTCACAGATGGTTCATGTAGTGAGATGACACTCCCCTACTCGGCTATGACCGACGAGGAATTACGTACGACAATGAGTGTCATGCCCGATGAACTTATCAGTATAGCCATTAAGGTAAAAAACAACGCATGGGCAAAACGCGAGAAAGAGTTCCGCGTGGCGGAATATGAGCCACACAGCAACGTTGGCAAATGGCAAAAATATCTTGCCTTGGATTACCAATATGCCGACCTGCAACTCCCTACCGGAATCACAGCCAATAAGGGCGATACGTTGATTATCTTTATTGATGAGAATACCGTACCAAACGGAACATACATCACATTGGAGGAGATTGCCAAAAACGACCCTTATATTGACCGCGACAACTGGGATGCTTCGAAATACCTGAACCGTGGCATCAATGTAGTTACTGTTGCCGAGGAGGAGGCAATCCTGTTCATTGGCTGCCCTGTAACAACAGACACAACAGCCACAAGCAAGAGGCTTGCCGATTATCCTAAACCAAAGATTCACATTGAGGGCGGTAAAGTGAACGGCTATTTCGACAAGAGCAGACACACCGACGAGGACTGGCGCGACATGCTCGCAAACCACTTTGAACACTACAGCGTACAGGTAAAGGGTGAGCGTGTATTGTTCCATATGGAAAAGAATAATATTGCCGCCGTATGCCCCAACACCATCACCGATGCCATTGGTTGGTGGGACCAATGTGTACAGTGGCAACACGAGCTGATGGGTATCGACAAATATCACGACCGTTTCAATAGTTTTATAATGGCACGCGACGGTTACGAGAATATGTATATGTATGCGACAAGCAACTACACATATTATGAGCATGGTACATTGGTTGACATTCTGCCATGGGCTACAGTATATGCCGACCCGGGTAAGATGTGGGGACCTGCACACGAGATTGGACACGTGAACCAGGGAACAATAAACATTGTTTCGTGTACAGAGGCGAGCAACAACCTGTTCTCGAATGTACAGGTACACCGCACCGGAAAAACGACCACACGCGGTAGTGGCGTTCCCTACTGCATGGAGGAGTTCCTGAAAAAGACTCCATTCGTGCTGAGAGGTGATGTTATTGGAAAATCACGTATGTACTTCCAGCTATATCTCTATTTCCATGCAGCAGGCAAGGATACAACGTTCTACCCTCGCCTGCACGATGCATTGCGTTTGGACCCAATGGAGAAGGGCGAAAGAGACAGAAATTGGACAGCACAAACAATGGCTATTGACAACCAACTTAAATTTGCTGAAAAATGTTGCGAAGTTGCTCAGATGGATCTTAGCGAATTCTTTGATGTATGGGGCTTCTTTGAACCGATGAAAGATGCTTTTTTGGGCGACTACGGCAACTACAATGTAAACCTTACTAAGGAAGAGGCTGAAGCAAGCCGTACACGTATGCAACAGTATGCAAAGAAAGGCGGACACCTGATGTTTATTGAGGACCGCATCAAGCCTTCACCACGTGAGGATGGTGTGGCAGGCAACCGCCTCAGCTTCAACGACGAGTTCATCATTGGCACAATGGGCGACTTGGGCCAATGGGGAGATTATATTGACGAGAGTGTCAAGGCTACAGATTACTACTATGCAGTAAAAGGCTATACTATACAGATTCTTACTAACAATAAATCAAAAGGTGCATTGGGATTCAAGCTGTATGATGCCGAAAATGGTGAGTTGCTATCGTTCAGCAACACATATTCTTTGTCTATACCGGCTGCGGCGGAAGGCAGAAAATTGAAGGTGGTGGCTGCACAGGCCGACGGCACCGATTACGAGATTCCTAACGTTGAAGATTCTGATGATGAGGCAATGTTGAAGGAGGCTCTTAATGCTTTGGTGTCAAGCACCATTAACTATGTGAGCTACACGACAACCGATGGAAGCAAAATT
>JAZRGV010000010.1:0-14689 GCA_045644465.1 Bacteroidaceae bacterium
GCACTATAATCTGAGTTGGCAAAAATTTATCTGGCAATAACAATTACGCTCTTGCTGCTTAATCGAAGTATAGTAGATTAGCTTTATCCCTGCACCAGGTGCGGGGACGAGACATCACCCGGACGCTGTTGTTCCGAAGCAATCCGATATGGTGGTGCAGGCAAATCGGAACTAACCATTGCAGGCCTCGATGCAATGGCGACATTTTAGAGGATAAGGCGCAGGTTGGCGGTCGCGGTCTTGCCTACGCTCGAAAATCTTACCGATGACTAAGCGTGTAGAAAGCATATTGTTTCCCTGTTTGGACGAGGGTTCGACTCCCTCTAACTCCACAAAAATAGTTCCTCAAAGCAATGCTTTGAGGAACTATTTTTGTTTGATTGACGAAATGTTATCGTGCGTAGTTTACGGCACGTGTCTCGCGGATAACGGTAATCTTTACCTGTCCGGGATATGTCATTTCGTCCTGAATCTTCTTTGCTATTTCGCCCGAGAGCTGTTCTGTCTGCTTGTCGTCGATCTTGTCGGCACCTACGATTACGCGTAGCTCGCGACCAGCCTGAATAGCATAGGTCTTTGTTACACCTGGGTATGACATTGCAAGTTGCTCAAGGTCGTGCAAACGTTTGATATATGCCTCTACAATCTCGCGGCGTGCGCCTGGGCGAGCACCAGAGATAGCATCACACACCTGAACAATTGGTGCAATAAGGCTTGTCATCTCTACCTCATCGTGGTGAGCACCTATGGCATTGCATATATCGGGTTTCTCCTTGTACTTCTCGGCTATCTTCATACCATACTCTGCGTGTGGCAATTCGGTCTCCTCGTCGGGCACCTTACCTATATCGTGCAACAGTCCGGCACGTTTTGCTTTCTTGGGGTTCAAACCAAGCTCAGCTGCCATAACGGCACAAAGATTGGCTGTCTCGCGTGCGTGCTGCAATAGGTTCTGTCCGTATGATGAACGGTATTTCATCTTACCAATAATGCGGATAAGCTCGGGGTGCATACCATGGATACCAAGGTCGATTGTGGTGCGCTTACCTGTCTCAATAATCTCCTCTTCAATCTGTTTCTTAACTTTTGCAACAACTTCTTCGATACGTGCAGGGTGGATGCGTCCGTCGGCAACAAGCTGGTGGAGTGCCAAACGTGCTATCTCGCGACGTACAGGGTCGAATGCGCTAAGTACGATAGCTTCTGGGGTGTCATCTACTACAATCTCTACTCCTGTCGCCGCTTCGAGAGCGCGGATGTTACGTCCTTCGCGGCCAATGATACGGCCCTTCATCTCGTCGTTGTCGATATGGAACACTGTAACAGAGTTCTCGATGGCAGTTTCTGTGGCAACGCGCTGTATTGTCTGTATCACAATCTTCTTTGCCTCCTTGTTGGCTGTCATCTTTGCATCGTCGATAATATCGTTGATGTATGATGCTGCCTCGCTCTTAGCCTCTTCTTTTAGCGATTCAACAAGGCGCTCTTTTGCCTCTTCGGCCGACAAGCCACTGATGCTCTCGAGCTTCTCGCGCTCCTGTGCATGTAGCTTGTCAAGTTCTTCTTGCTTGCGCTCCAACACACCTTTCTGTGCATCAAGGTTGTCTTTCAATGTGTCAAGTTCGTTCTTACGGCGCTGCAGGTCCTCGTTGCGCTGGTTGAATTGTACCTCGCGCTGCTTAAGGCTGTGCTCGGCCTGCTGAATCTTGTTGTTGCGTTGCGAAATCTCTTTCTCGAGTTCTGCTTTTTTGTTGAGGAATTTCTCCTTAACTTCGAGCAACTTATTCTTCTTGATTACCTCGGCTTCTTTGTGTGCGTCGTCAATTATTCTCTGACGCTTTGCTTTGAGTCCGAATTTGTTTATCAAATATTGGCCTATGAAGCCTACTGCGAGGCCCGCTGCCAATCCAATAATTAATGTTGTGACATCCATAATAATTAAATGTTTTTATATATAATAAAACGCACTGCCGTTCGCGAGCCGGTATATTGTACCGGCTTTGACGTGAACCTGCAATGCGTGAGTTTGTAATATAGGGTGGAATTTACTTCTTAAGAGTATTCTCCACAAGACGTGTCAGTTCGTTTATCTTGCGCATAACTTCGGCATTGTTGCCGTTGTTGCCTCCTTTTATGGCATTGAATGCTATGTCAAGGGCTACCATGGTCATTACTCTGACCCCTTCTTCGCCTGTAAAAATCTCTTTATATAGTGACAGCGTGCTATTTACCATACGGGCTGCCTGCCTGTAGTATGGCTCCTCGCTTGCCTTGACGGTAAGCGGGTATGATATGCCGTCAATAATAAGGTTTATTCCTAATTCTCTATCTTCCATATGCAAAGGGTGTTTTATTTTTTCAACGACTCGATGCAACGGTCGATTTCACGCACCAGCTTGGATATTCTATCTTTTGTCTTATCGACAGCCTTGTCGTTGAGGCTCAATATCTTCGCTTGTTTCAGGTTGTTATAGTTCTTCTCGAGGGCGACACAGCGGAGCTCCAACTCCCTAAGGGCGTTCTCCTTCTGCTGAACCATTGCTGTCAACTCCTTGTTACGCTCCACGTGCTGTTTATATTCATAAACAAGGCGGTGAAGATTCTCTTCAAAGTTCGCAATAACGGTTCTGTCATTCTCGTTCATAATACAAATATATACGATTTTTGGGTAAGTGTGAAAAAATAGTTGCTTTTTTTTGATTTTATCGTGTTTTTTTGCTTTCCGGGTATGGGTAACCCGGAAATATGCTAATTATTTTTTCAGAATCTTTTTACCGTTTACAATGTAAATACCCGGCTCGGTTATCGCGTCGAGCTTTTGGCCGCGAAGGTTGTAGATTGTATTGTTTTCTACCTTTTCTACAATCTCAATATCGGTGGTTGCACCGCCTTCTTTTTGAACTTTGACAATGAAAGATTCGATGGTTATGTATTCTTGTTTTCCGTTGGTCGAGATTAATGTAAATTCCGCTGTTTGCCTGTTGGGAGTCGCCGATAAATATTGGTCATTGGTGTTGTTAGGCGTTTCTTCCCCTTTTTCGTTTTTGACAGTCACCTTTCCTTTGTGGCTGCTGCTTACCCAATATGTAATATCGTATTCGGTAATTATATATCCCTCGGGCGCAGATAGTGTATATTGTATGTTTGTGTATGGTTTTTCGTTGTTATCCCATGCGTGGGCATAATATTTGAATTTTCCGGAATTGATGGACATCGCATTTACGGCAGTGCTGTTGCTTGTTGTCGTTATGGTCAGCTCTGCAGGAAACTCGTCAGTGGTTGTAAATGTCCATTCGCTACTCTTTGAAGTGCCATTGTTCAGCGTTCCTGTGCTCGGGCTTATTTCATATTCTGTGACAATAGGTGCAGCCGATACTGCGAAGTTGGCAACGTAGTCATTGTTATCAGCACTTACTGTTACTTTGCACACATTCTCTGTGCTTATGATTTCTGTGCCCTGGCTCCAGTGTGTGAACACATATCCGCTGTTGGCCGTTGCTGTAAGTGTTGCCTGTGAGCCTTCGTATATATCGGCTGTAACGTAGTAACCCGCTACGCCACTATTTATATATATAACTCCAGCCTCTTCGGGATTTGCTGTGGCTGTAACGGTCTGCTTGGTAGCATTTGGTTTTAGGTTGAAGTTAGCATAGTGCTCTGAATTGTCGTTCCATGAGTAGTTGTCGCCTTGGTAAGGTGTTATGTTGTCGAGCTTGAACCATCCGTTGCCTCCGCCGTTCCATCCGAAGTTGAAGTGGAAATAACCATTGTCGGTGTAACCGTCAATAACGAACATATGGCGTGAATCGCCTGTACCAGAGTTGTTTGCGGCATAGGGAACGGGGCATCCGTTGTCGAGGCTCTCCCTTATCATAGCCTCCCATTGCTCTCTTGTGTAATTGCGTTGGTAAGATGCTGCTATCAGAGGATAATTAAAATATCTGTTGAGTCGTGCTGTCTCACTTTCTTCGTTTGCAGTTGTTGCACCACTGCCGAATGATGAGAAATTTGCGTGTGCAAGGTGCGACATTAGCTTTGAAACCTCGTAAATCTGTGCCTCGGTCCAGTTCTCGTCATAAACCAATGGCATATTATCCCAATCATATACTCTATCTGTTAACTCTACGTATGTAGGAGCTTGACAGTTGTATAGAATGTTTGATGTGCCCTCTGTAGGGTATGCGTGATAACGCATCACTATTGCATATGCTGTTGCTACACAGCCTGTTTTGGCATGGCTTGTTCCACCATAGCTTGTCCAGCATTGTTCGTTGAACGGGTAGTTCTGTCCCCAGCTTGCAGTTTCGTAATATACTACAACATTACCTCCGGTCTCCTCTATGGTGCCTCTTGTTGTCTCTTGTCCGTTTACATTTATGCTTAATATGAGCGCAATTGCCAAAAAAGCAGTTCTGAATAGTGATTTCATTTTATTATTTTTTTTGTGTTATACTCTTTGACTGCAAGTATAATATTTTTTTTTCTATTTTTGGTTAAATTCCGTCTCTAACATTTCTTTGTAGTGCAAAGCTTTTTTTTCTATTGACAACGGATAGGCTCTCGAACTTGATGGCATGCGCCAGAAATGCAGTATCCTGCCGTTGATGTCTATTGTTGTCATTGCGCCAACTTTGGGCTTCTCGCATTGAAATGTCTCAGTTACAACGTCGGTTGCTTTCTCTCCCGTCGTTACAATGGCTGTGCAGTGGGGAATATGCTTCAACAGTGCACGGATGTCTGTGGGCGTAACAACTTCAAGAAATTTGTCCGACGCATTATCCTTTAGCCGCACTACCTCGCATGCTGTATCGTAAAGTGCGATGCCGGTTGCGTTGCAAAAAGCCTCGACTCTCTCCTTGCAGAATTTCTTTTCGCCTTCTATCTCAAAATGATGTTTGTTGTTGTAATATATTATACCCCAAATTCGCCACATGTCGTTTATCCAATTAGGGTAAAAGAATTCCATGCTCCAGCGTGCCCTGGGCGGCGGAAAACTGCCAAGCATCAGAATTCTAGCATTCTGTGGCAAGAATGGCTCTAAAGGGTGTTTCTCGCTTTGCATAGGTTGTTATCTTGCTTGCATCTCGTAACGCTGTATCATCATAACCGGGTTATATGCTCTTTTTACTTGACGTAGGCCGGGGTCGCCGAGGTCCTCTTCGCGGTTGGCATATACAAGTTCAGGGTATTCTGTAAGAATGTCATTGACAAACATACGGTTGATGGCTTCGCTTGCTCCGGCAATTTCGTGGTTTGCCTTTTCGATGTGTACAAAAAGTGTGTCGCCGAACACTTCGCCGAGTGTGAAGGCCACAATGTTGCCATTGATGCGGAGTACACCTGCCGGTTGCTTATATTTAAGCAGGTTCCTAACGGTTGCCATGCACTGCCAGTGCTCATAACAACGCATATTGTCGCTACGTTGGTTCTGACACTCTCTGTTGCCTGCAAGGAACTTTACAACATCGTTTATATCATCTTTTGTACATCTGTTGTATGTATAATGTGGCTGTTCTGTGATAAATTTGTTATAGCGGTTGCGTTTCTTATTCAGTGCCTTGCCCTGTAGTGTGGCGAGTTTCTGTATGTCATATACATAATCGCTCCAGTTTTCCAGTTCTTCGCATTCGAAATTCGGCAGGATGTTCTTCATTTCGTTAATGAATTCAACCGGAACTGCTGTAAAACGTAACTCCTGCCTGTTTTTATTGCAGTGTGCCTGTAATAGCGCAACAGAATCGCTAAGCTTCATCTTGCCTGTCGGTGGCAGAAAGGCTTCGCTCTTGAGATCGTTCTGCGACTTGCACGAGATGAACAATGTGTCGTGGGCAATGGCATATCTGTAGTCCATGAAACGTGCCCACATGATAAGGTTGCCCGGGGTGTAGTCGCACGAGCGTGTAAACTCGGGCTTTGCGAATTGCAATAGCTCTTCTACGGCCTCTATTGTAACGGGTTTGAAGTTCAGCATTGAATTATTGTTGTATTATAATTTTCAAGCTCCGACAGCTGTCGGAGCTTCAACTAACTTATTCCTTGTCCATATCCTCTGCTTGCGGACGTGGCTCTTTCTTTGCGAGAGTTACAATCTTATATACATATTCGCTCATCCATTCCTGTGAATAACCAAGCTTTTCCTTGTAGTTACGTATTGAATATACGGTGCGGAATGTTGCTTCGTCCTTCCAGTTGTTCTTGGTGAGGATGTCCTTGATAACCTGCTCTGTCATGCCTCGCAATAGCTTGTGCATAAAGCCGGGAACACGGAATTTCCACTTCATCAGGTTGCCTACAAGCATCATCAGGTCGTTGCTGAAACCCTGGAATGCGAAGAGGTATGGCTGTACGTCCTGCATCTTTTTGCAGTTTTTCTTTATAGATGCGTCAATCTCCTTGAAGAATATCTCGTTCATACCATAAAGCTGCTCGAGCATCTTCTTGCAACGGCCACGCTCTGCTACGCCGAGCTTGTTGTTCTGTGTAGCAACCTTAAGGGTGCGCTTGAATGTGGCAAGGTCGGGTAACATACCAATGTTTGTTATACCCAGGTTGGCAGCCAATACCGATTGGTAATATACGCGTATAAGGGTCATGAAATCCTCCATGCCACCAACGCGGTTATTTTGCTTTTTCTTTAAAAAATCGAATAGTCCCATTTGGAAACTGTTTTAGTTTGTTGTTTATTTCTTATTCTTTCTTTGGTTTCTTATTCTCTCCTGCTCCTCGAGCATCTTTTTCTGCTGTTCCTGTAGTGCCTCAAGGCGTGCAAACATGTGGCTCTGCTGTTTCTTGGGGTTGTTTTTGTTGCTCTCGGCATATGCTTCCATCTTCTTAAGCAACTCCTGCTCATTGACAGCTTTTCTCAAATAGATGAAGATGAACACGCTTACCAATGTTGATACAAAGTAGTAGAAGTTCAATCCCGATGAGTAGTTGTTGAACATAAAGAAGAACATTACAGGCATAATGTACATCATCCAGCGCATTATCTTCTGCTGCTGTTCCATTTCGGGGCTTCCGCCCATTGATGGCTGCATCTTGCTTGTGTAGTAAGTGTTGAGTATCTGTGTTACGCAGAACAATAGACAGAAGAGGCTTATGTGGTCGCCGAGCAACCATATAGGAGTATCCCAGCTAATGATAGCATCAAATGCAGAGAGGTCGTGTGCCCAAAGGAAACTCTGCTGACGCAATTCAATTGAATTCGGCACAAAGTTGAATAGTGCAATGAATACAGGCATCTGTATGAGCATAGGTAAGCAACCGCCCATGGGGCTTGCTCCAAACTTTGAATACAGTGCCATTGTCTCCTGCTGTTTCTTGAGAGCATCCTCCTGCTTGGGGTATTTCTTGTTTATCTCATCGATGTATGGCTTCAATGCACGCATCTTTGCCGACGAGATATATGACTTTTTGGTGAAAGGATATACAATAGCCTTAATGATGAGTGTAAGCAGGATAAGTACGATACCCATGTTTAATCCAAGGCTTGAAAGGCCGTCGAACAGATACATAATGAAGTAGCGGTTTATCCAGCGTACAATAGGCCAACCGAAGTATATGATTTCTTGCAAATCAAGGTCGTTGTCTGGGTTTATCGCCATCTTGCTGCTCTCACGCAAAGTGTTGAATTTGTTTGGGCCGTAGTAGAACTGTATTGCTGTAGGCTGCTTGCCTGTGGGGTCAAATGGTGCAGTCATTGTAGCATTGCAGTCCTTTAGCATGTTTTCGCCTTTTGCTATAACCTTTGAACTTAGATGCACGTTGTTGAACTCTTCGCCCGAAATCATGATGCACGAGAAGAACTGGTTCTTGTATGCTATCCAGCTGATAGGCTCTGTGAAGTTCTCGCTGTCGTCTTTCATTTCGCTAAGGTAGTCCGAGTCGTCATCTACAGGCTTGTATGTGAGGCTTGTATAGCGCTGCTCAAAGTCATATCCGGGTTCCTGCTGGCGCAGAAGCTGCTTCCAAACGATTTCTAAATCCTTTTTGCTACTCAATATATCATCCATATTGTGTGCGTCGATGAAGAGATCAAGCATATAGCTGTCGTTACGCAACAGGTAATAGAATTCAATATATTTGTCTTCGGCAAATGTCAGACGCATTGTGGCGCTGCTGTCGGTGTGTGCTATGAGCTTTGAATATAGCTGTGTTGTATTGATATTCTTGTAACCCTGTTTGCTTTCGAATGTGAAATTAAGTGTGTTGTAGTCATTATTGTCCTTACTGTTCTTTAGCTTGTCGTTGCTATCGAAAAGAACAATGTTGCCACCCTCCTGATTCTTGTAATCTTTTAGTGATACCGATGTTACGCGACTGCCGTGTGTCGAAATGTTTATGTTTGCCAAATTGTTCGACAACACAACGGTCTCGCTCTTTCCGTTGAGAACATTGTAGAATAGGTCTGCTGTGTCTTCTTTCTGTTTTTCAATTTCGGCACGTGCAATCAGGTTAGCCTGTTCTATCTCCAGCTCCTTTATCTTATTGACTAATGCAATGGAATCCTGATATCGTTTCTGTGCTTCAATGTCTTTGGCGCTTGGCTGGTTAAAACTGAAGTAGCCAATCAATACAATACCGATTAGTATATATCCGATAATGCTTTTTTTGTCCATGTTTCTTTTATCAAATAAAATGTTGTAGTATCAAAAATGTAAAAATCACGCGAAGATAATAAAAATTACTTTAAAAGCTCTTGCTTAGGCTCGTAAAAAACACAATAATACTAATTTTGCCGTTAATTTTATACATCTTTTATATTCTAGTTAAAATATATTATTATCTTCGCGAGAAATTTAATCAAGTAATTTAAGTACTATGAAAACAAAATTATTCCTCTTATTGTTGATTTCTTTTGTTGTTAGCGGTGCAAAATCACAGGACAACCAAGAAATTGTGGATTATTACAATTTGAAAATAGACGAACTTGTAGGCAAGTGGCAAGATGTCTCTTCTGATTATGATGAAGAAAAGACCAATCCTGTTTATGCAAAGGTGTTCACAACTCCGGTTCTCTATAATTCAGTAATTAGAAATGCTTTCAGCACAGAAACAGAGGCAGAGGAGAGCGATCTTCTTGCTATGGACGACCAGCGTACCGAGGTAATCGATGCAATGATGCTCGATATGTACAAGGATTCTCCTGCTCATGTTCAGATGACTGAGAATGAGTTGCGTAACGAAAAGTCGGTTATTGAGTACAAACCGCAGATTACAGGTCTAAACCTTAACATCAATCGTGGTTCTATGCCTCAGGATGTAGTTGGTGGTATGAAGACAACAGTTGTAAAACCTAACTACTGGAAATTCTCAGGTCGTACATCGTTGACTTTTACACAGAGCTTTATCTCTGACAACTGGTATCAGGGTGGTGAAAAGAACTACTATGCAATGCTTGCAACAGTTGACCTCGACCTTAACTACGACGACCAGGATCGTTTGAGCTGGACAAACCACTTCGATTTCGACCTTGGTTTTGCAACATACGAGAATACTGATGCAAAACTTGGTATCAGAACAAATACCGACAAATTGCGTCTGGAGTCAACATTGGGTTATAAGTTGGTGAAGTCGCTCGATTTGGCTGCTAAGGTAAAAGCAGAGACTCAGTCTTTGCCTTATTACAATGGCGATGTTATGCAGTCGGCTTTCATCTCTCCACTCGATGCCAATGCTTCTATCGGTTTGAACTATAAGCCCGACCTTGGCAAGTTCAAGATTGAGATTTACCTTGCTCCATTCTCTGGTTACAACTGCCGTTATGTATATCACGACGAGTTGACTGCTGCTTATGGAATTGAAAAAGGTCACTTCAAACAGGACTTCGGTACACAACTTGTAGTAACAATTCCTACATATCAGATTACATCGTTCCTTGATGTATATTCACGTCTTGAGTACTACACCGATTACCACAGAGCTTTCTTCCAGTGGGAAACAAAGTTCAATGTTGCTCTTAGCAAGTACTTCACAGCATCATTGATGTTGAATACACGCTTCGACGACAGTGTTGCAATGCACGAGAACTGGAAGTTCTGGCAGTTGAAGGAACTCTTCACTCTTGGTGTTGCCTACGCTTGGTAATCTCCAATAGTATAGTATAACAATACATAATACACCTTATTATGAATTTCAGTGGCATATTTCCTGTAACGGAACCAACCTGGATATTTTTGGGTGTATTATGTATTGTTCTTTTTGCACCCCTGCTGTTCAACAAGTTGCGTATGCCGCATATCATAGGTATGATATTGGCGGGACTTCTCATTGGACCTAACGGCTTGAATATCCTTGAGCGCGACAGCAGTTTTGAACTATTTGGCAAGGTGGGGTTGTATTACATAATGTTCCTTGCCAGTCTCGAGGTGAATATGCAAGAGATGAAGCAGGCCAGGAATGGTGCTCTGCTCATGGGACTTGCTGTGTTTGCCATACCCATAGTACTTGGTATGCTTGCCAACACATTCATCCTGAAATACGATTTCATTGCTTCATTGCTTTTGGCAAGTATGTATGCTTCGTACACACTTATCTCTTATCCCATAGTGGCACGTTACGGTCTTTCACGTTTGCGTTGCGTCAACTTTGTAGTTGGTGGAGCAATGATAACCGACACACTTACGCTTTTTGTTCTTGCCATCATTGCCGGAACATTCACAGGCGAAGCCAATGGCTGGTTTGTGCTGTTTATGTTGCTTAAAATGCTTGCAATGGTTGCAATAATAGTATTCCTGTTCCCACGAATAGCACGTTTCTTCTTCCGTAATTACAACGATAGCGTCATACAGTACATTTTTGTAATGGTGATGCTCTTCCTTGGTGCCGGAATGATGGAAATAGCCGGTATGGAAGGAATTTTGGGAGCATTTATCACCGGTCTTGTACTTAATCCGCTTATCCCTCACTCTTCGCCTCTGATGCGTCGTATCGATTTTGTGGGTAATGCAATCTTTATTCCATATTTCCTAATAGGTGTGGGTATGATGATTGATATTCGCGTGCTTTTCAATGGAGGTGGTTCATTATTGGTTGCCGGCATCATGATAGCAACAGCTCTTACCGGTAAATGGATAGCCTCGTTCCTTGTTGCGCGCCGTTATCGTATGTCGTGGAACGAACAGGGACTAATGTTCGGTTTAAGTACCTCGCAAGCTGCCGCAACTCTCGCAGCGGCGTTTGTCGGTCATGGAATAATTCTTTCCGATGGCTCACGTTTACTAAACGATGATGTTCTTAATGGAACAATTCTGCTTATTCTTGCAACATGTCTTGTAAGTTCTATCATTTCTGACACAGCTTCGCGAAAACTCATAGTCTCGGGAGCTGTATTGAATAAACCTACGGGCATATCGTCAAAGAAAACCCTTCTTGCACTTGCCAACCCTACAATGGTTGACAAACTTATGGATTTGGCACTTCTTGTCCGTAAAGAGAATAGCTCTATACCTCTGTCGGCTATTACTGTTGTGCTAGACGAGGACAAGTCGTTGCAGACAGGTGCAGCAAAGTTGCTCGACAATGCTGCAAACATAGCGGCGTCGGTCAATGTGCCATTGCTCACAAAGATGCGTCTTACAACCAACCTTGCACATGGTATCATACACGAGGTGAAGGAGAACGATTATCGCGAGCTTATTCTTGGATTCCATAAGAGAGAAACCGCCAACGACAGTTTCTTGGGTAATGTATTGCCCGAAGTGTTGAATGCTGTGGATTGTCAGGTTGTTATGGCACGAATGAACATTCCATTGAATACTGTGCGTACAATACATATTACATTCCCGGCAAAGGCTGAGTATGAGGCCGGATTTGCCTATTGGGTTGAGGAAACGGCACGTATGGCAAGCGGTTTGGATTGCAAGATGATGTATCATGGTCATCCTGATACAATGGGCAAGATAAGAGAACAATTAAAGGAGTGTCCGCCAATCAATGCACAGTTCTTTGAGACCGATGGCGGTAACGACCTGAAACGTCTTTCAAAGATAATAAAAGAAGACCATCTGCTCATTGTGGTGAGCGCACGCAGAGGTTCAATATCATTCCGTCCATCGCTCGACCACGTCTTTGTGCAGCTTCAACGCGATTATCCCAACACAAGCGTATTGCTTATCTATCCTAACGGCTATAAAGTTGAGGGTGGTGAGACACACTGATTTTACTAAAAGAATTTTGTATTTGATTGTATTGGGATATAAGTGTTTTGTATAGTTACAATCATTATAAATAGTCTTTAAGTTTTATGTCAGAAAAAACAATTTCAATAGTAGCGTTAATCATTGCTCTGATATTTATATTGTGGCTTTATATCTTCCTTCCTGCTAAAATGGCAAGGAAAAGAGGACGTAGTAAATTGGAAGGGTTTTGCTTTTTTGGATTATTTCTCCACTTTGGGGAATTATCGTGTTGCTTGTATTAGGTGATAGTAAACAAAAAATCCGTGAAGATATAATGGCGGAACTTCATCGTAATTAGTATTAGAATGGACATATGAAGATTTTACTTGCAATAATTGTTTGTACATTATTTATATTTGTCGTAATTATAACGTTAATTCAAAAACGGCTTAAAGTTAGGTCTAATGAATTATTAGAAAAGATAAGAGAAGTAACCTATAATTATAAGGATTTAAATTGTGATCAATTAAATGATAATTTGTCTGCAAGAGTCTTTATAGATATTCCAACGGAACTTAATAACAATTTCTATGGTGAAATAATATCTGCAACACAAGAAAAAGACTTTGTAAATTATTATAATCCATATTTTCAAGAAGCAAATTCTTTGTTGAAGAAGCTTTTTTTCTTTAACATCACGCCATCTGAAATAATTTCAAAATTCATCCAAGATTTTGGAATCATCAACAAACTTGTAAAACAACATAATGAGCGTATCATAACATTTTTGCTTGACACGCATAAAGATTATTTTGACCATTGCCTTGAATACCCATTAGACAAGCAACAAAGACGCTCTATAGTTTCAGAGGAGGATAATTGTTTGGTTGTTAGTAGTGCTGGTAGTGGTAAGACATCTTCTATTGTTGGTAAAGTTAAATATTTGACAGAAATAAAAGGCGTTGCACCTGATCGAATCTTACTTATAAGCTATACAAACAAAGCTGCATCCGAACTTACAGAGAGAATGGCTACCGATGGACTGAAAGGCTACACTTTTCATAAGTTAGCCATTGAAATAATCGGAAAAGCCATAGGTACAAAGCCATCTATTTGTGACAATACCGACGCTTTGTTTGTCGATATTTATCATAATCTCTTAGATAAAGCATCTTTCAAGAAAAGTGTTGTAGAATACTTTGTTGATTACCAAACGAATGAAACCGATTGGGAACGACACAAGAATGAAAGACGAGAACTGTTGTCTGAACAAAAGAATGTTCAGCTAAAAGCGATGTTTCCCGATATGGACGGAAGAACTATATATGTAAGAAGTGAACAGGAGCAAAAGATTTGTTTTGTTTTATCATCGCTTGGAGTAAAGTTTAGATATGAAGAACCATACGAACATCAGTTGGCTGATGAAATGCACTCGCAGTATCGCCCTGATTTCTCCATATATTTTGAGCAAAGAGGAGTAACAAAACGCATCTATCTTGAACATTTTGGAGTCGATGAACACGGGCTTGTGCCATCTTGGTTTGCGAAAGACAAAGGTATAACATATGAAGAAGCCAATCAAAAATATAATGATGGTATAACTTGGAAAAAAGCAGCTCACGAGAAATATGGCACACAACTTTTAATAACATCAAGTGCAGATTTTCATTATTCTGATATTAGGGATAAACTCCGTAAATTATTAGATGATGCAGGTGTACCAATTCAAGAAAAAACAGATGAAGAGTTATACGATTTGGTGTTGCCAAAAGGTAGCAAGCAGGAAAAAGCGTTTATTCGTCTTGTAGTGACTTTCGTTACATTGGTGAAATCCAGTTGTAAATCAGTCAAAGATGTTTTAAAGCAAGCCAAAAATGCAGATGATGAACGAAGTGTGTTTATCATCAAGAATATATTTCGACCTGTGTATGAACGCTACATAAATGCGTTAAGCGATAGTAACCAAATTGATTTTACCGATGCTATTCTTCAAGCCACTGAGATATGTCGGACTTCACACCCTGTTGAATACGATTATATCATAGTGGATGAGTTTCAAGATATTTCAGTTGACCGTTACAACTTCTTGAAAGTATTGCGAGAGGGGAATCCTCCTGCAAAGTTGTATTGTGTGGGTGATGATTGGCAATCTATTTATCGCTTCTCGGGAAGTGATATGGCTCTATTTAATCAATTCCCCGAGTATTTTGGAGCAACGGAGATAAACAAGATTGAAACTACATACAGGTTTGGAGAGCCTTTGGTTTCTTTATCGTCGAACTTTATACAACGCAATAAAGTCCAAATACAAAAGAATATCCATTCGTGCAGCCCAGAAATGAGAACCGAATTGGAATTCTATGCTTATGATAGACGAGATTACTGCAATACGATAGGGCAACTTGTTGCTTCCATTCCATCGGATAAATCAATATTCCTATTGGGGCGTTACTCTTTTGATGATTACTACCTCTCCTTTATGTACCAATCAATTAAAGAGGGTAATAGATTCTACTATGTGATAGGAGGACGAAAAATAGAGTTTTTAACCGTACATAAGTCAAAAGGTC
>JAZRGV010000011.1:0-20509 GCA_045644465.1 Bacteroidaceae bacterium
AGATCCAATGCCATGCCCGGACTTTTTGGAAGTACAATTGAAGTCCTTTGAAGACTTCCTCCAGTTAGACACTCCACCCGAAAAACGAGTGAATGATGGACTCTACAAAGTGTTTGCAGAGAATTTCCCTATCACTGATACAAGAAACAATTTTGTATTGGAGTTTCTGGACTATTATATCGATCCCCCCCGTTATTCTATAAGCGAGTGTCTTGAACGAGGTTTGACCTATAGTGTTCCATTAAAAGCAAAGTTGAAGCTTTATTGTACCGATCCCGATCACGAGGATTTTGATACTGTCATTCAGGATGTGTTCCTTGGACCTATCCCTTACATGACAAAGCAAGGTACCTTTATTATCAACGGTGCTGAGCGCGTTGTGGTATCACAGTTGCACCGTTCACCGGGTGTGTTCTTCGGACAGAGCGTACACGCCAACGGTACACCACTTTATTCGGCACGTATCATCCCATTTAAGGGATCATGGATTGAGTTTGCTACAGACATCAACAATGTTATGTATGCTTACATCGATCGTAAGAAGAAATTACCTGTAACAACTTTGTTGCGTGCAATCGGTTTCGAGAGCGATAAGGACATTCTTGAAATATTTGACCTTGCCGAGGAGTATAAAGTTTCTAAGGCAAGCATGAAGAAGGCACTTGGTCGCAAGATGGCCGGTCATGTTGTCAAGACACGTCAGGAAGACTATGTTGATGCTGATACCGGTGAGGTTGTATCAATAGAGCGTAGCGAGGTTGTTGTAGAGAGAGAGTCAATATTGGATCAGGAACTTGTTGACCGCATTCTTGACAGTGGTGTCGAGACAATCCTTCTCCATAAGGAAAGCGACGGCGAGAACTCTGTTGACTATTCTCTAATCTTCAATACACTTGACAAGGATACAAGTAACTCTGAGAAAGAGGCTGTAAACTGCATCTTCCGTCTTTTGCGTAACGCTGAGCCTGCTGATGATGCCAGCGCTCGTGAGGTTATCAATAACCTGTTCTTCTCAGAGAAAAGATATGATTTGGGTGATGTAGGTCGTTACCGCATCAACCGCAAACTTGGTCTCTCTACCGATATGGATGTTAGAGTATTGACCAAGGAAGATATCATTGAGATTATCAAGTACCTTATTGGTCTTGTAAACTCAATGGCTACAGTCGATGATATCGACCACTTGAGCAACCGTCGTGTTCGCACCGTTGGTGAGCAGTTGTCTAACCAGTTTGCTATCGGTCTCGCACGTATGGCACGTACCATCCGTGAGAGAATGAATGTACGCGACAATGAGGTATTTACTCCAACCGACCTCATCAATGCCAAGACTGTTTCGGCTGTTATCAACACATTCTTTGGTACCAATGCACTTTCACAGTTCATGGACCAGACCAACCCTCTTGCCGAAATCACACACAAGCGTCGTTTGTCGGCTCTCGGTCCTGGTGGTCTTTCTCGTGAGCGTGCAGGTTTCGAGGTTCGTGACGTTCACTATACACACTATGGTCGTCTTTGTCCTATCGAGACTCCTGAAGGTCCAAACATCGGTTTGATATCATCATTGTGTATTTATGCAAAGATAAACGAACTTGGTTTTATCGTTACTCCTTACCGTCCTGTTGCTGACTGCAAGGTTGATATCAATAACAACAATGTTGTATATTATACAGCAGAGGAGGAAGAGGGCAAGATTATTGCTCAGGGTAATGCTCCACTTGATGAGAACGGTAACTTTATCCTTAAAAAGGTTAAGACACGTCAGGATGCAGACTATCCTGTTGTTGAGCCGGGTAGAGTTGACCTCATGGACGTTTCTCCTCAGCAGATTGCATCAATCGCTGCATCACTTATTCCATTCCTTGAGCACGACGATGCTAACCGTGCGTTGATGGGATCGAACATGATGCGCCAGGCTGTTCCTTTGTTGACAACTGAGGCTCCTATTGTGGGTACCGGTTTCGAGAAGCAGCTTGTAGAGGATTCTCGTACACAGATTGTTGCTGAAGGCGACGGTGTTATTGAATTCGTTGATGCTTCAAGAATCGTTATCAAGTATGACCGTACAGAAGAAGAGGAGTTCGTAAGCTTCGAGCCTGCTTCTAAGGAGTATATCATTCCTAAGTTCCGTCGTACTAACCAGAATATGACCATCGACTTGCGTCCTATCTGCAATAAGGGACAGAAAGTCAAAGCTGGTGATATCCTCACCGAGGGTTATTCAACACAGGCTGGTGAACTTGCTCTTGGTAAGAACCTCCTTGTTGCATACATGCCATGGAAGGGTTACAACTATGAGGATGCTATCGTTCTTAACGAAAAGGTTGTACGTGAGGATGTACTTACATCAGTACACGTTGATGAGCTCTCTCTTGAGGTGCGCGAGACAAAGCGTGGTATGGAGGAGTTTACAAATGATATTCCAAATGTCAGCGAGGATGCAACAAAGGACCTTGACAACATGGGTATTATCCGTGTGGGTGCTTATGTTAAGCCCGGTGATATTATAATAGGTAAGATTACACCTAAGGGTGAGTCTGATCCAACACCAGAGGAGAAACTTCTCCGTGCTATCTTCGGTGACAAGGCCGGTGATGTTAAGGATGCATCACTTAAGGCATCTCCATCATTGCAGGGTGTTGTTATCGGTCGCCGTCTATACCAGCGTGCCGAGAAGACACGTTCTGCCAAGATGGCCGACAAGGCTAAGTTGCCAAAAATCGATGACGAATTCCAGCAGAAGGTTGACGATCTCAAGGCTATCCTTATCGATAAGTTGTTGACATTGATTGATGGTCGTGTATCTCAGGGTGTCAAGGACTTTATGGGTACCGAGATTATTGCAAAGGGTGCTAAGTTCACACGTCCTGAATTGGAGGCACTTGACTTTACAGCCGTACAGTTGAGCAAGTGGACAGCCGATGCACACACAAATGACCTTATCCGTGCATTGATTATCAACTTCATTCACAAGTACAAGGAACTTGATGCAGAGGTTAAGCGCGAGAAGTTCGCATTGACTTTAGGTGATGAGTTGCCTTCAGGTACAATGAAGATGGCTAAGGTTTACATTGCCAAGAAACGTAAGATTGGTGTAGGTGACAAGATGGCGGGTCGTCACGGTAACAAGGGTATCGTGTCACGTGTTGTTCGTCAGGAAGATATGCCTTTCCTTGAGGATGGTACTCCTGTAGATATTATCTTGAACCCACTTGGTGTGCCTTCACGTATGAACATCGGTCAGATATTCGAGACAGTTCTTGGCCGCGCAGGTAAGGAACTCGGCGTGAAATTTGCAACACCTATTTTCGATGGTGCTAAACTTGATGACCTTTGCACATGGACAGACAAGGCCGGTATTCCACGTTTTGGTAAGACATACCTCTATGATGGTGGTACAGGTGAGCGTTTTGACCAGCCTGCGACAGTGGGTGTCAGCTACATGTTGAAACTCGGTCACATGGTTGAGGACAAGATGCACGCACGTTCAATAGGTCCTTACTCACTCATTACCCAGCAGCCTCTCGGTGGTAAGGCGCAGTTCGGTGGACAGCGTTTCGGAGAGATGGAGGTTTGGGCACTCGAGGCGTTCGGTGCTGCGCACATCCTGCAGGAGATTCTGACTATAAAGTCGGATGATGTTACAGGTCGTTCAAAGGCATACGAGGCTATCGTTAAGGGTGATCCAATGCCAACACCAAACATCCCTGAGTCACTCAATGTATTGTTGCATGAGTTGCGTGGTTTGGGCTTGAGTATTTCATTTGAGTAATTAATTCCTTCACGTTTGTCAATATAAAACTATGGCTTTTAGAAAAGAAACAAAGACAAAAAATAATTTCTCGAAGATTACCATTGGTCTTGCTTCACCGCAGGAGATTTTGGGTAATTCATGTGGAGAGGTGTTGAAACCGGAAACAATCAACTACCGTACCTATAAGCCCGAGCGTGACGGATTGTTCTGTGAGCGCATCTTCGGTCCGGTAAAGGATTATGAGTGTCATTGCGGTAAGTACAAACGTATGCGTTATAAAGGTATCGTTTGTGACCGTTGTGGTGTGATGGTTACAGAAAAGAAGGTACGCCGTGAGCGTATGGGACACATCCAGCTTGTTGTTCCTGTTGCGCACATCTGGTATTTCCGTTCATTGCCTAACAAGATAGGTTATTTGCTCGGTCTTCCAACAAAGAGCCTCGATGCAGTAATCTATTACGAGAAATATATCGTTATACAGCCCGGTGTGATGGCTCGCAAGGATGACGAGACACGTCAGGATATTCCGGGTAAGGAGAATGTACTCGATGGCGTTGAAAAGTATCAGCTTCTCAGCGAAGATGAGTACATCACAATCATGGATAACCTGCCACAGGGTAACGAGTATCTTGACGACAATGATCCTAATAAGTTCATTGCAAAGATGGGTGCCGAGGCTATTCAGGATCTGTTGGCACGTATCGACCTCGATTCACTCTCTTATGAGTTGCGTAATCGTGCAAATACAGATATGTCGCAGCAGCGCAAGAACGAGGCTTTGAAGCGTCTTCAGGTTGTTGAGTCGTTCCGTTCTTCAATGGCGGCTTCAAATGGTAACAACCGTCCTGAGTGGATGATTATGACAGTTATCCCTGTTACACCTCCTGAGCTTCGTCCATTGGTGCCACTCGATGGCGGACGTTTCGCAACATCAGACCTTAACGACTTGTATCGTCGCGTAATCATACGTAATAACCGTTTGAAGAAGCTTATCGAAATCAAGGCTCCCGAGGTTATCTTGCGTAATGAGAAGCGTATGTTGCAGGAGGCTGTCGATTCATTGTTCGACAACTCACGTAAGGCTAGTGCGCTTAAATCGGATGCAAACCGTCCTCTAAAGTCACTTTCAGACAGCCTTAAGGGTAAGCAGGGACGTTTCCGTCAGAACCTTCTCGGTAAGCGTGTTGACTACTCGGCACGTTCGGTAATCGTCGTTGGCCCTGAGTTGAAGATGGGTGAGTGCGGTATTCCTAAATTGATGGCTGCCGAGTTGTACAAGCCATTTATTATCCGCAAGCTCATTGAGCGTGGTATCGTAAAGACTGTGAAGTCTGCAAAGAAGATTGTTGACCGTCGTGAGCCAATTATCTGGGATATCCTCGAACATGTAATGAAGGGTCACCCTGTATTGCTCAACCGTGCTCCGACACTTCACCGTCTTGGTATTCAGGCATTCCAGCCTAAGATGATTGAGGGTAAAGCAATCCAGTTGCACCCACTTGCGTGTACAGCGTTCAACGCCGACTTCGACGGTGACCAGATGGCTGTTCACTTGCCATTGAGCAACGAGGCCATACTTGAGGCGCAGATGCTCATGTTGCAGTCGCACAATATCTTGAACCCATCAAATGGTGCTCCTATCGCTGTTCCTTCACAGGATATGGTACTTGGTCTTTACTATATTACCAAGCTCCGCGAGGGTGCTAAGGGCTCAGGTATGACATTCTATGGTCCGGAAGAGGCTCTTATCGCTTACAACCAGGGTCGCGTGGCTATACATGCACCTGTAAAGGTTATGGTTGAGGACCGTGACGAGAATGGTGAATACATCAACGTTTTGCGTGAAACATCTGTAGGACGTATCATCGTTAACCAGATTGTTCCTCGCGAAATGGGATACATAAATACAATTATTTCAAAGAAATCTCTTCGTGATATCATTACCGAGGTTATCAAGCGCGTGGGTGTTGCCCGCTCTGCAGAGTTCCTCGACGGTATCAAGAACCTCGGTTACCAGATGGCGTTCAAGGGTGGTTTGTCATTCAACCTCGACGACGTTATCATTCCAAAGGAGAAAGAGGAGTTGGTACGTAAGGGTAATGAGAAGGTTGAGGAGATTCTTGCAGAATATAACCTCGGTCTTATCACCGATAAGGAGCGTTATAACAAGGTTGTCGATGAGTGGACACACGTTAATGCCGACCTTGCAAACGTACTTATGAAGACTATTTCTGCCGACGATCAGGGCTTCAACTCAGTATATATGATGCTTGACTCAGGTGCCCGTGGTTCTAAAGACCAGATTCGTCAGCTCTCTGGTATGCGTGGTCTTATGGCTAAGCCTCAGAAGGCTGGTTCAGAGGGCGCACAGATTATCGAGAACCCAATTCTTTCGAACTTTAAGGAGGGACTTTCAGTGCTTGAGTACTTTATCTCTTCTCACGGTGCTCGTAAGGGTCTTGCCGATACCGCTCTTAAGACAGCCGATGCCGGTTACTTGACTCGTCGTCTTGTTGACGTTTCACACGACGTTATCATCAACGAGGACGATTGTGGAACATTGCGTGGTCTTGTATGTACAGCACTCAAGAACGGTGACGAGACTATTGCTACACTCGGTGAGCGTATCATGGGTCGCGTATCGGTACACGATGTGGTACATCCTACAACAGGAAAGATACTTGTACATTCAGGCGAGCTCATTTCAGAGACTATCGCTGATGAGATTGAGAAATCACCTATCGAAAGTGTTGAAATACGTTCAGTTCTTACTTGTGAATCTAAGCATGGTGTTTGTGCAAAATGTTACGGACGTAACCTTGCAACAAGCCGCATGGTTGAGAAGGGTGAGGCTGTCGGCGTAATCGCAGCACAGTCAATTGGTGAGCCTGGTACACAGCTTACACTTCGTACCTTCCACGCCGGTGGTACCGCTGCCAACATCGCAGCCGATGCAACAATCCGTGCTAAGCACAATTCTAAGCTCAAGTTCGAGGAGTTGCGTACTGTTGATACTATCGAGCCCGATGGTACACCTGTTAAGATTGTAGTAAGCCGTTTGAGCGAGGTTCGTTTCGTGGATGTAAATACAGACATCGTGCTATCATCACATAACATACCTTATGGTTCTAAACTTTATGCTTCAGAGGATGAGTTGGTTGAGAAAGGCAAGGTAATTGCATCTTGGGACCCATTCAACGCTGTTATCGTTACAGAAGTTGCCGGTAAGGTTGAATTTGAATCGGTTATCGAGAACATTACATACAAGGTTGAGACCGACGAAAGTACAGGTTTGCACGAGATTGTCATCATCGAGTCTAAGGACAAGAACAAGATACCTACAGTACATATCAACGACGAGAACGGTAATTCACTACACAACTACAACTTGCCTGTAGGCGGTCACGTAGTAGTAGAGGATGGAGATGTTCTCAAGGCCGGTGACATCATTGTTAAGATACCTCGCGTATTTGGTAACGCAGGTGATATTACCGGTGGTTTGCCACGTGTAACCGAGTTGTTCGAGGCACGCAACCCATCTAACCCAGCAGTCGTTTCTGAAATCGACGGTGAGGTAACTATGGGTAAGGTAAAACGTGGTAACCGCGAGATTGTTGTAACCTCAAAGGTTGGTGATGTCAAGAAATACCTTGTTGCATTGTCTAAGCAGATTCTTGTTCAGGACGGTGACTATGTTCGCGCAGGTACTCCATTGTCTGATGGTGCTGTAACACCTTCTGACATCCTCGCAATCAAGGGACCTACTGCAGTTCAGGAGTATATTGTTAACGAGGCACAGGACGTTTACCGTTCACAGGGTGTGAAGATCAACGACAAGCACTTTGAGATTATCGTACGTCAGATGATGCGTAAGGTACAGATCAATGAGCCTGGTGATACACGCTTCCTTGAGCAACAGATTGTTGACAAGTTGCAGTTCCAGGAGGAGAACGACCGCATCTGGGGTAAGAAGGTAGTTGTTGACGCTGGTGATTCAGAGAACCTTAAAGCGGGTCAGATTATCACAACACGTAAGTTGCGTGATGAGAACAGTACCCTCAAACGTCGCGACCTCAAGCCTGTTGTAGCACGTGATGCACAGCCTGCGACATCAACACAGGTACTTCAGGGTATCACACGCGCTGCACTCCAGACACAGAGCTTTATGTCTGCTGCATCGTTCCAGGAAACAACAAAGGTGTTGAACGAAGCTGCAATCAACATGAAGAGCGACTACTTGCTCGGTATGAAGGAGAACGTTATCTGCGGTCACCTCATCCCGGCCGGTACCGGTCAGCGTGAGTTCAACAGAATCATCGTTGGTTCACAGGAGGACTACGATAGGGTTCAGGCGAACAAGAAAACAGTTCTTGACTTCTCTGATGTAGAAGATTGAAAAGTACAATAAATAGAAAAAACGAACGCACTGGTGCGTTCGTTTTTTTTGTATATCTGATATTCGTCAAAAATATTTTGTATTATTGGTTTTTTAGTCATAAATTTGCGTTAAACACACAGAATTAGGACAATTTGATATGAGTAAACCTATACAAATTGACGTAGAAGCGATTTTGGCTTCTAAAGCCGGAAACAAAGCTCGTTATGTGCCGCGTTTCTTGATTTCATATCTTAAGAAAATCATTCATCAAGATGAAGTCAACGGCTTTTTGGATTTATATGGTGATAAGATGGACTTTGATTTCGTCGATGCATTCATGAAGTTTTTTAACAACTCTTTCGAGGTTCATGGACTGGAGAATCTTCCCAAGGACGGGCGTCGCTTGACATTTGTCAGCAATCACCCTCTTGGAGCGCAAGACGGCCTTGGATTGGCTTATATCCTTGCTCCGCAGTATCAGGGCAAGATTAAATTCCTGGTCAATGATTTGTTGATGAATTTTCCACAGATATCCTCGTTCTGGATACCTGTCAATAAGACCGGTTCTCAGGCGCGTAATTTCCCACAACAGGTTAATGCCGCTTTTGAAAGTGAGAATCATATCGTAATGTTTCCTGCCGGGCTTTGTTCTCGTAAGACAAAAGGAATTGTGCGCGATTTGGAGTGGAAAAAGACGTTTGTAGTAAAGAGCGTTAGTACACAGCGCGATATAATCCCCATTCATTTTGAAGGTGAGAACTCTAAGTTCTTCTATCGTTTGGCGAACATAAACAAGATGCTTGGCTTGAAATTCAATGTAGCAATGCTCTATCTTGCCGATGAGATGTTCAAGAACAAGAACAAGACATTCAAGGTAACAATAGGAAAGCCTATCCCTTGGCAGACTTTCGACAAATCAAAAAATGCTGCAGAGTGGGCTCAATATGTTAAAGAATTGGTTTATACATTGTAATCCGTTTCAAATACTATGAAAGATATAATAGCTCCTGTTCCAAAGGAATTGCTTAGGGCGGAACTTACCGAGGATAAACGCCTGCGTTTCACAAATCGCAGCGAGAACGAGATATATGTAGTGACAGCATTCGAGGCACCTAACGTGATGCGCGAGATTGGCCGTCTTCGTGAGATAGCTTTCCGTGCAGCCGGTGGCGGTACCGGAAAGGATGTCGATATCGATGAGTTCGATGTAATGGAAGTTCCATATAAACAACTTATTGTGTGGAATCCTGAGAATAATGATATTATTGGTGGCTATCGTTTTATTTATGGCAGCGACATACGTTTCGATGAAAACGGTAAGCCAATGATTGCAACTGCTCATGGTATGTTCAACTTCTCGGAAAAATTCGTAAAGGAGGTACTTCCTTACACCGTTGAACTTGGCCGTGCTTTTGTGGCTCTTGAATATCAATCGACACGTATGGGCTCAAAGAGTCTCTTTGCACTTGACAATTTGTGGGATGGTCTTGGCGCATTGGCGGTTGTTCTTCCCGGAATGAAATATTATTTCGGAAAAGTGACAATGTATCCTTCATATCCCACTAAGGCACGCGACATAATACTCTATTTCCTTCGTGAGCAGTTCCCCGATAAGGATAAGCTTGTAGAGCCTGTAGAACCTTTGATGATAGAGACCGACGAGGCCGAGCTGAAGGCTCTGTTCTGTAAGGATAACTTTAAAGAGAATTACAGAATATTGAAGCAAGAGGTCCATAAGTACGGTGTTTCAATTCCGCCAATGGTTAACGCCTATATAGGTCTCTCTCCAACAATGAGAATATTCGGTACTGCAATCAATTACGATTTCGGAAATGTGCAGGAAACAGGCTTGCTCATTGCTGCTGCAGAACTGCAGGAAGACAAACGTGTGCGTTACATCGAGTCGTTTATCAAGTCAAATCCCGATGCTGTAAAGTAAACTTATGCTTCAGGAGGTGTCTTTTACATACAAAAAGAGAGATAAGATTAATTGATAACCTAATACTCCGGGAACAATTACGTCTGCCCGGAGTTTTTAATTTATGATATTTATGAAAGTAGAGATAATAAACAAATCGAAACATCAGTTGCCGGCCTATGCGACAAACCTTTCTGCCGGCATGGATTTAAGAGCCAATCTCGATGAACCAATCGTGCTTGAGCCTCTGCAGCGCGCTCTTGTGCCAACGGGCCTTTTTATGGCTCTGCCCGCAGGCTATGAAGCGCAGGTTCGTCCACGTAGTGGCTTGGCTATAAAGAAAGGTATTACAGTTCTAAACTCCCCCGGAACAGTCGATGCTGACTATCGTGGCGAGGTGTGTGTAATTCTTGTAAACCTTTCTAATGAGCCTTTTACCATAGCCGACGGCGAGCGTATTGCACAGATGGTTATCGCTCGTCATGAACAGGTAGAGTGGTGCGAGGTTGAGGTTCTTGGCGAGACAGAACGTGGAGCAGGTGGCTTTGGCCATACAGGAGTGTAATATAAGCTGAACGGTTTGTTCATAATGGCACGTCTTAAAGTTCTTTTCATAGCGTTGGTGCTGTTGCTTTCTTTTCCGGCAATAGCTCAGGAGCAATACGGAGTTGCCGATTCCGTAGCGCGTGCGCGTGCCATGGAATATTATTATCTTCAGGCACATTCATATATGGAGCAGGATAGCATTGACCGCTGTTTCGAGATGCTCGAGCACTGTCATGCCCTTGATCCCTCATCCATGGCTGTAATGTATGACCTGTCATCGTATTATTCCTTCTTTAACAAGGATAGCATTGCACACACTATGCTTGAACGCATAGTGAAGGCCGACCCTTCAAACGTGTATTACAACAATGCGCTTGTCAACTACTATATGAAGGTTGGTAATATAGATGCAGCCATCAGAGTATATGAGCGACTGCTTGAAACAGCCCACTCAAAGAGTGAGATATGTATTTATCTGTTCTCGCTCTATTCCGATGCCGGTCGTTACGAGGATGCTATTGCCATGCTCGAGAAACTAGAGGCACTCGAAGGTACTAACGAGAAGATTGTGACCAGCAAGGTGCGTATATATATGGAACTTGGCGACAGCGCAAGGGCTATCAAGGCTATATCCGGAATGATAAACGATTATCCCGAAGAGTTGCGATATACAACTATGCTTGGCAATGTATATTGGTCTATGGGGGATAAGGATAAGGCATTGGAGGCTTATAACAAGGTTCTTTCTGTTAGGCCCGACGACGTCTATGCTCTTAGTTCCTTAGTTGATTATTATACCAATGACACTGATGACTCTCTTTATTGCGATGCGGTAGAACGCTTGCTCAAGAGCGAAGGCCTTGATACCGATACGCGTCTGAATGTACTTGTTCAATACATTGAGTATGCCCATCCTAAGGACAGTGCCCATCTGGCAACTTTTATGCGTGAGATGACGTCTATGCCGTTTGATGAGTCGGCAATAGCAAATCTTTACACCCACTATCTTGCCTTCGTGAAGGCCTCGCCCGACATTGCTGTTCCTGCTCTTGAGAGAGCACTCTCATTGGAACCTGATAATCTGTCAGTGATTGTGCGCCTGTTGGAATATGCTGTAGAGCGCAATGATGCTGATGCTGTGTTTAAATATGCCGACAATGCCCAACTATATTGCCCCGATAAACTCGAGGTATATTATTATAAAGGAATGTCATCATATATGTTGGGACGCAAGCATGAGAGTATTGAAATATACAAGGAAGGAATTGCAAAATGTGCCGATGATACGCCTTTGGAACTTCTCTCTACCATTTATGCTCTTATGGGTGACACCTATCACGAACTTGACATGATGGATTGTTGCTATCAGGCTTATGACTCGGCTTTGGTCTATAATGCTAATAATGTCAGCGTTCTCAACAATTATGCCTATTTCCTTGCTCTTGACAGCAAGGAACTGAACCGTGCACTGGATATGATACAGAGGGCTATTGCTATGAATCCCGATGATGCTACATGTATTGATACATATGCATGGGTGTTGTTCAAACTTGAACGATACGAGGATGCAAAAGCCTATGCCGAGAAACTCATATCTCTTGGCGAAGAACTTTCTCCCGAAGTGTATCACCATTGCGGCGATATATATGCAATGTGCGGTGATATGCAGCAGGCTGTCAACTATTGGACTGTAGCTCAAAAAAATGGTGATGATTCAAAGTTACTTGCTAAAAAAATAAAAAAAAGAAAATATTATAGTGATGCGAAACGTAATAAATAAGGCTTTTGTGCTTCTTTTGTTCTCATTGCTCTTGGTTGGATGTAGAGTTAAGAAAAGTGTTGTAGAAACAAGAGTTGTAGATATGGAAACAATGGAGATTGTAACTGCGTCGCCATCTGTTGTGTCGCCACGTACAAGCCTTTCTGGTAATCTTAAACTCTATGTGAATGTTGATGGCAAACCTGTCTCGGCAAAGGGTACTATGCGCATAAAGGAGCAGTGCGGTGTGCAGATAGGTATGACTGCCTTAGGACTTGTTGAGATTGCTTGTTTGGAATTTCTGCCCGAGAATATGCGCCTTATATACAAGCTTGGTAAAGAATATGCCGATATTCCGTATGCCGATGTCTCGTTTCTGCAAAAGACGGGTATCGACTATTGTATGCTTGAATCGGTGTTGCTTAACAGAATATTTTCTCCCGATGGCCGTCCATTTCTACAGGCGTTGAATGATATGAGCATCGACAACGAGGATTGCTATGTTACTATTACAACATCAGAGACAAATGGTATCGTATATAAGTTCTATATAGACAAGGCTACAGGGGAACTTGTGCAGAGCGAGGGAACACATATCGATGGTGGTAAGGTTGTATGCCGTTATTCCGATTTCTATATCGTTGGTGGAGCATCATTCCCCCATACCATATACTTGACACTTGAGGGAGTGGGAAGCAGTGCTTCGTTGCAGTTTGTACTAGACAGGGTGAGCATGGGCAACTTTGATTTTACTCCACGTAGAGTGTCATCATATGGTAAACTTAATATAGAGCAGATTCTCAAGTCGTTGGGTAATATGTAATTATTGTTGACACAACACAAACACAGCCGTTTTAATGAATACAGGATATAAAAAAATAATCATAACACTCTTTGTTGTACTTTTCTCTTTCTTTGGGCTTTCGGCGCAGAGTTCTGCGATAAAGCAGATGCGCGAGCAGGCCGGTTCACTTCGTAAGGAGATAACCGAGAAAGAGAAGATATTGTTGTCATCGCAGAAAGACGTAAAGAGTAGGCTTAACAATCTTGACATCATAAATGCCCGTATAAAAGAGGCAAAGAGGCTTATCGGCCTGTTGCAAAGCGAAGTAAAGGCCATTGATGGCGAGATAGAAGATTATAATGTTGAGATTGAACGCCAGGAGAAACTTGTTGAGCGTTCGCGTCTGGAATATGCCGAGGCGTTGCGTCGTGCACGTAAGTACAGCAATTTTCAGAGTAAGCTCATGTTTGTATTCTCTGCCGGCGACTTTAATACAATGGTCCGCCGTTATCGATATACCGAGGAGTTTATGAATGCCCATAAGGCACTCGCCGACAGTCTCAAAGTGCAGATTGCGGCTCTTGAGGTCAAACGTGCCAAGTTACAGGCTACGCGTCTGCTGAAAACACAGTCGTTAAAAGAACAGGATGTGGAGCGTGCAAAACTGCAGACACTTGAAAAGGAACAACGCAAGATTGTTGCGTCTCTTAAAAAGGAATCGAAGCAGGTTGAACGTGAACTTAAAAAGAAACGTGCCGATCTTCAAAACCTAAATAAAGCCATCGACCGCGAGATTGAACGTGTGATTGCTGCAGAGAGAGCTGCAAAGAAAAAGGCGGAAGCAGCTGCAGCGGCAAAGAGTGGCAACTCGGGTAAGAAGGGCACTCCAGCCTACAAGGCCGATGCCGGTGTTGATGCAGCCATGTCGGGTTCGTTCCTTAGCAACAAAAAGAAACTACCTATGCCTATTACAGGCCCATATCTTGTGGTTGAAGGATATGGCGTGAAGAATGCCATTTCTGGCAAAGGTAATGTGCCTATAAATACAGGTGGTATAACCATAGAGGGTAATAAGGGTGCTAAGGCGCGTTGTATCTTTGACGGTAAAGTAACAGCTGTTCTCGATACAGGTAACTACACGTTTGTCCTTGTTCGTCATGGTAAGTATATATCTGTTTATTGTAATCTCGATAATGTACGTGTCAATGGCGGCGAGGATATCAAAGCCGGTGATATAATTGGTGATATTGCTGTAGATGCCAAGGAGGGTAACCCTCGTATGTTATTCCAGCTACGACAAGAGAAAACCAAACTTAATCCTACAGAGTGGTTGAAAATGTAAAACATTGTATCGTCAGGTAGCCGACAGCGGAAATGACAAGGCAATAAAAATCCTTGATAAATGGCAGTCACACATATATAAGCATAAATCCCTGAAAGTTTAACTTTCAGGGATTTATGCTTATGTTTAGAAACCTGACGGCTTGAATTGTAATCCAACTGTCTCGGCAAGGCCGAAGAGCAGGTTCATGTTATGTACGGCCTGTCCGCTTGCTCCTTTCAGCATATTGTCTATTACCGATGTGATAAGTAGCTTGTTGCCATGCTTCTCAAGATGCAGAAGGCATTTGTTTGTATTCAGTACCTGTTTCAGGTCAAGAGGCTTTGTTACTACGTGTGTGAATGAGTCGCGATCGTAGTACTTCTCGTACATATTGTAGATGGTAGCGATGTCGAGGTCGCATTTTACAACTAATGTAGCGAATACTCCACGTGGGAAATCGCCGCGGTAGGGAATGAAGTCTATTGAACCGTCATAATCGGGTTGCAATTGTTTTATACTCTGCATTATCTCCGGTATGTGCTGATGCTGGAACGGGCGATATACCGAGATATTATTGTTTCTCCAACTGCTGCGTGTGGCTTCCGACTGGTGCGCGCCCTCACCTGTACATCCCATGATAGCATTTACCGAGATGTCGCCTTTTAGCAGGTGTTCCTTTGCCAAAGGCAACAAACCAAGCTCAATACATGTCGCGAATCCGCCAGGGTTGGCTACATAACGGCTCTTGCATGTGTTACGACGGTTAAGCTCGGGTAGGCCGTATATAAAGTCGTGGTCATTGCTCTTTATACGATAGTCCATCGACAAGTCTATAACCTTCAGTTCATCGGGCAATGCATGGCTCTCAATGAACTTGCGGGTTTCGCCATGTGCTGTGCAGAAGAATAGCAGGTCTATCTCCTCGAAAGGCATCTTGTCTGTGAATACAAGGTCTGTGTCTCCGTGTAGTCCCGAATGCACATCAGCGATGCGGTTGCCTGCATTGCTGTTGCTGTGTATGAACTTTATCTCTACTTCGGGGTGATATACCAACAGTCGTATTAATTCACCGGCTGTGTATCCTGCACCGCCAATAATACCAACTTTAATCATATATAGTTTTTTATGTTTATCAGATGTTAGGAATAATATTCCTTAATATTTTCAGTACGGCTCCCTTTGTTGTCTCCTCGGCAATGATGAGCATCACTGTGTCATCACCTGCAATGGTTCCTATGATCTCGGGGAAGTCGCAGTTGTCGATGTTGTATGCCAATGTACTCGCATAGCTCGGCTTTGTGCGTATAACAGCAATGTTGCCCGAGAATTTTATCGATAGGAAGCCGTTGGTCTCCTGTTGTGTAGTAACGGGATGTATGTCACCGGTGTTGTCGTCATTTCTGTATTTGTGCTGACGTGGCAATACATATTTATATCGTCCTTCGGCTACAACAGTCTTTACTACGCGCAGTTGGTGCAGGTCGCGTGACAATGTGGCCTGTGTCAACTTGAAACCCTCCTTCGCAAGCTCTTTCAACAACTCCTCCTGGCTGCTTATGTCCTGTGTTGAAAGTATCAACCTAATGGCATCAAGTCTTGAGTTTTTTATCTTCATGTTTCTCTTGTGTTTGTCTATTGTTGCTGCTTAGTCAAGCTCCTGATCAGCCTCATATCCTGCGAATTCGCGAATCTTGTTCTTTAGCATTGCAAATTGCTTGAATAGATCGTGTACAGGCTTTTCACCATCCTTGTGCATTGGTGCTTTGCAGTAGAACGACATAAACTCCTGTATGCCGAATTCTCCGGCGCGCAGAGCTACGTCGCTGAACAATATTAAGTCGAGCACCAGTGGAGCTGCCAAAATGGAGTCGCGGCAAAGGAAGTTAACCTTTATAGTCATTGGATAACCCATCCAGCCAAAGATGTCGATGTTGTCCCAGCTCTCTTTCTCATCACCGCGTGGTGGGTAATAGTTGATACGCACTTTATGGTACATATCGCTGTATAATTCGGGATATACATCACTGTCGAGAATGTTCTCCAAAGCCGATGTCTTGCTGCGGCGTTTTGTCTCGAAATTCTCAGGGTTATCGAGTACTATACCGTCGCGGTTTCCAAGAATATTTGTAGAGAACCATCCTGTAACACCTAATTGGCGAGTGAAGAATGCAGGGGCAAGAACGGTTTTCATCATTGTCTGTCCGCTCTTGAAGTCCTTACCTGTGATAGGTGTCTTTGTCTCCTCGGCAAGTTCCCACATCGCCGGTATGTCAACGCATAGGTTAGGAGCACCCATAACGAATGGACAGCCCTCGCGCATAGCAGCATAAGCGTAGCACATACTTGGTGCGATGTTAGCAACATCATTTGCTTTCATTGCTGCCTCAAATGCCTTAACGCTACCATGAACCTCGTCGTTGCGGGGAATGTATTTCTCGGTACTTGCAATCCATATAACCACCACACGTTCGCATCCGTTCTCTTTCTTGAAGTTGCGTATGTCTTCGCGCAATTGCTCTGTGAGGTCCCAGCGATTGTCACCTACCTTTACGTTAGGGCCATCAATGTTGCTTGCGTAGCTCTTGTCGAATAGTGCCTTGTATGGGCGAATGGCTCTCAGCTCATCTTTTACAGGCTCTATATCCTGAAGCTTGAGAACGTTTGCCTTTATTGCTGCATCGTAGGCATCATCTTCGTACAAATCCCATGCTCCGAAAACTATATCGTTAAGTTCTGCAATGGGTATGATGTCTTTAACCTCCTTGTAGCATTTATCTTTGCCTTTACCAATACGCATAATACCTTCGCAAGCAAAAGAGCCTACAGGTTTTGCAAGTCCCTTGCGGGCCATTAATGTTCCGATTATTGTAGTTGTTGTTACCGCACCTAATCCAACACACATTACGCCAAGTTTACCGTTGGCTGGTTTTACAATATTCTCTTTCATTATCGTAGTTTTTCTTTTATTTAGCAAAATAATCGCTTTTTGTTGAACAAACCTAAAAAAAAGGTAAAATGTTCTGCATATTTAAATAAATTTTCACTTTTTCCTTGTTTTTTGGTTGTTTAGGGTGGCGTTATAGTTCGAACAGACACTCTTTAACAATCTCACTTACAGTTGGGTGGGGCATTACGGTCCGTCTCATCTGTTCCACTGTTATGCCGTTAGTTATAGCTAAGCATGCAGCACTTATGAATTCGCTCGATGGATTACCAAGCATGTGCATGCCAACTATTCTGTCATTGTTGTCAACGAGTATTTTGCATAGGCCTGTCAGTCCCTCATTCTCGGCAACGAAACGTCCTGCATATGTCATAGGCAGTTTGCATAGTTTGTAGTCAATGCCCTCTTTTTGTGCCTGTTCTTCATTTAATCCTATGCAACTCACCTCGGGGTTTGTATAAACCACTCCCGGGATTGCATTATATGTCATGGAATCGTTTATACCTGTTATGTGGTTTACAGCCACTTCTGCCTCGCGGCTTGCTGTGTGGGCAAGCATTGAAAAACCTGTTACATCGCCTGCGGCATATACGTTATGCATGCTTGTCTGCATAACGTTGTTTACCTTTATGCCACGTTCGGTATCTATTGCTATGTTTTCAAGTCCGTAGCCTTTGAGTACAGGTCTGCGTCCCACGCTCATAAGGATTTTCTCGCCTTGTGCTTGTAACTCATTTCCCTCGTTGTCGGTGTAATAGACTATGTTATCCTCAATGCGTGTAACTTTGCATTGCATACAGAACTTTACTCCTCTCTTTGCATAGATTGTGCGCAGGGCTTCGGCAATCTCCTTGTCCATGCCGCCCAATATTTCGGGCAACATCTCTATCACGGTAACAGGTATGCCAAGGCTGTTGTAGAAACTTGCAAACTCCATGCCTATAACGCCACCGCCTATTATTACTATGCTTGCAGGGGCCTCGGTAAGTGCAAGAATCTCGCGATTGGTGAGTATGGCTCCGTTATTCTCGACTCCCGGTATAGGAGGTACGAATGCTTCGCTGCCGGTGCATATAAGCAACCTTTTGGCCTCATATTTCTCCTCGTTGCATGCAATTGTTATGCACTTTTCGTTGCCACTTGTAATGAAAGCTTCTCCACGTACCACATTTACGTTGTGCGCTTCCATCTTCATTTTTATTCCTGCTACAAGTTTTCGCACAACTTTAGTCTTGCGGTCGGCAATCTTTTTGTATTCATACGAAACGCCTTCGGCTGTTATGCCATACTTTTTTCCGCCTGTTGCATGGTCATACATTTTTGCACTGTAAAGAAGTGTTTTTGTGGGGATACATCCTTCGTTAAGACATACACCACCAAGTTCATGTTTCTCGAACAAAATAACGCTCAGACCTTTTGCACCTGCGTTTTCGGCAGCCACATATCCGGCCGGTCCGCCACCGATAATAGCTAAATCGTACATATAAGAAGATTTATGAATGTTTCTATGCGAAGATAATGTTTATGGATTTGAAAACAAAACGTAACTGATAAAAAAACATTTCCCGCATGGCAATGGTACTATGCGGGAAATATATTGAAAAGTATTTGTAATTTATTTTACTTGAAGATTGTAGCCGATTATTTTACCAGAACCTTCTTGCCGTCGATTATATAAATACCTCTTGTCGGGTTTTCGATTCTGCGACCTGCAAGGTCGTAAACAGCTTTTACGTTTGCCTCTTCGCATTTCACCTCGTTGATTTTGGTTGTGTTGTCGTCGCCATTATTGTTGTTGCCGACAACAAACAAATTTATTCTAGCCGGTGCTTTGAATAGCGGGTTGCGCGATTCAATCTGCAAGTACCAACGATTCGCAGATAGGTCGCTTGTGACAGCCTCTATCAAGTAGCAGTTGCCATTGTCTGCGCTGTCCCAATCGTCCAGAACTATTCCCTCGTTCAACTGGTTAGGATCTTGTGAATTCATTACATTGCCGCCTATGCTTAGCTGCCAGGGATATTCGCCTTCAACCTTTTTAAAGGTAATGGCATCGGTGGCTGTATCTGTGTAAACACCCTCTTTGTTGACATATTTACCTGCTCCAACGCTGTATAGGTAGTAGCTGTCGTTGATGTTTATGATTTTAAACTGCTGGTTTACGTCATTTACGTCGCGAGCTACATTTCCAACCTCTTTTCCGTTGCCGGTGCATAGTTTGTTGTTTACGGCAGTGTTGCTGCTATAGAGCAGGAATGTGCGTTCACAACGTATGGTGTATACATGGTCATTGCTTAGTTCCGCCGGTGAAGTCGGTATTTTTTTGGCAGGTGCTACAAGGGCGTTGTTGCAAAGTGCATAGTAACCGTTGGTGTTCATCTCTTCGTTGCTAATGGCTGTGTGGGTGCCTGTGAATGTGAATTTTGTTGTTACCGATGAACAATCGATGGAGTTTTCCTCAAAAGGTTCTACTGTTACACCTTTAAAGATGAAGTTCTTCTCACCGGTTGTCTTGGATCTTACGATGTATGGATAGTTGGCCGACAATGTACCGTTGACAAGAGGTATCACTTCAAGTTCAGTACGGTCAATCTCGCCGTCCTGATTGTCATCGTATTGACGAGCATCATTTAAATAGGCAACTTCAAGTTCGTTTTCAATATCCTCCAGCTTTACTTCGAACGGCATATACCAACCCTGCCAATCGGTGTTGTTGAAGTTACGTTTGTAATATATTGTTGAAAAATCTTTTATATTGTCGTAAACAAATTCTTTTCCATCGGTAATTCTTGGGCTTAAGACATTGTCAGCATATAGTGCTACCTTACCATGCACAGCTGTTTTTGCTGTTATGTCCAGAGTTGAATAGTTGGTGACGGTTTTGAGGCTTTCGCAAAAAGCGAACGCCTCATTTTCTATGCTTGTCACTCCGCTTGGTATCACAATGCCTTTGAGTGATGCGCAGTTAAAGAATGTGTGGGCTGCTATGCTTGTAATGTTTTGCGACAATGTTATTCTTTCAAGTGCAGAACATTCAAAGAAGGCTTTTGCATCTATGCTTGTTACACTGTTGGGTATTATAATGCTTTTAAGAGCATTGCA
>JAZRGV010000012.1:0-32455 GCA_045644465.1 Bacteroidaceae bacterium
ACATTGAGCAAAAGCCCACCTTCCAATGCTCGTAACACCGTCTTTTATATCCACGCTCTTTATTGAGCCACTATAACTGTTCCAAGGTGCTGCGGGATTGTTGGAATAATTGTACATTTCGCCTGTACCTTCAATAACCAACTCATCACCATCAAGATACTTCCAAGTAAGATTATCGCCACAAGTTCCCGAAGCAATGATTATTGGCTGGATATTTGCAAATTGACTCCATCCGTTGGCAGCCTTATATGCCTCGACAGATGCTGTCGGCACATATACAGGAATATTGTTGTTCACGCCTGCAAAAACACTATTTCCAAGCGAAGGGGGTGTCGCAGCCTTACATGTGATAGAGGCTAGGTTATTACATCCCTTTAAAGCCCAAGGACCTATCTCGGTCAGGCCAGAGGGAAAAGTAATGGAAGAAAGTTGAGGACAAAACTCAAAAGTATCGCTTCCAATTATCGTTACACCCTCGGGTATAGTGATAGATTTCAAGGCATCACAATAGAGGAATACACCTGTTCCCAGTTGGGTCAAACCTGCTGGAAGAGTAATTTCTTCCAATATACGACACTCTCTGAATGCATCACCGCCTATGTTTGTTACACTCTCTGATATGGAAACATCGGTAAGGGCAGAACATTGAGCAAAAGCCCAACTTCCAATGCTCGTAACACCGTCTTTTATATCCACGCTCTTTATTGAGCCACTATAACTGTTCCAAGGTGCTGCGGGATTGTTGGAATAATTGTACATTTCGCCTGTACCCTCAATAACCAACTCGCCTTCATCACTCAACATCCATGCAAGGTTGTCGCCACAGGTACCAGAAGCTATAATCCAATTTGTAAACTTACTCCATCCATCAGCGGCCTTATATGCATCAACAGATTCTGCCGGCACATATACAAGGGCTGATGCATCGGTACTGGGGAAAGCTGTACTTGCTGATGGTGGTGTAACGGCATTACAAGTGATGCTGGTGAAGTTACAAGTATTGAATGCATAATATCCGATACTTGTCAAGCTTGCAGGGAAACTAATGGTGGTAAGACCTGCGCTTCCGTTGAATGCCCAGTCGCCAATAGTTGCCAACTGCGAATTTTCGGGGATGATGAATGAGGTGAGGCCGGTACCCCAAAAGGCATCGTTTCCAATAGTGGTCACACTCGCAGAAATTGTTGCAGCAGTAAGGTTGGTACAATCACGGAATGCAAATTCCCCTATGTTTGTTATGCCCTCTCCTATTGTTACACTCGATATTGACTCTCTATAATTATACCATGAGGCTCTAGTGTTAAATGTAAAGTCTGCCATTTCACCTGTACCCTCGATAACAAGTTCGCCTTCGGCTGTCAGTTCCCAGGTGATGTTTTCGCCACAGACACCTGAAACTACTTGTGCCATAATATTGCTCACACAAAGCAACATAGCTGCAAAAATTAAAAAAGACTTTTTTTTCATAATCAGTTGACTTATAGTAAATAATAATTTTCTTTTCTGCCTATAAGTTCCCTGATTCGGCGAATATTTCTTGTAGTTGTATATAAAAAAAGCGTGAGAACCTGTACTACTTACCCGTCCCACACATCAAGGCTCTCGCATTGCCCACCATAGTTGAACGAGCAACGCAGAAGCCTCACGCCGTATGTATATAACAAACTAGAATACCAATAGTTGTCAATGATGTAAAGCATCAATAACAACACGGTATATACAGTATGCATAAACACACCACTAGGCATCTACCATTGCTTCATTCTTGACTATGGTTAGAATTTGCGAGATTCCGATGTGTCAAGAAAGAGCGTTAGTAAACGCTTTTTAATAAAACATTACACCCACCCACATGACCCACATCGGGCTTCTGCAAGCGATATGTATTTGCAAAAATAAGCATTTTTAGGAACAATCCTAATTAGACACCGAAAAAAACATCATAATATTAAGCAACAATATAGCAACATGTCTTTCCCTGAAAAAAGTTGCCTCTGGTGAGGCTTGGCTACACTCGTTGTGAAGCATCAAAGCTTTCTTGCGTTTCACTCGTTTGCGCAAGCCTTCAATCAAAATTTAGGTAACGAAAAATAGCGTAATCAGCGACTACGCTATTTTTCGTTACTTTTAGGGCAACTGCTATTGTTGCCTTACTTTTTCATGTATATCTCAATTACTTCATTACCTCAGCAATGAATGCCTGCATTTCGGGCTGATGTGCCTCAACGCTCTGCAACAGTTTGAACTGTGCCTTAGAACGCACGAGGTTATGCTCGGGATACTGAATCTTATAATAAGTATCGCCATTGATATAATCGGCCAAGAAACGTACAGTCTGCATATATGGGAACAATGCGGCTGCATATGGCAAATTCTCAACCTCGACAGGAGTAATGAATGAAGCTGCAGACTTCAAGTAACCCTTAGCGAACGACTTGAAAATCTCCATATTGAAATTCACATTATCAAGGTCTTTGTCATCCTCCTTACCTGTGTTTGCTGCAGAACGCAAATAGTCACCAAAGTCAGAGAAAATAAAGTTTGGCATAACTGTATCGAGGTCAATTACGCAGAGTACATTACCCTCTTTGTCAAAAAGTATGTTATCAACCTTTGTATCACAGTGACAGATACGTTTTGGCAACACACCCTCTCTATACATACGCTCACCTTTACACATCTCCTCGGCACGTTTTTCAAGCTCGTCAACAAGCCACTGAACTTCGGCAAGACGACCGGCTTTGTTCTCAGCAACAGCCTCACGTAACTGACGAAGACGGAACTCCATGTTGTGGAAGTCCTTGATTGTTTCACCAAGCTCGGCAGGGATATCTGCAAGCATAGCCTGGAAGTTACCGAAAGTTTCACCTACAATATACGATGTCTCAGGAGTTACAGCGCTCATAGACTCTGTTTCAGGAATAAACTCCATTACGCGCCAGTACTTTTCGCCATCAAAATGATAGTACTTACCATCCTTTGCAGGTACAAACTTAAGTACTTTACGACTGATATCATCAGCACCTGCCGCAACAAGTTTACCATGAATGTGTTCGGTAACAGCAACAATGTTATTCATAAGCATATCCACATCAGGGAAAATAGCATTGTTAACATGCTGCAACACATAGTCGGGAGCATTGCCCTCGGTCTTTACACGATAGGTAGTATTGATAAGACCATTGCCCAATGGGGCTACTTCAACAACATTGCCTTGAATGTTGAACTGAGAAACGATTGTGTTCATTGGAGTAATATTTTAAAGGTTATAATTATCATTATAGGCAAAAGTAAACAAAAGAAAAGAGCATAACAAATATTTCAATTTGAAAATTAGGAAAAAATAGATTAATTTTGCAAGCAAAATCAAAACAGTCATTCGGTCTGTCGCCGTTGCCGCAAGGCAAAGGAGGAAAGTCCGGGCAGCACAGAGCGCTCCACTTCCTAACAGAAAGCTGTTTGCGAGAGCAGGGTAACGCAGAAGAAAATAACCGCCTGTATTCAGGTAAGGGTGAGAAGGTGGGGTAAGAGCCCACCGGTCGTGCAGCGATGTACGAGCCGTGCGTCTTGGAGGCTGCAAGTTCATGTAAACCGGCGTTTGAGGGTAGCTCGCCCGAGCCGGAGGGTAGAACGCTTTAACATTATGGTGACATAATGTATAGATGAATGACAGACACCCTGCAAAGGGCACAGAACCCGGCTTATAGATTGGCTGTTAACAAAACGAGGGTGACCTAAAAAATGGTCACCCTCGTTCTATTTTATCACTTTTCCACCTCGGAACTTGCTATTGTCAGCAAGTGGTCACCGGCCTGCAGCTCCACCGTTCCTGTTGGGACTATATACTTTTCGCCACGTTTTATCATCACCACCAGCACCCCTTGAGGCAAACCAAGAGACTGCAATGTTGCTCCCTTTTGGGCAATGATATCCTCTGTAATGGTAATCTCACTCTGCTCACCGGCCTCCTCGGGCAAATCGACATTGAAATTACTTGTATGCTTTACCGGTGACAACAGATTTAGCTTTTTGGCACAAGCGGTAATAGTACTGCCTTGTACCACCATAGAAAGCAAAGTAATGAAGAATACTATATTGAAAATATCTCCACTCCCCGGTACATGCTCAACCACAGGATATATTGCAAAAATAATGGGTACAGCGCCTCTTAATCCAACCCACGAAACAAGACTTTTCGCCGCAAATGTTATATTCTTAAAAGGTAGCAACGAGATAAACACACTCAAAGGCCTTGCTATAACCATCATGAATATTCCTATAAACATAGCTGCGAGAGCTGTTTTCCACATCTCACTAGGATCCACAAGCAAACCAAGCAAAAGAAACATACCAATTTGCACAATCCAGGTCATGCCATCAAAGAAAGCCGACACCTGCTTACGGTTCTTCATTTTGTTATTGCCTACAATGATACCTGTTATATATACGGCAAGGTATCCATTACCATCAAGCAAATCGCTGAATGAGAAAGTAAAGAACACTATACTTATCAGCATTATAGAGTACAACGGTATATTATCGATATTTACCTTCTTCATAAACCAGACTGTACCATACCCGGCAAAAAGACCTATCATAGCTCCTGCAGCAAACTGCTGCACAAGTATCTTCAGAGTATTGATAAACAATAGGGCAAAATCAGTATTTTCACCCATTGTTCCACCCATTGAGAGTGCAAGCTGAATAAGTACAATGGTCAATATATATGCCATAGGGTCATTACTTCCGCTCTCAAGCTCCAGCATTGGCTGAAGGTTATTTTTCATATTAACATTCTTGCTGCGTAACAGATTAAACACCGAAGCCGAATCGGTCGATGACATAGTTGCCGCCAGAAGAAAGCATGTTATCAAAGGAAGTTCCAACGACAAGAAGCTCCATTCCGACAGCAACAGAATGAAACCACCTGTAAAGAGCGTGGTCAATATCACTCCCAACGTTGACAAAGTGAGACCCGGGGCTATTACCGGCCTTATATCCTCGAGTTTTGTCTCGAGTCCACCTGTAAACAATATAACACACAGCGCAACCATACCAACGAACTGCGCTTGCCTCATATTATCAAAGTGAATACCCAATCCGTCACAACCGAACAACATTCCGGCAACAAGAAAAAGCAAAAGGACAGGTAAGCCGAAACGGCCACCTGCCTTTGTTATAAGAATACTGCAAAAAATGAGTATCGAACCAATAAGCAATAGATTTTCCGAAGTAAAAAATATCATATGAACTTTTTTAATATATCTGTATCAGCAACAAGCCGACAAGCAATGCAACTCCTGTAGCTACAAGCCCCGGCATCATAAACGAATGATTAAGAATCCATTTACCAATGCGTGTGGTTCCCGTGCGGTCGAAATTTATAGCAGCCACAAGCGTTGGATAGTTCGGAATAAAGAAATAACCATTCACAGCAGGGAACAGAGCTATAAGCATCATAGGATTGATGCCTAACGCCACACCCAACGGAACAATGGCACGCACCGTTGCCGCCTGACTATACAACAATATAGACATAACAAACAGAGCCGCACCAAAGAGCCATGGCATATCAGTAACAAGATGCTTGATAGAATCGGTCAACTCTGCTATGTTTCCATTGATAAAAGTATCTCCCATCCAGGCTACGCCGAAAATTGCAACCACAGCCTGCATTCCGGCCGAGAACACACTACCCTGCGCCGCTTCCTTGCCATTAGTACGTGTAACAAGTAATATTACAGCTGCAGTCATAAGCATAACAATCTCAATGAGCGACGGCATATTAAGAGCCTTGCCGTCAAACACAGGACGCAATGAAGGTATAGAGCCGAAGAGCACAACCAAAAGCGTAGCCATTATAAAAAGAATCACCGACAAACGCGCTTTGAATACATTCTTGACATCATTGAGTTCTACATGTTTTGTTGCCAGTTCACCTGTTTGCAAACGTCTTTTATATTCAGGATCATCAATAAGTTCCTTGCCAACTTTCATCGATGCCAAAGCGCCCACAAGAACACCGATAAGTGTTGCTGGGATACTAATTTTCAATATATCGAAAAGAGTCATATTATACCCACTCAACAATCCCAAAAGCGCTACTGTCGCCGCCGATATAGGCGAAGCTGTTATCGCTTGTTGCGATGCAATAACTGCTATACCCAAAGGCCTTTCGGGGCGTATCTTTGTTTCAGTAGCCACCTCGGCAATCACAGGCAGCACCGAATAGGCCACGTGACCTGTACCGGCAAGGAAGGTAAAGGTATATGTAACAAGCGGAGCGATTATTGTTACATACTGAGGATGTTTTCGCAATATGCGTTCCGCCAGTTTTACCATATAATCAAGACCTCCGGCAGCCTGCATACACGCCGCAGCAGATATTACAGCAGCAATCATAAGCATCACATCAATAGGCGGAGCCGTTGGCTCCAACCCAAAGACGAATGTAAGCACTGCAACGCCTGCACCACCCATCACACCAAGCCCAATACCGCCAGTAAGTGCGCCAAGTATGATGAAGGTAAGAACAAACAATAGTTGTAAAAGCATAAAATAGTAGTTGTCTATGTATATTTAATAACTTATCAGAACATTGGCAACTTATATATCATACCAAGAGATACTCTTTGAGTATTATAGTTGCTTTTTCCAAAATTCTTTGCTCGGTCAGTAAACATATGACTCTGTCCAATAAAAGCAAGGTAGAAATGCAAGTTGCTCTCCATTGGATAATACTCGATACCACCAATATAACCAACCGATGTACGATAGTTACCAACAGTTAATGCTCCTTCAGCCTTTACCACTGATGCCAATTCGTACATTCCCTTTGCAAAAAGATTCCACTTGGGCAAGAAACGGTAATTAACCTTTGCCACCAAAGAGTTGTACATTGCATTAGAGGCATTATGACCATTGAAAGCAGCCTGTCCACCACACATATTTGTTATGATACCCTTGCGATCCACCTGCTCAAGAGAACTCATTATATCAAAGTACATATTGCACTTTTCCGAGAAGTTAAACTGGTTACCCAAAGCAAGGAAATACATGTATTTACCTTTTACCTCTTCCATCGCAGAAGCCGAATAGCGTGTCTGCCATTTGTTATTGAACATATTGGCATTCCAGTTCAATGTATATACCAAAGGCAAACGACTTATGGGCAGACCTGCACCGTATGTACTCTCCTGTGAGCCGTTACGGCTGTCGAGAATCTGAAGAGCCAACTGCTGGTTAGGATTGAAATCATAGGTAAGAGTAACACCAGTCATAAAGTTGCTCATGTTTTCAATCATCTCGCTATACTGATAGATTTCAATAGGATTTGCATCATACTCGAAGCCACCGTATGCAACACCCTGCTTACCGGCAAAAAGTGAAAGATTCTTATTGAATCGTACACCAATTGCAGCATAATCGATAGAAGTGGGAAGGTTGTCTATCATGTTATCGCCTACGTTGCCGCGATTCAAGCACTGACGCCAGCGATACCACAACCAATCATTAACTCTACCTGTTGCCTCAATACGGAACTGACGCATATAGAATACACCTTGATTAAAACCATTCACACCATCATAGTTGAACTTGGTGTCGAAAGCACCGTGCATATTCAGGTAAAGATTAAAATAATCTTGTTTTTTCTCAATCTTCGACACACGCTCAAACAGCGATTTTTCGTTCTCTTGCGCAAAAGCAACCGACGCAACACAGAGAATCAACAAAAAAGAAAATATTTTTTTCATCTATACGGTTTTATTTAATACTCATTGAAATAGGTTTGAATCTTTTGCCAGTCGTTGGTCTTTGTCAACGCAAGCATAAGCAAGATACGTGCTTTTTGCGGGTTAAGCCCCCATGAAGCCACAAACTGATATTTGTTGTCATCAACCTCTGCATCAAGAGTTGTTGCACCTGTGGGCACGCGGCTCGAACGTACAACAATCACACCCTTCTTACGAGCGTTCTCCAACTCCGGAAACACATTCTTATGTATATTACCATTACCTACACCGGCATAAACAATACCTTTGTAGCCACTATTAACCATCATCTTAACCACATCACCCTGTACGTTTGAATAGCCATATGCAATACCCACTTTGGGGAACGATGTCAAACCGGCAATATTGAACACTGCAGGACGCACCTCCTCTGCCGCCACATGATAGCGCACCTTTCCATTATGTACATAACCTATAGCACCGAAGTTTGGCGACTGGAAAGTTTCTACACTTGTTGTATTTGTTTTTGTTACATCACGTGCACCATACACCTTGTCGTCCATGCACACCATCACGCCGCGACCTTTAGATGAAGGCGATGTAGCCACAACCACTGCATTGTAAAGATTGGCAGGACCATCGGCGCTGATAGCTGTTGAAGGACGCATAGCACCAACAAGCACCACAGGTTTTGCATTTCCTGTTACAAGGCTAAGGAAAAACGCAGTCTCCTCCATTGTATCTGTACCATGAGTGATTACAATTCCATCGACATCCTTTTGCGCCAACAGCTCGTTCACTCTCTTTGCCAAAGTTATCCACACATTATCACTCATATCCTGCGAGCCGATGCTTACCACCTGTTCGCCCTGCACATTGGCAATATCATTGATTACAGGCACTGCATCAAGCAATGCACCGATAGCCACCTGACCGGCAGAGTAATTCGATTTTGTAGCCGACGAGCCGGAACCTGCTATCGTTCCACCTGTAGCAAGAATACGAATATTGGGTTTCTGCTGTGCAAAAGCCACACACGCCGTAGCGAGCATCATAGTTGTAACAAGACAACATCTAAAGAATTTCTTCATAAGGTTATTTTTAATAGTGAATAATTTACAAAAACCTAACAACAAACTTACTCTTTTGTTCCAACACAATAGTATTGATACCCTTTCTCATTCCTAAAACTCTTTAGAGAGCTTTAGCATATATTTTTAAGGTAAAAATCCGTAGTTTATAATACAAAAGTATAGTACACTTTATATATTACAACATACAATGCGAAGATAATAAAAAAATCGTAATTTTGCGCAAAATAGTTAAAACAGAAATGAGAATATGGCAATAATAGAGATAACATCGCTCCACCACCCCGGTGTAGAGATTTTCAGCACTCTTACCGAAGCACAATTACGCAAAGAGTACGAGCCGGGACAAGGCATCTTCATTGCAGAAAGCCCCAAAGTAATAAACGTTGCTCTAAACTCAGGCTACAAACCTATTGCACTATTATGTGAACGTCGCCACATCGATGGTGATGCAACAGATATAATCGCACGATGCGGTAACATTCCCGTATATACAGGCGAGCGCGAATTGCTAGCAACACTAACTGGATATACACTCACACGCGGAGTACTCTGCGCAATGGAACGCCCCGACGCTCCTACGGTTGCAACAGTTTGCCAAAATGTTCAACGAGTGGTAGTCATCGAAGGAGTTGTCGATACAACCAATATCGGAGCGATCTTTCGCAGTGCAGCCGCGCTGAATATCGACGCTGTACTTCTCACACGTAACTCATGCGACCCACTCAATCGCCGCGCAGTACGCGTTTCAATGGGCTCTGTCTTTCTTGTTCCATGGACGTGGATCGACGACATCAAGCAGTTAAAAGAGTTGGGGTTCAGCACAATAGCTATGGCTTTGACCGAAAAATCGTTACCGATAGACTCACCCATTTTTACAAACATCACAAAACTTGCCATAATAATGGGAACCGAAGGTGAAGGATTGCCGCAAGAAACAATCGAGCAAGCCGACTATGTAGCACGTATTCCAATGTCGCACAACGTAGATTCACTTAATGTCGCAGCAGCCGCAGCCGTAGCCTTTTGGGAATTACGGAGACGATAAAAGTGCAATTTTGAAAATTTCGCAAAAAAGATTATCTTTGTAAATAGGTTATAAATAACATTATAAAAATCATATATGAAAACCAGAATCCCATTTATCATTGCAGCGTTGATGCTGTTATTCTCGGCAAACACAAACGCTACACCAAAGAATGTAAAACCATTCGTTGTTCCCGAAATTCGTGAATGGCAAGGCGGTATAGGCAATTTTGCTATCACCAAAAAGACAAGAATCACCTATAGCCAACAGGAATTGGCCGACGTAGCAAACCTACTTGCTAGTGACATAAGCAAGATGTTTGGCATAAAAGTAAAAGCCACCAATGGCACACCAAAGCCAGGAGATATCTCACTTGCAATTGAAAACAATGCCGCTTTGAACAGCGAAGGTTACACCGTTGATATCAACGACAACATCACCATCAAAGCCAACAGTACACGTGGTGCAATATGGGCAACACGTACTCTTTTGCAGATTGCAGAGCAGAACGGCGGCAACCTGCCCAAAGGAAATATTATTGACTACCCCGACTATGAGATGCGTAGTTTTATGCTCGACTGTGGCCGCAAGTTCATCCCCATCAGCTTCTTGCACGAGTATGTCGATTTCATGGCATACTACAAAATGAACACATTCCATATTCACCTGAACGACAATGGTTTCAAGCAGTTTTTCAATCACGATTGGGCAAAAACACCATCGGGATTCCGTTTGGAGAGCGACCTCTTCCCCGGCCTTGCATCACGCGACGGCTATTACACAAAAGAGGAGTTCATTGAGTTGCAGAAACACGCAGAGCGCGTAGGTGTAGAAATCATCCCCGAATTCGACGTTCCTGCTCACTCATTGGCTTTCGTACACTATCGTCCCGAACTTGGCAGCAAGGATTATGGTCTTGACCACCTCGACCTCTTCAACCCCGCCACATACACATTTGTAGATTCGCTCTTTATGGAGTTCCTTAGTGGGGACGAACCCGTCTTCCGTGGACCACGTTTCCACGTTGGTACCGACGAATACTCAAACCGCGATTCAGCCGTTGTTGAGAAATTCCGTTACTTCACCGACTTCTGCATCCGCACCGCCGAGAAATATGGCAAGCAGGCTTGCGTTTGGGGTGCATTGACACATGCAAAAGGAAAGACTCCGGTAAAGGTTGACAACGTATTGATGTACGAGTGGTACAACGGCTATGCCGACCCCACAGATATGATGAACCTTGGTTACAACGTGGTGAGCATCCCCGACGGATACACATATATAGTTCCTGCTGCAGGTTACTATTACGACTATCTCAACTGCAATTTCCTCTACAACAACTGGACACCCGCACAGATTGGAAATCAGAAATTCGAAGAGAAGCACCCACAGATTAAGGGCGGCTCATTTGCTGTTTGGAACGACCACGCAGGCAACGGTATCAGCTGCAAAGATATCCACTACCGCGTTTATCCCGCAATGCAGACCATGGCTGTAAAGATGTGGACCGGTGCTAAGCCAGAAGTATCGTTCGAAGAGTTCGACAAGGCACGCCTTGCCCTCAGCGACGCTCCCGGTGTGAACATCGCAGGCCGTTTCGGTGGCGACCGCAGAACAATCATTGAAATGCCGGCTGTAAAAGCATCTACAAATTATGCAAAAAAGACCGGTGTAAGAGAAGTTGGTTTTGAATACACCGTATCATTCGACATTGAATATAACGAGGAAGCCAACGGAACAGCATTGTTCAAGTCGCGCGATGCAGAGTTCTACCTTGCCGATCCCGTAAGCGGCAAGATTGGTTTCTCACGCGACGGCTATCTTAACACATTCAACTATCGCTTCTATCCCGGTGAAAAAGCAAATATAACCATCAGCGGTAACAAGGAGGTAACAAAATTGTTTATAAACGGCAAGCTCGTAGAGACACTCGACAAGCAGACCATATACCACAACGAAGGTGGCAAAGACAAGATGTTCTATGTACGTACACTTGTGTTCCCACTTGAGAATACAGGCGACTTCTGCAGCAAAATAAATAACTTCAAAGTCGAGAATTACTGTAAATAAACATTTAACCGTTATATAGAATATGTGGAGAGTTCCGAATTGGAACTCTCCACATATTCTATATATGCAGTATAAAACAACGATGAGATTTAATAAAAAAGGCGAACATCTTTCGATTTTCGCCTTATGGGGTGGGTAAGCAATCTGTATCGCGCCGCTACAACCGATTTACCTTTGCTGCGGTCAGGCCCTGGAGGATTCATCAGGAGCTGGCCGTACAGGACTTACCCATAACTTAAACATTTATTTACGACGCAAAGGTACTCATTTTTTCTCATTTTACAAGCATTCACACGATTTTTATTGCATACTTAATCTTTTATAGCAAAAAAAATAGTATTTTTGCATAAAATTAGGCACTGACAATCAATAACAAAAAAATCATACGCTTATGAAAAAAATTACATCACTCTTAACATTTGTTTGTGCACTGTTCATCACAACAGCAACCGCACAAATTAATCAGACCGTTGTATATGACTTCACAAACAACGCGTGGGGCATCAAGACACTTACCCCTGCCGACCCTACAGCCGAAACAGGCAAGAAGACATACACCGATGGAGATAAGTCATTCACAATCACAGCAAGAAGCGGAAGATCATTCTATTACGACAACGATTGTTTGCGAATGGACAAAGCAGGAAACAAACTCACTCTGCCAGCATTTGACTTTGCCGTAGATAAGATTGAGGTTACAGGCCACTCAAAAGCTGAAAGTTATCCCAATGCAGATATCAACATCCAGGTTGGTGGAAACGCAGTGAGTACAGCTGTTGCAGGCCTCACCGGTACACACATTTTCGAAATTGCACCTGAATATCAGGCAGCAGGCAATACTTACGACATTGTTATAGGCGAAGGCGGTGGCACTTATTCAAGTGTTGTATATATCACCTATATCAAAGTATATCCTGCAGCAAGTGAAAATGCATTGATATTGAAGGCCCCTATATTCGACAACGGTTCAGGCGTATATACAGAACCTGTAACAGTTGCAATATCTTCACCTACAACAGAGAATGAAGGTGTTGAGAATGTTGTTTACTACTACACAACTGACGGTTACGAGCCCGATGCAGAGTGTGACGAGGTAGAGAACGGTACAATAACCATCAACGAGTCTTGTACATTGAAGGTTGTTCTTGAGTTTACATACAATGGCCAAACATACACCAGCGAATCAACAGCAGCAGAGTATATAATTTCAGAGAGCGTAACATACACTGTTGCAGAAACCGTTGGCGCAGGCAAATATTTTATTGTAGCAAACGGAAATATCGCTCTCCCATTCAAAGACGGCAAACTTCCGACAAAAGAGACAAACGTTGCCGGTAACAATGTTACAGATGCCGAATATTACTCTTTCAGCATCGAAGACAAAGACAAAAACGGCAACATTGTAGAAGGAGAATTCTATATCAAAGATGCAACCGGTTTGTATTTGATTGCATATATGAGCACTACCGACGAAATCAAATCAACCACAACCAGCGACATGGCAGCATGGAACATCACAATAGAGAACAATTGTGCAAAGATTAGAAAAGATGGCTATATCCTTGTTTACAAGAACAATGCAATTGTAGCTATCAAAGAAGAGAATGCAACAGCCACAGAGGTGTACCCTGTACTATACACTATTAACAATAATAGTGAAACAGCTATTGAGAATATTGCAACCGAGGCTGAGAATGCTGAGATTTACGACATCACAGGCCGTCGCATTGAGAACATCACAAATGCCGGCATCTATATAGTAGGTGGAAAGAAGGTTTTGGTTAAGTAATTGACTAAACCAATATATTAATTACAGCATAAAGAGGAGCACATTTGTGTTCCTCTTTTCTATTATATGGTTACAAAAAACACTATTCAATAAAAAAAACATTAAAAAAAGCAAAAATCCACCATATTGTTGCAATATTGATTGTTTTTTACATACATTTGCGAAAAATACAGACAATTTAATATTTTCGTATTTTTATAAAACAATTAAAAAGAAGATAAACATAACAAATAATTACTAATTAAAATTTAAGCTTATGAAAAAAATTACACTATTCTTGACATTGTGCCTTAGCGCAACAATGGCTCTTTTTGCTCAGGATGCTCCTGAAGCAACAAACGAGCTTAGACTACTCAGTACCAGACCATCTTCTACTGAAGAAATCGAAGAAATCTCTTCTAGTTTCGAGTTCGTATTCTCAGAGGCTGCTAAAGTTGCTGACAATGCAGTTAAAGAACTTGAGATTAAGAACGAAGCAAACGAAGTTATCGCATGCGTAACTCTTACAGGTGTTGGTTCATACGAAAATTCAATTTTCACAGGTATCGTTCCTGTTGATACTATATGGCATGAATATACCGACGACAAAACAGGAGAAGTTTACACATACCCAGAAATGATACTCCCCGACTTGTCAACTCCGGGTGCATACACTATGACTATCCCTGCCGGCACTTTTGTAAGCGTAGCAGACGGAAACATTGCACTTGCCGAGACAACATTGACATTCAATGTTATTGGTAAACAGCCAAATTGGTGGACCGATTATGATTACAACACAAACGTGAAGGAGTTTGAAAAGATTACCATCAGCTTTGAGAATGTCGAGAGTATCACTCTTAACGAGGAGGTTGTTCCTGTATTGTACACAGAAGGTGGAGCAGAATACTCAGGAACTGCAACTCTAATTACAGAGGTTGATGACAAAGACGGCAAGACAACCAACAAGATTGAAATATCTTTCGGTGAGAAGTTTACTCAGGTTAGTAAATACTTCATAACAATTCCTGCCGGCATGTTCACTATGAACGAAAATGTAAACAACGAGGAAAAGCAGCTCACATTGACAATTGAAGCACCTATAGAGGTTGTTCCTTTGGCTGTTGGAAAAGTAACTCCTAAATTTGGAGAAAACGGTGAGTTCTTGGAGGTATGGATTGAATATAACCAACGCGTATTCTGTGGTAACCAAGACTATTATTGGAGTAACTACGTAGTCAATTTGACAGATGCTGATGGCAACCAGTATCCAATGTGGCAGAAAGACCCATACGACCCAGCACAGGGTTGGGCACAGGTTATTCCAGGCAACACAGTTGTACTTATACCTGTTAAGATAAATGCAGAAGGTTATCCGTCTGAGTATAACGAATTTGGACAGGTAGTAACATCACCAATAACAACTCCTGGCGAATATACACTCAACCTTGCAGACGTTACTGTTCGTTATGGCTACGATGCTTCTGCACAGGATTATAATGCAGGTGGTTATTGCGAAGGAACAGAGGTTATAACCATTGGAGACGACACTGCAGTTGAAGGCATTGAGGCCGAGGCTGAGAATGCTGAAATCTACGATATCACAGGCCGTCGCGTTGAGAACATCACAAAGGCTGGCATCTACATCGTAGGTGGAAAGAAAGTTTTGGTTAAGTAATTGACTAAAAAACAAATAAAAATGTCCGATGCAGCATCGGACATTTTTATTTGTTTATATTTTTTCGTATTTTTGCAAAAATATCGATAAACAAACAATAGACATATAAATATGAAAAAAATTACACTTTTATTCATTTGTGCAACCATTGCAACTATGATGTTTGCACAAACTCCTGCATTCAACACTGCATCCGGCACATACTACAACCCTTTCAGCGTTGAGCTAACCGGTAGCAACATTTACTACACCCTCGACGGCACAATGCCTACAGAGAACAGCACAAAATATACAAGTGCAATTACCATCAGCGAGTTTGGTACCATCACAACTATCACTGCAGCATCATTCAACAACAATACCTGGAGCGATGCTGTTACTGCCACTTATGAGCTAAAGGTTGCAGCTCCAGTCTTTTCAATAACAGGAGGCTTGTATGAGAAAATAACCGGCAACGATGCTCTTGAATTCACAACCGAGACCACAGGTGCCACAGTATATTACAACGACCGTGGCGAAGACCCTAAGACATCAGGTTCAAAGCTATGGGGAGCATTATCAATCCTTTCAACACGCACCATCAATGCAATAGCATTTGTTAAAGATGCAAACGGAGAAAAGATATACAGCGATATGGTAAGCGAGTACTACGTAATATCCCCTATTGCACTGTTTGTTTCAGCCAATGAAGTTGAGAGCGCAAAATACATCATTAATGGTGGAGACAAGGTAGCATACTCATTTTACGAAAACACAGAGAACGGCAACCTGAACACAACAGACGTAACCATTCTGAAGAACAAATATATCGAGACCAACGTATTCTGTGGTTTCACGTTCACAGGCAGCAATGGCGAATACACCATACAAGATGCATACAATCGTTATATCTACATAAACGAAGGCAACAGCTTGTGCGCAACAAAGAACAGACCAAGCACCGGATATTTGTGGAATATAAGCATCGACAGCAACACCTTGCAGGCAACAATCAAGAACATCGCACAGAACAAACTCATTGCATATAACGCACAGAGCGGAGTTTTTGGCTTGTACAGCGAAAATGAAATAGGCGAAAATATCACACTACCCGCCCTTTACAAAGGCATGGAATACCCAACCATCACCATTACCCCCGAGGATGGCGATACATTGAAGTCATTCTCAAAGTTCACTGTAACATGCGAGAGCGGCATCGAATACGAAGAGCCAAACAACAAGACATATACCTACTTTAATATAGGCTACGACTTTACAAAGCACGAGTTCGACAACATTGACCAAATAGACGAGTGTACCATAGAATTCACCCTAGACGAACCTATAGAGACCACCGAAGACTACAAGATTGTGTTCCCTGCAGGTGTATTCACTCTCGACCCCGACGGCCTTGGCAAGACAAACAAAGAGATTATATCACGCTACAGTGTTCTTAACACAGAGAACCTTGAACTTACATATGCCAACCCCGGAAACAAAGAGACTGTTACCGCATTGCAATATCTCTATTTCGAGTTCAACCAGGAAATCAAGATGAACGTGAACGAGGTTGTTGTAAGTGACAAGAAAGGCAACGAATACACATTCGCTCTGTCAAGCATCGACAGTTGGGGTGAGAGCTGTCCCGATAATGCTCTTTGCCTGAAGGCAAACGAAGCAATCACCGCTGCCGGAGAATACACATTCGTATTGAAAAAAGAACACATCAGTGCAAAAAACAACAAAGAGCTCACTATAGAGAAAGATATTACATACCGCTTTAGTATCATAGAGAGCCTCAAGGTAGAAAACGTTGTTCCAAACAATGGCGATACATACGAAGAAGTCAGCGAAATAACACTAACATTCAACAAAGATGTAATGCACGAGAATATCACAGAGATAATCGTTACCGACATCAACGGTGAAAACTACACATTTGCAAAGACAACAACCAATGAAGAGACATCTGTATTGACATTTGTTAGTGCAACACCAATAAGCGCAACAGGCACCTACTCATTTACCATCGAAGATAATCTTATCTATTGCGAAGCAACAAACAACGATATGAATGAGACCGAAGCCATTCCCGAGACAACATTTACATTTACAGTAAAGAACCATACATCAATAGAAAGCATTGATGCCGAGGGAGAAGATACAGAGATATACGATCTCACCGGACGCTGTGTAAACGAGATTACCAATGCCGGTATCTACATTATAAGCGGAAAGAAGAAAATAGTTAAGTAAATAGAAACAGACACACACCCTTTGGTGTGTGTCTGTTTCTATTTGGAAATACAATTACAATTCACTATTTTTGCAACCACAGATTGCAAAATAACATCAGCCATGAAATACGGTTTCATTAGAACAGCCACAGCCGTTCCGGCAATAACAGCCGGCGACAGCAGAAGAAACGCAATGGAAATAACAGCCATTGCAAAAGAACTTGCAGAGAAGAATGCAGAACTCATTCTGTTCCCCGAGCTATGCCTGACATCAAGCAGCTGCGGCAACCTGTTCTTGCAACACACATTCATCAAGGAGTGTGAGCAGGCAATATCAGATATTGCCAACGGCACAAAAGAGTTGAACAGCATAATAGTGTTCGGTGCACCTATAATGCACAACAACACACTCTACAACAGTGCAATTGTGATGCACCGCGGAGTTGTCAAAGGCATTGTGCCAAAGAGACTGCTCAATAACAGCATGACTAACGAACAGCGCTGGTTCACAAGCGGCAACATACTGCCCAGCAACGCAACAGTAAAGATTGGCAACCACGACGCAACATTACTCAAAGAGGCAATCTTCACCACAGAGAGTTACAGCTTTGGAATAGAGATTGGCAACGAGAGCCAAGCACCACTCACACCAGCCGCTATGCTTGTTAGCAATGGAGCATGTATCATTCTCAATCCAAGCGCAAGCGAGGAGCTAGCCGACAGCAACCGCCAGACCAAGAACAGAATTGAAGCCGACAGCCGACGCTACAAGAGCTGCTATATGTATGCCAATAGTGGCAAGGGCGAATCGACAAGCCACGCCACATACGCAGGATATAATGCTATCGCCGAGTGTGGCAACATAATAGCCCAGAGTGACAGATTCCAAACCAAGTCGAACTACACCATAGCCGACATCGATATCGAAAAAGCAAGAAACAGTCGCAGAGGCGACAGCAACTTCGCATATAGCAATATACCATTCATCAATATAGAACAAGAGTGCATATGTACCGAGCCTGAAAGAGTATTCAAGCAACTACCATTCATTCCAACAGGTGATACAGCAAAGGAACGCCTTGAAGAGATATTCATGATACAGGCAACAGCCCTTGCGCAAAGGATACTCCACACACGAGCCGCCACATGCATCATAGGCATCTCGGGCGGACTCGACTCCACCCTTGCATTACTTGTCACAGACAAAGCATGCCACCTGGCAGGCAAGAGGAGTGCCGATATCATTGCCGTTACCATGCCAGGTTTCGGCACATCGGGACGCACATACAACAACGCCATCAAGCTTATGCAGAATATGGGCGTAAGCGTCAAAGAGATATCAATCAAAGAAGCATGCATACAGCATTTCAAAGACATTGAGCACGATATCGACAACCACGATATAACATACGAGAACTCCCAGGCACGCGAGCGCACACAGATACTTATGGACATAGCCAACCAGAAGAACGGCATCGTCATTGGTACAGGCGACCTTTCAGAGCTTGCGCTTGGATGGGCAACATACAACGGCGACCACATGAGCATGTATGGCGTAAACGCATCAGTTCCCAAAACATTGATGCAGCACCTTGTACGCCATGTCGCAGAGAATAGTAGCAATGCCGAAGTAAGAGCAACACTATTAGATATCATAGACACCCCTATCTCACCGGAGCTTATCCCCGCAGATAACAATGGAAATATCAAACAGAAGACCGAAGACCTTGTTGGCCCATACGAGCTGCACGACTTTTTCCTTTACCATTTCATACACAACGGCTTTGCTCCCGAAAAGATATACTTTATGGCAAAAAGAGCCTTTGAAGGAACATATGACAACGACACAATAAAGAGATGGCTTACCACCTTTATGCGCCGTTTCTTCATACAACAGTTCAAACGCTCATGCATGCCCGACGGCCCTATTACCGGCCATTGCAACCTAAGCCCGCAAGGCGGTTGGATTATGCCGGCCGACATCAACGGCACAGTATGGAATAAAGAATGCAGTAAGCTTGAATGATAAAACAAAAGAAACAAGGAAATTTTCCTTGTTTCTTTTGTAGCGCCTACGGGAATTAACGAAGTTAATCGACAACGTCTGCAGCAATTGTCACGCGAAGTATGGACGAAGTTCATACCGCGTGGGATGCGAAAAGCAGGCGGCGTCAATTAAAAGAAACAATCGACAACGTCTGCAGCAATTGTCACGCAAGTATGGACGAAGTTCATACCGCGTGGGATGCGAAAAGCAGGCGGCGTCAATTAAAAGAAACAATCGACAACGTCTGCAGCAATTGTCACGCGAAGTATGGACGCAGTTCATACAGCGTGGGATGCGAAAAGCAGGCGGCGTCAATTAAAAGAAACAATCGACAACGTCTGCAGCAATTGTCACGCGAAGTATGGACGAAGTTCATACCGCGTGGGATGCGAAAAGCAGGCGTTGTCAATCAAGAAAAACAGCTTACCAGCAAGTTACACAACCGAAATAAAACAAAAAAACAAGGTAAAACCTTGTCTACTTTGTAGCGCCTACGGGAATCGAACCCGTGTTCCATGCGTGAGAGGCATGTGTCCTAGCCACTAGACGAAAGCGCCATAATTTCATTTTTTCTTTGCTACATTAAGCGTCGTAGCTTCTTTGTAGCGCCTACGGGAATCGAACTCGTGTTCGTAAAAAAACAAGGTGTGAGAGGCATGTATCCTAGCCACCTTTTTTTTACCCGTACTTGCTTCTTTGTAGCGCCTACGGGAATCGAACCCGTGTTCCATGCGTGAGAGGCATGTGTCCTAGCCACTAGACGAAAGCGCCATTTTGCAAAAATAAGCGGAAGCTGGGGGATTCGAACCCCCGGTACGGTAACCCGTACGGCAGTTTAGCAAACTGCTGGTTTCAGCCACTCACCCAAACTTCCATTTGGTAGCTTACGCCCTTATTTTGCGTTGCAAAGGTAGAGCATTTCATTGGAATACGCAAATATTACAAGCAATATTTTTCAAAAAAAACAACAAAACAACAAATATTACCCAACTTTATCGTTTTATATTAGTATATGACAGACAAATTAAGTATTTTTGGAAAAGAAATACATCATATGCCAATAGATATAGTAAAATACAATCATAACATGAAAGCCGAATGGGATGCCTTTGTCAAGACATCCAAGAACGGTACATTTCTCTTTATGCGCGATTACATGGAGTATCACAACGACCGTTTTATCGACTACTCACTACTATTCTACCGCAACGGCAAACTATTGGCAACACTTCCGGCAAACATATTCAAGGAGAAGCACGCCATTGTCTCACATGGCGGATTAACATACGGTGGTTTTATAATGCACACCCACTGTAAAGCTTGCGACATGATAGAAATTATAGAGGAGCTAAAACAATATCTGAGACAATCAGGTATAAAAAAGCTGATATACAAACCTGTTCCCTATATTTACAACAGAGTACCAAGCGAAGAGCCACTCTATGCTCTTTTCCATTCAGGAGCAACAATATCGGCACGTTCTATATCCACAACAATAGACAACCGGGAACAGCTAAAGCTAAGCCAGCTACGTAAACGTTGCATAGCGAAGGCTGCAAAAGCAGGTATAGAGTGTAAGGAATCAACTTACTACAAGAAATTTTGGGCTATACTAACAAATATACTTCAAGCACGCCACAACAGTAGCCCGGTACACACTATAGAAGAGATAGAACTGCTGCACAGCAGGTTCCCCGAAAACATAAAGCTATACACAGCACACCATCAAGGTGAGCCTGTTGCAGGCATTGTCGTATATGAGACCGACACCGTTGCCCACTTCCAATACATCGCCGTTTCGGACGAAGGCGGCACTATGGGCGCGCTGGATATACTTATCCAGTATCTTGTAGAAAAGATATACGCAAATAAGAGATATATCGACTTTGGAACATCTACAGAACAAGGTGGCACATACCTTAACAACGGACTTATAGCCCAAAAAGAGGGCTTTGGTGGCAGAGCCGTTGTCTATGATACCTACGAGCTTAGTATCTGATTTTATCCTCCTTCTCTTGCCATGCACGAAACGGAGCTAAAGCCTCATCGTGCAAAATATTCTCCACAGGCTTGTTACGTTTGTCGGGAGCGAGTTCCAATTCGCGGTAGATAAAAGAGTCGTCAAAATCAATCTTCGCTGCATCGTACTGGTTTGCACCATAATAAATTTTGTCGATGTGCGCCCAATAGATAGCACCAAGGCACATAGGACAAGGTTCACACGAAGTATATATGACACATCCGCTCAAATCAAAAGTACCCAATTTTGTACATGCTGCGCGTATAGCACTCACCTCGGCATGAGCCGTAGGGTCATTGTTCGCAGTGACTCTGTTTGCACCCGTCGCAATGATTTTTCCGTCCTTTACGATGACAGCACCGAACGGGCCTCCGCCATTCTTGATATTCTCCACGGCCAGGGCTATCGCCTGACGCATAAAATCCTCGTGTCGCATAACATTACATTTAATAAAAACAGAACAAATAAAGAAAGACGATGTTCACTATTAAAATGCAGAAACAGCATTCTCCCCTTTCGGGAGCATGCTGTTTCATATATATGCGCGCAGTTTACTGAACAGCCTTAAAACTCATATCAAGCCCCTTAACAGAGTGTGTAAGAGCACCTACAGATATAAAGTCAACGCCACAGAGAGCATAATCGCGCAAAGTATCGAATGTAATACCGCCCGATGATTCTGTCTCGAAACGACCTGCAACCATCTCAACAGCCTTACGTGTTTTTTCGGTATCGAAATTGTCGAACATGATACGCTGCACTCCACCCATGTCGAGCACCTTCTGCAAATCCTCGAGGGTACGCACCTCAACTTCAATCTTCAAATCCTTACCACAAGCCTTGCAGTACTCCTTAGCACGCGAAACAGCCTGCTCAATGCCACCTGCGAAATCAACGTGGTTATCCTTGATAAGAATCATATCGAACAAACCAATTCTGTGATTCACACCGCCACCGATGCGTACAGCCTCTTTTTCCATAATGCGCATACCAGGAGTCGTCTTGCGAGTGTCGAGAACACGAGTGTTTGTACCCTCAAGCTGACGCACATACTTGCGAGTCATTGTAGCGATACCGCTCATGCGCTGCATAACATTGAGCATAAGACGCTCTGTCTGCAACAACGACCTTACACTACCCGTAACATACATAGCAATGTCGCCTTTCTTAACCTCGGCACCATCCTCAATAAGTACCTCAACCTGCAAGTCCTTGTCGAAACGGGCAAAGATACGTTTTGCCATCTCAATGCCGGCAAGCACACCATCCTCCTTGATAAGAAGCATATTCTTTCCCATAGCATCTGCAGGGATTGTAGAAAGGGTTGTATGGTCACCATCACCAATATCCTCGGCAAAGGCTAAATCGATAAGTTTATCGATAAGTTCATCTTTTACGTTCATAATATGAAATGTTGAATACTATTTTCTGCGAAGATATACATTTATTGCAATTAGAACAAAGAAGAAAGACTTTTTTATAGTATCTTCGTAACGATATTATAATTTGAGAGCAATGAAAATCACCTTACTTGTCGTTGGACGCACTGTTGACAACAATATAATAGCAGGAATAAAGGATTACACACAGCGTGTAGGGCACTTCGTGCAGTTTGATATGGAGGTTATCCCTGAATTGAAAAACGCAAAGAAACTGAGCGAAGCGCAACAGAAAGAGATGGAAGGTGAGCTTATCCTAAAATCCATTACACCCGGCGACCGCGTTGTTTTGCTCGACGAAGGTGGAAAGGAGTTCCGTTCAACTGAATTTGCCGCATGGATAGAACACAAGCAGAACATTTCGACAAAGCGTCTTTTGTTCATCGTCGGCGGTCCTTACGGATTTGCACAGAAAGTTTATGATGCAGCACACGAAAAGCTATCGCTCTCAAAGATGACTTTCTCGCACCAGATGATACGCCTGTTGTTCATCGAACAACTATACAGGGCATATACCATAATTAACCATCTACCCTATCATCATAATTAATAACGAGGAACGAAGAACGATTAAAACATAGTTTCAACAGTACGAACTGCAGGGAGAGCCGGTGCATCTGCAAAAAACAACTGCAAAAAACAGCAAAAAAATGGGCGAACAATGAGTTCGCCCATAAATTTATAATTATCATTACTCCCCTTCCTTATTTTCCAACCCCACATATTGGTAACATCCGGCATCGGCTCCACCCGATTCACGTACCACACCATCCAGATCATAAGGGTATGAACCAACAAGCTCGCCAGCCGCTATGTTACGCGCTGTAGATTCTTCGGTGAGATGAAAATCGTAATCAAAAACTTCGTTGTCTATTTTCACAAAATGCTCCTTCGCAAAAGGAGACTCCTCGCTATTCTCGTACACCACGTTCACAAAGCAGCTATCCTGCGTGTCGATAGTGTTTATTAGCGAATTCTCGAAAAAGTAATTCACCGAATTAGGAACGGTATCTCCAAATGCCGTAAAATAACCCATCAATTCATCATCCTTTGTTCCTGTGATTATACAGTTTCTGAACGATGCACCATACAAAGGCATTGGTTCACCTTCCAGATTGTTATGCAGAGCAAGAGCCACGTCGCGCTGTTTCCACACATAGAAGTTTGCAATGGTACAATGCACAAAAGAGACATTACCGCCAACAACTTTAACACAATTGCCTTGAGCATTAGCAATCAATGTATTCTCTACACTAACATGTGCAGCATTCAACTCAAGTGCATTGCCTGCAAAATTCTGCAGGCTGGACGATTTTATAGCAAGGCGCTGCACTGTTGTATCGCCACGTTCCACAACTATACCATATTGTGCACCATGTATATCACAATGTTCCAAAACATTACCATTGCTTGTAGAATCAATAACCACACCACCCCATTTACCCGGCACACGATCATAGGGCAAATAACTGAAGAGATTATCGGTTCTGTCGTTACGGAACACCACAGGAGCCCCATAATCACCCTTTATATTAAGCACACCTTTGACCCTAAGGAAAGCATTGTCGTGAAAATAGAATGTTGCACCTTTATCAATGTTTAGCACAGCATTCTGTGCAACTGTTAGACTGTCATATATAACATAATGACCTGCTGTAAATGTAGTATCGGATAATATGGAATCGCCATACATAAACACCACATCCCTACCATGTGCGATAAGCATCACCTTTTGCACCACGCCGCTCTCGAGGGTGAACAACAGAGAATCCTTAACCTGATGAGGAATATCGAGACCATTCTTGTCGAGTTTAACCGATGCAACGACAAAAAGACTGTCTTTGGCACGCACCTCAAGGTCACGCATCACCGAGCCATATTGCCCGTCAACAAGCACATTAAAACCCGATGTACCACCACTTGCAAGCCTTACATCACTTATGCGCAAGCTGTTCTTGTTCTTGTTACGTACCACAAACATAGCCGAAGGCGACACACGATCGGTAAAAAGAGTATCGAAAGAGACGGTATCGGTAGAGAACTCCAACAGCAACGATGGAGATGAAGAAAAGCCGGCATCCTCGTTGCATGCAACGAAGAGTGCCGACATCAATATCATACAAAAGGTCAAAACCTGTTTTTTCATCGTACATACATTATTTACATATATGTAACGACTAAAAAAAACTTTTATTGCCTCGCGCATCTATTATTGGAAACAGATGGAGAAATCATTTTTGCGGAGCATTCGCAAGCAACGTCACAAGATGACGCCACCAACGCTCGGTAGAAGCTATATGAAGACGTTCATCGGGCGAGTGTACACCACGCATGGTAGGGCCGAACGAAATCATATCGAGCCCCTGTGCTTTCTCAAGGAACAAGCCACACTCCAAGCCGGCATGGATAGCTTTAATCTTAGCATCAGCACCAAATAGTTCCTTATATGTATCACAAGCCACCTTTAGTATCTCCGACTTCACATTTGGTTTCCAACCGGGATATCCGCCGTTGGTTGTTACCACAGCACCACCTAACTCAAAGGCAGCACGCACTGTGTCCGAAACGTTATCGCGGGCCGACTCAACTGAGCTACGCTGGCTTGCAGTAACAAGGATTTTGTTCTCGGCAACACGTTTCACCGATGCAAGATTGCTCGAAGTCTCGACCAACCCCGGCATATCTACACTCATAGCATACACTCCATTGAAAACAGCCTGCAACGAAAGCAATAGTTTCTTTGCCGACTCGCGGTCGATAGCTTTCGCAACGGCATCGGTACTCTGCATTGTAAAACGTGCAGTAGGCTCAGTTGCAGAGTATTCTCCTTGCACCTCAGCAGCAAAGATATTAAACTCCACGCGCACCGCCTCTTTGTCGGCCGAAGGAACAGCAATTACAGCTGAAGCATCGCGAGGTATAGCATTATGCAGGCTACCACCGCTTATTTCACATAGGTAACAATCGAATTTCTTTGACACACGATTGATAAAACGCGCCATAAGCTTATTGGCATTGGCACGTTCCTTGTTTATATCATCGCCCGAGTGACCACCTGTAAGGCTGTTTATATCAACCTTAAGGAAGAAATATCCTTGAGGAACTTCCACCCATTCGTGAGTAAACTCGGCATAGTTACATACACCGCCTGCACAACCAATGAAAATCTCGCCCTCATCCTCAGAATCGAGATTTACAAGAATATCACCCTGCAGGAACTCCGAAGTAAGCTTCTCTGCACCGGTCAAGCCAGTCTCCTCATCTATTGTAAACAAGCAGTTTACAGGGCCATGCTTTAGGTCCTTGTCGGCAAGTACAGCCATAGCAGCAGCCACACCAATACCATTATCGGCACCTAGAGTTGTACCTTGAGCCTTCAACCACTCATCATCAACAAATGTACGAATAGGATCTTTTGTAAAGTCGTGCTCCACATCGGGGCGCTTGTCACAAACCATATCCATATGTCCCTGCAAGATTATTGTCTTGCGGTTCTCATAACCAGGATATGCCGGTTTCTTTATCAAGACATTACCCACCTCATCGGCCATTGTCTCATAACCAAGTTCTTTACCAAAGTTCTGAAGATAAGCAGATATCTGTGCCTCATTCTTTGAACCATGAGGAATTTCACATATCTGAAAGAAATAATTGAATACCGATTCCGGTTGTAGTTTAAGTTGTTCCATTTTTATTTAGTTTAAATTTGTTAATACGGTAGAGTGTTTTGCAAAAAATATTTAAATCATTAATATTTCATTCCATTTTACGCATTTTTCACGTCAATAACAAATGTTTTGTGCGAACAAAAACACTATCTTTGTAAAAATAATACCACAAAAATATTTGTAAGTACAAAAATAATGGAAATGTTCAAAACTTTATTATTTACGCTGTTAATAATTGCAATAAGCGTTGCATTACTATCCATAACCATAATAATAAAGAAGAACGGCAAGTTTCCCAACACCCATGTGGGCGGAAACAAAAATATGCGCAAGAGAGGTATCAAATGCGCCCAGTCACAAGATAGGGATGCACGCAAGAACAACCCTATGGCTGTAAAAGAGACAAATAAGAAATAAAAATATCATCTATGAAAAATTTCAAGAAGAATTCAATCATTGCTATTGCATTTGCATCACTTTTTGCATTTATACAATGTACCCCACAAAAGGCCGAACAGCCACAGCCCGTACAGCCCGTACAGACAGGCAATGTACTAAAGGTGGCTTATGTAAACCTCGATTCACTTATGAGCGAATACAATCTTGCACAGGATATCAACAAAGAGATGGTTCGCAAGGAAGAGGACATCAAGATGAAACTCACAGAAAAGTACAAGGCGTTGCAGGCCGACCAAGCCGACTTTGAACGCAAGTACAAGAACAACGTATATGCAACACCAGAACGTGCGCAGAACGAGTATAACCGCATAATGCAATCCGAGCAGGAGATTTTGCAATTAGAACAAAGCTATGCTATGGAACTTGAACAAGAAGGATTGCAAAAGAACAAAGTTCTACGTGATTCAATAAACCGTTTCATAACAGACTACAACAAAGAGAAAGGCTACGACTTCATCATCACCAAGCTTGGAGAGAACCTGCTATACGCCAACCCGGCATACGATATCACACACGAGGTGATAGACGGACTCAACCAGCGCTATGCAGCAAGCAAGAAGTAATCACGCATCATATTGAACAATAAAAACAGTACTCGGCAACCGTTAGACGGTTGCCGAGTATTATTTTTCATAAATTTCACGTTTTTTTTTCGCCCTTACAATTTTTAATTTATATATTCGCATTGGAATAGCAGTTTAGCATTTACAGACGAAACAAAACCACCTTTTCCGCAATTATATTATAGAAAGAATTCATATAATAACTAAATATCATGAAGACACGTATTGAACATGACTCTTTAGGAGAGATTCAGGTGCCAGCCGATGCCTATTACGGAGTGCAGACACTGAGAGCTATGGTTAACTTTAAGGACATCAGCGGTATAACCATCAGTGACCACCCATACTATGTAAAGGCTCTTGCAATGGTAAAATGGGCTGCAGCCCATGCAAACGTTTCGTTAGGCACGCTCGACGAAGAGATTGGAACTGCAATTAAAAAAGCATGTGAGGAGATTATGGAAGGTGCACTTATCGATCAGTTCCCCGTAGATTTGATACAAGGTGGAGCCGGAACATCTACAAACATGAACATTAACGAGGTTGTAGCAAACCGCGCATTGGAGATTCTTGGTCACAAGAAAGGCGAATACCAATACTGCCACCCCAACGACCACGTAAACCTGTCACAATCGACAAACGACGCCTATCCAACATCATTCAAGCTCTGCTTCATTCTGCACAATGAGGACCTTGTACGCGAGCTCAAACGCCTTATCGAAGCATTCCGTGCCAAAGGCAAGGAGTTCGACAAGATAATCAAGATGGGACGCACACAGTTGCAGGATGCCGTACCTATGACATTAGGACAGGAGTTCGAAGCCTTCGCCGTTACACTTGACGAAGAGGTGAGCCGACTCAATGAGATGGCACGTCTATTCCTCGAGGTAAATATGGGTGCTACAGCCATTGGTACAGGTATCAACACCGAACCAGGATATGCTCAGGCCTGTGTCGATGCGCTCCGCGCCATTTCAGGCAAACCATTCGTGCTCGCAGGAAACCTAGTAGAGGCAACTCCCGATGCCGGCTCATCGGTAATGTATTCATCGGCGCTGAAACGCTTGGCCGTTAAATTGTCAAAGATATGTAACGACTTGCGCTTGTTGTCTAGTGGCCCACGCTGTGGTTTGAACGAGATTAACCTGCCTCCAATGCAGCCGGGTTCAAGTATTATGCCAGGTAAAGTAAACCCCGTAATACCCGAAGTAGTGAACCAGATATGTTTCCGCGTGATAGGCAACGACCTCACCGTAACATTCGCAGCCGAGGCTGGCCAGTTACAGCTCAACGTTATGGAGCCTGTTATGGTACACGCCATAATTTCATCGATACGTATGTTGCTACGAGGCATGACACGCCTGCGTGTGCTCTGCATCGATGGTATCACCGCCAACGAAGGCCACTGCAAGGAACTTGTAATGGGAAGCATTGGTATTGTTACAGCACTCAATCCCGTATTAGGTTATGAGAACAGCGCCAAGATTGCTAAACGCGCATTGAAAGAGAACCGCAGCGTCTATGACCTTGTACTCGAAGAGGGTATGCTCTCAAAAGAGGAACTCGACGAGTTACTACGCCCCGAGAACATGATTTCTCCGCACAAGATGCCTACAAAGAAAAGATATTGATAACAATATAGGCTATAACAATTAAAGGGACGCAATTTGCGTCCCTTTAATTGTTATAACACGACATAATGACACATCTTGCGCCAAAATGACACATAAAACCCTCTTGGTTTATTATTTGTTCTATCTCTGACGAAAGGAGATTAATGATATGAACTTTAACAAATTTACAAACAAAGCCCAAGAGGCAATTCAGGAGGCTGTAGGTATTGCACAAAGCAACGGACAGCAAGTAATTGAACCTGCACACATAATGGGAGGAGTTCTGAAAAGTAGCGAACAGATAATCTCTTTCCTTCTACAGAAGTCAGGTTGTAACATTAATAAGGTAAAAAACGAGGTAAATGCCCTCATTGCATCGCTACCAAAGGTAAGTGGCGGTGAGCCCTATTTCAGCAGAGAGAGCAACAAGGTTATAACCAAAGCCGAGGCAATAGCAAAGCAATATGGCGACGAATTTGTATCCATTGAGCCACTGCTCGTTGCTCTTATTGAAACAGAAAGCCCCACAGCCAAGATTCTTAACAGCAATGGCGCGAGCAAAAACGAACTCGAGAAAGCAATCAAGGAGCTGCGACAAGGCGAGAGCGTAAAATCGCAGAGTGCCGAAGAGAATTATCAAGCATTGGAGAAATATGCGATAAACCTTAACGACGCAGCCAAGAGTGGAAAACTCGACCCCGTAATAGGACGAGACGATGAGATAAGACGCATTTTGCAGATTCTTAGCCGACGCACAAAGAACAATCCCATACTTATTGGAGAGCCTGGAACAGGAAAAACCGCCATTGCCGAAGGCCTCGCACATCGTCTTGTAAGAGGCGACGTGCCCGACAACTTGCGCGACAAACAGATTTATTCGCTCGACATGGGTGCACTTGTTGCAGGTGCCAAATACAAAGGCGAATTCGAAGAGCGACTAAAAGCCGTAATAAACGAGGTAACAAAAGCCGAAGGACGAATCATTCTTTTCATCGACGAGATACACACCCTTGTTGGTGCAGGCAAAGGAGAAGGAGCTATGGATGCCGCAAATATTCTAAAACCGGCATTGGCACGCGGCGAACTGCGTTCAATTGGCGCAACCACCCTCGATGAATATCAAAAATATTTTGAGAAAGACAAAGCTCTTGAACGACGTTTCCAAAGTGTGATGGTAAACGAACCCGACAAGATGAGCAGCATATCCATTCTGCGCGGACTGAAGGAACGTTACGAGAACCACCACAAGGTACGCATACAGGACGATGCACTCATTGCCGCCGTAACACTCAGTGACCGTTACATCACCGAGCGTTTCCTACCCGACAAAGCCATTGACCTCATAGACGAAGCCGCATCGAAGCTACGCATGGAACGCGACTCACTCCCCGAAGAACTTGACGAGATTTCACGCCACATAAAACAGCTGGAGATTGAGCGCGAAGCAATAAAACGAGAGAAGAACGAGCCCAAACTCGAGATGCTCGGCAAAGAGATTTCCACCCTAAAGGAGCAGGAAAAGAGCAAACGCGCCAAATGGCAACAGGAAAAAGAACTAGCCGACCGCATACAAAGCGCAAAGCACGAGATTGAAGAACTGAAGTTCGAGGCCGAGAGAGCCGAGCGCGAAGGCGACTACGGACGAGTAGCCGAGATAAGATACGGAAAAATCAAAGAACTCGAGAGCGACATTACCAACACGCAGGAGAAACTGCGCGAGGCACAAGGCGCATCAGCCATGATCAAAGAGGAGGTAACAGCCGAAGACATCGCCGACGTTGTTTCGCGTTGGACAGGCATTCCGGTGAGCAAGATGCTACAGAGCGAACGCGAGAAACTATTGACGCTTGAAGAGGAACTGCACAAGAGAGTTATTGGCCAGGAAGAAGCCATTCAGGCTGTAAGCGATGCTGTGCGTCGCAGCCGTGCCGGCTTGCAAGATCCCAAACGCCCAATAGGATCATTCATTTTCCTTGGTACAACAGGTGTGGGAAAAACCGAGCTGGCAAAGGCATTGGCAACATATCTGTTCAACGACGAATCGCTCATGACAAGAATAGACATGAGCGAATACCAGGAGAAGTTCAGCGTCTCACGCCTCATTGGCGCACCTCCGGGATATGTAGGCTATGACGAAGGCGGACAGCTCACAGAGGCTGTACGACGCAAGCCCTACTCCGTTGTACTCTTCGACGAGATTGAAAAAGCACACCCCGACGTGTTCAACATTCTATTGCAGGTTCTCGACGACGGTCGCCTCACCGACAACAAAGGTCGCGTAGTAAACTTCAAGAACACCATAATAATTATGACAAGCAACCTGGGTAGCGCCTACATTCAGGAGCAGTTCGAGAAGATAAACAACAGCAACAGAGAGGCTATTATTGAGGAAACGAAGGAAAAAATAATGGAGATGCTTAAAAAGACGATCCGTCCCGAGTTCCTCAACCGCATCGATGAGACAATAATGTTCACACCGTTGAACGAAGAGGAGATTGAACAGATTGTACGCCTGCAGGCATCGGCGATAACAAGCATACTAAAGGAAAATGAGGTTACACTCAACATCACCGACAACGCAATAAAATTCATTGCAAAGGCAGGTTTCGACCCCGAATTCGGTGCACGCCCTATAAAGAGAGCAATACAGAAGTTACTGCTCAACGACCTGTCGAAACAACTTCTCGCAGGAGCAATAGAAAAGGAGAGACCGGTAACGGTTGATGCAAATGAGGATTCTTTGCTGTTCAGCAACAAATGAGATATAATGATTGTGACCCTAAAAAATCGGGTCACAATCATTATATCTGTTTCTTATATGTTACAGCAGCCAGGGTATTGAATACAAAGGCAAAGAGAGCCAGTGCCACATAATTCACCCACAATTCGGCAATAGATGTACCCTTAAGATATACAGAACGTAATATTTCAACAAAATAACGCGGTGGAAGTATCAGTGTGAAGCGTTGAGCCCATTCCGGCATTGAATCAACAGGAGTGAGCAAACCACTCATCAACATAAAAATCATAATGAAAAAGAACATGACAAACATTGTCTGTTGC
>JAZRGV010000013.1:0-17657 GCA_045644465.1 Bacteroidaceae bacterium
CGTGGAATACTTTATTGATTACCAGACGAATGAAGCAGATTGGGAACAACGCAAAAATGAAAGGCGAGAGCAATTATCAGAGCAAAAGAATGTGCAGCTAAAGGCTATGTTCCCCGACATGGACGGCAGAGCCATATATGTAAGAAGCGAGCAGGAACAAAAGATATGTTTCGTATTGTCTTCATTTGGTGTGAAGTTCAGATATGAAGAACCATATGAACATCAATTAGCAGATGAGATGCACTCACAATATCGTCCTGATTTCTCAATATATTTTGAGCAAGAAGGAGTAACCAAACGTATCTATCTTGAACATTTCGGAGTTGATGAACACGGGCTTGTTCCTGCTTCGTTTGCAAAAGATAAGGGTATAACCTACGAAGAAGCCAATCAGAAATACAATGATGGTATAACTTGGAAGAAAACTGCTCACGAGAAATTTGGTACACAACTTTTAGTAACATCAAGTGCAGATTTCCATTATTCTGATATTAGGGATAAACTCCGTAAACTATTAGATGATGCAGGTGTACCAATTCAAGAGAAAACAGATGAAGAGTTGTATGATTTGCTTTTGCCCAAAGGTTGTAAGCAAGAAAAGGCGTTTATACGACTTGTCGTTACTTTTGTTACATTGGTGAAATCAAGTTGCAAATCAGTTAAAGAGGTTCTTAAACAAGCCAAGAATGCAGACGATGAGAGAAGTTTTTTCATTATAAAGAATATATTTCAACCTATATATGAACGCTATATAAGTGCATTAAGCGATAGCAACCAAATTGATTTTACAGATGCAATTCTTCAAGCCACAGAAATATGTCGTACTTTACATCCTGTTGAGTATGATTATATTATTGTGGACGAGTTTCAAGATATATCGGTTGACCGTTACAACTTTTTGAAAGTTTTGCGAGAGGGAAATCCTCCTGCAAAATTGTATTGCGTAGGTGATGATTGGCAGTCCATATATCGTTTTTCGGGAAGTGATATGGCTCTATTTAATCAATTTCCAGAATACTTTGGAGCAACAGAGATCAACAAAATTGAAACGACATATAGATTTGGAGAGCCTTTGGTTTCGTTGTCCTCGAATTTCATACAACGTAATATAGCCCAAATACAAAAAAATATACATTCGTTCAGTTCTGAAATGAAAACATATTTGGAGTTTTATTCTTATGATAGAATAGATTACTGCAATACGATAGGGCAACTTGTGGCGTCTATTCCGTTAGATAAATCTATATATCTGTTGGGACGTTATTCCTTTGATGATTATTACCTCTCTTTTATGTATCAATCCATAAAAGAGGGTAATAGATTTTATTATGTGATAGGAGGACGAAAAATTGAATTTTTGACCGTACATAAGTCAAAAGGTCTTGAAGCAGATTATGTAATACTCTTACAATGCAATAAAGACACATATGGTTTCCCTTCGCTTGTAAGTGACGACCCTGTTCTTAACTATGTACTTACTGAAAGTGACCAATTCCCATACGGAGAAGAACGACGGCTGTTTTATGTAGCAATAACAAGGGCTAAGATTAAAACACTAGTGTTATACGATAAGTGTTTTCCTTCAGTTTTTGTAGATGAATTCCTACATCCACAAAAAGTTACAGAAGGGAGTTATGTAAAACATCCTAATGCTAACAAACACTGGACTAAAGGCGAGGATTTCTTTCTGTTAGAGCTATATAAAGAGGGAAAGAGTATAAAAACAATTGCAAATAAAATGGGAAGAAGTCAAACTTCTATTGTTATGCGCTTAAATAAACTAAACAAATGATGGTGATGATATTTATAATTCAACCATAATTCTTAGCATTGTTTAAGCTATCTTGTATTTGTTAAAAAAATCCTCCTGCAAAGGTAATTTCTCACCGTAGGCGAAATGACTGCAACATCAAAAAATAGAGAGAAAAGCCGAATGTTTTTGGGTCATTGTGCGAAGTTGTTTGAACGTAGCGCGAGTATAATTTTTCCTATATAGTCGTGCGTAGTGAGTTCTGTAGCACCCCAAAAACATGAGAAAGCTTTGAACGACAAGCGATGTTCGGCTGAGTGCTCACCTTGGTGGCGCGAACAGAAGAATCAAAGCGACTATTTTTTGCCGGTGCAGAGTTCTTTGGTACTTTCTGACACCAGAAAGTACAAGAAATATTACAAAATAACAAACGATAAAAGTAGTAAGGTTAAGAATTACGGTTGGTTGAATTATATATTGTCAATACTTTTCTATAGACTTATCAAGTAGATCAACTGCTATATTATTCCTTAGAGCTTATCTAGAATGTTATTTATGGTTTGATTTTACTTAAACACTAGCCTTCCACCGGCTGTAATATCTCTGTGATTAATCGTTGTTCCTACTATCCGTTTGCCATTGAGACTATAGGATTGCGGTAGAGATTCTTCACTGCGCTCAGAATGACAATTGGAGTGATGTAAAGATTCTTTGTTTTGTTCAGATGGGCTGTTGAGGGCTTGCTCTAGAGAATGACGGGTAATTATAAAATTTTTTCCATTGTCAAGGTGAATTTTTGCTTCGGGGAACAGCGGTACTCCTAGCTCGTATTCTCCGCCACATGGGTTGGTGGGGTAGATTCCCATTGCGCTCATAACGTACCATGCCGACATCTGTCCGCAGTCCTCGTTGCCACAGATACCGTCGGGCGTGTTGCGGTAAAGCTCGTTCATAATCTGCGAAACATATTGTTGTGTCTTTTCCGGTTTACCTATCTTGTTGAAAAGATATGCTACATGGTGGCTTGGCTCGTTGCCATGGGCATACTGCCCAATCATACCGGTGCTGAATATAGGCAGGTCGGCATTTACGGCAGGAGAATATGCAAACATGCTGTCGAGCTTTTGTTCAAAAATCTCTCTACCCATTAATGTAATAAGGCCGTCAATGTCGTGTTGAACGCTCCACATATAGTGCCATGCATTGCTCTCGCAAATATGTTGTGTATATTCGTCGGGGTTAAATTCAGGTTGGAACTCTCCATTGCTGTCGCGTGGTTGCATAAATGTGGTGTTCGGGTTATATTGATTGCGCCAGTTCCCGGAACGTTTATAAAATACTTCGGCTATGCTGTCACGCCCCATCGCATCTGCCAACCGTGCTATGCAGTAGTCATCGAAGGCGTATTCTAAAGTGCGCGACATAGCCCAATTATCGGCATTGTATGGGTCGGTAACGTCGTATGGTACATATCCGTTCTCTTTGTAGAATCCAATGCCCCGATAGTTGTCACTGTTGGCTGTGGCTACGCATGCTTCGAGTGCTTTTTCAGCATCAAAGCCACCAATGCCTTTTAGGTACGCATCGGCAATTACAGGAATAGAGTGATAGCCAATCATCATATCAGTTTCGCTTCCCCACATGTTCCATACCGGTAAGCGACCATGCTCATTGTAAAAAGCTATAAAGGAATTTACCATGTCATCCACTCTTTCGGGAGTGGTGATGGTGTATAGTGGATGCGCAGCACGGAATGTGTCCCATAGCGAGAATGTAGAGTAGTTCTGCCATCCGTCGGCTTCGTGGTTCTTGCCATCGGCCCCACGGTATTTACCGTCAACATCGCAGAACAGCGTTGGTGCTATCATAGTACGGTAGAGAGCTGTATAGAAACATATACGTTGGTCGTCTGTTCCGCCTTCAATCTCAATCTTGCCAAGTTCTTTATTCCATTTTTCGCGTGTCTGTGTGCGGTAAAGGTCAAAATCGTTGTGTGGTGCTTCGGCTGTTATGTTTTTTGCAGCACCCTCGAGGCCTGTACCCGAAAGAGCTGTAATAACGGTTAGTTCTTTGCTTTTGTCAAGGGCAAAGGTCATCTCAATAACCCCCGGTTTCATCCATATATTGCCGTCGCGCATAATCATTGCATCTTCGCACTTGAACGTGGTAATTGGGTGTGAAAATCGTGTTCTGAAATATACCTGCTGTTCTCTTGCCCAACCGTTGGAGAATCGGTAACCCTCAATAGTAAAGCTATCTACAATAGCTATGTGGGTGTCTGTTGTAGCATCCCAATTCATAGCTTTCGCAAGATTCAGCAGCACGATTGCTGTGTCGGTGGGGTAGGTGTAACGTTGTATTCCGCATCGTTCTGTGGCTGTAAGTTCTACATCTATATCGTAGCTGTCAAGATATACGCGGTAGTATCCAGCTTCACACTCTTCGCGTTCGTGGCTGAACATTGAGTGTACTCCAAGGGGCTTCTCATCTTTGCGTAGCGGGTGGGTAACGGGAAGGAAACTGATATCATACAGGTCGCCTGCACCTGTACCGCTCAGGTGGGTATGGCTGAAACCTGCAATAGTGCTGTCTGGATAAAAATATCCGGCAATTCTGTCCCAACCGGGCAGACCATTGTCGGGACTTAGCTGCACCATACCAAAAGGAGCCTGTGCTCCTGGATATACGTTGCCTTTATAGTCGGTACCTATGAGTGGGTTTACAAGCGATGCGTAGTCTTTGTCTTTATGTGTTGAGCACCCGTATAGCAGTGTTACTATAATAAGTGTCGTAAATAGATGTTTCATGTCGGTGAGTTTTTAATGATGCAAAAATAGCAAAAAAGAGAAGTAAAAACTTCTCTTTTTTGCTATTTTCACCTATGCGTAGTGCAAACTTTGTCTGCACTACGCATGACCAATGGCTCTGCAATTATGTCTAAAGTGAAAATCAATTTTCACTTTTTTCAAAATGGAATGGTTCAAACTGTGAACTGCGGTCAATCCACGATGGCTTGCGCATTGCATATATCACAAACGGTGCGCCTACTACAATGATACAGCCAATGAATAGCACTGCATACCACACTGCGTTACTACCAACCGAAATCTGTGCCGGTGGGATGAAACTTAGTACAAAGGCAAGCAAGCTACCCAGGAAACCGACGCCGCTAATAATCCACATCATACCATTGCCTTGCTTTCCTAAACGGAAAGGGCGTTTGGCGTCTTTCATATTATAGCGCAAGTATATGGCTGCGGCAAACATCAACAAATACATTATAAGATAAAGGAGTACCGTCAACTGTGACAATATCTGATAGAAACTCTGTACCGATGGCATCACCACAAACAAAAGACTCAAAAGGGTTACTATACCGCCTTGAATGAGCAGAATATTTTTCTGCACGCCAATGCTGTTGCTCTTTTGCATAAACGGTGGCAGGTAACCCGCCTTGCCAACGGCAAAGATACCTTTAGAAGGGCCCGAAACCCATGTCAATACTCCGGCGAGCACACCAAAAGCCAAGGCAATAGCAATAATTGGTGACATCCACGACATTTTGATATATCTGAAGTAGTTGTCAAAGCCAACCAAAAGGCTTTGTGTAAGGTTTATATCCTTTTGTGGAATAATTATACCTAGTGCGAATGTACCCAGAATGAATATGAGTACAGTAATCAAAGCTCCCAGGAATACAGCTTTGGGGTAATTCTTGCTAGGGTTTTCCATGTCTTTTACGTGAATACCGGTCATCTCCATTCCGGCATAGAAAAGGAATATACCCGATGCAAGTACAAGATTGTCCAGCTTTGTGATGTCCGGGAAAAAGCTGCCACCAAAGTCCATTTGTGATTTGCCACCGCTTGCAAGATAGATGATGCCCAACAATACAAGCAGTGCTGCAGGAATAATCGTACCAATCAAACCTCCTACTTTTGCTACTTTACTCACCCATCCCATACCTTTCAGTGATATGAACGTCGCAGCCCAATATATAATGAGCACCACTACAAGAGTATAAATCTTGTTCGAAGCCAACGACATGTCGGCAGTGCTATCCATGCCAATGAAAGCCAATGATACAGCTCCAAAGGTAAGCACTGTTGGATACCATATAGTACTCTCTACCCACTGTAGCCATATGGCAAGGAAACCGACTCGTTTACCAAAGGCCTCACCTACCCAGCGGAACACACCACCTTGCTTGTCCTGGAACATGGCAGCGAGTTCTGCTGCTACAAGCGATGTTGGAATAAGGAACACTATGGCTGCAAATAGATAATAAAAGGCTGAACTTATACCGTATTCAGCCTCGGCAGGGAGTCCACGTAGCGATACAACAGCCGTTACATTCATAATCGCTAATGTTGCGACTCCAAGTTTTACACTTTTAGTCAATGTTGACATAGTTATCCGTTTTTAAGGTTATAAAATATAAGATATAACAATGCAACGCAGCTGTTGGTTCGTAGTATATGAATATTCAACGGGGGAGTATCTTTCGAATACTCCCCCGTTGAATTATTATGTCAAGGATTTATTATTCCTCCTTGCCCCAGTCTAACTTTGCCATGCGCTCGTAGCTTGCGTAGCGTTTTTTCGCCATCTCTTCAGCAGCACCGAACAATTCGCTTGCCTCTGCTGGGAACTGTTTTGCAAGTGATGCATAACGTACCTCGCCCTGCAAGAACTCCTGGAACTTATCCCACTGTGGCTCCTTGCTGTCGAGAGTGAATGGGTTCTTACCCTCTTCCTCCAACGCTGGATTGTAACGCCACAAGTGCCAGTAACCGCACTCAACGGCAGCAGCCTGCTCTGCCTGTGCCTTACCCATACCGCGTTTGATACCATGGTTGATACATGGAGCATATGCGATAACAAGTGATGGACCCGGATAAGCCTCAGCCTCGCGGATAGCCTTCAAGCACTGGTCGTAGCTTGCGCCCATAGCAATCTGTGCAACATATACGTAACCGTATGTTGTAGCAATCATACCAAGGTCTTTCTTGCGGATGCGCTTACCCGAAGCGGCAAATTTAGCAATAGCACCAAGAGGAGTTGCCTTTGATGACTGGCCACCGGTGTTAGAGTAAACCTCTGTATCCACAACAAGGATATTTACATCCTCGCCCGATGCGATAACGTGGTCAAGACCGCCGTAACCGATGTCGTATGATGCACCGTCACCACCGATAATCCACTGTGAACGTTTAACAATGTACTGCTTGATGTCGAGAATCTGTTTGCAGATATCGCAACCGCAAGCCTCGCAAGCCTCGATAATTGCAGGAGCAACCTCTTTTGTTACCTCAGCGTTGTTTTTGTTGTCGATCCACTTCTGGGCAAGAGCTTTGAGCTCGTCTGAACACTTTTCGCAGGTCTGCAATTCTGTGAATAGTCTCTCAAGACGCTCGCGCATTTTGTTCTCGGCAAGCTTCATACCCAAACCGAACTCGCAGAAGTCCTCGAACAATGAGTTTGCCCATGTAGGACCCTCGCCCTTCTCGTTGGTTGTATAAGGAGTTGAAGGCACTGAACCTGTATAGATAGAAGAACAACCAGTTGCGTTGGCAACAATCTCGCGGTCACCGAACAACTGTGTCAACAACTTAACGTATGGAGTCTCACCGCAACCTGAACAAGCTCCTGAGAACTCGAACAATGGAGTTGCGAACTGTGAGTTCTTTGGATTGCTCTTAACGTCAACAAGGTGCTGTTTGCTCTTCACGTTCTTCACGCAGTAATCCCAGTTAGCAGCCTCAGCTCTCTCCTGCTCAAGCGGAACCATAGTAAGAGCAGAACCGCCCAACTTTGGATTGCCCGGACAGATGTCGGCGCAGTTACCGCAACCAAGGCAGTCGAGTACACCAACCTGAATTCTGAACTGCATGCCTTTCATCGCTGCCGGAGCCTTCATCTCAATCTTGTCTGCATTCAATCCAGCAGCCTCCTGCTCATCCATTACGAATGGACGGATACAGCCGTGAGGACAAACGAATGCACAACGGTTACACTGGATACACTTTGTAGCATCCCACTTTGGAACGAATGCACTTACACCGCGCTTCTCGTAAGCCGATGTACCAACAGGCCATGTACCGTCCTCGAGTCCCTTGAATGCTGAAACAGGGAGTTTGGCACCTTCCTGGGCATTGATTGTACGAACAATCTTTGTGATGAATTCGGGCTCGTCTCTCTTCTCCTCAACATCGTCTGGCAAGTTTGCCCATGCTGGGTCGATAACAAGCTTCTGGTATTCGCCACCACGGTCAACAGCAGCATTGTTCTTGTCAACAACATCCTGTCCCTTCTTGCCGTAAGACTTAACGATGAACTTCTTCATCTGCTCAACAGCGAGCTCTACAGGGATAACACCTGTGATGCGGAAGAATGCACTCTGAAGGATTGTATTTGTACGGTTGCCAAGGCCAATCTCCTGAGCAATCTTTGTTGCGTTGATATAGTAAACGTTGATATTGTTCTGTGCAAAAAGTCTCTTAACCTTGTTTGGCAGGTTCTTTGCAAGCTCCTCGCCTTCCCAAACTGTGTTCAAAAGGAATGTACCGCCGTTCTGCAAACCGCGTGTAACATCATACATCTTCAAATATGCCTGAACGTGGCATGCCACAAAGTTAGGAGTGTTCACCAAGTATGTGCTGCGGATAGGTTTGTCACCGAAACGCAAGTGTGAACAGGTGAAACCACCCGACTTCTTTGAGTCATAAGAGAAGTATGCCTGGCAATATTTCTCGGTGTTCTCACCGATAATCTTGATTGAGTTCTTGTTTGCACCAACAGTACCGTCTGCACCAAGGCCATAGAACTTAGCCTCGAACATGCCGTCAACAACTGCAATCTCCTCCTTCTTTGGAAGTGAAAGGAATGTAACGTCATCCACGATACCAATTGTAAAGTGGTTCTTTGGCTCTGGCAATGCAAGGTTTTCATATACACCCATGATAATCGCAGGTGTTGTGTCGTTTGAAGCCAACGCAAAACGTCCGCCAACGATAGTTGGGTTAAGTTCTCTTAGCTCAGGTGTGCTTGAGAATGCCTCAACAACATCCAAATACAAAGGCTCACCATGGCTTCCCGGCTCTTTTGTGCGGTCAAGGACAGCGATGCTCTTGACTGTTTTAGGCATAACAGCTGCAAGGTACTTAACCGAGAATGGACGGTAAAGGTGTACGCTTACCAAACCTACCTTCTCGCCACGTGCCATCATATAGTCGATAGCCTCCTTGATAGCTTCTGTAGCAGAACCCATAACCACAATTACGCGGTCGGCATCTTCTGCACCATAGTATGTGAAAGGAGCATATTTGCGGCCTGTGATAGCCGAAATCTTATCCATGTATTCTGCTACGATGTCGGGAACTGCATTATAGAATGGGTTCTCGCTCTCCTTGTGTGTAAAGAATGTCTCTGGGTTCTCTGCAGTACCGCGAACAACAGGGTGTGTTGGGCTCAAAGCTCTGTCGCGGAACTCCTGGATGTACTTCCATTCAACGAGTGGAGCAATATCTTCCTGCTCAAGAAGCTCAATCTTCTGAATCTCGTGTGATGTACGGAAACCGTCGAAGAAGTTCAAGAAAGGAATACGGCTCTTCAATGTAGCAAGGTGTGCAACAGGTGCAAGGTCCATAACCTCCTGTACCGAACCCTCGCAAAGCATTGCGAAACCTGTCTGGCGACAAGCCATAACGTCCATATGGTCACCAAAGATACTCAATGAGTTACCTGCGAGTGAACGTGCTGATACGTGGAATACTGATGGCAACTTCTCACCGGCAATCTTGTACATATTAGGAATCATAAGCAACAATCCCTGTGATGCGGTGAATGTGTTTGTAAGTGCGCCGGCCTGCAATGAACCGTGAAGTGCACCAACAGCACCACCTTCCGACTGCATCTCCTGTACCATTACGGTCTCGCCGAAAAGGTTTTTGCGACCTTGAGCCGCCCACTCATCAACATATTCTGCCATTGTTGATGAAGGTGTGATAGGGTAGATGGCTGCTACCTCGGAAAACATATATGCGATATGAGCCGCAGCCTGGTTTCCGTCACATGTGATGAATTTTTTTGTTTTTGTCATAACAAAACGTTTTTATTTGATTAATTGTATGTTATCTGTATGAACAGCATCCCAATAAAAAAGAACATCATTGCTGGTGCTGTTGTTTTCTGGATGGTTTTACACAAAGAATGCAAAAGGCATCCTTTCTTTGCGAATTCTCGCAAATGTACAAAATAATATGAATAATGTTACAAAAAATAGCAAAAAAGAGTAATTTTGTAATAAATTTATTATGAAATATCTTAAGACTATATCTTTTTTGCTGTTGTTGATGCTTTTTGGTGTGGTAAGTGCTCAACAACCGCATGCCCCAAAGTACGAATATTGTGCAGTGTGGCTCACTGTAATTGAAAATCTCGACTGGCCAAAAAGCGTGGCTTCTACACCACAAGGTGTTGAAAATCAAAAACAGGAGCTTATTGCAATGCTCGACACCTTACAGGCAATGAATGTAAACACGGTGTTGTTGCAGACACGTGTGCGCGGCGACCTCATATACCCTTCGGAAATAGAACCCTTTTCGCATCTTTTCAGCGGTGTCGAGGGGCAGTCACCCGGCTACGATCCGTTGGCCTTTGCGATAGAAGAGTGCCATAAACGTGGTATGCATCTGCATGCCTGGCTTGTTACAATGCCTCTTGGCAAAGACGAGCATATTGCTATGGTTGGTAAAATGTCGTTACCGCAGCGTAACCGTTCTCTGTGTAGTCATTACGATGGGGCATGGTATATGGAACCAGGAAACCCTGCCACATGCAGCCATATAGTTGCGATAGTAAAGGAAATTGTTGAGAAATATGATGTCGATGGCATACATCTTGATTATGTGCGATATCCCGATAAAAATAAAGGCTATCCCGATGCAGCTCTTTATCGCAAGTATGGCAATGGTCTTTCTCTCGCCTCATGGCGCAGAAGTAATATCACACGCATAGTAAAGAATGTATATGCGTGCGTGAAAGAACTTAAGCCATGGGTGCGTGTCAGTTGTGCTACACTTGGTAAATACGATGACCTCACACGTTACAGCTCGTTGGGATGGGATGCATATAATGTAGGCTTTCAAGAGGCTCAACAATGGGCGCGCGACGGCATTGTGGATATGATTTTTCCGATGCTCTATTTCCGCGGAAACAACTTCTATCCGTTTGTACGCGATTGGCAGGAGAATGCCTTTGGTCGTCACATTGTTCCCGGAATAGGTGCTTACCGCCTTTTGCCCGAATATGGCGCGTGGGAGCAACACGAGATAGTTCGTCAGTTGTGTACGTCGCGTAGTGCGGGTGTGTCGGGTACTGCAATGTTTCGTGCCGAGCATCTTATGTCGTGTGCATACGATGTCTATTCGACAATCTACCGCACTCCCGCGCTTGTTCCTCCAATGTTCTGGTATGGAACAAAACCACAGCCGCCAACAAATTTTTCATTAGAGCCGTCAGTCTCATCTCTGCAACTGCATTGGGATGCTGTTGATGTTGTTGACGGTGAGCCGGCTGTGCATTACAATGTATATGGTGCGGTGGGTGATAGTGTTGATGTTGGCAATCCCGAAAATCTGCTTGCAACAATGCTCGATACCGTCTCTTTTGTATGGCATCGTCCTATGTCGGAAAACTTGTCTGTGGCAGTGACGGCTGTTGATGCCTATGGCGTTGAGAGTGAACCTGTAAGAAGATACTATGTTGCCTCAAATGGCTTTGTCAAGGATATTTTCCTGCCTGCTCCCGAAAGGTGGGGAATGAAGATTGAGGTGCTCGATATGTACGGGCGAAGATTGTATTACGGCGGTTATGTAAGGCGTGTAGGGGTGCGTGGCTTGCAAGGTGGATATTATACGTTGAATATATATAATCGTCATGGCGAGTTTATCCGTTCGCAACGATTTTCTGTTGGCATATAAACGAATAACGGAGCGCATCTTATGCGCTCCGTTATTCGTTTATGGAAATTCTGTTATTTCTTATCCTTCTTGCCGAATACCGAGAAGTGTACATATCTCTTGGGGTTCTCTTTCAAATCCTCAAGCAACAATGTTGCCGCTTCTGTTGTGTTGTTCAACTTGTAATAGAGTGTACTGTCTTTAAGCAACAATCCTGCAGTTCCTTCACCGTTGCTTAGTGCAGCTGTTATGTTCTGTATGTTTGTCAGTGAAGCCTCGAGCGAGCCAATGAGCTTGTTGTAGTCAACCTCGCTCAACTGCGACGACATCTTCAGCAGGTCGTCTTCAATCTGTACCAACTTGCCAGTAGCTACAGGAATATCGTTTTCAAGAACCTTATTCAATAATTTTGCTGTAGTATTCAACTCGGCTGTAAGTCCCTCAATGTTGTTTACAGAACTGTTTATTGCTGGGTTTGCAAGTGTGCTGTTTAGCGAAACAAGTATTGAGTCGAGCTTTGGCAACATTGCGGTAATCTTTGGAATCATCTCGCCAGCCTCGTCAAGAGCTCCTGTGTTCATACGTCCCTCAATGGTGTCGCCTGGTTGCAGCATTGTCGCACTTTTGCCCAAGGCGAGGCTTATGGTGCTGCTGCCAAGCATCTTTGTGTTTATGAGCGCAACAGAGCCTTCGGGCATCTGTAGCTGGTTGTCGAGATGCATCTCAACATATACCTCATCGGGGTTCTCGAAGTTGTATATAACATTGCTCACATGTCCCACTTTGTAACCGTTGATGAATACGGGGCTTGTGTTTACTATTTCGCCGATATTGCTGAATTTGACATAGTATTTCTCTCCTGTGCTGAAAACATTTATTCCCTTGAAAAAGTTAATCAGCAAATAGATAACTAAAATGGCAATTATGCCAAGCACGCCAATCCATAGCTCGCGTGTGAATGTACCTTTCTTGTTTTCCATTATTTTTGTTTTTGTGAAATTTTTATTGCTTCCTGTGTATTTATCTTCTTTCCATTCAAGAATGCTACAATAAATGCCTCCTTGAACTTCTTTGAAACATCTTTCTTTATTTCAAGTATGTCGTTATAGTTGTTGCTCTCTCCTATGGTGTATTTGTACATGCCGTTTTCCTTGTAGTATTGCGCTTTTTCTCCTTGGAATCGTTTGTCCTTGGGGTTAATAGCATTGGCCGATGCAAATATCTGTACCTTAAATACAGGCTTATCTTTGGCTATAGTGGGGCTTGTCTTTGTCTGTTGTGGTTTGTTGTCAACAACTTTTGGCTTATCCTCTTGTGCCTTTACCGGCATTTCTTCGTTGTTCTTCTCGTGCTTTTTCCCGTAAATCTCATAATATTTTGCAAAGCCGTCAAAGATACCTTTTGCAAGTTTCTTTTGTCCCTCTTTCGAAGAAATCAGATTCTCGTCCTTGCTGTTGGTGATGAAACCAAGCTCCACAAGAATGCTTGGCATCACTGTTCTGTGCAACACAAGAAAACCTGCCGATGAAACACCGCGGTTGGCAAGTTTACTTTCCTTTACCATGCCGTTTTGTACGAACTGTGCTATATCTGCACTAAGTTGCATATCATGGCTTCTTATTAGCTCGAAAATGATGTAGCTCTCACTTGAGCGAGGGTCGAAACCCTTATATATCTCCTCGAAATTATCTTCCGACAGAATAACCTCATTCTCATACATCGCGGCAGCTTTCGCTTCCACGCTACTTCCTGCTCCAAGGGTAAATGTTTCGCATCCGTTGGCTGTGCTTGATTTCGATGCGTTTGAGTGTATCGAGATAAAAAGGTCAGCATTGGCTTTGTTGGCAATGTCGGCACGCTGAACAAGCGGAATCTTGACATCAGTTGTTCTTGTGAAGATGACCTTTACTTCGGGATATTTGTCGTCTATCATCGAAGCAAGTAATTTTGAAACACTCATGTTAATATCCTTTTCCTTTGACCTACGTCCCAGGGCTCCGGGGTCAACGCCGCCGTGTCCGGGGTCGATGACAACGGTGAACTGCTTCTTTTTATTCTTTTGCGCCATGGTCGGTGGTATGGTCAAAAGAATAACCGACAGCAGAATTATAAGTCGGGCGAAAGATATCTTCATTCCTTTGCGAGTTTTTTTGTTTGTGGTCTCTGTTTCAATTTGCAAAATTAGTCCATTTTATTTTAATCACCTTTGTTTTAACCAAAAATATCGGTTTTTGTATTGAAAATAGTTACAATAGCTTGTATTTTGGTATTTATGTTGATTTTTATATATAAATCGATGAGTCTTTATTCATCTTTTTTTGCTCATTTGTTCGTATTTTTTTGTATTTTCGCAAGGTTTATGCAAAACACACATACAAATGCGATTTATTGAATTCAACATAAAGTACGAAGTAACCGACAACAGTGTCATGTTCCTTAATTATCGTCTCGACGATAACGGTAACATCACCAATGGTGTGTTGTCGTTGCGCGAATTGCAACGTGGACATTGGTATGGCAAGCTTGAGGTGAGCGACGACTATGCCTCTGTTGTTTACGGTTACGAATTGCTGTCGGGCAGTAAGGTCATTGCCAACGAATGGTCGGGAACTCCGCATACTCTGCGTTTCAACTGTATCAATCGTAATTATATAGTTTACGATATGTGGCTTGATTCTCCTGTAGGTTATTATAGCCAAACCAATCTTTTCCGTTTCTTTGAGACCAATGCTCTTGTACTCGATGAACCTAGTATCAATTGGTATAACCGTAGCGTAACATTTTCGCTCTATGCTACAGGTTTGCGTAAGGGCGAGCGTCTTTATCTTGCCGGTGAAGCCGATGTCCTTGGAAACTGGAACCCCGAGAAGGCATTGCCTATGCAGCAACGTCAGCCCGGCCGTTGGAGTGTTACATTTGATGTAGCCAACCTATGGAGCGGTGCTTTGCGCTATAAGTTCATTGCTGTCGATGGCGAAGGAAATGTGCGTTGGGAAGAGGGCGAAAACCGCCATATACTGCTCCCTAATTTTGAGGCTGCTACAAACTATTTCTATCAGCTCGATGAATTGCATCTGCCTTGCGATAATCTGCGTATTGCCGGAACTGTAATTCCGCTTTTCTCGTTGCGCTCGGCGCACGGATGGGGTATAGGCGATTTCGGCGATATCAAGCTCATGGTCGATTGGCTTGCCCATACCGGACAGAACATCCTTCAGCTTCTTCCAGTCAATGACACCACAGTTTGTGGTGGAAACGAAGATTCATACCCATATAACTGTGTTTCGGTATATGCTTTGAATCCCATATATGCCGATATGTCACAACTCCCCGCTTTGAGCAGTGATAAACGTAATGCCTATTACAAAAAAGAGGGCGAGGCATTGAATACCCTTGTGGCAGTCAACTATGCCAAGGTGTATATGCTAAAACTTGGTTACCTACGCGAACTCTTCGAGGAGATTGGTACCGAGATGCTTGCAAGTGATGGTTGCAAAGCCTTTGTTGCAGAGCAGGAGTCATGGCTCAAACCATATACCCTTTTCCGCTTCCTTTCGGCGCGTTTGCGTTGCAATATCAACGATTGGGGTGAATATTCGTCATATAGCAGTGCAATCTGGGACAAGGTGGTTGCTGAATATCCCGATGCTATACGTGAAACACGTTTCTATACTTTTGTTCAATATATCTTATATACACAACTCTGCGAAGCACATAGCTATGCCAATTCGCGTGGCGTAGCACTCAAGGGTGATATCCCCATCGGCGTTGCTCCCAATGGAGTTGATGTGTGGTGCTACAGCGAGCAGTTCAACCTCTCGGTGTCGGCCGGTGCTCCTCCCGATATGTTCTCGGCAGATGGTCAGAACTGGGGATTCCCTACATATAATTGGCAGGTGATGGCAAACGACGGCTACAAATGGTGGCGTCGTCGTCTGCAATATATGTCGCATTTCTTCGATGCCTACCGCATCGACCACATATTAGGTTTCTTCCGTATATGGGAGATACCGCGTACTGCACAGAGTGGTCTCTTGGGTAGTTTTTCACCTAATATGCCATACTCAAAAGAGGAACTCATGGAGTTAGGCTTTCCTTTTGATGAGCAATTGCACACAGTCCCATATATCGATGATGCATTGCTCAAGAGCCTCTTCCCCCGCAGAGTCAAGCAGATTGTCGATGCTTTCCTGGATGTACAGCCCGACGGAACATACCGCTTCAAGCCCGAACTTGAGAATGCAAATTTGTTGGCATACTACATCTATGAACGCACACCAAAGTTGCCGCAGATTATGAAGGATACATTGTTGCGTCTCTATGGCAGCGTGCTGTTCTTGCACGACATTCATTGTGAGGGCAAGTTTGTCCCACGTATTCTTGGAAATGAAGTTGCGGCATATACAAAGCTTACTCAAGAGGAACGTATAGCTTATGACCGTCTTTATGAGGATTATTACTATAATCGCCACACAACATTCTGGTATCACGAGGGTATGCGAAAGCTTGCTCCGCTGTTGGAATCAACAACCATGACAGCCTGTGGTGAAGACCTGGGAATGATACCAGCCTGTGTGCCCTGGGTTATGAAGAACCTGCAGGTGCTCTCGCTCGAGATACAGCGAATGCCTAAGCTCTTTGGCGAGACATTTGCAAACCCTTATCGTTATCCTTATCTTTCGGTGGCCACCCCGTCAACTCACGATATGAGTACACTGCGTGGCTGGTGGCGTGAGGACAGAATGTTATCACAGCAGTTCTATAACAATGTGCTTGGTTTTGACGGTGTTGCTCCTGCGGAGATGGATGGTAGAGTGGCACATGCAATTCTTATGCAGCATCTATGTTCACCATCGGCCTTTGCTCTTTTCGCATGGCAGGACTGGATGGCTATGGACGAGCGTCTGCGTTTTGCCGATCCCGATGGCGAGCGAATTAATGTGCCGTCGAACCGTAATCATGTGTGGAATTATCGTATGCATATCTCCATTGAAAAGCTCATGTCGGAGCGTACATTTAACGAAGAGGTACTTCGTATGATAACAGAAAGTGGAAGAAGAGTAAAATAAAAAATAATATTATGAAACAGACATTCCGTTCATCAGTACTCTCGGGTATTGCCGTAGGTATAGCCGGCTGGGGTTATCTGGCTTACCCAAACATTATAGGTGCTGTGCTTTTCTCATTCGGTCTTTTGACTGTGGTGAATTACAAATTGAAACTTTATACCGGAACAGCCGGTTTTGTTGCTCTGCGTGACAAAGATGGCAAGAGCCGCTTTTGGGGTGCTGTCGGGGAGTTGCTCTTTATTCTTGCCGGCAATATTGTCGGATGCTTGCTCGTGTCGCTCTTTGCGCGTCTATCACCTATTGAACTAGGTGAGTCGGCTCAAAAAATATTGGAAGGTCGTTTGGCTATAGGTCCGTTGCGTGCAGGCTTGCTTGCTGTAGGTTGTGGATTCATTATGACAACCGTTGTTACCTTTGCTCGCGAAGGCAAGCCTTTGGCATTGTTGTTTGGTGTACCTTTGTTCATAAACTGCGGTTTTCCACACTGCCTTGCCGATGCATTCTATTATCTTACAGTGCCTGTATCCTACACTGCAGAACATCTTTTAAAACTTGCAGTTCTTTATCCGTCGCTGGTAATAGGAAATTTTGTAGGTTGCAACCTGTACAGATTTATCGCTCCTAAACAATAAAGAGAAATGCAACGCCTAAGCGTTGCATTTCTCTTTATTGTTTTTATTATCAATATATAACTTTCTGTCCGTTCTTTATGTAAATTCCCTTGCTTGGGTTTACAACCTTTCGTCCTTGCAGGTCATATATCTCATCGACTTTGTCGCTGTTATCACTTTCTATATCCTCTACTGCCATTGCGCCTTTCTCAACCATTGTTACTAGCCACATAGCGTTCTTGTTCAGCGTTTCTGTACCCACAGC
>JAZRGV010000014.1:0-2144 GCA_045644465.1 Bacteroidaceae bacterium
CCATACTTGCTGTGAATGTAATTGATGGAATAACCATCTTTAAGCATATGCATGTATTTTAGCAATGCTGAACGATCGTGTTTCTTACTCATGAAATGAACCCCAAAAGTTTTTTGTCTAACTTTTGGGGTTCACTTCAAACCTAAACGGTTGCCTTCGATTGTTTTTATACTATCACAGATAGCACAGCCACATTACATATGTCATTTAAAAACAAAAGGAGCGATTCTACAAAAGAGAGCTATCATTTATCATAAGCCACACAGAAACTCGCTTAATGCTTATTTCGGCCTAAATAGCAAAACCCGTTACAACAATTCAAAACCAAGAAAAAAGACTCACTCCACAAAGCCAAAAAAATTCGGTTTCAGCTACCAAAATCGTAATTTACACATAGAGCAAGCATTATACATAACAGTGTGAGGATTCGCTTTTAAACGACATACAGTCCCACACACGTCCAACGTTCGCAAGAAACATATTGCACAGCACTGACAGCTATATCAACCCCAAAAAAAACAATCGGTAAAACCTTGAATGATTTTACCGATTGCCTGATATTATATTCTGTTTTTTACTTCACCAGCACTTTGTTGCCATTAACAATATAAATTCCGGCATTTACAATCTCCTTAACACTACGGCCTGCAAGGTCATAAACCTCTGATTTTTCCGTTACAGCCGCAACATTCTCTATTGCAGTCTCTGCAGCTTCTATTACCCAAGTGTATGTAGCCTGCTCACCGTCGGCCAAAGCCTCCTCCACAACGTTCGCAATATCGAACAGATATTCACCAGGTTCAGTAACAGGAGCCTCGATATAGGCAGAATTTGGAACATCATATATATATGCTGTATATACAACAATATTTGTTGCAAGGTCGCCATTTGATCTGACAAACACACGTCCTCCAAGTTCAAATTCCCACAAAGGAGTAATTTCCTGATTGAATTGCACCTTAATTGTTGCAATACTCTTTAGAGCACCTTCGGTAGGGGTAACAGAAACAACAGTCAAAGGAATTGGCTTTACGTATGTAAAGTTCTCAACTTTCTCTTCATTCTCTACTCCATCACAGGTAAACATTCCTACAGGAACATTAAATACGTACTCACCTTCAATAAAATCACAATTCTCGTCGAAAGAGAGTGTAATGACATTATCTGTCAGTGTTGCAGCAGCCTCGTAAACAACATTATCAACTGTATATGTAGCTTTCTTTGTTGCATCAAGTACTATATCCTCTGCATTTGTAATTGTAAGATTTATTGTTGTAGGAATCTTTGACAATGTATTCCACAAGATAGCATCAATATTAATTTCAACAGGAGGTACACCAACAGTCATACTACATTCACCACCTGCATAAACCTTACCGCTTGCGCTCTTCACGGTAGCAGTTACAACAACCTTGTATTCACCGGCAACAGTAACCTTTTTACCATCTTTGTTTGTTAAACTTACATATTTCAACGAACCGCTGATATAGCCAAGCTTATCTAATTCAAGCACTCTATCACCATCTGCATCAAGCACATAGGCGTATGAAGTTTCACCCTCTGCAAGCGATGCCGACACTACTGCTTCAGAAAACCACAATTTAACACCTGGCAGTTCGTGCAGATTATAGATGTTGGTACTTTCGTAGCGTGTAGGAACAAACGCAGTCTGCGCCATTGCCGAAGTCAACGTCACGAATATCAACATAAAGAAAAGAGTAATTTTTCTCATATTTTTCAATTGTATAGTTAATAAATGATTTATAGACACAAAGTTACATAAAAAACATCTGCTATTCAAAAGAAATCTTAAAAAAGCATTTGTGAAGAGAAAATAAAAGGGGATGGCTTTAGTTTTAAAGCCATCCCCTTTTATTTATACTTTCTATGAATTACTTTTTCAAAGCCTCGTCTGCTTTGCCCTGAGGAAGCATCTCCTCTGCGAACATATAAGCACCGGTCTTAGGTGATTTAACCAATTTAACAACCTTTACAAACTTCTCCTTATCACCTGTCTGGAGGGTTGCCACTGCTTTCTTAGCCATCTCTTATTACTTAATTTCTTTGTGAACAGTTACTCTCTTCAAATATGGGTTGTATTTCTTCAACTCCAAACGCTCTGTTGTGTTCTTGCGGTTCTTTGT
>JAZRGV010000015.1:0-66522 GCA_045644465.1 Bacteroidaceae bacterium
ACTGCTGGATGAATATATTATGAGACATTATTAGACGCGAATTTCCTCAGCAGAGCGCGCTCTGCTGAGGAAATCATCCTACTTTTTGTCCACTAAGAGTTTTTTCAACTCTAATTATCCTACTTTTTGTCCAGGTAACCCAAAAACATCTTCAGCACGCTCCATTATCGCATAATCAACAGATACATTACGACACTCCGGAAATTTTTCATTTACACGTTCCTGCTCTTCAGCGGTAAAATAATAGGAATCTAAAGAATCAAAAATAGATGCTATTGGCGATTGATACTTGTGAAAAGCCTTCACTATTGTAGAAACATTCCATATAAATATTCCTGAGTTCCAATAATAATTGCTTTTTGCAATAAAAACTTGGGCTAAATCAAGCGTTGGCTTTTCTTTAAATGAATTGACTCGAAATATTTCTCTATTATCTATATTAGAATTCCCAAGAACAGTTTCAATGTATCCATAACCGGTTTCAGGGCGCGTTGGCCTTATTCCCAAAGTCAGTATAGCATTAGAGTTTTTGACAAACGACAACGACGACTTTACCACACGACGGAATTCCTCAACATCTGCAACAAAGTGGTCGCTTGGAGTAACAAGCATATTGGCACGAGGATCGAGTTTCTTTATTTTCCAAGCAGCATAGGCAATACAGGGGGCTGTACTACGGCGACAAGGTTCCTTAAGAATATGATCATCGTCGAGCATCGACAACTGCTCCTTTACAAGATCTGCATACTCACGATTTGTCAACACCCAAACATTTTCAGGAGGGCAGATCTTCTTAAAACGTTCAAAAGTTAGTTATAAAAGTGATCTTCCACAACCAAGAACACCTACAAACTGCTTAGGCTTATCCGTAGTACTCATTGGCCAAAAACGACGACCAATACCACCAGTCATTATTACAACGTAATTAGAATTCATAAAAGTCCAAAGATATTTGTTATATAACAATCAACGGAAAGCTCTTATAAGCAGATGCCAAGCAAGGTATGCTCTATAGTTTAATTTATAATACAAGCTATTTGTACTTTTACCACCGGCAAAAGACACTGTATTGGAATGTCTTCGATAAAGTTGCATAACCTCTTGTGTATATCCACATTTAAAATGCATTTGAGCGAAGAGACATAGCCACAAATCATGAGCTGCCACTTTGTCGGGGAAGGGAGAAGCAGCCTCAAATACCTTGCGTTTAAAAGCCATACAGCTACCAAGCCAAGAATTTACAATAAAATTGCCCAACACCGATTTCTTTTGCGGAAATTCTTTGCAATAATATTGTTCCTTTGTGACATTAAGATTTTCATCAACAAGAGCACAATTACACTCTACAACATCATAGTTACCTTGACGCATAAAAACCACCATTTTCTCAAGTTTACCAGGTAGCCACACGTCGTCCTGATCGGCAAGAAACAATATATCACCTTTAGATTTCAACAAAGCATTTTCAAAATTATGCGTGACGCCTTTCTTCAGTTCATTGTAGAAGAACTTTATTCTTTTGTCGTTGTAAGACTGAATAATTTCAGCTGTTGAATCCGATGAATGGTCATCAGAGATAACAAGTTCATCATCTTCGCTCAACTGACATAAAATACTGTCAATTTGCTCTCTTATATATTTTTGGCCATTATATGTAGCCATACATACTGAAATCATACTATTATTATAATAAATTAAAAACCACTTTGTTACAATGCGATTATATACATATAAAAATTGTACAGACTATACATTTGCTTCCCTTTCTACAACCTAGCTTATTTAAATACTTATAATGATAGATATAATCGGTTTTTTCATGATTAGAAAATTCTTAGCAATACTGCAATTTTACTTGTTACATTAATAGAAAAAGGAGCGCATTTGAGTTTGCTTGTAAAAAGAAGCTTCATCCATGAGGCAAAATTATCCTTATAATTCGCAGCCATTTTTGTCAAAAGCTGGTTTTCGTTCGACATCACATCTGAATAACCGTTCAACAATTCTCTAGCCAACCGTGAACGGATACATTTGTCCTTTTTCAATCGTGCGACACGTGCTTTCCATACCGCTTTCATCGAATTCGCCTGCCCTATCACATTCCCACCATGCTGACGATAGCTTATATGTGGTATAGGATCAAAAAAGATCTTTGCTCCAACAGCCTGCGCCACGTCATATATCCACAAATCGTGCATTCGTATGTACTCCGGTGTATAGCGCAAAAGCACTTCGCGCATTGCGCTATTAATAACCATAGTGCACCCGGTTACAAAATGATATATCAGAGCCTCATCGTATGTAAGAAGCGGCGATATTTTCACACTTTCTATCTCATTCATAGATGCATCCACAAGACGCGTCTGACAGAAATAGAGTGCCGGCATATCACCCGCAGAAGCCAATTTATCAACAGCAACCTTAAGTTTATCCTTGTCCCAAACATCATCCTGATCACAAAATGCATAAAAGGGGCTATCAGGAGCATTCTGCAAGAGATTCCAAAAACTGAATGCCGGCTTAAGGTTTTCACCGGAATACCATTTTAGACGACCGGCAAATTGTTCTACATCTAAGATTTCATGCGTAGAATCACTTGACCCATCATCACGCACAAGTAAAGAAACATCCACCCCCTCTTGCGAATACAACGATTCCAATTGTTCTTTCATATATTTTTCACCGTTGTAGGTAGACAACAGAACCAGAACTCTATTCATCTTATTCAAATCCATCATATGACCCAACTATACTTGCAATAAATGCGACAGCAACACAGGAAAAAGCATCAGTTACGCTTTCGCATTATTTTTTTATTAACAGAATGTAAAATTGATAAAATTTTTCCACGCTCCCAAGAGGACAAGCAGAAATAGTAGCCAGAGAACAACATTGATATTGTGACCGTTGCAAAAGAGATAACAACTTCCGACATAGGATGCCAATTCTCCATAAAAGAACAAATTACGGCAGACAGAACAAAGGCAAAAACCGCACACAAGGCACACGGCAATACTGTTTTTAGCAGATACTGCCAAGCCGCCATACCAGCATCTCTATGTGCTATCCAAAGGCGCACAAAAAGAGCAATCACCTCTTCCACTATTATACAAATCATCATCACGTATGCAGGATAACCAAGAAGAAACAGTACACATGTCACTAAAATAGGAGCAGCATGCATCAAGCCTACTATAATCTGAAGACGCTTTATCCGTCCGGTACTTTCCACTGCTATCTGCAACCCTATGGACAATTGGCTTACAAGCACTATCATCAAGAATCCTCGGGAGAAATACAGAGCACCTTCAGGCACGTCACCCAGCCATAATTCAAGCACATAAGGCATGTTAATATATAACGGCAGTATAACGACACATAGCAGAATAAAGGTCATCCTCGTCACAGTATTGGCCAATTTAACCATCTGTTCATGATTCCCGGCACCTTCGCTCTTTATTATCTGGGGACGCATTGGACGGACCGACGAGTTCGCAAAGAAGAGCAAGAAACCATTCAATTGTTGCGACACACCGTACGCCGCATTTGCGACAAGTCCAAAGAACTTGTTGACAAGAATGGCCGCACCCTGATAACGTAGAAGAGAGCATCCCGTACCGACAAGATTCCATCCGGCGAATCCTGTCATATCCTTGACAAGTTTGAAATCCTTTATCATATGCCATTTAAAATGTACCTCTGCATAATGTTTGCGACAATATAGCATCTTGAGCACAAACACCATTACTGCCGAGAGCATTACAAGAAGTGCATATGTCACAAGTCTATTGTCAGGAACAAACAAGACTATTAAAGCTGCAGAAAATTTAAAAAGTGCATCGAACACGTTTATACCAGCTATCACGAATATATCCTCATGAGCATTCATAGCACCTTCATATGGCACAGCCAACACTATGAATACCGTACTTACGGCCATGCAGCCCAGCACAGACATAGCATTCCCTTTCATGGTATCGGGAATATCAAGCCATGTGTTAATCGCAGGCAAGCCGAAGGAAACGAATACAAGCAATAACACAATTGCTATGAACATGTGTATCATTACACTGTTATAGAATATTTCCTTCAGCCTCTCTGAGCGTCCCTCACCTAAGGCATAGGAGAGATAACGCTGGGTTGCAGCAGCCATAGAAACATTCAAGAAGGAGAACATTGCAACAATGTCGGCAACAAGCACATAGACTCCGTACTCAGTACCACCAAGTGCCTTCAACACAAAACGTGTTCCCAACAAAGTTGCACCCATTGTTACAATCATGTTCAAATAGAGTGCAATGCTGTTTATTGCAACTTTATTCACATTCTGCATAATCAACAATCTTAAAATCCTTCTTCAAAGCCTTTAACTTCAACTTGTCTTCGGGCGAGATATCAGATGTTCCTATGGAACGTAACCCCACATACTTGGTTTCGAACAATTCCTTAAGGTATTCAACGGACAGGCGTTCTTCCTCGGGGTACAGCGATTTCTCATGCTCTATAATCTGCTCAAGGGTAAAACGCGTTGCTATGAGCTTTGCCGGAGAACCGGCAGCAACTGCATATGGAGGGATTTCGTTCGTAACAAGTGATGAAGCACCGACAACAGCACCTCGACGTACAGCTGCCTTACACAACAATGTGCAATCGGCACCTACCCAAGCATCCTCTTCTATTACAATCTCTTTTGAGACATCATTGATATGTCCACGGCTCAAGAACTGCGGGAGGCCAACAGTCGGTATATGCGTACCGGGGATAAAAGTACATCCAAGTCCTATTGCAGAAAATTTCTTTATGACAACACGTCCGCCAGAGCTGACAATCCGGTTCATAGGCTGAATACGCACATGGTCTTCAATTTGCAGATACCGCGGATCGCACATGAAAGGACCATAAATCTCGGAAAATTCGGCAACACTTGAATATTTCTTCACTTTTGTATTCCTGAAGAACATCAAAAACGGAGCTCTGTAACGCGCCCTTAGACTATCAGAAAAAAAACTTTTCAAAAAATCCTTCACACTCATATTTACAACACTTGATTTTCACTTTTATTTTTAATGCAGGCTACATAGCTATACGCAGACAACAACACGAACATTCCTGTTGATGACAGCAACAATGGATTTGTTCCGGCAATAACCAGATATATCATATATGCAAACGCAACCGCAATGGTAGATTCTTGTTTAACAGATAAAGCAAACAAATCATACAAGGGCTTTAGAATAACATATAGTATCGGCAAGCACATAATTCCATAATTTCGAATAAGTTCAAGATAGGTCCATTCTGTTTTCACAGTCATTTCTCTAAAACCCAAAGAATAGAACTCTGTACCTGGTCCTTGCCCCAACAACAAATATTCAGGATGTTCATTGAACAGATTCTTGTATGATGTCAAGTGAGCATATTTTACCATGTTTGAAGCTTCGTTCTCTTCCAAAAGCAACATAGCAAGCAACACAAAGAATACAACAGAAAACAGAAAGACACTAGGATAAATGACATATCTCATATAACGTCCGTTCCTGCAATATATCAGCAATATGAGACCAACCAGAAATATAGGCAACAACACTGAGCTACGCGTACCGCTTATAACAAACATATGCAACAGCACCAGGCTTATAAATATATAAACGAAACGATTTTTTTTTCCTTTAAAAGAATGGTATAATGCAATGCCAAAAACAGCAAGGAATGCCGATGTTGATTTTGGATACATACAGAATATCTCAACACCAAGAAATGCTCTATTTGACATCATTATGGTATCGTCGTGCATTCCCATAAACATATATATTATTCCTTCCAGGTCCGGCACGAAAAATATCAGCCAAAAAAGAGCAAGCACTATTATAGCCGTAACTGTAACAGGCAACAAGGAGAGTTTTACAACGTCATAGGTTGCAGACCACATCAACAGTAATAGTGGAATAAAGGCTGTTATTACACCTTTTAATTCCATCATATCTACATGATTACCCTGAACAATCGCAAACACCCAAGAAACAGATATAGCCAACAACGGTATTACGAAATAAACCAATTTTGACCAATCGGGCTTAAAGAAAAAAAGATTGTATAGAAACAACAGAGTAAATACAACATTTTTCAGTCCCAAGATAGTATTAGTAGGGTCTGCTACAAACAGGAAGATAAGCAACATATAAAGAATATTGCCTATTAATTTAATCAAACCTGTTCTCTCATTCATTTCTTAGAAAAAAACTCGGAATAAAAAACTTTGATTGTAGCAATTACGCAGGACAGCATCACAAAGATAATGAGCATAAACAATTTCTTGGGAGAATCCGCATACAGCGGTACGTATGAAGATTCTATTACCGTGTACACAGGTGTTGACTCAAAAATCTTTGCTTGTGCCATCTGATTCTGCAACATTGCGGTATTATATGACTGAAAGGCAAGATCAACCTCCTTCTCCAAGAAATCCATCTCGGCCTTTTGTATTGGAGAGTTCAAAGCTTGATGAGTCGCCACAAATTTGACATATCGGTCTTGTAATGCCAAGTAATTCAACCTTGTACTATCACATAATGCAGATGTATACTCGTACTGTTTTCGTGCTTTAGATGTACGATAATCAAGAATAAAATTATTCAAACGTTCAACAACACTGTCTGCTACAATAGATGCTATTTCCGGATTATGGTCAAAAACTGACACAGAAACGATTCCAGTAAGTTTTTCTACAGAAAAACGCACATTGTCCTGTATTTTTTCACATAAGGCATATTCTTTCTCCGACAAATAACGCAATCCTGTAGGTAATCCATTATTATCTTCTCCGCCATCTTCCAACAAATTAGCAATTGTTGTTTTCAACCATTTGATTGGATAATTCCACCATGGATGTTTAGCGTGTTTCAACAGATAATCAGCATACGTAGTTTCCACACCCAATTCCGAAGATTTTACTTTTACTTCACTCAAGCCCAAAATAAAATCATACGAATATACTATTGTAGGATACAAATCAACTGTAAACGCGTCCCGATTTCCTCCAAGATTCAAACCAGCCAGTCCGGCGACACTAGAAATAGTTCCACCAACTTCTCCGTCTGCTGTTTCCGGAGCAAGCAGAACTGAAGAAGAATAGGTTCTAGGAATACTGAAAGAAATAACCAACGATATGACAATTCCAACAAAAACATATTTTATATACATACGACGGTTTTTCCACAGAATGTTACAGCATTTACGAAGTGCATTTATATCATTAGCCAACTCCTGTATCCTTGATTGTTTTTCCATAATTTACCTACTATTGCCTTAGTTAATAAATCAGTCTTACAAATGTGGCAATCATTGTACCCAAAGAAACTGTAGATGTACCTATTGCTATAATTTCGCTTGTTGACATTCTCTTGCGATAAGCCTTGCTTGATACTACAATCTCCGAACCTGGTAATATTGCTTTCTTTGATGACCTTGATATTTTCTCAACAGAGCCATTCATATTTATTACATAGACTCCGTTTTTCTTTGCTTTGCTACCGAAACCTCCGGCATGCTTAATATAATAGCGCAAAGACTTTCCTTTCTGCCAATTTGTAGCCGTTGGATAATTTACCTCACCTCTAATCTTTACAGTAGAAGTATATTCCGGAATTGTCAAGATATCACCGTTACGCAAAACCACATCATACTTACTACCGGGATTCTCTATAGCCTTTTCCAGGTCTATAGCCAAAACATAAAGTCCCTCTTCTACCATCTTCATCTTCATCAAAGAGTCGAGCAGAACCAGATTAATCTCCCTTGAAGTTACAATTGCATCCTCATACAAATCTATCGCAGAACGCTCTTTCAAAATCTTATTTTGCTTGATTTCCTCTTTTGTTGCTTTACGCAATAGATTTGCACCTTTAAGATATGCCTTGCCATTAACGCCACCTGCAACTTTAACAAGATCGCTTAACCTAAACTCATTAGATGTGATAGGATACTGACCTGCAAAGTTCACTTCGCCTTTTATTTGCACATTATCTATTTTGCCATAAACAGGTGTACGACGTACATTCACTTCGTCGAAAGGCTGAAGAACAAACTCCTCTTTACCATCTAAAACAAAGCCGTCATTAATATCAAAGACAAATGTCTCTACTTTCTTTTCTGTCTCTTCTAAAGCTGTAGGGTCATTGATTTGACGTGAGACTTCTACTCTTGCTGTAGATGCTGCGCGTGTTAATCCACCTGCCCATAATATTACATCCTCAAGAGTTATATTCTCGGCATATACAAATTCACCGGGATTTCTAACTTCGCCATGAACCTTTATCACTTGACGTCCCTTCATTGCATGGCTATCTGAAATCAACAAGTAATCATTGTTTCGCAATGCAACATCAGCAGCACTTCTATTTATTATACCATTTACGTCAATAGACTCTACTTCTCTTGTTTTATCGGCATTTCTATGAATCAACAAAGCTCTATCAACAAAGGCTTCTTCGCGTAACCCTCCGGCCGCATTGACAAGTTCTGATACTGTATTTATATTCTCACCAAACTGATATGAGCCCGGGAAAAATACAGCACCGGCAACATCTACTTTATTTGAGAAACGAGGAATAATAGAATCGACATAGACAGAATCGCCATCACACATGGCAAATTCTCCCATTTTCTTTCTATCAACAGTGAAAAGAGAATACTCTCTTCCGGTTTTTCTGATAACGCGCAACTGCTCACTATAAGCATTACCCATAAAACCACCGGAATATTTCAAAAGTGAAGATAGAGTTTCATTCTCCTTTAACTCATAACCTAACGGACGCTTTATCTTACCGGCGATTTTCACAATTGATTCGTAAGCACCAACACTGATGACATCATCGTCCTGCAAGCGTATATTACCATCGGTTTTGCCATTAAAGATATAATCATATACGTCAATTGTTGCTACATTCTTTCCTTTACGGAATACATTTATCGAACGCAGTGTACCAATATCACTGATACCTCCGGCTGCATACAAAGCATTGAACGCTGTTGAGAGTGCACTCAAAGTATAACTTCCTGGAGTAACAACCTCACCCAAAACCTGTACTACTATTGAACGTGTTGCTCCTATTGTCAAATTAATGCTTGATTCAGAATATATCTTTCCTAATACATCATTAACATATTTATTAGCCTCTTCAACTGTTTTTCCGGCAAGATGCAACGGACCTACACCTTTAACAACAATTTTGCCATCAGGAGAAATTTCCGATTCAATAATATTCTGAGAAACGCCCCAAATGTCAATAATCACATAATCACCGGCTCCCAAAACGTAATCAGAAGGTGTTGGAATGTTTTTTGAAGACTCAAAAGTAAGCAATTCATTATTGAATATATTGTGCCCAAACACACGTGGCTCATCTAGCAAATACTCATCGAAATAGAGCCAAGAATCATTAGAAACTATTTCACGAGAACGCGAAGAGACATCCTGCTCATCTACAATTGCTGCAGAACCACCTCCAGCTGCTGTTCTATTATTATAATTTTCTTTAATCTTGCGAAGACGTTCAAAAGAGACACCTTTTTGCAATAGTTTTGATGCTATAGTACGTTGATCGGTGCCCTTTTGCTGCTCTGCCATTACATACTGAATTATCTGTTCATCACTCATTGATTGAGCAACAGCAAACTGCAAACAAAAAACACAAGAAAGCAATAAAACAAATCTCTTTGCCATATATCTATATAAATTAGTTATTTTTAAAATTTCTTACCTACCACAATATTCAACACCGTTGTAACGATTATTTTAAGATCGAGCCACAAAGAACGCTTTTGCAGATATTCCAAATCCATATCCAAGCGTGTGAGCATCTTTTCAAGAGTATCGGTATAGCCGTTATAAATAGTAGCCATAGAGGTTACACCGGGACGTACAAGGAAAAGATAATCGTAATTGGGATTAACCTCCTTAATTTTGTCTATGAAATATTGGCGTTCGGGTCTTGGGCCCACAAACGACATATCACCCACGAACACGTTAAACAACTGTGGCAATTCATCGAGATGATGCTCGCGCAAGAACTTTCCGACTTTGGTCAGACGCTCGTCACCTTTAGCGGCAAGCAATGGAATTCCCGCACTCTCCGAGTCGGTGCGCATAGTTCTGAATTTATATATGTTGAATGGCTTGCCTTTATAGCCAATCCTCTCTTGCTTAAAAATGACACTGCCATCGTTCTGCAATCGCAGGCTGATATACACTATCAAAAAGATAGGCGACAACACCACCAACCCGAAAAATGAGCACGATAAATCGAACAGGCGCTTGACAGCACGTTCCACTGCATTCATACCATCTTTTATAACCATAGCAAATGTTTAGTTTTTATTTTATTATAAATAACTGACTTTTAACAAAATTATTGCAAAGTAAACACTTTTTTCAGTCTAAAAAAAATATTTCCATTCCAAAAGAGTCTCATACAAGACTTTTTCTATGAAAAACAGGGAAACTACAACAAAAGCAGACATAAACCACTTATACAGTCTCAATCTGCGCACCCGGATAGTAATGTGCAAGAATTCGGGAATATGAAAAACCTTTCTCACCCATAACAGCAGCACCCACTTGACAAAGCCCCACTCCATGGCCCCAGCCTGCGCCTTTAAGCACAAAGTACACATTGCCATTGTCATTGAATCTGTCAACAACAAAAGCCGAGCTGTAGAGATGTGTTTTCGAGAGCCAACGGCGTATCTCAAGTTCCTTGCCTACAATTCGCGAAGCCTTGCTGCCAATAACCTGCAAACGTGTTATTCTACCCGACGCACCGCGTTCCAACGGAACAAGTTGTTCCACTGTACCAAAATCAATACCCGAGCGTTCCTCAATTATTGCCGTCAGCTCCTTTTGCGTATATTCCACCTGCCAACGATAAAAATCATTCGTTTCGCGGTCATAGCCATTGAGAATCTGCGATAGAACAGGCTTGTCAACTGTGGAACAGAACGATGAGGGCGCACTCTCTATCCAACGACGTGCAGACTTCTCGTCCATAAGTGACGGCAAAGGCTCTACATTTTCACAATCTCTGAACGCTTGCAGATATGCCGGATTCTCATCTTCCCAGCACGAAGAGAAAAGTTCTGTAACACCACCGCAACATTTACTAAAACGGGCATCGCATACCTCGCCGTCATATTTAAGCACAAGCCCTGCAGTATCCTTTACGGCCCGTGCCACATTAGGATTATGCGCCCTAGTAATACCTTGATAGCGCTGGCAATGGTCGTCGGCGCACAAATCGAACAATGTGTGGTCTTCGCGTGCATACCAACGCACAATCTCGTCTTCATTTTCCCAACCCAACACCCCTTGCTGCACTTTCTCCTTACGCAGCAACTGAGCATACAGCCAACTGCGCGACACAATGGCGTGCGCCTTCAAGAATTCCAATGACGAGGTTGCCGACATCTCACTTGATATCACGCTTATCAGATATTCCTCTATAGCAATTCTGTTTATCGCACGCACCTCACCCTCTTCAATAATAAAGCGGAGTTCGCCTCTAAAATTCTGTATTTCTTTCCTTTGCCAATGAAAACCAACGCCTATAACAACATCATGCAACACAAATGTTGAATTTTCGTCACAAGGTACAAAAAGAAGTTCCTCGTAAAGGTTCCCGTTATACAATAACTTACCATTGCAGACAGAGACTCTATTTTGAGTAGCACAGGCGACACAGAGCTGGCAAAAACCACCGATAAAATCGAACTTTATTTCCGCCGCTCGCAATATTCCAACATCAATTTTCCGCATGTCCAAATGCAATATTTTCAACAATTTCCACAACCATTTCATCACTTATAGCAACCTCCTGCAACATTGCATGAGCCTCCTCGGCTGTTATTGCAACAAAATCCTTTTCAAGAGGTGTCACTATAAGCCCGGCCATATCAAGCGTACCAGGGCTTACCATACGACCACTATTGCCATTTACGCTATAACACGCCGGACGATGCTGTGAACGCGGAACAACAATGGTCACATAACCTTCGCCACGCTCATAAAAGCATATTACATTCACGCGCGGCTCAGCTTCGCCATCTTCGCAAGGCATTACCGCAAGCAAACGCGAGAGCAGTTCCACCGAACGGCTCACACCGGCAGCCCTAAGTTCGAACAACGGCACAACATATCCTTTAGTCATATAAATACCATCACCACCACACATAAACAATGGTTCAAGACTCTCTGCAATGCGTTCACGCCACTCATCGGATAGCAACGGGATATCCTGCTTACACACAGCTTGCAAATGGGCGTGGTCGGGCGCTGATGCGCCGCATTTTGCTCCATTGTAGAAAAGAGCCATCCTATGCCACTCTTTTGCAAGAACAAGCATATCTGAATACATCATTTCAATTATTTGAGGCAGATGTTCTTTCCACGACAATGTAAAATGATTTGGCAATATCGGGAATGGATTTACAAGCACATCAAAGTTACCTAAAGCGTCCAATTTCATCTGACATTGTGGGCGGTTGGAAGAGCATAAGAAACAGTCGCGCTTTTTTACAGACTCACTGTCAACTTTCGCTGCTGCAGATACCACACGCGAAGGATTATACTGCATTTGCAACCCGTTTTCAAGTTTGCGCAGACACACCTTCTCAAGATTCACATAACGTTCTTTAGCTTCGGGCCAACAGGCAAGTTGTTCCTCAAAAAAGTCATCCAACTCCGCTTGGGATGGATAGCGCATCGTCTGCATCATCGCCTGCCTTGCCTTGAATTCTGCAGCACGCAATCTATCTTTATACAGATTATTGGCATTCACCTTTTCGTGCGACAAGGCAGCATCGGAGTTTCCGCCCCAACGACGGCACAGATAAAGCACATCATATATTCGCCCTATGCGATAGTTGCGCGATATCTGTAAACCCACTGCATAATCCTCGCCATAGCTCACATTCGGGAAACCGACCCGACGTATTACAGGAGTATAAAAAGCTCTTGGCGCACCCAATCCGTTAATACGCAAGGCATTGTTACGTCCGTTATCATCGGTCCACTCACGATGGTCAATTACCCCCGGAGGCAAGGTATTGAGGTCGAAGTCACATATACGATATGTTCCAACAAGCATTGCACAACGTTGAGCGTAAAAGCCATCGACAATCCTTTGCAACGTACACTCATCGCTATATATATCATCGCTGTCGAGCTGAACAGCAAAACGTCCGCAACGTGCATCATTCACAGCAAGATTCCAACATCCACCAATACCCAAGCCGGTATCTTCGGGTATTATATGCACTACCCTTTCATCTTTGAAAGAATCTATAATTTCCGAAGTCTTGTCTGTAGAATGATTATCTACAACAAGTATATTAAAGTTGAAAGAAGCCACTTGTGCAAGTACCGACTTGATAGCATCGGCAATTGTGGATTCGCGGTTAAGCACAGGAATAACAACCGAAGCCTCAACGGGGAACTCACCGGCTGAAAGATCTATATCACTGTATTTACATGGTGGCAACCATGCGCCAACAGCTTTCAGATGAGCCGTACAAGCACGTTCCATCTCAACTTGCACATTACGCTGGGCAGGATTAACATAATCGAATTGCTTTTCACCACTCTTGCGGTTATCACACTCCTGCTCCAACGAAAGATAGCCTGAAAAATGATATATATCGCCAACGCGCTCAAGAGCCAAACGCAGTTGGTAGAATCCGGCGAAGTCATGCTCCTCGAGTTCCATCGCCAGATATTTCTTAAGAGCCGAAGTTCTTATAAGAAGTACAGGCCCAAAATCAAAATCATTACGCAAAGCACCTTCCAGGCAGTCAATTGTTGGCGCATCGATAATTTTTCCATCTACAGCTTTACGGTAATCAGCATATGCCATAGAGGCATCTTCAGGCATAGCATTACAAAGTTCCGCAAGTACCTCGACATCAACTTCAACGTTTGGCTTTGTGATATACAGCACAAACTCACACGAAGCACGCTTGGCCATATCCCTAAAAACAGACGTAGCAGTCAAAGACTCCACCGCAAGCACCGTTGCTACAGACGGAAGCTTCTCGTCACAAGGGCACACATTCCAAATCCACAATTTACAAAGAGAAGGAACTGCAGAAAAGCGTTCTGCCACTTGTGTCATATTGTCGGTTGCACCCGCAGGCACAAATATTTCTATTGTATGTTTTTCCATAATCGCATTTTTCTACAAATATATACAAACGAGCAAGAAATATGAAGCTTGCTTCGATATTTTTTAAAGCGAGTGCAGAACATATTCGAGTTTATCTCAAATATATACAAACGAGCAAGAAATATGAAGCTTGCTTCGATATTTTTTAAAGCGAGTGCAGAACATATTCGAGGCTTACCTCAAATATACACAAACGAGCAAGAAATATGAAGCTTGCTTCAATATTTTTTAAAGCGAGTGCAGAACATATTGGCAAAAAAAATACAGCAAGCATACAACAAAAAAGATATTATTAACTTTATAAAATATAATTTAATTATAACATACAAGTTAAATCACTTTTTTGCATTATCTTCGTAGCATTGTTTATATTCGGAAACTATCGAAATACTCAAAACAAGAAAAAAAATGGATTGTAAAAAACAGAAATTGGCAGGAATGACGCTTGACAAGCTCAAGGATGCAGTAAAAGAGGCCGGGATGCCTGCTTTTACTGCCAAGCAGATTGCCGATTGGATATATAAGAAGCGCGTGCGCTCCATCGACGAGATGTCCAACATTTCACTAAAGAACAGAGAGAGGCTGAACGAATTGTTCGAAGTTGGATATAAATCTCCGGCCGACGAAGCCAGATCGATAGACGGCACAGTCAAATACCTGTATGAGGTTGAGAACGGACACTTCGTCGAAGCTGTATATATACCGGACGGCGAACGAGCAACACTATGCGTCTCGTCACAGGTTGGTTGCAAGATGAATTGTCTGTTCTGCATGACAGGCAAACAGAAACACACGGCAAACCTGACAGCCAACGAAATAGTCAATCAAATTCTCGCACTGCCGGAATTTGAGAAACTGACAAACATCGTATTTATGGGTATGGGTGAACCTTGCGACAACCTCGACAACCTGTTACAAGCCATTGAGATACTCACAGCCGACTATGCTCTTGCATGGAGCCCTCATCGCCTTACCGTATCGTCTGTGGGACTACGTAAAGGTCTAAAGCGACTGCTCGACTCGGGCGACTACCATATTGCCATAAGCCTGCACCACCCCATACCGGAAAAGCGTGCTGAGATTATGCCTGCCGAAAAAGGATTTTCAACACCAGAGATGCTCGACCTGTTGCGTGAATATGATTTCAGCCATCAGAGAAGGCTCACTTTCGAATATATAGTATTCAAAGGAATCAATGAGACACCATTCCATGCACGTAAGTTACTAAAGCTGTTGGACGGTATTGATTGCCGCATAAATCTCATACGCTACCATGCCATCCCCGGCGTTCCCCTCGAAGGTGTTGACGAGAATGGAATGACACAGCTTAGAGACTACCTTACCAAGAACGGGCTGTTCACAACTATCAGAGCATCACGCGGTGAGGATATATTTGCCGCATGCGGAATGTTATCGACACTAAAACAAGAGAGTAAAAACAAGATATAAAGATAAAATACCATGAAAAAATTATTATTCATTTTAGTTTCGGCAATGTTGTTGACAGCCTGCGACAGCACCGACAGCGCATTCAAGCGCAGTGCGGTAGGTAACCCATATGAGGTGCTTGTAGTGTGCACTCAAGAATTTTGGGAGTCACCCGCAGGAAGAGCTTTGGAAGAGGTTCTGGATACAGATATCCCCGGACTGCCACAGTCGGAGCGTTCGTTCCGTATCTCAAGGACAGAGCAGTTGGGCAACCTCACCAAGCCGTTCCGCAACATCATAAACATTGATATAGACAACCGCATGTATTCAAGAACACTATGCAAATTCTCGAACGACATCTTCGCAAGAGATCAAGTGATAATGACAATTCAGTCGCCATCACGAGACGAATTCGAGCAATACATGAAAGAGAATGCAAATGTGGTGATAGATTTCTTCAATGCCGTGGAGTTGAACAGACAGATAGAGAACCTCAAGCAGAGACACAATGAGGCAGCTGTAGAAACAGTAAAGGAACTCTTTGGTTGCGAGCTAATGATACCCGCAGAGATGAGTGGTGAAAAACGTGGTAAGGATTTCGTTTGGCTGTCGGACTTCAATTCGGTTAATCCCGAGATTTTAAGTTTCGTGATGTATAGCTACCCATACACCTCTGTCGAAGATTTTTCACTGGAGAACTACATACAAAAACGCGACTCAGTGATGAAGGAGAATATGCCTGGCGGTAAACCGGGACAATACATACAGACAGAGAAAGAGTATGTAAACATTACCGAGACATCGCACAGAGACCGTTATCTGCAAATAACACGAGGCCTATGGTATATGGAGAACGACATGATGGGCGGACCATTCGTTTCACATTCTGTTGTAGATGAGATAAACAACAGAGTTATTGTTGTTGAAGCATTTGTTTATGCTGCCGGACAAAAGAAAGGTAAATTCATCAGAAAGCTTGAGGCTTCACTATACACATTGAAGCTACCAGCCGACAAATTGATTGAGAACAGCATCCACATACCACAAGTAGTAGTAGAGGTTGATGATAATAAAGAACAAAAATAAAAATCATATACAATGAGCGATAAAAGAAACATCCGCGTAGGTATCACCCAAGGTGATATAAACGGAATTGGCTACGAGATAATACTTAAGGCATTTGACAACCAGGAGATGTTCGACATCTGCACACCAATAGTATATGGCTCACCTAAGGCAGCGGCATATCACCGCAAGGCACTTGAGATGGAGACTCCATATAATGCCATTGACAACGCAAGCGAGGCACAAGCCGGAAAGTTGAATATCATAAACTGCAACAGCGACGAGCTACACATTGAGCTTGGCACTGTTAGCGAAGAGGCCGGTGTAGCGGCATATCAGGCATTAGAGAAAGCCACAAAGGATTATCAAGAGGGAAAAATCGACGTACTCGTAACATCACCCATCAACAAGAGTGCCATTCAAAGCAAGAATTTCAACTTCCCCGGACACACCGAATACCTTCAGGAACGTTGTGGAAACGGTGATAAGGCGTTGATGATTCTGTGTAGTGGCGATATAAAAGTGGCTGTTGCCACATCACATATGGCACTCCGCGACATTCCGGCTGCAATAACCCCGGAGTTGCTTGAAGAGAAAATAACACTGCTCAACAACAGCCTTAAGAGAGATTTCAATATCGACGCGCCAAAGATTGCTGTATTGTCGCTCAATCCCCACGCTGGCGACAATGGCCTGCTAGGCACCGAGGAACTGGATATTATTGCACCTACCGTACGCAAGATGAATGATGGTGGCATATTCTGCTATGGTCCGTTCGCAGCCGACGGTTTTATGGGAAGTGGCAAATATGCCTGCTTCGACGCCATACTCGCAATGTACCACGACCAAGGCCTGGCACCATTGAAAGCACTGGCTATGAACGACGGAGTAAACTTCACTGCCGGACTATCTATTGTACGCACTTCACCAGCACACGGCACAGCACATGACATCGCAGGCAAAGGCGCAGCCGACGAGAATTCATTCCGTCAAGCTATATATACAGCTATCGACATACAGCGTAACCGCGAAATGTATGACAACGCACGACGCAACCCATTACGCAAGATGTACTTCGAGAAACGCGACGACAGCAATCGCCTGAATCTGCAACAACCCGACAACGAAGATTAATGAAATTCGCGATAATTGCCGCAGGCGAGGGCTCAAGATTAGCCAGTGAAGGTGTTGCAAAGCCAAAGCCACTTGTAGAACTTCAAGGCGTTCCCATAATAGAACGTCTTATCAGGATTTTTGCCCGTAATGGTGCCAGTAGCATAAACATAATAGTTAACGAGCAGCAACCCGAGACCGTAGAGTTCCTCAAAAACCTTGATGCCGGTTGCGAAATGAACATCATTGTCAAGAGCACCCCAAGTTCCATGCACAGCATGTATGCGCTAAGCGAATTGTTACGCGGGGAGAAATTCTGCCTCACAACGGTTGATACGCTCTTCCACGAAGAGGAGTTCGCACGTTACATAAAGACATTCGAAGAGTATGACGGCGACGGCATTATGGCTGTTACCGATTACATTGACGACGAAAAGCCGTTGTATATCGCCACAGATAACAATATGGAGATTACAGCCTTCTGCGATGCCCCCACAAGCGACACTCGTTACATCTCGGGTGGAATATATGGATTATCACCCAAAGCACTTGATGTTTTGGAGCAATGTATGGCCGATGGAATACATCGTATGCGTAATTTCCAGCGCCGGCTCGTTGAGAGCGGAATGAAGCTTAAAGCTTTCCCGCTTGGCAAAATAATAGACATAGACCACGCCGAAGATATAATAAAGGCCGAACAATTCATTACCGAAAAATGAAGATTGTTACAATAGCACGTAACCCCGATAACTCACCCAATATGGTTGCCAACGACGCAGCCATATTGGAGTGCGTTACTAAGGAGCTCGAAGCAACAGGAGCAGAGGTTACTGCTATAAACGAGAATGATGATATACCCCAAGATACCGATATGGTGTGTCACATGTCGCGGCATCCGGGAGTGCTTTCAAAATTAAAAGTTGCAGAGGAGCGCGGTGTTATTGTTGTAAACAGCGCTGTGTCTGTAGAAAATTGCTCACGCATTGCAGCAATGCAACTTTTGAAAAGGAACAATATACCGCAACCATCTTTCCACATAATAGAACAAGATGAAGAGCTGAACGAGCTACCATATCCCGCATGGATTAAACGAGGTGAGGGTTGGAGTTGCCACAAGGATGACGTATGCTATGTTCGCGACATCAAAGAAGCGTCAGAAGCCATTGACGGTATGCGCAGACGCGGAATAAGCAGTTTTGTCCATACATCGCATTGCAATGGCGATATCATAAAGTTCTACGGAGTGGGAGAGACCTATTTTACATACAGCTACCCCAATGCAGAAAAGACGAAGTTTGGATTGGAAAAGATAAACGGAGAGATAATGCACCATCCTTTCGACATTGATGCTATGCGAAACATTGTTTTTGATGCTGCAAAGGCCCTTGGTTTGGGTATATATGGCGGTGACTGCATTGTTGACAAAGCAGGGAACATCTGCATTATAGACCTGAACGATTTCCCTAGTTTTTCGTCGGTAAGAAACGAAGCGGCAAAAGAGATTGCAAAATATATTATAAATACAAACATCAGCATAAAATGAAAGAAAAAGATAAAGAGCTATACAGAGCCTCAATTAAATCGGCCGACACGGAAGAGTTTCTCGACATGTGGTTCTACCGTCCGCTAGGTTTCCGTTGCGCTCTGTTTTTCCGCAACAGAGGCATACATCCCAACATAATAACAATAGCATCGATATTCCTTGGAGTGGCAGCCGGTATATGTTTTATGCAGGAGAGCCTCAGCTGGAATATCCTTGGCATGGCATTGCTCGTTTGGGCAAACCTGTATGACAGCACCGATGGACAGCTTGCGCGAATAACAGGCCAAAAGACACGTTGGGGCCGAATACTCGACGGCTTCGCCGGTGACTGTTGGTTCTTCTTCATTTACCTTGCAATAGCCGTACGCGAAACCGACAGCCCCATTCCATTTGCACCTGAATACAATTGGGGTGTGATAATTTGGATTCTGTTGTCGTTCTGTGGCTTTTGGATACACGGCTCACAGTGCCAGCTGGCCGACTATTACAGAAACATACATATGTACTTCGTTAACGAGCAGAACGGACACGAGTTTCACAATTCCGTAATGGAGAAAAAGGACTACGAAGCAACATCGTGGCGAAACGCATTCTTTTGGAAACTGTTCCTGCACTTCTATGTTGCATACGTTGAAAACCAGGAGCGAATGTCGCCAAAATTCCAGAAGTTCATAAAAACAGTACATACAAAATATGGTACAGACATCCCCGCATCACTGCGTAACGAATTCCGCGAGGGAAGCCTTCCGCTTATGAAATATACAAACATTCTCACATTCAACTCACGTGCCATAACATTATTTTTTGCATTGCTCATCAACCAGCTATGGTTGTATATAGCATTTGAGATGGTGGTACTTATGGCACTATTCTTCTACACACAACATACTCACGAGACACTTTGCAAAAGATTGACAAAGAAAATAGAAGAGGGATATGAATACAATTAAAGGTATAATATTCGACTATGGAGGTACCATAGACACCAATGGAACACATTGGGGCGAATTCATTTGGGAACAATACCAAAAGGCCGGCATTGACATTACGCGCGAGATATATCGCGAAGCTTACGTATATGGTGAACGTTTCCTTGCTAAAAACCCCGTTGTAGAACCAACAGACACTTTCCACACTCTTTTAAGAAAGAAGATAGCCATACACTTTGATTTTTTACGCGGCAGAGTACCCGGGAAACATTTCAGCAACGAAGACGCAGAATATATTGCCGACAGATGCTACAACAATGTAAAAAAGACTCTGGAAACAACATGTGCCATTGTTGAAGACCTTTCAAGAAAATACCCGCTTGTATTAGTAACAAATTTCTATGGTAACATGCCGGTGGTACTTCAAGAGTTCCGACTTTCAGAATATTTCAATAGCATTGTAGAATCATCGGTTGTAGGACTACGCAAGCCCGACCCGGCTCTCTTTGCATTAGGCGTAAAAGAGCTTGATATTGCGCCAGAAAAAATCTTGGTTATTGGCGACTCATACCGCAAGGATATATATCCGGCAAGTACATTAGGATGCAAAACGGTGTGGCTGAAAAATATCTGTTGGGAAGAAGAACCCATAATTCCGGGGCACGAAGCAACAGCGACAATAGACAGCCTAACCAAACTGACAGATATAATAGAACAGATGTAAACCTTAACTGCATCTGATACGTTTTATAAGGGTAACAGATTTAACCGATTAATTAAAAAACAACACCCTTATGAAACCAAACATCTTATTTTTTGTATTGCTGATGTTTGCGTGTAACACGTTACACGCACAGATAACACCTGAGAGTTGCAATGTCACCCACAGCGACAGTTGCTGGCATTTCACATTTGATTACGACATTCCCAAAGTTCCTTCAAACGAAGGTATGCTCGTTGTAACCCACCTATGCACACCCGACACTTGTATCAGCTCCACAACCCGTCATTTCCAAGGCAAACGCTATAGCCGACGATACGTAAAGAGATATGGAAACACCCCCTCTTTGTCATCTAGCGGATGGGAGATGTGCACACTGAGCCTCCCGGAGAACGCAGTTACAGATACAGTGTATGGCATTACGTATTGCGAATATAACGACAGAAAAGGATGTCGTCAAATATACGACACTCTTTCTATATGCATGCCTACAGCCCCCTCCTTGAGTTGCCACAGAGTTGAACCAATGCTCAGCATCGCCGACCACATAGCAACAGAACACCCACAAGTAAAAAGTATAAACAGCTACGTCCCATTAAGCAATGAGAATGCAGCAAACATGAGTACCACTCCAAGCATTGTACGATATGCCACCAACAGTTCAAAGCTGAATCCTGAATATCTTCAAAATGCACAATCCATAGAAGAACTGATGAATATCATAAACGACGTACTTGCCGACAGCACCACAACCATAGAGGCGGTTCAGTTTGTAGGCTACACATCGCCCGATGGCACCGAAACAGCAAACGGCAACCTGGGATATGCACGCGCTAAAGCCTTGCGTGACCATATAAAGAGCCACCATCACCTACCCGACTCCATATTCGAGATTGCCGACGGTGGCAAGAATTGGGAAATGATATACAATGACATACATAGCATGAAAATCGCCGACGGCGACAGGTTGATATCGATGCTTCAAGCAGAAAAATCGCCTCAAAAACGCGAAGCCATGCTCAAAAGATACAATGGTGGCACATTGTACCGCGAATTACTCGAAAGGATGTTCCCCGCGCATCGCATAGCTTGTTGCACAGGCATATACTACAATAACAAGCCCGATAGTGTCGCACATGCACTCAACAGGATTGTTGATGAACTGATAAACAATCCTCATCCCGACTACAAGAGAATGATTGAGGAACTGAAAAAGCATAAAGACGACCCTCGCGTTCTTAATTTACAAGGAGTTATAGAATACCGTCGTCATCACCGTCATGCCGCTGAGCGTGCCTTTGCAAAAGCAGCAGCAATGGGTGACGAACAGGCTCTGACCAACTTGCGAATCATTGAAAACAACAGAAGCAGATAGTTTTTAACAATAAATTGTTATAGCGGCAACCGAAGAAAAAGGTTATCTTTGCATTAAATAATGCAAGGATAACCTTTTTGTCAAAGAAAATAATAAATGGAAAAATACATTACCCCCTTGACAGAGCTGCTGAACGAGATGACACCATTCCTTTTGTTGGGTTTTCTTATAGCAGGTATTCTGCACGAGTTTGTTCCACGCCGCATATATGCAAGCAGACTCGCAGGCAATAATTTCAGTTCTGTACTTTGGGCAGCACTATTCGGAGTGCCATTGCCACTCTGTTCGTGCGGTGTCATTCCCACAGCCACATCAATATACCGCGAGGGAGCATCAAAAGGAGCAACCGTATCGTTCCTTATTTCAACGCCACAAACAGGAGTGGATTCAATTCTTGCCACAGCATCGGTAATAGGAGTTCCATTTGCCATCATACGCCCTGTTGTAGCTTTTATAACAGCTATGGCCGGCGGTGTTGTCACCAATCGAATATGCAAGAGCGAGGCAAACACTATAGAGCAGACGACACAACTGCCAACACACAAAAGCTTTGCCAAAAAGATTATTGGCACGCTGCGTTACGGTTTTATCGACATGATACAGGACATAGGCAAATGGATTGTCATAGGCCTTGTAATTGCTGCAGTGATAACAGTTGTTATCCCCGATGACTTTTTCGTTTCGTTTAGCAAATATCCGCTACTGAATATGTTTATGGTATTGCTTGTGTCAATGCCAATGTACCTATGCGCCACAGGTTCAATCCCCATTGCGGCTGCACTGATGCTAAAAGGGTTATCACCCGGTGCAGCATTGGTACTGCTGATGGCAGGGCCGGCCACAAACATGGCAACGATGCTTGTTATTAACAAAGTTCTTGGACGCAAAACACTTATAACATACCTTATTACAATAATAGCAGGAGCAATAGGTTTTGGACTGTTGATAGACTACGTAGCACCGGCAGAATGGTTTAGCAATATCACGCACAGACATACTGCAGGATGTTGCAACATAGCCACACCATGGTGGCAGACAACATCGAGTGTTATTTTTATAATACTGCTTATAACAAGTTTTGTTCTAAAGTTCAAGAAGAGCAAAAAGGAGATTCTAAGCGAACACAAGTTCAGAATCAACGGAATGATGTGCAACCACTGCAAAGCCAATGTAGAAAAAGCACTCGCAGGAATTGAAGGTGTTCGTGCTGTACGTGTGGAGCTGTCAGAAGGAGTTGCATATCTCGAAGGTGAGAACATAGACTCACAAAAGGTTATTTCCACTATAAATCAAATAGGATATGAGTGTGTATCAGAATAACACCTGCAAATTTTAAACAATATATATCCACAAATTGCACAAGTTGGTTAAACTTGTGCAATTTTGTTAAAATTTTAGCCTTATATTTTGGTTACAAAGCAAAGAAAGAGCTACTTTTGTACATAAACAAACATTAAACATGTACAAAATGAAAAAGATTCTTTTTACAATTATCTGCGCATTAGTAACACTTACTGTAAACGCGCAAGACCTTAACTCAAAAGGCGACAACATTCTTGGCAACTATTTAAGCCTAAAGGATGGCAGCAAGAGCAAAATCAAGATTACCAAAGAGGCTGACGGCACATACACTGCACAAGTATATTGGGTAGAGAAAGCATTTGACGCCAACGGCAACAAACGCAAGGACGTAAAGAACCCAAACAAGAACCTGAGAAATATTGACCTCGACAAGGTAATTCTTGTTAAAGGGCTCAAATACGATGCAAAAGACAAGGAGTGGACCGACACAAAAATCTACGATCCGGGAAGCGGTAAAATCTACAGCGTTGATATCGAGTTCAAGGATGCAAAGACACTCAAGGTATATGGCAACATTCTTGGAATAGGTAAAACCGTCTATTGGACAAGAATTGAGGAATAATGATAAAAAAATGCAGAAGCGTCGCTTCTGCATTTTTTGTTAATTCACAAATACACAATCGAAGTATTCGTCAAAAATATCCCTTGCCTCGTCGAGCTGCTGCGGCGTATTCTCCTTCACACCTTTCAGCTTGTACTCCATTCCAAGAGGCTCATATTTGTGTGCACCCAATGTATGGTAAGGCAACACCTCAACGCGTTTTATCATATCGTACCCCTTGAAGTGTTCACCAAGAGTACGTATATCCTCTTCAAATGCACTGTAGCCCTGTACAAGGACATAACGCAACCAGAAAGGCTTGCCGTTATCCTGTAGCCATTTCGCAGTTTTCAAAGTCTGCTCATTGCTGCGTTCGGTGAGAGTCTTATGACGTTCGGGATTAATCTGCTTTACATCAAGCATCACCAAATCAACAATAGACAAAAGTTCCTCAACATCGCTGTTCCAGATGCTGCCATTTGTGTCAAGACATACATGTATGCCCTGCTCATGCAAGCGTTTCACAAGCGGAACAAGGGCCTTTGCCTGGAAAGTTGGTTCACCTCCGCTGAAAGTCACACCACCCTTTTTGCCAAAGAAAGCCTTCTCGCTTACAGCCTGACGAACGATATCCTCGATATCGGTTTCCTTGCTCTCGCCCTTAGGGTCTATTGTATCAGGGTTAGCACAGTATAGACAACGGAAGTTACAGCCTTGAAGAAATACTACAAGACGCACACCGGGACCGTCAAATGTTCCCAATGATTCGTATGAATGTACTCTGATATTCATTGTATTATATTTGAAAAAATAGGCCGGCCATGCAGCCAGCCTATTTTCTGTTATTCAATTAGCTTGTTATTACATGCGCTCGTGGAACGAACGTGAGATAACCTCAAGCTGATGTTCACGGCTCAATCTGATGAAGTTCACAGCATAACCCGATACACGGATTGTAAGCTGTGGATACTTCTCAGGATGTTCCATTGCATCCATAAGCATCTCGCGGTTGAGAACATTTACGTTCAAGTGGTGAGCACCCTTAGTGAAGTAACCGTCCATCAAAGTAACAAGGTTCTCTACACGTGTAGCATCGTCAACACCAAGTGACTTTGGAATGATAGAGAATGTATTACTGATACCGTCCTGAGAGTCACGATAACGCAACTTAGCAACAGAACTCAATGATGCAACAGCACCCTTCTTGTCGCGTCCGTGCATTGGGTTAGCACCTGGAGCGAAAGCAACGCCCTTAGCACGACCGTCAGGAGTAGCACCGGTCTTCTTACCATACATTACGTTTGATGTAATTGTAAGGAGTGACAATGTAGGCTGAGCATTCTTGTAAACAGGGTGCTTCTTGAGCTCCTCGCTGAAGAAGTAAACCAAGTCAATACCAAGGTGGTCAACGCGGTCATCGTCGTTACCGAAGCATGGGAATTCGTTCTCTATTTCGAAAGACTCTGTCAAGCCGAGCTCGTTACGTTTTACAGTAACCTTACCATACTTGATAGCAGAAAGTGAGTCGATAGCGATTGAAAGACCTGCAACACCATATGCGAGGTTGATTGAAGGATCGGTATCGATGAACGCCATCTGAGCCTTCTCGTAGTAGTATTTATCGTGCATGTAGTGGATGATGTTCATAGAGTCGTTGTAAACACGAGCAATCTCCATAAGCACCTTCTTATAGTTAGAAAGAACCTCCTCGTAGTTCAAAAGGTCACCTGACAATACAGGAATACCCTTAACAACTACAGTACCTGTGTTCTCGCAACGTCCACCGTTGATAGCAAGCAAGAGAGCCTTAGCAAGGTTACAACGTGCACCGAAGAACTGAATCTGCTTACCTACAGCCTGGTAAGAAACGCAACATGCAATACCGTAGTCGTCGCACTCGCGAACCTCACGCATCAAAGTATCGTTCTCGTACTGGATTGAAGATGTATCGATAGAAACCTTTGCACAGAACTCCTTGAAGCCTTCTGGAAGCTCATTGCTCCATAGAACAGTCATGTTAGGTTCTGGTGAAGGACCAAGGTTGTAAAGAGTCTGCAAGAAGCGGAATGAAGTCTTTGTAACCTTTGTACGACCGTCGTTGAAACGACCACCGATAGCCTCAGTTACCCATGTTGGGTCACCAGCGAACAAATCGTTGTATGACTGCATACGCAAGTGGCGAACCATACGCAATTTAATTACGAACTGGTCGATAAGCTCCTGAGCGAATGTCTCGTCAATGTTACCATTATCAAGATCGTACTGGATATAGATATCAAGGAATGAAGATACGTTAGCCAGTGACATTGCAGCACCATCCTGCTCCTTAACAGCAGCAAGGTATGCCATATATGTCCACTGAACTGCCTCCTGAGCAGAAGTTGCAGGACGAGAAAGGTCAAGACCATAGTACTCACCCAATATCTTAATCTCATTAAGAGCCTTGATTTGCTCAGAAACCTCCTCACGAAGACGGATAGTATGCTCAGTCATTGGGCTAACAAGACCCTTCAAGTCAGCTTTTTTAGCCTCGATAAGACGATCAAGACCATAGAGAGCAAGACGACGATAGTCACCGATTATACGACCACGTGCATAGTTATCGGGCAGACCGGTAAGGAATCCCAAAGAACGGTACATACGAATCTCCTCTGTATATGCATCGAATACACCGTCGTTGTGAGTCTTACGATAGTGATAGAAGATATCCTTTACCTTCTCGTCAACCTCTACACCGTTCTCATGACAAGCCTTCTCAACAACCTTGATACCACCGAAAGGTTTGATGGCACGCTTCAAGAGTTCATCTGTCTGAAGACCTACGATAAGCTCGTTCTCACGGTCGATATATCCGGCCTTGTGTGATGAGATTGTAGATACTGTCTTGTTGTCCAAAGCACGCACACCATTGTTAGCGCGCTCCTCTTCAAGAGCCTTAAGACAAATACCCCAAACCTTTTTTGTTCTTTCGGTTGGACCAACCAAGAAAGAAGCATCTCCCTCATAAGGAGTGATGTTCTCGCGTACAAAGTTACCAACATTGATTTCCTTGCTCCACAAGCCATCTTTAAAGTTCAAATTCTTTTCCATAGTTAAAAATTTTACTATATAGATTGTTCATTTGTTTGCTTACAAGAAACTGACTTTGTCAATTCCTCTGCGAAGATACAAAAAAAGATATATACAAAAAAAGTTTTTAGAGTTATTTTTTCAAAACAACTTCATTTTTGTAATCATTTCAATTACTTCTCAAAAAAGCCACCACAGACACCCTAAGCAGACAAATGAAAGGCAAAAGCATGACACTCGCACCCTTGTTCGAGAAAAGAAACAAAACTTTATACAAAATATCAGGATAGCAATAGAAACGCTAACAGATTGCTCGTAATAAAAAAGACATAATAAGCACCAATGCAGAAAAGTCCCATCAAGAAAACAGATAGCATAGAAAAAATGAAACAGTAAAAAAGAAGGAAACAGGCTAAATCAAAAATATTTTTCATTTTTCCGCAATTTTATTTGCACATGAAATATTTTTGCCATACCTTTGCATCGTCAAACAAAAAGACCACATTGTTTGATACTTTAAAAACCTAATGGAGAGGTGGCAGAGTGGTCGATTGCACCGGTCTTGAAAACCGACGTACTGAAAGGTACCGGGGGTTCGAATCCCTCTCTCTCCGCAAGAAAAAGGAAGCTATCAGGCTTCCTTTTTGTATTAGAGGGGATGAGAACACCCGAGTGGGGGTTCGTAATCGACGAAGTCGCTTGCCAAAGCAAGAATCCCTCTCTCTCCGCAAGAAATTGGGAAACAATGAAAGTTGTTTCCCAATTTTCTTTTTATAGCTGCGAGAAGCTCGCTTACCGGCAGGTGGAAAAAGAAAATTGATACAAGCACCGTAGGTGGTTGCTGATTTCTTGCAAAGGAGTCCCAACCATGGATGGGCGAGCAAAGCGAAGCCAATCTCTACCCCAATAACAAGAAAACAAAATCAGAACAAGCACCGTAGGTGGTTGCCTGATTTCTTGCAAAGGAGCCCCAACCAGGGATGGGCGAGCAAAGCGAAGCCAATCCCTACCCCAATAACAAGAAAACGAAAATCAGATACAAACACCGCCAGGTGGTTGCTGATTTCTTGCAAAGGAATACCCAAAAAGGGATGGGCGAGCAAAGCGAAGACAATCCCTACCCCAATAACAAGAAAACAAAATCAGAACAAGCACCGTAGGTGGTTGCTGATTTCTTGCAAAGGAGTCCCAAAAAGGGATGGGCGAGCAAAGCGAAGACAATCATTGATAAAAAAGATATAATCCACCAGGCACCCCCAGCAAATTACATCTTTTTAATTCCACCGGACATCTTATCGACTACTCGGCAGAATTGACCACATAGAGAAAATAATGTTTATCCCATTTTTCCCGTTAGATAAGCCTTCGTTCTTTCGTCAACAGGATTCGTAAACATAGTTTCTGTATCCCCATATTCGACAAGTTCGCCTAAATACATAAACAAGGACTTTGATGATATACGTTTTGCCTGGCCCATATTATGGGTAACAATTAGGATTGTCACCTCCTTTTGAAGTTCGAGCAACAGTTCCTCTATATGCTTTGTGGCAATAGGATCAAGTGCCGATGTTGGTTCATCCATCAGAAGCACATCGGGTTTCATAGCCAAGGCACGAGCTATACACAGACGTTGTTGCTGACCGCCTGAAAGGAATGTGCCTTTCTTGTTAAGAACGTCTTTTACTTCATCCCAAAGGGCTACGCTTTTTAAGCAACTCTCTACGGTAGCATCTTTTTCTGCCTTTGAGAGTTTTATCCCGTTCAACGAAAATCCAGAAAGTACATTATCATAGATGCTCATTGTGGGAAACGGTGCAGGACGCTGGAAAACCATACCTACACGACGACGCACATCGATAGGTTCCATTGCAAGAATATTCTCACCATTAAGCAATATTTCGCCATCGACTCGGATATTCGGATAAAGATTGTGCATAAGGTTTACAGCACGCAGGAGTGTTGATTTACCACAGCCCGAAGGTCCCATAATAGCAGTGATAGTATTTTTGTCTATAGTCGCCGACACATATTTGACAGCCATTGTTTGCTTGGTATATGATACACAAGTCTTCTTAAATTCAAGTATTGGTGTTACTGATTCCATTTCTTTGCAAGATATTTTGATAATATATTAAGAGTGAGTACAAACAACAAGAGAAAGAGCGATGCGCCCCAAATCAACTCTTGAAGGTTGGGGTCGTTGAAGAACTCCCAGATAAGCAGAGGCACTGCTGAGATTGGTTTATCGACAGCAAAGCGGATAAACGAACAGCCAAGAGCTGTGAACATCAGCGGTGCAGTCTCGCCGATAACTCGTGAGATAGCGAGAAGAACACCTGTAAAAATGCCACCGAATGCTGCCGGCAGTTGCACTTTCATCATCACTCGCGCATTGTTGCCACCAAGAGCCAATCCGGCCTCTTTCAATGATGACGGAAGTATTTTCAACGTTTCCTCGGTCGAGCGAACAATGAGCGGCAACATCATAATACAGAGCGCTACGCTACCGGCAATAGCTGAATAACCTTTCATTGGGACAACCACCCAGATGTAAGTGATAATGCCAATGATTACCGATGGTGTACCCTGCAAGAGGTCGGTAAGGTAGCTTACAAATTGTGCAAAACGGTTCTTGCCGTTCTCTGCCAGAAATGCGCCACAGAGAATACCCAACGGCACTGCTGCTACAACAGCCATTCCGAGCATAATCATTGTACCGATAATACCGTTTGCAATACCTCCGGGAATAGGTTCTCCTGCCTCGATAGCTTTCATCGCCTTATACGCAGTCGGTGTAGGCTCAGTAAAGAAAGCCCAAGAAAGCTGGTCATAGCCACGCAGCAATACTTCTCCTAAAATAGCAAGCAGAGGCACTGCTGTAAGTGCTGCCAACAAGCAAACAGTCCAAAGCATCAACTTGTCTTTTGCCAAACGATGTTTGATTTTCAATTTATTCATAACTAAGCTATTCTTGCACGTTTAATCATTATTTTACCTATCATATTAATTACAGCTGTTATCAAAAACAAGATAAGTCCAATTGCGATGAGTGACGAGAGACGTAAACCATCCGCCTCGCCAAATTGATTAGCAATGATTGAAGCCATTGAATTACCCGTAGAAGTAATGGAATTGGGAATATTATTTGTATTACCAATAAGCATCGTTACTGTCATTGTCTCGCCCAAAGCACGACCTATAGCCAACACATACGACGAGAATATACCCGAACCGGCAACCGGGAATACAACTTTTCTTATAACCTCGGCACGTGTTGCTCCAAGGCTGTAAGCGCCCTCTTTGAGGTCATTAGGCACCATCTTTATAAATTCAGCACTGAGCGATGCTGCATAAGGAATAATCATTATTGCCAAGACCAAAGAAGCCGTAAGAATTCCTGAACCTTGCGGTGATATTTCGAGAGCCATAACAACAGGGCGTAAGGTGTAGAAGCCCCACAAACCATAAATAATTGATGGAATACCCGCCAACAAATCGGTTACGGTACTCAACACTGCCGCCATCTTTGTCCCTTTAAAGTACTCACCCACAAACAATGCTACAGGGAGCGAAAAGGGAATACAAAAGATAAGCGCAAGGAGCGTAGTCATAAGTGTACCTGTTATAAAGGGTAAAGCACCATACTGTTCCGCTCCCTCGGTATAGCTCCACTCCGACGATGTAAGAAAATTGAAGAATCCGAAATATTCAAAAGCGTCATACGCATCAGTGACGAGGGCATAGACTATGCCCCCGCACACTATCGGCATCATAAGTGCTGCAATAAATAATACTACTCTATATATCTTATCATTCATAGAATTTCACTATTTCATTATTGTCGTTCCATCATAAGTAACGCACTTCAGATTTTTCAAACTCAACTCCTTTGCTTTAGCAGGAAGAGGAGCATAATGCACTTCCGAAGTAATCTTCTGTGCCTCATCAGAAAGGATATACTTTAATAGGTCGAGTGTTGCTACGGCCTGCTCTTTTGAACGATCGGAGTAGTTCTGCTCTTTGTAGATAATCATCCAAGTGAAAGTAGAGATTGGATATGCACCTGCAGCATCGGAATTGGTTATTGAGCAACGGGTATCTGCCGGAATCTCACCTGATGCGGCAGCCGAGATACTTGCTGCTGTAGGCTCCACAATCTCGCCACGCTGATTCTTAATTTTTGCGTAAGCAATCTTCTGGGCAAATGCATATTCAGAGCCTACATAACCGATAGAATTCTTTGTTTCCTTGATTACGCCTGCGACACCGGGATTACCCTTTGCTGCCTGGCCCGAAGGGAAGTTCACAGATTTGCCGGCACCATATTTCTCTTTCCACATATGGCTGACCTTTGCAAGATAATCGGTAAAAACGAATGTTGTACCGGAGCCTTCAGAACGATATACCGGAATTATTTTCTCTGCCGGAAGATTTACACCGGGATTAAGAGCCACCAAACGAGAATCGTTCCACATATCTATTTCACCTGCAAAAATATCAGCTATCACGTCACCGGAGAGTACCAAATCGTTCACACCATCAAGGTTGTATGCTAAAACTACAGCACCCATACAAGTAGGAACGTGAACTACAGGAGCCATCTCTGCCATCTCCTTGTCCGATAGAAATGCATCACTACCTGCAAAATCTACAATTTTGTCGCGAAGATTACGTACACCACCACCTGAACCAATACCACCATATGCTACTGCATCACCATTTACCTGAGCATACTCTTCAAATACCACGTTGTAGAAAGGAAGGGGGAATGTTGCACCGGCTCCAGAAAGTTCCTGAGCCTTACGACCCTCATTTGTTACATTACTTCCACAAGATACTACTACAAATGCAAGTACCAATGTCATTACTAACGAAAAAATCTTTTTCATATAATTTAGTATTAGAATATTAAACATTACCCTTTTTACAATCCAAAATAACAGCTGACGTATGCTGAGTACTTGTTTTCGGCACCCTCGGCCTTTGGAATATTAACTCTGAAATTAGGAGCAATCTTTACGTACTTTCCGAGTTTGAACTGAGCACCAATGATAGCAGCCTGTTCATCTTTTGATATATTCCAATTACCTTTTGAGTATAGATCGTCGAAACGTGCATACAAAGAGACATTCTTTGGCAGATTTACAGAGCCGAATACTGAATATCCAAATTGGTCACTACCCTCTTTGCCGGAAGCATTAAGCATGTGGTTATACTCTGCGCCGAGACTAAATTTCTCATTCTTGTAACCAATGAAACCAGCCATATTCACAACATCGGCTTTTCCTCTCTCGCCACTATCATTCAAACCTCCATACAAACGTATCTGTAAACCTTTAAGCGGTGTGAGTGTTGCGCCCAGGCCATAATTGAAGCCATTGCCTTTCTGTATCTTTTTGTAACCTTCACCATTAACTATTATAGCATCGGCAGATATCCAATCAGCGAATTTGTACGATGCTGAGATACCGAGGTCGGCGCTATTGCCAAATTTGTACATATCCTGAAAAGATTTCATGATATAGCGATACCCCCAGAACTTCTCCTGAAAGTTGAACTGTGTTGTTGAGATAAGACCTCCGTTCAATGTCAGATTTCCCGTTTTCCACGAAACCATCGCATTTTTGATGTACGCGATACGCTGATAGTCGCTCACATCGTCAGACTTACCAATATCCATTACACCTTTTACAGAGAGCCCTTTGTTAAGTTTGTACTCATAACCAATGTAGCTGCGTTCCAGGTCAAACCCGACATTAGTCTTGTCACCGCTAAAACCGGCATTCAAGCTTCCGAACACCTGTACAATAGCTTTTCCTTTAGGTTCTTCTACTTTTACATCCTGTGCATGTGTTGTTATACCGGCACAAGCCAAAACTGCTACCAAAATAAATTTTACTTTCATAATCTTTTAATTTTTTATTACTCAAAACAGATGTAAACAAGCAAGAGACGCTAGCTTTCTCTTTATGTAACAACAACTATTTTTTCAACTTTTCTACCGCAAAGGTATCGGCATAAAGTTTCATATCTGTTTCAAAAAAATTAGAGTTTCGTTAAGAAGATGTTATAAAAAAATATCGTGCCATTCATTAGAAGAACAGCACGATACCTTATTTTATATATATGTCAGAAGTTATCACTTATTAATAAAGCCTCGTTCAAGATCCTGCGAAACATTTATCATAAAATCACCCATTCGTTCATACTCATTCACAATATCCATATAATAGACACTTGTATGGTAGTTCTTACCGCCATTTTCGATATCCTCAATAACGGCATCCCTGAAATTGTTTCTTAAAGTATTCAGGCGGTCCTCTGCGTTATATGCATTTGTAATATTCTGCAATTCACCTTTATGTGCAGCAGAGAGGTTTTCAATCATCACATCATACGCAGCAAGTACAGCATCAGCCATAGCATCAAGATTCTTTACAGTTTCGGCATCAAAGTTCTTCTTATGAATATTCTTTCTTGAGAGAATGCGGCTTATTGTTTCACCCGAATCACCCAACGACTCCAGTTCGCCTACAATCTTATACATCGACTTAACCTTGATTGATGTACTCTCACTTATTTCCTCAGCCGACACACCATTGAGGAATGTTGCAATCTCATACTCCACCCTGTCAGAAATCTCTTCATACTTGACAAGTTTCTCTCTCAACGCTTCAAATTTATCTGTATCAGCCTCGGCAACAGCCTCCTTGGCATAAGCAGCTCCGTTCTTTGATATTTGTGCAAAATGGATTATCTCGTTAAATGCCTGCTCCACCGACAATTCGGGAGTGGCAAGAGGACCTGCCGAAATATATTTGAGTTTGAAGACCTCCTTCTCTTGATTCTTGGGAGCACGTATAATCACACATACAGCCTTTGCTATCAATTTGGTAAACCACACCAACAGCAATGTATTGATTGTGTTGAACAAGGTGTGCAACATAGAGAGTCCATACAACGCGGCAGTACCTTCAGACGACGTAGAATCTGTAACCACAAAGCCTTCTGCCGCAGGGTTGGGCAATCCAAAGAGCATTTCTGTGATATAACCTACAAGATTCAAGAATGGACGGAACAAAATCAATGCCCAGACAACGCCGAACACATTGAATATTGTGTGTGACATAGCAGCACGCTTTGCTTCGGTATTTCCCACAGATGCAGCGATGTTTGCAGTGATGGTTGTACCTATATTCTCGCCAAGCACCATCGCACAAGCCATATCAAACGGTATCCATCCCATGCTGAGCATGATAAGAGTTATAGCCATTGTTGCAGACGAAGACTGCAGTATAAGTGTCAAAACCGTTCCGAAAGCAAGGAAAAGCAATACCGAGCCGAATCCATGAGCAGCCCACGATGTTACAAACTCAAGCACTTCGGGTGTTTGACGCAAATCGGGTACAGACTCCTTCATGAACGATAGGCCAAGGAACAAGAGGCTGAAACCTACAATCAGTTCGCCTATATTCTTGCGGTTATCCCTCTTTGAATTTGAAAACAGGAAACCGAAAAGCATCAATGGCACAGCCAGAATAGAGATATCGGCCTTGAATCCTAACCACGACACCATCCATGCCGTAACGGTTGTACCGATATTGGCACCCATTATCACTCCGATAGCTTGTGTGAGCGTAAGCAGTCCTGCATTCACAAAGCTGACAACCATAACGGTGGTTGCCGATGATGATTGTATTATAGAGGTAATACCCAAGCCGGTCATCACCCCCTTAAAAGGATTGGATGTCATGGCAGACAAAAATCCTCTAAGTCTCTCTCCTGCAGCCTTCTGCAATCCGGAACTCATCAAGTTCATTCCATACAGGAACATTCCCAATGCTCCCAATAATGTAAATAGTTGTAGAATATTCATAGTTTTGTTTTTATGTTCTGCAAAAACCGTCGAACAGGTTTCTGCCATTATTACCGATGCAAAGAAAATGCAAAAATGTTTCATATATGTTACAAAAAATATTACAAAATGATTAAATCTTAAGCGGCATATTCTTCGACTCAATAATTCTCCCTATCTTCGTGACGTAAAAATAGACAGTGTATGGCTACTGAACGTATATTGATTGTAGATGACGAGGAAACACTTTGCGAGGTGTTGAAACTCAACCTTGAAAATGAGGGATATGACGTGGATATTGCTTTTAGTGCAGAACAGGCATTGACTCTCGACTTAAAACAATACTCACTCATTCTTCTTGATATAATGATGGGGGAAATAAGCGGCATCAAGATGGCAAAGATGCTTAAGGCAGATGTTACGACAGCCGATATTCCTATCATATTCTGCACTGCACGCGACAGCGAGGACGATATGATTATGGGCCTGAACATCGGCGCCGACGATTATATAATGAAGCCGTACACTGTGCGAAATGTCATAGCACGTGTAAAAAGTGTGTTACGCCGCGCCAATGGTCACAAAGCAAACACCCATATAACAGAAAAGAGCAATATCCTGCAGGTTGAAAGTTTGATACTTGACCTTGAATTCAAGCGTTGCACGATAGACGACATTGAAATTAAACTTGCAAAAAAAGAGTTCGAACTGTTGGCATATCTTATCTCGCATCGCGGTAAGATTTGCTCACGCGAACAGATTCTCAGCCGTGTGTGGAGCGACGAGGTTGTCGTGCTCGACCGTACTATTGATGTAAACATCACCCGACTACGTTCGAAGATAGGCACATACGGCTCATATATTGTAACACGTTCAGGTTTTGGTTATGGTTTCCGCGATTAAACTATCTTACCACAAGCGACTGTTCCTTATGTTGCTTGCATTCTCATGGAGCATTATACTCTGTTTTGTCGGTTTTCAATATACAAGAGAGAAACAGTATAAGTCGGAATTTCTCAATGCCCAACTGCAACTATACAACACCCATCTCATTAAAGATATCGAGAACGGCATTTCATATAGAGAATACATAAACAATGATGAAAAGCCTTTTGAAGATTTACGTATATCAATAATCACACACTCGGGAACAGTTGTTTATGATAACATTTTACCGCTTGACTCTCTTGATAACCACAGCCTGCGCCCGGAAGTTGTTGGTGCGTTAAAAAAAGGCTACGGATACCATATCAGCCGACAATCGGCAAGCGACGGACGTAAATATTTCTACTCAGCCACAAAAGGAGAGAGGGTTATTGTACGTACAGCCATTCCTTATTCAGCCGACTTACGCGAACTTTTGCGTGCCGACTGGACATTTCTGGGAATAATGATTTCAGTGAGCCTTGCAATGAGCATACTGGCCTATTTTGCCACACGCAGATTGGGCAAGAACATTGAACGTCTGAACCGCTTTGCGGCAAAAGCCGAAAATGGAGAGGCTTTTGATGAGAACGAGCCATTCCCAAACGACGAACTTGGTTCCATATCAAACCACATCGTTCAACTGTATGCCCAATGGCAACAGACCATAAAGGACAGGGACATAGCACACGAAGCTACTCTACGCGAGGAGCAGGAAAAGATACGCATAAAACGACAGCTTACAAACAACATCAACCACGAGCTTAAGACACCCGTTGCATCCATACAGGTGTGCCTTGAGACACTGCTTTCAGGAATAAACATAAACGAAGAGAAACGTCAGGAACTCATAGAGCGATGCTATACCAACAATGAACGTCTGCGCCGTTTGTTGAACGAAGTATCGCTTATAACACGCATGGAAGACGGCAGCCAACTCATAGGCAAAGAGCCTGTAGTAATAAACAACATAATCAACGAGATTGCCGAAGAGTTGGAGATAATGCCCGAGGAAGAGCGTTTATTACTACACACCAATTTCAACGAGCAGGTAACAGTTGACGGCAACTTGTCGTTGATAGCTTCCATTTTCCGTAACCTGACAGAGAATGCCATAGCATATTCAGGTGGCAAGAACATTTATATCTCGTTGGTTGAGAACAATGACAATTATTGCAGAATAGACTTTGAGGATGACGGTTGCGGTGTAGAAGAGAAACAGCTTCCCCGCCTGTTTGAGAGATTCTACCGGGTTGACAAGGGGCGTTCGCGCCAAATGGGCGGAACAGGGCTTGGACTTGCCATTGTAAAGCATGCCGTACAATTCCATGGTGGAACAATCACCGTCACCAACAGCCAAAGCGGTGGACTAAGATTCGAATTCACGCTAAAGAAATAAGACAACTCATTCTGATATAACGAAAAAGAACGGCCCAAAAGTAAAAATTGGGCCGTTCTCTTTTTGAGAGGTTGTAGAATATCTTACAACAACTTTGCAAAAAGTTCTATTGCCTGATATTCCGGCATACCTATTTTATTAAACAGTGCCGCCGTACCCTGTGTACGCTCCTCGGCACGTTGCCAGAACTCGCGTGCATCCTCTCCGGGGAATGGCACGATATCTTTCTGCGACAAGTGACGGAAGATTGCATGACGCTTGCGGATAAGTTCCTCGGGACTGAGAGGCACAGCCATGTCGGCAACAGCCAAATCCCACTCCTGCCATGCTCCGCGATAGAGCCATATATGACACTCTTTAGCCCAGTCCTCATCTTTCACCTCTTCAAAGGCGCGCAACACAGCCTCGATACATACGCGGTGCGTGCCGTGCGGGTCGGTGAGGTCACCCGCTGCATAAATCTGATGAGGTTTAACCTCGCGCATCAGTTTCTTTACAATCTCAATGTCATCGTCGCTGAGCTGTCCTTTCTTGATACCGCCTGTCTCATAGAACGGCAAGTTAAGGAAGTGCGCGTTGGTGCGGTCGTTCAAGCCTATTGAACGGCATGCCGCACGTGCCTCGGCACGACGGATAGCACCCTTCAGGTCGAGCAACTTACGTGGCTCGGGCTCGCCCACCTTCTTGTTCGCGATGATTTCACGTATCTCGTCGAAAGCATCACCGAATCCCATCTCGCGTGCAGTATCGATATTCTGCAGAACAACATCGTCATATACAGCTACATTACCCGACACCTGATAAGCCACGTGTACATCGTGGCCATGCTCAATAAGACGGTTGAATGTACCACCCATTGAGATAACATCATCATCGGGGTGTGGCGAGAATATTATCACTCGCTTGGGGAATGGAGATGATGATACAGGGCGTGTAGAATCATCGGCATTAGGCTTGCCACCGGGCCATCCCGAAATGATATGCTGAATCTCGTTGAACACCTTAATGTTTATCTTATCGTACGAATCGACACGTTCCAACAGGTCGGAAAGCGAGTTCTTGATGTAGTCCTGATGTGTAAGCTTCAAGATTGGCTTGTTTACAGTTTGGCAGAGCCATATTACAGCCTTACGGATAAGCTTGTCGCTCCACTCCTGCGGAGGTGCCACAATCCATGGCTCTTTTACACGTGTAAGTTCCTGTGCCGCAGCCTCATCAATAATAACCTGCACATTGTGGTGCTCCTGCAACGCTGTTACGGGATACTCCTCAGTAACATCGCCTTCGATGAGATTATACGCCACCTGAGCTTTATCCTCGCCCCACATCATAAGCACAATTTTCTTTGCACTCATTATTGTTTCCATACCCATTGTTATTGCACTCTTGGGCACTTCGTTAGGATTAGAGAAGAACTTATCCTGGTTCTTGCGTGAGTTATAACTCAAGCGTACAAGGCGTGTTGTAGAGTGCGAGTAGCTACCCGGCTCGTTGAAGCCCACCTGGCCAAGCTCGCCAACACCCATAATCATTACATCTACACAGCCGTGCACCTGCTTTTCATATTGACGGCAATAGTCATTGACATTTTCCGAAGCCACCGTTCCGTCGGGGAAATGCACATTTGCCGGGTTGATATCGATATACTTCAGGAAATCCTCATATACGCGATGGTTACGGCTCTGTGGCGAGTCGGGCGACATCGGATAGAACTCGTCAAGGCTGTAAACAACAACATTGGCAAAGCTCACCTCGCCAGCCTTGTAACGGTTCACAAGCTCGGTATAAAGGCCAAGCGGTGTGCGACCCGTAGAAAGACCGAGCACAAAAGGCTTATCGCCTTTATGCGACTTTATAGCATTTACAACAATATCGGCAGCCACATCAACGCCTTTTCTTTCGGTAGAGCAAATCTTTGTGGGTACCTTTTCGAACTTACATATACTCTCGATAGAGGTTGTTATAGGCAGCTCGCCTATTTTAGGAAGTACAAATTTTGGATTCATAATATTATCAGGTTAGTTTAGTTTAAATTTTCAAATTATCTTTTCCACTCCATAACTTTGGATGCCGGTTCTCCTTTTTCTATAAGTGTTTTCATATAACGCATATAAGGGTCGGTGTGACGGAAGAACATCTTATACCCCTCGCACAGCACATTCATATATGGCTCGCCGTTCTTGGCATACTCGAAACGATGCTTGGGGCACTCGCCACGACACAGGAAATAGTAGTTACAACGCTTGCACTCCATAGGCAAGGCATCGCGCTTGTCGCGCCCGAAGGCCTGCTGCTCACTGCTGCGGTACATCGTTGCCAGCTCATCGGTTGCTATATTTCCCAGGCGGTACTCGGGATATACAAAATGGTCGCAGGAATATACATCACCGTTATGCTCCACCACAAGACCATCGCCACACACCTCGGCAAAGGCACACAACGACGGTGGCACACCGCACCAGTTACCTAAAGTAACATCGAACAGCTGCACGAAATTCCTTCCTACATCATATTTTATCCACTCGTCAAAGACATCACACATGAATTTGCCATACCCCTTTGCCGACACCGACCAGGGAGCAGGCACAGCATCTTCCTCGTCGGGCGACACAATGAGCGGACGCTTGCCCGGACGCATCTTCACATATTCCACCACCGGCAGGAACTGCACATACGGATTGATGGAGGTGAGGAACTTATATACCTCTACCCCACGCTCCTCGCTACGCGCATTCACCGTTGCCAGGATATTGAACTCAACACCATGCTTTTTCATAAGCTCTACAGCCCTCATCACTCGTGCAAAGGTGGGAGCACCGCCACAGTCGCGGCGGAAAGCATCGTGTATATCCTCGGGGCCGTCGAGCGACAAGCCTATAAGGAAATTGTTCTCCTTAAAGAAACGGCACCAATCCTCGTTCACAAGAATACCGTTTGTCTGCAGAGTATTTTCGATGACTTTGTCACCGGCATATCTCTTTTGCAGTTCCATTGCCTTCTCAAAGAAAGGCAATCCCGCCATAAGCGGCTCTCCGCCATGCCAGCAGAAGCTGATGTTCTGTTGCGAAGCACCCTCAATATACTGCTGTATATATTTCTCGAGCAGTTCTTCGCTCATGCGAGGCATATTGCCACTGTATATCTCGCTTTTGTCGCGATAGTAACAATAGTGACAATCGAGATTACACGCCGAACCTATCGGCTTTATCATTGTTCCGAAAGCCGGGGCACGTTGCATCTTTGCAACATCACCAAGGTGCAGGGTGTTTCTCTTGTTGCTTTTCATTATTGCGCGATGAATTCCTCTTCGTTATACTGTTTCTGCAGGTTGACAAGCTTTTCCTTAAGAACAGCTGTTATCTCTTCTGTTCCCGGCTTGCCGTATATGTTGTTCAGTTCGTGCTTGTCGGCACGCAGGTCGAACAATTCCCAAACATCATCTTCATAAAAATGTATGAGTTTATGTGTCTGGGTGCGTACGCCAAGATGACGTTTCACTGCATGCTCGTCGGGATATTCATAATAGTGGTAATATACACCGTCGCGGTTAGGCTTCCACTCCTCGCCCTTTAGCAGAGGCAGGAACGAACAGCCGTGAATATCGGCCGGCACCTCTACACCCGCAAGTTCAAGGAATGTAGGGGCATAGTCGATGTTCTGCACCATATCTTTGAGTTCTCCGCGAACCTCACTGCCCGGCAAGCGCACAAGCAACGGAGTGCGGAACGACTCCTCATACATCCAACGCTTGTCGAACCATCCGTGTTCACCCATATAAAATCCCTGGTCGGAGGTATATACGACAAGAGTATTATCCATCAATCCCTCCTCCTCGAGATAGTCGAGCACGCGGCCCACATTGCGGTCAACAGATGTGATTACACGCAGATAGTCACGCATATACTGCTGATATTTCCATGCATCGAGCTCCTTACCCTGAAGCCCCGCAGCCTTGAATTTCTCAATCACCACATCGTAGTGTGCATCCCACGCACGTTTCTGGTCGGGGTTCATATTATTGTATATGCGACGGCCCCACTTTTCAAGGTCGGAACGGCTGTGAATGGTACTGTCCTTGTCGGCCATCTTAAGGTCATACACTATATCCATATCCTTGCTTATTGACATACGTTGCACCTTAGCAGCCTCACGAGTATCGTAGTTATCGAAGAATGTCTCGGGCAACGGGAAGTTGCTGTCGGCAAAGAGTTCAAGGTCACAAGTATCGGGCATCCAGGTGCGGTGGGGAGCCTTATGGTGCAACAGCAAACAGAAAGGCTTTGAAGCATCACGACCGTTCTCAAGCCACTCGAGAGCAAGGTCGGTTGTAACATTGGTGGCATAACCTTCGCGCTGCACCTTCTCGCCATTGCAGATGAATGTAGGGTTATAGTAATCGCCCTGCCCGATAAGCACATCCCAATGGTTGAAGCCTGTAGGCTCCGACGTGAGGTGCCATTTTCCTATCACAGCCGTTTCGTAACCCTGCTGTTGCAACAGCTTAGGGAATGTCTGCTGCGAGCCGTCGAACGACGAGCTGTTATCGGTGAAGCCGTTGGCGTGGCTATGCTTTCCGGTAAGCATACAGGCACGCGACGGGCCACTGATTGAGTTAGCCACAAAGCTATTGGTAAAACGCACACCATCGGCAGCTATGCGGTCGATGTTTGGTGTTTTTATGAATGTAGAGTCGTAGGCACTGATAGTCTGGTATGAATGGTCGTCACACATTATGAAAAGCACATTCATTGGCTTTTGTTCCTGCTGCGCACCGTCACACGCCGTAACCATTGGCAACACTGCCATACCAGCCATTGAAGCACCCAAGAACGCCTTTGTTTTGTCGAAGATATTATTCATATTTATGTCAGTTTTATTTGTACACAATTGTATCTATGCGAAGATAACAATAAATTTTAAAAAATTTATCTTCTTAAATATTTTTAAGCAATAATTGTGTTGGGTGTAGAGTTTAGAGTGTAGAGTTTAAAGTTTAGAGTTTAGACAGTCGTAGGGGCAGACCGGTGTGTCTGCCCAACTATCGTTAATCTGTTGACAATACTCGTTTCTCGCATCCCGCAGGGCACGACAAAAACCGTGCTACCTGCGACTAATAGCTGCTCGTATTGTCGAAACTTCGTTTTAATCGTTAAAGGTTCAATGCTACACATTAATCGTTTACAGCAGTTTTTATCCTTTACACTTATGACGTTTATTCTGTTTTAAGTCTTTCTCTCTATTGGAACTGACACTCACTCTTGCTCAACACCATGCCGATTTTAAAAAAAAATTACCTTTTGCAAATAAAACATCCGTACATGTAGGGGCCGACCGGTGTGTCTGCCCGAATAGCGATTATTGCGAATATCACTTAACCATTATATGATAGCTCCCCTGGGAGCACTGTTTATTATCTAATTTGGGAATTAAAACCCTGCAATTTAATTGCAGCTACTTTAGTTTAGTTTCTAAAATTATGGACTCTTTAGTCCATTAGTAGTTTTATTTAACTTGCAAGCGGAAGGAGATTTTTCACAACACAAAAAAAGGATTTTGCTCTTTAGATTTCTGTTTAGCAAAAAAGCAATCTCTTTCGAAGAGATACGATATTTGTTGTAAAATTACATAAAATATCTTAACGAATTACAAATCAGGCAAAAAACATTGTGGTTTTGCAAAATATTTATCAACAAGACATATTATTTGTTTAGCAAAAAAGTCGATTATTAATAGTTATAATATTGATAATCAATCATTAATCTCTTTCGAAAAATCTCTTCGAAAAAGATTAACTAACAAATAAATAAAAACAATATTATGAAAAAATTAAATCTACTATTTACAGCACTGTTATTAATGTGCTACGTGGGAACAGCAAAAGCAGAAGAGGTAACTATCGATGGAATAAAATACGATGTAATTACTAAAGCAAAACAAGCTACCATAATTGACTGTGATTGGGATATTTCCGGAGATATTGTTATACCAAGCGAAATAACATACAACAATGTAACATGCAGCGTTACAAGCATTGGAAATAATGCGTTCTATTGTTGCGAAGGACTTACAAGCATTACAATACCTAACAGCGTTACAAGCATTGGAGAGAAGGCGTTCTATGGTTGCTCCGGAGTTACAAGCATTACAATACCGAACAGCGTTACAAGCATTGAAAGTTCTGCGTTCGCTTCTTGCTCCGGACTTACAAGCATTGCAATACCTAACAGCGTTACAAGCATTGGAGATTATGCGTTCGGTGGTTGCTCCGGACTTACAAGTGTAACAATTGGCAACAGCGTTACAAGCATTGGATATAATGCGTTTTGGAATTGCGAAAGACTTAAAACTGTTATAAACCTTTCGAATTTAACATTTAGCAAAGGTTCAAGTAGCAACGGCTATATTGCATATTATGCCAACAAAGTTTATAATATTACCAACGGTTCAATAGAAGGTGATTATATATTCGATAAACTAAATAACGTAAATACACTGCTTTTTTATTTGGGTAATGAAACTGAATTAACATTACCTGCTGATTATAAAGGAGAAGGTTATGCAATTGGCGAGAATGTATTTAAAGATAACAAGACAATTACAAGCATTGAAATCCCTAACAGCGTTACAAGCATTGGAGAAAAGGCGTTCTATAATTGCAAAGGACTTACAAGCATTACAATAGGAAGCAGCGTGACAAGCATTGGAGAGTGGGCATTCGCTTGGTGCTCCGGAGTTACAAGCATTACAATACCGAACAGCGTTACAAGCATTGGAGAGGGGGCGTTCAGTGGTTGCTCAGGACTTACAAGTATAACAATACCTAACAGCGTTACAAGCATTGAAAGTTATGCGTTCGAATATTGCTCCGGACTTACAAGCATTACAATCCCTAACAGCGTTACAAGCATTGAAGATCAGGCGTTCTCTGGTTGCGAAAATATAGAGACTTTATATATAAGCAATGCAATAGAAAGTATTGGTGAAAATGCTTTTGCAGGTTGTAAAAAGATAAAGGAAATAAAAATTGGTTTGGAAAAGCCTATAAGGGGCAATGCTAATATTTTTGCAGATACTGTTTATGACAATGCTACTTTGTATATACCTAACGGAACAAAATCACTATACGATAAAAGAGAACCTTGGAACTTGTTCTTTGATATTGCGGAAACTGATTTTACAGGTATAGATGACATTGAAGCAGAAAACGGAAATGTAAAAACCATTTATGACCTGCAGGGCCGCCGAGTAGAGAACCCAACAACGGGTATTTACATCATTAACGGCAAAAAGGTTTTTGTAAAGTAAAAGACATTTTTCAAGGCAATTCCCCACAGAGCTCTGTGGGGAATTTTTGTTTTAATCTCCACTTGGCATTGCGTGGCAATGTTTTTTGTATTCGTTTTGGTATCTCTTTGTAGGGACACGGCATGCCGTGTCCGTTTTGTTTGGATGTCGTGCGATTTTTTGGTATTGCAACTGTTTTTTTTCGGACACGGCGTGCCGTGTCCCTACGAGGTGTTGCTTGTTGCTGTTTTTTTTTGCTTGTTTAATGTCTGTTTGTAGGGACACGGCGTGCCGTGTCTCTACGAGTATATAACAACATAAGTATCAAAAAAATAAGCTGCAAGCAATGTTCAATTGCCTGCAGCTTGTTCTTCAATCTGCTATTTATCAGTCTTTCCAACCGAGAGCCGAAGCACCAAGCACGGCAGCATCGGCACCGGGGAGTGATGATTTCAACACTTTAACCTTATCTCTCCACAAGAATACCACATTTTCATTCATATGTTTGCGGATAGGCTCGAGCAACAGCTCGCCTGCATTAGCCAAACCACCAAAGAGGATTATAGCCTCGGGAGCCGAGAATGCGATGAAGTTACAGAAAGCCTCACCGAGCACCTTACCTGTAAACTCAAAAATATCGTTTGCGAGTTTGTCACCCTTTACTGCAGCATCGAAGAGCATCTTTGATGTAATCTCGTTGATACATACATCGCGCAAGATACTTGGCTCGTCGCGCTCTACAAGCCATTTCTTTGCAGTACGCACAATACCTGTTGCCGATGCGTATGTCTCAAGACAGTCGGTGCGACCGCAACCGCACTGACGACCTTCGAGAACAGGGGCTGTAACGTGACCAAGCTCACCGGCAAAACCGTCGTGGCCGTAGATAAGCTGACCGTTGGCTACGATGCCGCTACCAACACCTGTACCAAGAGTGATATATACAAAATCCTTCATACCCTGAGCCACACCATACTTCATTTCGCCTATGGCTGCTGCATTGGCATCGTTTGTAACCTTTGTGGGAAGACCTGTCTTTTTCTCGATGAGCCAGCCCAGTGGAACAATACCTTTCCAAGGGAGGTTGGCAGCATTTACAATTTCGCCTGTGTAGTAGTTAGCCATAGGCGCACCGATACCAACGCCCTCGAGCTTACCCACACAGCCATTCTCCTCTGCAAGTTTATTGATAACTTTTGCTATCGAATCGGTATATTCTTCAATATCGGGATGTGCCTGAGTTTTAATACTGTCATCCTTAGCCAAGATATGACCTTTTACATCAACCAAACCTATCACGGTGTTTGTACCGCCAAGGTCAATACCAATTACATAATTGTTGCTCATATTTTTATATTTTATTATTGATTAGCCTTGTTGTTGTTACACTTTGCGAATGTAGGAAAAAAAAATCAGTTATATCCCAGAGTGAGCATATATTTTGCAAAATTTTATTTTTATAATTTTTTCTTTGAAGGAGTTTACATATCTTCGCATCTGGAAATTAATAAATAAAATAACTTATATATGTTAAAGAGAAGTATCACATTTATTTTTCTTGCTTTTGCAGGATTTATGATGACTGTAGCACAGAACTGCAATGTTGACAACATAATCCCCAAACCCGAAAGCATTGTTATGGGCAACCGCAACAGCACATTTGAATTCAATGCCGACACAAGGATTGTTTACAATTGGGACAACAGTGATGTTAAGCCAGCCATAAAGGAGCTCGACCGCATTGCCATTGACCTGTTCGGCAAAAAGATGAGCAAAGGAACAAAGGCCCACGGTGCCAACAACGTAATATTCAAATACAACGGCTCACTTGCCGATGAGGGTTATATTCTGGAGATAACACCCGAGAACATCCTTGTAAGTTCAAAAACAGGTGCCGGAGCATTCTATGCCATTCAGACATTGAAACAGCTCATTCCCGTTCAGGCATACGAGACACCTATAGACCTTGAAAGACTTTCATTGCCCACAATGAAAATATCTGACAAGCCTAAGTTCGCATACCGCGGATTTATGCTCGACTGCTCACGTCACTTCTGGGATGTAGAGACTGTGAAGGAGGTGCTTGATATCCTTGCTATGCATAAGATGAACCGTTTTCACTGGCACCTCACCGAGGACCAGGGATGGCGCATAGAGATAAAGAAATACCCCTTGCTCACAAAGATTGGCAGCAAGCGCGAACAGACAACAACCGGCCGCAACGAGGGTATGGACGGCATTCCCTACGGTGGTTACTACACACAACGCGACATCAGAGAGATTGTAAAATATGCACAGGAACGTCACATCACCATTATTCCCGAGATTGAGATTCCGGGACACTCTCTTGGCGCACTGAGCGCATACCCCTGGCTTGGCTGTGAGGGTGAAGCCGGTAATTACAAGACATGGTCGTACTGGGGCGTATCACCACAGATTGCCTGTGCCGGAAGAGAGAGCACTTTCAAGTTCTGGGAAGATGTACTAAGCGAGGTTATCGACCTGTTCCCAAGCGAATATATACATATTGGTGGCGACGAAGCACCACGCGATATGTGGAAAGCGTGCCCCGACTGTCAAAAACGCATTAAAGAGAATGGTTTGAAAAACGAAGCCGAGCTGCAGTCATATGTTAACGGCCGCATAGAAAAATTCCTCAACGACCGTGGACGCAAGCTCATTGGCTGGGATGAGATTCTTGAGGGCGGCGTGAGCCAGAGCGCGACAATTATGTCGTGGCGCGGTGCCGACGGCGGCATTGCTGCAGCAAAGAAGGGTAATTACGCAATTCTATCACCCGACAGCCACTGTTACCTGAATTTCTACCAAACCACAGAACGCAAGGATGACCACTTATGCATAGGAAGTTATATTCCATTGAGAAAGGCATACTCGCTCAACCCTTATGACAAACTTGCAAAAGAAGAGCAGAAATACATTATGGGTGTTCAAGCCAACCTTTGGACTGAATACATCTCTACTCCAATGCAATTGCAATATATGCTGTTGCCACGTCTTAGTGCTATTGCCGAGTTAGGTTGGAGCAATCCTGCACCCGAAGAAAAGGACGTTGAAGGATTTATTGGGCGTGCCAAAGAACTATCGCGCTACTACTGTGTATTCGGATGGAATTTCGGAAGACGCTTCTACGAAGACAACGTACAGATTGGTTGGTAAACAAAAAACCGCTTAACATTTTTTAACCATATGTAGGGGGGGGGTAATTCCTCCCCTTTATTATATTTGCAAAATACTAATTTTATAAAAATAAAGTATTTAATATTAACTAACTATAATTACGATGAAGAAATTTTTCACTTTACTAATCTGTGCATTGCTCTCGACAGCGACAATGTTTGCTGACGGGCCATTCCGCAACCACAGATACGATTCGTTCAAGGTGCTTTCGACAAACAATGAGAGCATTGTATTCATTGGTAACAGTATTACCGATATGCACTGTTGGCCCGAGGCCTTTGTAACAGAAGACGGCAACTATCTGCCAATAGTAAACAGAGGAAACTCCGGCACATACTCTACCGAGCAAAGCGACAACCTTGAGTCATACATCAACGGCAAGCCCAAGAAGGTGTTCATGATGATTGGTACAAACGACATTGCCACATCGGGCGGTTTGAACTTCAGCGGCGAGCAGGTACTTGCATATGTCAAGAGCATTGTCGCACGCATCCACGCACGCTCACCACAGACAAAGATTTATCTTTACAGCATTCTCAAGAACAACACAGCGAACCGTGTAGAGGCTACATGGTTGCACACCAATGAGATTGTAAAGGCTTACGCTGATGCAACCGACAAGGTTACATACATCGACCTTTATGACAAACTCACAGGTATTGCTCAGAATGGTGTATGGAGCTACGACTACCTGCACCTTACAGCAGCGTCATACCAAGTGTGGTGCGAGACTATCTGCCAGTACCTTGCAGAGGGTGAGAATTACACCGTAAAGACAGTTTATCCGAGCAACACTTCGGCTATACAGAACAACGGTGGCCTTGGTGGCGCACACGGTATGCGTGCCACATACTTCAGTATGATGCCAATAAGCCAAAACGACGTGCTTGTATTCGGCGACGAGTTCATTAAGAACGGCGAGTGGCAGGAGTTGCTTGGCAACCGCAACGTAAAAAACCGCGGTACAGGCTGGGGCTATGGTGGCGACATCGCTACAACAAGCAAGATTGTCGATGCAACATACGCTAATACAGGTGTAACAAAAGAGAATGCAAAAGCAATATTCATCTACACCGGTACAGGCGACTGCAACGGCACTACAGACATTGAGACAGTAAAGACCAACTACAAAGCACTTGTTGACAAGGTTGCACAGAAATCTCCTACATCAAAAATTTATCTGATGGCTCTTTGCCCAACAAACAATGCAAGTAACAACACTAACCGCATTGCGGTGCTGAACAGCTACATGCAGAGCATAGCTAAAGACAACATCAAGTATGTTGACACATACACACCACTTCTCAACGGCGATGTTGCAAACACAAAATATTTCTATCCAAGCAACTACCTTGGTGGTTTGGGATATGTTGTAATGGCAAATGCCATGAAAGATGCCTTGAATGCCGATTTTCCACAAGACACATACAATGTGGCAACCGTAGCCGAGGCTGAGGCACGCTATGCACAGGCAAACCTGCGTAACACACTATCACAGGTGATTACACGAGGACTTATTGCAGAACGAGGAGATGCTATCGGCTCGTATAACACGGAAAAGATGCAGGCTTTTGATGAAGCACTCGAAGAGGCCAACAACATTCTTGCAAAGAGCAACATCACAGAAGCTGAAGTTCAAGAGATGAGCGAGAGCCTGAACACAATACTTGCTCAGGCACTCTCTATGCCAAAGGCAAGCACTGCCGAAAACGAATATTGGTATCAAATGACATCTTTGCGCAGCGGCAACCTGTATATCAGCGCTGAAGGCGAAGATGACGGCATCGTGGGTAAAGGCGACACAAGAACATCGGCCGTTTCGATGTGGAAGTTCGTTGACCGTGGCGACAACACATTCGACATCATCAACCGCAAATACAACTCGTACCTGAACCCTGTAGCCAACTATAACGCACAAATTACAACAGTCAAGACACGCCCCTCTAAAGGCTGGACAATAAGTTATGGTGACACTCCTACTTATTATATAATTTCATCGGGAGAAGTACAGCTTAACCAGACAGGCGAAGGACAGAGCTACAAATTATATAACTGGAGCAACAGCGCTACTCTTGGCAGTGACCGTGGTGATACAGGTTGCCAACTCTCAATTTTCGAGGCTGGCGAAATCGTTGAATTGCCCGAAGGCATCAAGACTTTGTCTCTTGGAATTGACCAGTTCGCCAATGGTGCATCCACATGGAGCAAGCATGTTTCAACAAGCGACGGATGGTATGGCAAGTTTGTTACAGGCACTACACCTGCGCTTACTGCAGAAGGTGTTGACAATGGTGTCAACAACATCGGCTGGTCGCAAAAGCGTCCTTGGTTCCAGGAAGGTTATACCTACACATTCTCTTTGCCCGAGGGATATCTCATCAATGCATATCAATTGACAACACTTGATGCAAATGGCTTTAATGGCACATTCACTTACACCACTGCCGAAGGAACAGCTACAAGTGCTGCCCAGACAAGCACACCACAGACTGTGAAGGCCGAAGGTTTGAGCACACGCACCATTACCATTAAGGTTGGCGACGGACAAACCAGCACTAATGGTATCATGATGACAAATCTGGTTATCCAATATACCGACAATGGTTCTGAAGAAGAGGTTGCGAATCTGGAGTTCACAATAGACAAGACAACTGGTAACCTTTATCACGCCAATGGCTCGGCCAACCAGAATTGGAACAGCAACTGGAAGAGCAATGCTACTCCACAGTTTCAGTTCGGTTGTGGTGCAAACAATATGAACTGGCAAGGTAATAACGTACAGCTGATGACAGGTTCGGCAGCAAGCGCAAATTATGCTTTGACAGCTCCTGCAGGATATGTCATCACAGAGTACAGTTTCACTTTTGCCAACAACGGACACAACACAGGCTTGAGCCTAACAATGGAAGATGGCAAGGCATACACCACTTCGGCTACAGCACAGACCATCAGTGCCAAGAACATCAAAGCAAACAGCGTATCGTTCGTATTGGCAGGAAGCAACGGTAATGGTGTTGTATTGACAAACTTTACCGTAAAGATCAAGGCTGACGAGATTGCAGCTCCCGAAATCAGCACAGAGAACGATGTACATTGGTACTATATCACCAATGCTTCGTCAAAGGCTTATTGCGGTGGCAAGGTCATATACTATGACAACGGCATGGAAAAGTTGCGTTTCGGCGACAAGACATTCAGCGCAGACCGCATTTGGAGTTTCTGGGAAAAGGACGGCAAGCTCGCCATCAAGAACTATAAGGGCGAATACTTCGGTAAGGCCGGAGCAGGCACAGGCGGTTCTACATCATTCGGTGTGGTAAGCGAGGCAAACTACATCTACAACGTACAGAGCGTACACGGTTTCTTTACCATCAAGGACGACGCCGTTGAGTTGCATGCTCAAGAGTCGAACCAAGTGATTGTACGTTGGGCAGCAGAGGCCAATGGAGCGTCATTGTGGCGTTTCGACGAAGTTGACGTAACAAATGCGGCAGCAGAGTTCACTTCATCAAGAGTTGTTCAGGGTAAAGTAAGTACAGGTATCGGAAATACCGACCAGCCTATTGTTCGTTCTACCATACGCATCAGTGGACTCGAAGGTAATGTCACATTCCAGGGTGTCAAGGGTGCTTTTGCTGGAACAACAAAGAACGATGTAACAAAAGTGAAGGCATACTTCGCAACCAACTCACGCGAGTTGTTCGTTGACCCCGAGAACAAGATGGACTGGCGCGAGGAGAACGGTGAGCAGTTCGGTGCCGATGTAACTTTAGGCGAAGACGGCTCATTTACCATCACCGGCAGCAAGGAAATGGTTCCCGGCGAGTACTACCTATGGATTACATATGACATTGCCGACAACGCTAAAGAGGGTAACACCGTTGATGCAAGCATCACATCATACACCATCGACGGCAAAGAGGTTGCAGAGAGCAACGGTAATCCAAACCATAGCGTAACAATATTCCTGTCTGAAGGTGCAGTGCTTATGCCAATGGATAAGGGTTCACTATACTATCGTATTCCTGCCATCACCGTGACAAAGGACGGCAAGCGCCTTGTAACACTCACCGATGACCGCAAACATCACAACACCGACCTTCCAAGCCACTGTTACCTTGTTGCACAATATTCCGAGGACAACGGTCGCACATGGAGCGACCCTGTAACCGTTGCAGGTACAGCAGAGACAGGCGGTAACTACGGACATGGCGACGCTTCAATCGTAACCAACCGCGACAATGGCGAGATTGTAGGTATCATGACAAGTGCCGGCACATACGGCCACGGATTCTTTGCAGGAACAGCTGCAGAGCCTCCACGTTGGAAGACAATCACAAGCCGCGACGGTGGTTTGACATGGGAGACACCTGTTGACCACACCGATGACCTCTTTGGTGCCAACTGTTCTAACCCATACACAAATACATGGAAGAGCGGATTCTCGGGTTCTGGTGCTGCGCTTCAGAAACGCGACGGTACTCTCGTATCAAGCTTCGTGAACCGTCAGGCCGACAATAGCCAGCATTTCCACTTCTTCATGAGTAAAGACGGCGGCAAGAGCTGGTACGTAAGCGGTACAAGCGGTACAAGCGGCGCAGACGAGCCAAAGACATTGGAGCGTAACAACGGCGACCTTGCCATCAGTGTACGTGCAAGCGGTTACAACTACTATAATTATACATCAAACGACGGTGAGACATGGCACAACCCATCACAGACACGCTTTACAACCGGTATCTCGGGTAACGCATGCGACGGTGAATATATGGTATGGTGTTCTACAGTAGAGGGTAACCCTTGGGACATAGCATTCCAGACATTGCCTAACAGCGGTAGCCGACAGAATGTAAGTATCGCATTGTCAACAGACGAAGGTACAACATTCGGCACACCGAAGACAATCTGTCCTGTAGGCTCGGCATACAGCGCAGCTGTTGTACTCCCCGACGGTACACTTGGTGTTTACTATGAGGAGAACGGAGTGTTCGGAGGTTTCACAATGCGTTTTGTACGCTTCTCTCTCGACTGGGCAAGTAACGGTACATACAAGTTCACCGAAGATGCACCATTCTACCCCATCAAGTCAACAGCTCCAACAGCTATAGAAGAGGTAACAGAGCAGATAGCGGAAAGCAATGGCATCTATGATTTGCAGGGCCGCAAGATAGAAAACCCATCAAAGGGAATATACATTATCAATGGCAAGAAAGTGCTGATTAAGTGAGTAAAACACAAGCTTGCTTGATGTTTTCCAACGAACGCAAAGCAGTTGTGCGAAGCAAAAGTGCTGATCAATTAAGAAATTATAATTTATTAATTGTATAATATGAGAAAAAGGGCAATGACATTGTCCTTTTTCTCATGTTATGCATCTCGCTTTTTTGCCACATATGAATTTTATTATAAATTTGCAAAAAACACCTATCATATATGAAAAAAACTATTAACAAATTCTTAATCACTTTATATAAATTGTTGAGAGGCAACCTTATGATACGCATTCTTATTGGTGTAATCATTGGTGCTATTCTTGCTATTGTATGTCCCCAATATAAAGGCATTGCCTTTTTAGGAACCCTGTTCGTGGGTGCATTGAAAGCTGTTGCACCTATACTTGTATTTATTTTGGTCACCTCTTCTATTTCCAAGGCACAAGAAGGTTTAGGCAAGAAGTTCCGCAAGGTTATTGTTCTTTATATAATGTCCACATTTATTGCGGCAATATTGGCGGTGTTAGCCGGCAGGATATTCCCTGTGAGCATAGTGCTTTCAGATATTGCCGGGGCAAGCAATGCCGCTCCCGGAGCATTGGGCGAGGTATTCCGCAATATCGTTAACGAAGTGGTTAGCAACCCTGTCAAGGCTATAATGAATGCCAACTACCTGAGCATTCTCTTTTGGGCCATAATCACAGGACTTTCATTAAAGAAACTTGCAAATGAAAATACCATACGCACCGTCCACGACTTTGCCGAATCTGTTTCATTGGTCGTAAAATGGATTATACAATGTGCACCCATCGGTATCATGGGACTTGTATATGGAGCTGTTACCGAGAGCGGCCTGGATATATTCACTACCTATGGCAAACTTTTGCTGTTGCTTGTAGGATGTATGCTCGCAGTATCGCTTATTATCAACCCCATCATCGTTGCCATGCTTATCAAACGCAACCCCTATCCTCTGTTGTGGCAATGTCTTAAGGTAAGTGCTGTAAGTGCATTCTTTACCCGTTCATCGGCTGCCAACATTCCGGTAAATATGAACTTATGCAAACAAATGGGCGTTGACGAGGATTTCTATTCCGTGAGCATACCGTTAGGAAGTACCATTAACATGAACGGCGCAGCCATAACCATAACAGTAATGACTATGGCAACTTGCCACACAATGGGCATAACACCATCATTAGGAAGCGCCTTATTGCTCAGCATAATAGCCACACTCGCCGCATGTGGAGCTTCGGGCGTAGCCGGAGGCTCGTTGTTGCTTATCCCAATGGCCTGTTCACTGTTCGGCATCAGCAACGACATAGCCATGCAGGTTGTAGCAGTGGGATTCATCATTGGTGTGATACAGGATTCACTTGAAACGGCACTTAACTCAAGCGGTGATGCATTCTTTACCATTGCCGCCGACATGCAAGAGCAGACAAAATCCGCTAAGCATTGACATAGAACCATGACAAAATAAAAGCCAAACAATAATGAGAAAAAGCCTTATTATATTCTTGTTTATACTGCCATTCCTCGCAGTGGCACAAGAAAAGACAAAAGTTGCCTGCATTGGCAACAGCGTGACATACGGTTACGGACATAAAGACCCTAAAACAACATCCTATCCCACCCAACTGCAGAAGATGCTGGGTGATAGTTATGAAGTACGCAACTTCGGATATTCGGGTGCAACACTCTTGAGCAAAGGACACCGCCCGTACATCAACCTCAACGAATACAAGGCGGCACTTGAGTTTGCACCTGACATTGCTGTAATACATTTGGGACTTAACGACACCGACCCGCGCAACTGGCCCAACTACCGCGACGAGTTCTATGACGATTACATTAACATCATTGAGGCATTGCGCGAAGCCAATCCCGAAGTTGATGTATATATATGCCAAATGACACCCATATTCCATTGGCATCGCCGTTTCAAGAGCGGAACACGCGACTGGTATTGGCAGATTCAGGAACTTATCCCACATATTGCCGAATATGACAATCTTGAAATTATTGACCTGAGCCGCTATCTTTACCACCGCCCCGACCTGATGCCCGATGCACTGCACCCCGACGCAGAGGGAGCCGGCATCATTGCCAAGCAGGTATATTCGGCTATCACAAACGACTTTGGCGGTCTTTCACTACCGGCAATATACAGCGACAACATGGTTATTCAACGCGGTAAGCCATTCGTTGTAAAAGGAACAGCAAATGCAGGCGATGAAGTTACCGTAAAACTTGGCAAAAAGAAGATAAAAGCCGGCACAAACGAATGGGGCGAATGGGAAACCACGTTCCCCCCGATGAAAGCCGACGGCAAGTGCTACACAATGACCGTTGAATGCGGTAAAGAGAAAATCACATACAGCAACATCGTTGTTGGCGAGGTATGGCTCTGTTCGGGACAGTCGAACATGGCATTTATGGTAAAGGAGAGTTCGCACATAGAGCAGAGCCTTGCAAATGTAAAGGGCAAGGATATACGCCTCTACGACATGAAGCCAAGAGTCATCACAAACAACATAGAATGGGATTCCACAGATCTTGTAAAGCTCAACAACCACGACTACTACCTGCCTACAAGCTGGCAGATGCAGAACAAGCAGAATGTAAATGACTTCTCGGCTGTAGCATACCACTTTGGCGCGATGCTTGCCGACTCGCTCGGCGTTCCTGTGGGGCTTATATGCAACGCTGTTGGCGGAGCTCCTGCCGAGGCTTTCATCGACCGCAAGACACTCGAATTCCACCCCGTGCTTGTTGACATATTATATAATTGGAGAGGAAACGACATGATACAGGATTGGTGTCGTGGCCGTGCGAGCAAGAACATTGCCAAAAGCACAAACAACCTGCAACGCCACCCCTATGAGCCTTGCTACCTCTACGAGACAGGTATAATGCCAATAGCACACTACCCCATCAAGGGAGCTATATGGTATCAGGGTGAGTCGAACGCACACAACGTGGAACTGCACGAAATTATATTCCCCACACTTATAGACAGTTGGCGCAGAACATGGAACAACCCTGAGATGCCGTTCTATTTTGTTCAGCTATCGAGCATAAACCGCCCGTCGTGGTCACACTTCCGCGACTCGCAACGCAGAATGGCTGCAGAAATCCCCAACTGCGACTTTGCCGTGTCGAGCGACAAAGGTGACCCGTATGATGTTCACCCGAAGGAAAAAGCACCTGTAGGTGAACGCCTGGCACGTCTTGCACTGAACCAGACATACGATATGAGCCACGTGGCGCAGCATGGACCTACCCCGGTGAGTGCAAAAAAGACAAAAGGCAAACTTGTAATCGAATTCAGCAATGCAACAGAGCTAAGTACAAGCGACGGCAAGGCTTTACGTGGATTGGAGATTGGTTGGGCTGTTGGTTCATTACAGGAGATTCCAAGTGAGAAAATCAAGTTCGATGGCAACCGCATAATCGTTGAGGGCTACAGCAATTTACGTCGCGTTCGCTATGCGTGGAAACCCTACACCGACGCAAATCTTGTAAACGAAGCTGGCCTGCCGGCAAGCACGTTCGAAATCACTATAGAGTAAATAGAAAAGGCACCATCAGGTGCCTTTTCTATTTACTCTTGGGACGATGCATTGCAAACAATGTGAGATTGCCCGATTTAACAGGTACCTGCCCTTTCAGTTGAAACGAAAAATGTTCATATAACCCTACATTCTCGGGCTTGAATGTTTCCAAATAACACCCCTCTCCTTTGGCATCAAGATAGCGCAGAAAAGCAGTCATAAGTTGTTTGCCATAATGCTGCCCCTGTTTATCCAAGCGAGTGGCAAAAGCAAACAGATAGCCGTCATCATCCGCTTTATATCTTTTAGCAACATTTTGCACCTCGTCTTTAGAACGCAACATACGAAATAAGCGTCGTAGCCCCATCTTGAGTATGCCGGCTTTCAAATATGAGATAGAACCAGGTTCCTTGCATCCGGGAGGTATATATATCAATACAGAATTTGCCTCTTTACTGTCGGCAATACAGAGAGCATTTCCAAAATAAAGAGCAATTGATACAGCCCAGAAACGGCTCATCTTGTAATGGTTGTATCTACCGTTGCAGACGTGTTTGAACAGATTGTATTGACTGAAGCCATCGGCAAGTGTATCGGCAAAACGCTCGATATCCTCGCGCTGCATAACATAACAATCCTTGAAAGCCTGGTTATGATCTACATTCATAGAAGCTCCACTTTAAATTACATTAAAAAAATGGAATAGGTTCGGCTGCAGACCGAACCTATCTATATTATCATCGCTGAAATATCACTTTATCACGCCAAGTTCCTTGCCCACCTTGATGAAAGCGTTGATAGCCTTGTCGAGGTGTTCTTGCTCGTGAGCAGCAGAGAGCTGTACTCGGATGCGTGCCTCGCCCTTTGGAACAACAGGATAGTAGAAACCTGTAACGAATATACCCTCCTGAGCCATCTTCTGTGCAAACACCTGTGAAAGAGGTGCATCGTAGAGCATCACCGCGCAGATAGCCGACTGTGTAGGCTTGATGTCGAAGCCTGCTGCCAACATCTTGTCGCGGAAATAGTTCACATTATTCTGCAACTTAGTGTGAAGGTCATCGCTCTCGGCAAGCATCTTGAATACCTCGATTGATGCACCAACCACTGAAGGTGGCAATGAGTTAGAGAACAAATAAGGACGTGAACGCTGACGGAGCATATCGATAATTTCCTTGCGACCAGTGGTGAAACCACCAACAGCACCACCAAAAGCCTTACCGAATGTACCGGTGAAGATATCGATGCGTCCGTAGCAGTCGAACTGCTCGGCAACGCCATGACCTGTTGCACCTACTACACCGGCAGAGTGACTCTCGTCAACCATAACAAGTGCATTGTATTTCTCGGCAAGGTCGCAAATCTTATCCATTGGAGCAACGTTGCCATCCATAGAGAAGACACCGTCGGTTACGATTATGCGGAAACGCTGTGCCTGAGCCTCTTGCAAGCAACGCTCCAGGTCGGCCATATCGGCATTGGCATAACGATAACGCTGTGCCTTGCAAAGACGAACACCGTCGATGATTGAGGCATGGTTTAGCGAATCGGAGATAATCGCATCCTCGGCTGTGAACAAAGGCTCGAACAGACCACCATTAGCATCGAAACATGCTGCGTAAAGAATTGTATCTTCGGTTTTGAAATAATCGGCAACAGCCTTCTCCAAAGTCTTGTGATAGTCCTGTGTTCCGCAGATGAAACGCACCGATGACATACCGAAGCCACGCGCATCCATTGCCTCCTGTGCAGCCTTCATCAAGCGAGGATTGTTTGAAAGACCAAGATAGTTGTTTGCACAGAAGTTTAGTGCCTTTGAACCGTCCTCGAGAGTTATCTCGGCAAATTGCTGCGATGCGATATTACGTTCTTTCTTGTAAAGACCTGCCTCTTCTATTGCAGCCAATTCATTCTGTAAATGTTGTTGGAATTTTCCGTACATTGCTATATATGTTTTAGTTAATTATACTATGCGAGTTTGTCTGTAACATCTACAAAAGTACATTTTTTGAGTAAATTTTCATAGCAAGTACAAAAAAATATTTCAGCGATGATATCGCAAAGAGGCAAGAATATCAACGATTCTGCATTTTAAAAGTTGTTAATTTGTGATATTATAATAAAAAGTTGTACCTTTGGCACGCTATTGAAAGTAGTTTTATACTTAACACAACACATAAAACGAACAAACTATGATAGGAAATATACTTTTAATCATATTCTATCTCGTTGCTCCGGCAGGAGTACTTTTTATCTGTCGCAAAAACAAAATCTTCAACAAGATTGGCCCCGTATTAACACTTTACCTGTTGGGAGTGCTTGTTGCCAACATTGGTATTTTCCCAACGGAAGAGGCAGAATACAACAAACTGTTCGGTCTCATGGAATCTTTCTCGGAGATACTCATTCCATTGGCTCTGCCAATGATACTCTTTGGCTGTAACTTCAAGAAATTCTCTTTAGGCAAATCATTAAAGGCATTTGTTATAGGAGCTTTATCGGTTGTGGCGTTTGTGATAATAGGATACGTTGTTTTCAAGGAAAAACTTGGCGATGAGGGTGCCATAATGGGTGCTTCGCTCACAGGGCAGTATCTTGGTGGTGCAGCCAACCTCGCGGCCATAAAGCAGATGTTGGGACTCAGTAGCGAGAATTTCATAATACTCACAACATGCAACCTCATTGTCTCATTCTTCTACCTGATGTTCCTGATGGGCGGAGGTGTAAAGTTGGCACGTTATATTGTAGGCAAACGAGGCAAAAAGGAACAGAATGTAAACATCGAAGAATATACCGAAGAGAACCCCTATAAAGATTTTGGCAAGAAAAAAAGCCTTATACAGCTTGGTAAAGTATTCATAGCATCTATAATCGTTATGGGAATCTCGGTTTACATAGGTACTCTTGCAGGCGGAGGCAAAGGTATTTCCATGGTTGGGCTAATATTGTCAATCACCACGCTATCGCTCCTGCTCACAAGTTGGAAAGAGGTACGCACATGGGACAAGAGCTACGACGCCGGAATGTACCTCATTTACGTATTCTGTCTTGTAATGGCAACAATGGCCGACTTGAGCAAAATCGACTGGAACCAGAGCCTTTACATACTCATATATCAGGCAGTGATAATATTCGGTTCACTATTCCTGACCATTCTTTTTGCAAGATTATTCCGCATTAATGCCGATGATGCAGTCATAACATCGGACACCCTTATCAACTCACCTCTTTGCGTGCCTATGATTGCCGCAACAATGAAGAATAAGGATGTCATTATGGTTGGTATTGCAAACGGATTATTAGGATATGCAGTAGGTAATTATGTCGGTTTTTTGATGTTCAACCTCTTCGGTTTGCTCTAAGGCAAAAACTGAATACTTATTATTTTTGTTATAATTTTTGTTTACAAAAAATTTGAAGCTATTACAAATAGCTGTAACTTTGAAAAAGAATTACAGGGGGGCAGTATGCACTGTTGCCCCAACATAAAATGAATAAATAAAAACAATATAGCCTTATGAAAAATGTACTCGTCATTGGTTCTACCGGTCAGATTGGTTCAGAGCTCACTATGAAGCTACGCAACATGATTCCCGACGGAAACATCGTTGCCGGATACATCCCCGGTGCAGAACCCAAAGGCATACTCCTTGAGAGTGGCCCGGCAGCTGAGGCAAACGTAAAGAATGCACAACAACTTGCCGAAATAGTTGATAAATACAACATCGACACCATCTATAACCTTGCTGCACTTCTTTCGGCTGTTGCCGAGTCAAAGCCATTGCTAGCTTGGGACATACAGATGAATGGTTTGATAAACATACTTGAGATTGCACGCGAAAAGAAATGTGCTGTGTTTACACCAAGTTCTATCGGTTCGTTCGGACCAAATACTCCACGCGACAACACACCACAGGACACAATACAGCGTCCAAAAACAATGTATGGCGTCACAAAGGTGGCAACAGAGTTGTTGAGTGATTACTATTACACAAAGTATGGTGTTGACACACGTGCCGTACGTTTCCCCGGACTCATCTCAAACGTAACACTCCCAGGTGGTGGCACAACTGACTACGCAGTAGAGATTTACTATGCTGCAGTAAAGGGCGAAGAGTTCGCTTGCCCCATACAAGCAGGTACATTTATGGATATGATGTATATGCCCGATGCATTGAAAGCTGCCGTAGATATTATGCAGGCCGACCCATCGCGCCTCATTCACCGCAATGCATTCAACGTTGCATCAATGAGTTTCGACCCCGAGATAATAAAGGCTTCTATTCAGAAGTACATTCCAGACTTCAAGATGCACTACGAATTCGACCCTGTGCGCCAGGCCATTGCCGATTCTTGGCCAAACATGATGGACGACTCTTGCGCACGCGAAGAGTGGGACTGGAAGCCAAGCTACGACCTGGACTCAATGACACAGGATATGATAAAGACGCTACGCGAAAGATTCAACAAATAATAATAGACAGTAACGAGAACGACCCAATTTTTACTTTTGGGTCGTTCTCTTGTTTAGAGGTTGTACAAAAGGAGCTGTTTTAAGGCTTGCGAAGCCCGAAAAAAAGTAACAGACGCCGCACGCGAGAGCAGAGAGTGCTTGCATCCTATGCCGAGCCGCAAGGAGGAAAAGCCATGCATTGTGGATTAATTTACTAAACGTAAATGAGCATTTTGAGGACGAGTGTAACGACAAAAAAGCCTTTTTAGTCAGCGTCATTGCGTATAAGAACCTGCAATAAGGCCGAACATTACTTCATTTTTTTTTGTTTATGAGACAAGTGCTACGGCATTCTGCCGTAACAAATGTTGAACAACAAAAAGTTTGAAGATGAAGAAGAAATATGTATCACCACGTTGCAGTATCACTCATTATGAACTAAAGGCCTTCATTCTGGCCGGGAGCACACCGCAAAATATTCCCACGACACGTTCCGACGTCGAGGAGAACGAAAAGGAGGATACCACCTGGGGAAATTTGTGGCAATAAAAAATAGACAGAACAGTGCAGCGTTCTGTCTATTTTGCTAATATAAATGAGCTTTTTGATGACGGATATAACTACAAACGAGCTTTTTTAACCAGCCTCAATTAGCTATTTATCATATATCACTTTGACAATTCCAACATTCTGACAATTGGACGTTTGGCATCCTCGCGTAACGATTCGTCAAGCTCCACTGTTGGCCACTCATACTTAAGAGTGTTATACAATTTCTCGAGGGTATTCAGGCGCATATAGGCACATTCGTTGCAGGCACATGCTCCTGATGTTGGCGGCACAGGGATAAACTCTTTGTCCGGACAACGTTTCATCATCTCGTGCAGGATACCGCTCTCGGTGGCAACAATAAACTGTTTGGCATCGCTCTTCTCGGCATACGACAATATTGCAGCTGTAGAGCCAATGAAATCGGCAAGGGCCAGCACACCGCTCTTGCATTCGGGATGCGCAAGTACCTTTGCATCGGTGTTTGCACTCTTCAGCTCAACTATTTTCTCTATAGAGAACTGCTCGTGCACATGGCATCCGCCATTCCACAACAACATATTACGGTGCGTTACGGCATTAAGATATCCTCCGAGGTTTTTGTCGGGAGCAAAGATTATCTTCTCGTCTTTGGGAAAACTGTCAACCACCGCGCGCGCATTGGTTGATGTTACAACAATGTCGGTAAGAGCTTTTACAGCAGCCGAAGTATTCACATAGGCAACGACCTTGTGATCGGGATGTTGTGCCTTGAATTTAGCAAGTTCCTCGGCAGGACAGCTCTCGGCGAGCGAACATCCGGCATTGAGGTCAGGGATAAGAACTTTCTTATCGGGCGATAGAATCTTGTTGGTCTCTGCCATAAAATGCACGCCACACATCACTAGGATATCGGCTGTAGTTTTTTCGGCAATCTGCGCCAAGGCAAGACTGTCGCCTACAAAATCGGCAACATCCTGTATTGTGCCATCGGTATAATAGTGTGCAAGCACAACAGCATTCTTCTCCTCACACAAACGACGTATCTCGGCCTTTAGGTCTATACCTTCGGGAACAGCCTCATCGATATATCCCTTGTCTATCCATTCCTGTTTTATCATAATGATACTATTTTCTAAAGAAACTATGCGAATATACAAAAAATCCCATACACAAAAAAAATAATGCGGATATATAACCTTTTATAACATTACAACGACATAGAGAAATATACTCCGCAACCGCCGTCGGATGTTATTGTAGGCATAAGTGTAGCATTATGTTTTTTGGCAAAAGGAGTTGTAAAGAGCAAACCGCTTCCCACACCTATGGCTGCACCCGCAAGCACATCCCATATATCGTGTTTCCCGGCATATATTCTGCCCCACGCCACATATCCGCCTACAAGATAGGCAGGAACGCCCCATTTCCATCCATAACGTTTCATCAGGAACGTAGCACCTGCAAAAGCAAAATTATTATGATTCGACGGGAAAGAATCGAAGCCGCTTCCGTCGGGACGGCTTTTCTTCACGCTATACTTTAAGATATATGTAACGGCTGTTGACACAGCTACCGTCTTGCCCAGTTCAAAGAAGCCCTCGTAGTCGCCCTTGCACAGCGACACACCGGCACCGAGAGCCGCAGGAACAAACATTGCAACATCGGTTGTCAAGTCAATGGTTTTACGACTTTGAGCATAAGAATTAGTCGTAAACAATATTAAAACCAAGGAGAGGAATAACGCTTTTTTCATATCACAGAGCCATTTGCTTCACACATTATCTCTTTTCAACAGCCCATACAGAAGCTACAATCGAGAAAATCACAGCCATCATCAACACCGATATTGCAAATGCCACTTCCGAGACATCACATTCAGGAACTGCAAAAAGAATGATGGATATCACCACAAACAGCAGAACCGAAAGCAGACGCATGCGTTTGCGATTATATACCACCTGCTTCCAGACAAATTTGCCGTTCTTAAACCAGGGTGCATACTTTTTGCAAAAGAGCGAATCGAGCACGCCTGTAGCTGTAACAATAGCCAACAAAGCAAAAACAGATGCAGCAATATAGAAAGAACAAGGTGATGCCGTGCTGTAATCCATAAAATTTTCTATTTTGAAAATATTTACAAATGTAAGAATTAAAACAGTCATGCACAACATCTGTTTTTTATATTTAACGTTTTAAATATATTTATGTAACTTTTTTAGTTAAGAAAAGATTTTATATTTATCTTCGCAAGGTATTATACTAACCTTGAAAACACAATAATATGATAGATATTCTTATTCAATGGTTCAAGAGCATTACGTTCCTGCAGATAATAGATTTTATAGGTACGTTTGCTTTCGCCATAAGTGGCATTCGCCTTGCCTCGGCAAAGCGTTTCGACTGGTTCGGTGCATACGTCGTTGGTGCCGCAACTGCCATCGGCGGTGGTACACTGCGCGATGTAATGCTCGATATTCCTGTATTCTGGATGCACGACGGTTTTTACCTTTCATGTACCGCAGGAGCCCTTGTGTGGGTTATTTTACTACGTAAATACCTGATAAACATGCACAACACATTCTTCCTCTTCGATGCCGTGGGCCTTGCGCTCTTCACCGTCGTAGGTATCCAAAAGACTGTCGATTGCGGACTGCCCATATGGGTTGGTATTGTTATGGGAACAATGACCGGTGCTGCCGGTGGTGTCATACGCGATGTTCTCATCAACGAGGTACCGCTGATATTCCGCAAGGAGATATATGCCATAGCGTGTGTTGTAGGCGGATTATTTTTTGGACTATGTTATATACTTGACATGCCAACAATGGTTACTCACCTTTCTTGTGGTGCTGCAGTGTTCATCACACGCGTACTTGCAGTCAAATATCATATCTGCCTGCCGACACTTCGCCCCGAAGAGGATGATTTAGAAAACTAAAAACTAATCAATATGAAAAAAATTGCTTTATTACTTTTGATGCTTATTGTTGGAATGCCAATGACAACAAAAGCCGACAGCAAAATCAATCTTACGCCAGTTCCCAAGCACATGACAGTTGGCGAAGGCAAACTCATTCTGCCCGAAAGCTTCACCATCTCAACAGGTGACCTCGAAGCCGAATTGGCTGCCGAAGGAACAAAGTTTGCAAAGCTGTTTAGCGAAATCAGCGGCTACAACGTCTCTGTTTCAGACGAAGGAGAGCCTTTGATAACAATGCAGAAATACAGCGGCAACGAAGAGCTTGGCAACGAGGGATACACCCTTGATATCACTGCCGACGGCATAAGCATTACAGCCAACAGCGCAAACGGTTTTTACTATGCATTCCAGAGCATAAAGAAGATGTTGCCGGCAAATATCATGGCCGAAGTCAAGGATACGGACATCACAGAATATTCGCTTCCTATCGTGAGCATTGTAGATGCGCCACGCTTTGAATATCGCGGATTTATGCTCGACGTGAGCCGTCACTACTTCACTACCGACCAGATTAAACGTATGATCGATGTAATGTCGTACTACAAGATGACCCGCTTCCACTGGCACTTGACCGACGACCAGGGCTGGCGTTTCGAGGTAAAGAAATACCCACGCCTCACAACCGTTGGTGCAACACGCAGCAACAACTGGATTACCGACCGCGTTTATGGCGGCTACTACACAGGCGAGCCCTACGGCCCATACTTCTACACCCAAGAACAGTGCCGCGAGATTGTGGCATACGCAGCCGAGCGCCACATCGAGGTGGTACCCGAGGTTGAGTTCCCCGGCCACTCATGCGCAGTGAACGCGGCATACCCCGAGCTCAGCTGCAACCCCAATGCAGGCCACAGCGTGCAGATTAGCGGAGGCATCTTCAGCGATGTACTCAACGTTGCAAGCCCATTGGTGCTGCAGTTTGCAAAGGACGTGCTCGATGAAATTATAGAGGTGTTCCCTTACAGCCAGATTCACATCGGTGGCGACGAGACACCCACAAACGCATGGTCTAACAATGCCGAGTGCCAGGCAATGATGCAGAAACTGGGACTTACAAACGTGCGCCAGCTGCAGTCGCATTTCGTGCGCCAGCTATCGGACCACGTAACCTCGAAAGAGGGTGACAAGCGACGCACCGTCATCATGTGGAACGAGAGCCTCACAGCCGGCGGAACCGACGAGGAGCTCATCAAGGGCACCGGCGGCACAATGATGTGCTGGGAGATTGGCAATGCACAGCCCTGCGCCCTTAAGGCAGCACAGTATGGCATGAAGTCTATCATAACCACACAGGTACCATACTACATTAACCGCAAACAGAGTACCGATGCCAACGAACCACCGGTAGCAGGCTACGGAACAGACAACGTAAAGGCGGTGTACGACTATGCACCCATACCCGCAAGCGTACCGTCGAACCTGCACAAATACTATGTTGGTGTACAGGGTACATTCTGGACCGAGCACGTGCAGCACACCGACCTGCTCGAGTACCTTGCCCTGCCACGCCTCACCGCCATTGCCGAGACAGGCTGGACACCTTCGGCAAAGAAGAATTTCAGCGACTTCCAGCAGCGCATAACAAAGGACACCCTGCTGCTCAACTACAACAACTATGACTATGGCCGCCACTACATCCTTGGCAACAACGGCAACAATGACAAGGTGATGCCCAAGGCTTCAACTGACGAGAAGAAGACATGGTACCGCATTGTTACCACTGCAACAGATGCACGCGCAGGCCGTTGCATACAGCTGTTGCGCGAGGG
>JAZRGV010000016.1:0-5206 GCA_045644465.1 Bacteroidaceae bacterium
TGCCCTAACAAACGCGACAAACAATGTAGGGACACGGCATGCCGTGTCCGAAACAACAAAACATCGCAAAAACAAGGCAAACAGTACTGCCCTAACAAACGCGACAAACAATGTAGGGACACGGCATGCCGTGTCCGAAACTATTAAACAAACAAAAAAAATGAAAAATATAAAAATTGCCGTACTTCCCGGTGACGGAATAGGACCGGAGATTGTGGCGCAGGCTGTAAAAGCCGTAGATGCAGTAGCTGTAAAGTTTGGATACGAGGTAACATATACACATGCCCTTGTGGGCGCTTGTGCCATTGACGCGACAGGTAACCCCTACCCCGATGAGACACATCAGGCATGTATGGAAGCCGACGCTGTGTTGTTCGGCGCCATAGGTGATCCACGTTTCGACAACAACCCCGAGGCTAAAGTACGCCCCGAACAGGGATTGCTTGCAATGCGTAAGAAATTGGGACTTTATGCAAACTTGCGCCCAGTGAACACATTCGAGTCGCTACTCCACCGTTCGCCATTGCGTTACGACCTTGTAGAAGGTGCCGACTTCATCTGCGTGCGCGAACTTACAGGCGGACTCTACTTTGGTCGCCCGCAAGGACGCTCCGAGGACGGCAACACAGCATACGACACCTGTGTATATTCACGCGAGGAGATTGAACGTATATGCCGTTTGGGATTCGAGTATGCCGGCAAGCGCAGAGGAAAGCTCACCGTTGTTGACAAGGCAAACGTACTTGCAACATCACGCCTGTGGCGCGAGACAGCCAAAGCTATGGAAAAGGATTATCCTAATGTTGAGGTAGAATATATGTTCGTTGACAATGCCGCAATGAAGATTATCCAGCAGCCAAAATACTTTGATGTAATGGTGACAGAGAATATGTTCGGTGACATACTCACCGACGAGGCAAGCGTAATCACCGGCTCATTGGGACTGTTGCCATCGGCATCGATAGGTACAGGAACATCCCTGTTCGAGCCAATCCACGGCTCATATCCACAGGCAGCAGGCAAGAACATCGCCAACCCTATAGCAACCATTCTTTCAGCAGCAATGATGTTTGAATACGCCTTTGCCGACATGGAAGCCGGCGCGGCAATACGCAAGGCGGTAAATCTTTCCATCGAACATAATGTAGTTACCGAGGACATCGCCCCCGAAGGCATAAAACCATCGACAACAACCGAAGTTGGAGATTTCATTGCAAGGAATATCTAAATAAAAACGGTGTCGCTCACGCGACACCGTTTTTGTCTTGAGGTTTGAATATAAAGAGCTATTTTTATTGCGAAGCCCGAAAAAGCGCAGTTTAGTTGAAGTAAATAAGCATATTAAGGGCGAGCGTAACACTTTTTAGCCAAACTCATTATACTATAAACAGCAATTCCCTGTACTTTGGCAAGGTCCAAAGTTCGTTATCTACAACAAGCTCGAGCTGGTCGATGTGATAACGTATGGATTCGAGCATCGGGGCTACGGTGTCGTGATATGCTATTGCTTTCTCACGTTCGCTGGCGATGCGGTTGGCAACCTTGCGACGCTCTACCATATCATCAACCAAGCGACGAATCTCGGCAACATGCTGTGCCATCTGTTTCACAAGGTCGATATTCTCGGCCGACAGGCGGTCACCCTCTTCCTTGCCAATAACCTGCTCCATCTTAATTACATTGTCAAGCAACGAACTCTGATACTTTGTTGCAGTAGGAATGATATGATTCAATGCGAGGTCGCCAAGCACACGCGCCTCAATCTGAATCTTCTTTGTGTACATCTCCCACTTTATTTCGTTGCGCGCACGAAGTTCTGTTTCGGTCATAACCTCCATATCGCGGAACATCTCAACACTCTCCTTGTCGAGATAACGGTCAAAAACAATTGGTGCGCTTGCCTCGCAGTCGAGACCGCGACGCTCTGCTTCGCGTTTCCACTCGTCGCTGTAGCCGTTACCGTCGAAACGGATTGGTTTGCTGTACTTGATGTATTTGCGTATAATCTTTACAAGAGCATCCTCTTTTGCTACACCCTTTTCAATCAATTCATCAACCTCGCGTTTGAAAATGGTGAGCTGTTCTGCCATAGCCGTGTTGAGAGCAATCATTGCCGAAGCGCAGTTTGCCTCGGAACCTACAGCACGGAACTCAAAGCGGTTACCGGTGAAGGCAAAAGGCGAAGTACGGTTACGGTCGGTATTGTCAATCATAAGCTCCGGAATTGAAGGAATATTCAATCGCAGCTCGCGTTTGCTCAATATTTTCACTACATCATCGGTGGTCTCCATATGGTCGAGTACCGATGAGAGATGCGAACCTAGGAAACTTGATATGATTGCAGGAGGTGCTTCGGCAGCTCCCAATCGATGCGAGTTGGCTGCCGACATTATACTTGCCTTGAGCAAGCCATTGTGACGATATATTGCAGCAAGAGTGTTTACCACAAAAGTGATAAAACGCAGGTTGTCCTTATCGTTCTTTCCCGGAGCCATAAGAAGCACGCCTGTATCTGTACCGAGCGACCAGTTGTTATGCTTACCCGAGCCATTAACACCTTTGAATGGTTTTTCGTGCAACAGAACGCGGAAACCATGACGACGTGCAACCTCTTTCATAAGTGCCATAATAAGCATGTTATGGTCAACGGCAAGGTTACACTCCTCATATATTGGAGCTAGCTCAAACTGATTTGGAGCAGCCTCGTTGTGGCAGGTCTTGGCAGGAATACCAAGTTTCATAGCCTCAATCTCAAGTTCCTTCATGAACGCAGCCACGCGCTTTGGAATAGAACCGAAATAGTGATCCTCGAGCTGCTGGTTCTTTGCGCTGTCATGCCCCATAAGAGTGCGACCCGTAAGCAACAGGTCTGGACGTGCAAGCAACATACCCTCATCGACAAGGAAATACTCCTGTTCCCAACCAAGATATGTTGTAACTTTTTTTACATTCTTGTCGAAATAACGGCAAACATCGGTTGCTGCCTTATCAACAGCACGCAACGACTTGAGCAACGGCGCTTTATAGTCGAGTGCTTCACCTGTGTATGATATAAACACTGTGGGAACACACAGTGTATCGTCGATAAGAAAAGCAGGTGATGTGGGGTCCCATGCACTATATCCACGAGCCTCAAAGGTGCTTCGTATGCCACCGTTGGGGAATGACGAAGCATCGGGTTCCTGCTGAACAAGTAGTTTGCCCGAGAACTCCTCTATTATACCACCCTTACCATCGTGCTCAATAAAAGCATCGTGCTTCTCTGCTGTAGTTTCTGTCAACGGGTGAAACCAGTGGGTGTAGTGTGTTGCACCATTCTCCACTGCCCAACGTTTCATACCTTCAGCTACGCTGTCAGCTATGGAACTGTCAAGCGGAGCATCGTTGTCAATAACATCGATGAGTTTGTTGTATACCTCTTTAGAAAGGTATTTGAACATCTTCTCGCGGTTAAAAACCTTTACTCCATAATACTCCGACGGACGTAGTTCGCAATCGGGCACCTCTACAGCCTTTTTTCCAAAAGCGGCAGATATTACTTCGAATCGTAGTTTTGACATTATATTGTGGTTTTGTAAATTTTATAAAACAAATGTAAACAAACCGTTTTGTTGACGTTTTGTAAAGGAACAAAAACAAAGCAAATATAACATCCACACCGGAAAAAGCAAAGAACTTTTCAAAAAAGAGAAGACATTTTAAGCAACTTTTTAGAAAGAATAGTTCCATTTTTAAGAAAAAGACTCAAAAATGAGTACAAAAATAGAAAAAGCAATCGTTTTTAGAAAATATGCGCAAAACATAAGCCAAAACACTTTGCAAGCAAAACAAGCACTTTAGTTACAAATTGCAACTAAAAAAACAGATCAATGCAAAAAACATAAGAGAGAGGTACTAAAGCCTATAATATATATTGCAACCCCATAATACAAGAGATAAAATCTCCACAGAATTTATCTTTTCAATGTTTTATAATGCAGAATATGGACGGTAACGCCCATAGCAATGGCAACAAAGAGGGCGCTCATCCACCACTTGTGCGCTACAAACAGAGCGCAATAAAGAAGAGTAACCCACACAAGACTTACCGAAATAACCTTTACACGCAATGGAATGGCTTTATGTTCTTTGAAGTTGCGTATGTATTCTCCAAGATAGGGATGTGCCAACAACCAATTGTACAAATCTCTGTTGCTTCGAAGAAAAAGCGTTGCCGACAACAATAAAAACGGAGTAGTAGGCAATACAGGAAGAAAAATTCCAATAACACCCAACACAAGTGAGAAGAGACCTAAAACAACAAGTATAATTTTCATACAACACTCAAAATCAATGCAAATTTACTTAAAATAGCCCCTCGTTCAAAAAAATAGGGAGCTACAAGCGCATTTTTTTATCAAAAAAAATTTTTTCTTATATTTTTTTGTATCTTGCAAAAGAATAAAGATAAAACTACTAACAATTTCAAAAACCTAAAATTATGAAAAATCCGGTTAACAAAGCACAAAGCCGGAGAGATATCTCCTCTTTGTCAAAGGGTAGAGTTTTGCAAATATTCAAAAAAGTTTTACTCATTTTCGGATTTGCACTCTTTTGTGGTACAATAACTGCACATGCACAGACTAACAAAAAGAATCCACTGATGGGCTTATGGCAGTATGCCGACGAGGTAACACTTGCCGACGGCCAAAAAAGCTACATAGGCAAACAGATATACAAAACCATTACCACCGACAATCGTTATTTCGTGGTACTTGGCATTGATATACCATTAAAGGAAGCCGACAGCGAAACTACAAATATGAGTACTGTAACATTCATAACGCAAGAGGGTGAAATTGAATTTACATCAGACAACACATATTTGGAATATATCAACAAGCACTATCTCGACAAGAGCCTCAACAACACCATCTCAAACCTGCGTTTCGAGTTCAACGAAAAAAATCCGAACATCCTTTATGTCGAATACAATCTCGGAAGCAACGATGATGGAAATTGGGTTAAAGAAGTTTGGATAAGAGTAATGCCTTACGGACTATGATACGATAAAAAAACGGTGACCATTGATCTGACCCCAAAAAGTTGGACGGATTAATAAATAAATTTATTGGTAAAGAGTTCGGTATTGCACCGGACTCTTTCCTTTTAGTCTCAGCTTTATCCTATCATTATTGTAGTAATGGATATACTTCTTCAGTTCTTG
>JAZRGV010000017.1:0-43850 GCA_045644465.1 Bacteroidaceae bacterium
CGTGCGCCGGTCGTCTATCAGGAGCAAGCTCCGTCAAGACCCCTCGACTTGCATGTGTTAAGCCTGTAGCTAGCGTTCATCCTGAGCCAGGATCAAACTCTTCGTTGTAAATTATATCTGTAATACCAAAAATGGTATCAAATAATCAAATTGTTTGTACTGGCCGGAAAATTATATCTCAATTAAAAAAATCGACGGTTCGTTTTTCGTTCCTTACTTTACACTTATTCTTTATTCAATCTCTCGAACAAAGACCGTTGTACTGCTTGTCTGTATGGAATGGTTTCAAGGATCATCTTGCTCTCACAAAACCGCGTTACCGCGTTGCTTTCCGAAAGCGAGTGCAAAGGTAAGGCAAAAATTTGAACCTGCAAACATTTTCGAAGATTTTTTCAAAAAAAGTCGAGAAAAAATTAAGCACACAGGTAAAATATGTGCAATCGATATAAATTCGCGACAAACTAATGATAAAAAATCATCGACAACAGTGCCGGTTTGTTTTGCAAAAAACCTTATATTTTTCTAAAGGCTAGCAAAGCAACCTACCTTATTGCTCGGCTAAAGTAGCAATTATTTTTTTAAAACAAGAATTTTTCAAGTTTTTTTTCAAAAAAAAAAAATAAAACATTTAATAACCGAAAAAACAAAACATAAAAAAAGGTCCAAATAAATAGTGGCTTTTTACCAACTTACAGGCAATGAACACTACTCTATTTATTACCCTGCCCACTCCCCACTATTATATATATAAGGTATAATTATTTTATCTCTACCACTTTTACAGGATTGAGCCCTGCTGCTATTTTTTTAACCAACACTCCATCGGTGTCGTAGAGATAGACATCACCGTCATTAATATAATCGGAAGATGTTACACAAACATAGTTGCCGGCAGAACAAACTTTATAGGGCGAAGGCAATTCTCTCTCTTTTATCCAAGGCGATTCAACAGTGCCGGCGGCGGGGTTATATGACATATATGTGATTGTTGCGTTCCAATTCTCGTCGTACTGCGAAAAAAAGCCATAAAGAACGCCTGAATTATAACAGATTTCGGTCATATTACTGCATTTCTCCACAACTGAAACCACACCGTCGGAATTGATATGCTGCAATGTGCTTGGCACATCGTAATAATTGCCATAAGATGCAACATAAACTTCGTCGGCAACAGCTACAACAACCGAAGGATTAAGAACGACCTCGATTTTTTCAACCTCGCTGAAAGAATGCAAATCTACAACAGAAACGGTGTTGTCGTAACCAAGTTGGGTATTATAGTCCATACCGCCGGAATTTGCAACATAAAGTTTTTTTCCCACAACAGCCAATTGTTCGGGGTTACGCCCTACTTTAACCTTTGCCTCAACATTCAATGTTGCTGTATCGAGACGTGCAACATAACCATCATAGTATGAAATATAGACCTTACCATCGCAAGCAGCAAGGTAGCGTGGCTGAGCTTCGCACTCTATTTGTTTGATTGACTTTGCATTAACATCGGTAATTTCAATTGTTGACTCACCGGCTACAGCTATATACATCTTGGAACCATAGACGATAATATCGTTTGCTGTGTTACCTATGCCACGACCATTCTGCGCCTCGAAGCAGAACTGCTGCACTTCGCCTGTGGTTGCATTGTACCTTGTCAACGACGAGGTATTACTTTTCCAATCGCCGGAATTAAGCACATAATATAACTTTCCTACGTTGCTATTACCCTGAGGATTATCGCTATTATCTACACCATCAGGAGTGCAAGCTACAAACAAAATCGCCAAAGTTGCCATAAAAAACGTCTTCATTTTCGTTTTCATAAATTTAATTTTTAATGATTATTATTTAAAATGAGAATTTCACAGACAACCGCCACGAGAAACGCGGCATTGGATAATAGCGTATTATCTCGTACTGTTCATTTCCAACATTCAAAAGCTCGCCCTGCAAGCGCAACGAACAGGTGTCGAAAACGAAATCTCTGTTCATAGAGAAGGAGTGCTCGGTATAAGCATCAATTCTGTTACGCAGAGTATTCTGGGGCAACATATAACGGTTACCGACAGCAGTAAAGATATAAGAGACATTTACATAAGGGTTCAGGAACGAAAGGGTGAACTTACCCGAATGGCGCGGCGTATAGGGCAACTGATGACGGTAGTTCTTGGCAGAGGGGTCGGTAACATCAACTGCATATTGACAGGAATAACCGGCATCGAACATAAAGGAGAACTTTTGCGACAAAGCAACCTCTGTTTGTACACTGACATCGAGACCGGATACAAGAGCCTTACCGAAGTTCATCATTCGCCACACATACATAGTGGGCAATGCCACTATTTTGTCTTTAACAATATTGTAATAGCCATCAACCACAAAAGAGACAAACGGCACTATATCGCCGAACGACTCGTTCCACGTAACACCTATATTGAACTGTGATGCTTTTTCGGGTTTTAGCCCCACATTTCCAAGACGCAGATAGTAGAGGTCAGCAAATGTGGGGACACGATAAGCATCCTTATACGACACACGCAAACGCAACGGGAACGACTCCACAGGCTGATACACCAAAGCCAAAGAGGGCGACAATCGTGCATAAGGATCGGGGGCTACGCCCGACTTTACAGCATCGGACACAAAAGTACCCAAGAGCGAGGCAGTTGCCATAAAACGCCCTACACTATACTGAGCCGCAAGCACCGAGATGGAGCTTACGCGCCGAGGAGCCTTGCTGTCCTCAAAATTATTATAGAGGGTTGAATATGCGACATCGGAAGTAAATGCCAGTGAAAGCCCCTGCAGAGGAATGCACTTTACACCAACCGATGCGTAAAACTCGTTCTTCTCGTTGATGTCGATCTGTTCCCCCGAAGCGTAGTTTTTGTTTATCTCTTTATATTTGGAGTATTGATAGTCGTATTTCAAACGCGCTTTCAAACGAAAATATTGGTTCAACGGAACATCATAATGCGCCTGAAGATAAAAATTATCGTCCCACAGGCGCTCACGGACTTCCTTATTATACAGGTTGACAGCACCGGGCAAGCCACGCTCGGAATCGTAGAAGTTTATCTTGACAGAGAGGTCACCGCCATAAACGGTTCCAAACAGGTTACCCTCGACATTGAATGACTCGGCATCACTATCGCGGCGTTTCTCTACCGTTTTGTTAACACCGTTGACAAGAACAAACGGATACATACCATCGCTGCGCAAATAGTTGGCATGAAGAGAGCCCGACCAGCTGTCTGAGAAGCAATGGCTGTGATGAAACGACGCATCGGCAAGGCCGAAAGAGCCTGTACGCACGCGCACATAGGAATTTGTTTCATAAGGACGCAAGGCATACAAAGAGAGCAATGACGACGAGGCATACTCGGTAGCACTTTTGAAGATATCGTCTTCGCCACCGATAGACAACGACAATACCCCGACGTTCTCGAGCGACAAACGCCCCAAATCGACCTGGCCACTCTGCACGTCGGCAAGGATAAGCCCATCGTAACTAACAGCCGTATGCTTTGCTCCAAGACCACGCACCGAAACAGTTTTTAAGCCTCCCACACCACCGTAATCGCGCACATCGACACCCGTCATGCGCTTGACGGCATCGGACAAAGAGAGCACACCCGTACGCAAAAAATCGCGTTGCTCCATCACACGCAATGGCGAGGACGCAGAGAGTGCCGATGGTTTCGACGAAGAGACCACCTCCAATTCAAGCAGTTGCTCACATGCTATGCTGTCGAGCTCCTGGGCAAATGAGACAGAATGTACCAACAGCAGCAAACATAGCGTGTACATCCATTTCGTACAAAAATAACGTAACATAAATGTAAGTTTCAAAAAACCTTTACCCGAGGTTTTCAGTAACACAAACAGACAAGGCAGGTTTTCTGGCTTGTTCTCTCTCGACGCCTTCCCACCCCAGCACAGGGCAGTGGCAAAATGAATGTCGAGACATCATAGAACTTACAGCTACGGGTATAGCTCCGGATTTTAACCGGATTCCCTATTATTGACACAGACAAACAGCCGGTGCCACACCTTTATCTGATGCAAATATAGAGATTTTCAACAAAAAAAAGAAAAGAACAAAAGAAAGATATTCATAATTGCATAGAATTTTCTTAAACAATATTATCGAACTATTTAAAAATAGTTGTATTTTTGCGAATAAACTTATCACAAATATGCTCACACTTGACAAAATCTATCACGCGTCGTATGTACTAAAAGATGTAATACGTCGCACAGAGCTTATCCATGCTCCAAACATCAACAAGAAGTGCAATATCTTTCTTAAGCCTGAGAACTTGCAGTTGACAGGTTCGTTCAAGGTACGTGGTTCATACTACAAGATTTCACAGTTGTCGGAAGAGGAAAAGGCAAAGGGTGTTATCGCTTGTTCTGCAGGTAACCACGCACAGGGCGTTGCTTTGGCTGCAACAAAGAACGGTATCAAATCGATTATCTGCTTGCCCGACGGTGCTCCAATCTCAAAAGTTGAGGCGACAAAGAACTACGGAGCAGAGATTTGCCTAGTAGAAGGTGTATATGACGACGCCTACAAACGTGCCATTGAACTACGCGATGAGCATGGCTATACATTCATACACCCATTTGATGATATAGACGTGATAGCAGGACAAGGTACTATCGCCTTGGAACTTATCGAGCAGAAAAAAGATATTGACGCTGTAATTGTTCCTATTGGTGGCGGTGGCCTTATCTCGGGTATTGCATTTGCAATAAAGTCGCTAAACCCAAAAATAAAAGTATATGGAGTGCAGGCTGCAGGTGCACCAAGCATGAAGAACTCTATCGACAGAAAAAAAATAGAGCGTCTGCCGGGTGTTTCAACAATTGCCGACGGTATTGCCGTTAAAGAGCCAGGACAGAACACATTCAATTTCTGTAGCCAATATGTCGATGGTATAGTAACCGTAACCGATGATGAGGTTTCTTCAGCTATTCTGTCAATGCTTGAGCAACAGAAGCTTATCACCGAAGGTGCCGGTGCTGTTGCCGTTGCTGCGGCAATGTTCGACAAAGTGCCCATCGAAGGCAAGAACGTTGTATGTATTGTTTCGGGTGGTAACATAGACGTTAACATCCTCGACAGAGTTATCAAACGCGGTTTGATGAGTGCCGGACGCAGTGCACTGCTCAAAGTTGAACTTCTTGACAAGCCCGGACAGCTGTTGCTTGTCTCACGCATCATAGCAGAGCATGGCGGTAATGTAATTGGAGTTCACCACGAACGCACAAATGCCAATACCGACATCAACGGTTGCTTTATCCGAATCAACCTTGAGACACGTAACTTTGAGCATACAAACAAAATCAAGGAGGCTTTGAAAAAGGCGGGCCTTAAGATTTGGGACTAAAAAAGAGTATTAATTAAAAACCTATAAAATTTAAAAACTATGTTGGAAAAAGTTTATACAAGCAATGCGCCTGAGGCTATCGGTCCATACTCACAGGCTATCAAATGTGGTAATATGTTGTTCACATCGGGCCAGATACCCATCAACCCTGCTACAGGCAATGTTGAGGCAGAAGGTATCACAGACCAGGCAACACAGGTTATGAAGAACCTTGCAGCTGTTCTTGCAGAGGCAGGCACATCTTTCGACAAGGTTATCAAGACTACATGTTTCCTTAGCGATATGGCTGACTTTGCAGCATTCAATGCTGTATATGCAGAATACTTTACAAGCAAACCAGCACGCTCTTGCGTGGCTGTAAAGACTCTCCCAAAGAACGTTCTTGTAGAGGTTGAGGTTATCGCTGAAATCTAAAAAAAGAGCTACTTAAATAAAAAGAACAGTTGCTGAAATGTTTTCAGCAACTGTTCTTTTTATTTATTATCTTGTTTTTCTTAATTAATAGTCTTGACATTTACGACCATTCTGTCGTCGCCAACACCCGGGTTATCAACAACAAGAAGAACCTGAACTGCTCCCCAGGCTTTATTGTCTATACCAACAAGGATGATATCACCCTCGGAAATCTGCGAAACATAGTTGTCGGTTCTCATTGAAGAATAGGCAGCCTCAAGGGAAAACGATGTTGCTTCGGCATAATTGAATGAATTGCTTCGTGCAAATGTAACTCTGCTTTCGACACTACCTGTATTCCATTCAATAGGGAGATTCTCGGGCGAAAGAAGTTTCTCTTCGTCGGTAAACTGTCGTAACCAGAACGAAACAGGCTCTGCATCGACCGCAAGCGTTGCCTTACGGACTGTTGTTCGGGTGGAGGTATTAAATCCATCGTTGTTCTCGGTAAGCGGATTATACATAGTCAAACCGCTGAGTTCCTTCAAATGCGCACCTTGCACCTGACGTTTCAATGTAAAACGTGAGCGATTGCCAAGGTTGTCTGAAGCATCGACATAGATTTTTATCTCGGCACTCTTTGATGACACCAAAGGAACTTGAAACATATATTCGAATTGATACTCCTGCACTCGTTCATCCAAAACCAAGATTTGATTCAACACCTCACCATTATCGGGGTCGTATGTGGAAATAGATATCTCCTTTATATATTCGTTGGGGGTTATTGCAAATATCTCGAGAGGAACATACTTGCCGACAATAAGAGTATCGGCAACCTCATTCTTTACAAACACTACAATGTCGGATGCATCTTTCTCGGAAGAACATGATGCAAAAAAAGACATAGCAACAAACAAACACAAGAAATATACTACTCGAAATCTCATACAATATATACATATAAACACAAAGATGGCATACATATGCCATCTTTGCTGAATTCATTACTATTATTTGAACTTGTATGCTTTTACAACAGCTTCTACTTTGTTGATGCTACCCAAGAACAAACGATCTTTAACTTTTGTCAAAGTAATAGGCTGAAAATAGGTTGCATCGGGGTATTGCTCAAGCAACTTATACGCAGCCTTATTTACCTCGGTTGACAATGGATATGCGCCAATCTGGCTATACAAACTAACCTCTTTTGCATTAGTACGGTCGTAAGCCTCATTGTTAACAGTGTCGATAACCTTGATAAAACCAAGATATGTGCGATATGTTACACTGATTTTAGCTTCGCCCAAGTATTGCAGGTCATCCATACCCAAATTCAATTGTACCTGATTGGGAGCAAAAACCTTGCTCTTTGTCAAAGTACCGCATCCCGACAATGTGAACATTGCCAAAAAAAGCGAAATATATAATACTTTGTTTTTCATATTACTCATATTTAAATATTACTTACAAGATTTCTTTAAAAGACAACCTTATTTACCAAAGTAATAAGTAAAGGTTAGACGAACCTGTGATCCAACGCCACCTTCCTTAGATTTCAGCTTGTCATACTGGGTATTGTCGCCAGGACGTGTGTAGTAAACAGAACGCTTTCCATCCTTGTCAACAACAGTATTCTTGTACTTCAAACCTGTAGCATGAACTGCAGAAATTCCATATTCAACACCAAGAGCCAATGGAAGATCAGCGATATATGCCTGCAAACCAACGAAAGCTCCCAAACCAATGTTGAAAGTTGTACCCTTTACTTTGCTTGAGTAATTTCCATTTTCATTAACTCTTACATCGCGAGTCCAACCGATAGGAAGCTCAGCACCAACATATACATCCAAGATATTCTTTGGAGCAAAGTGATATGCAATACCTGGATAGAAACATGTTTCGGCATTGACATTCTTGTTCTTAGATTCGATGGTTGAATTTTCGTTTTCGATATTTATCTCGCTAGAGCCTTTTGTTTTCTCGCGATAGATCTCCAAACCCAAACGAGTTTCAAATCTGTCGGATACCATATATTTGAAGTTGATAAGCGGCAATGCTTCCAATTCGATATCAGCATCAGCCCAACCTTTGAACATAGTTGATGTAGCACCCATGTAAAGACCAAAATTACCAGCCTTTGCTCTATTACCGCCCTTCACTTTACTTGCAACAGGATCTGCTGTTGTCAATTGTGCACTTGCAAAAACTGTTGAAAACAAAGCCACAACAGCTGCCAACATTAAACGTTTGATTTTCATAACAATAGAACTTATTTGCCTATAAATTCCCAAAATTCGGCATTAAACTTTTTATTTCTACAGTTTATATTTAAGGAATAAATGTGGGATTTCATCAACCAACACGATTGAAGCAAACATCTGTTCCTTATTTGGCAAAGATAATAACTTTTATTAAAAAACAATTAAAAGTTCTAAAAAATGATGTATAACTGTTTTTTATATTAAATTTCGCATTATGAGCTACTGCTATCATTCCATTTGGGCTTCTACCCTACCGCTTCTTAATTTAAGGTATATGTTGTTATACTCTTGAACATTCACTATTGTTGGGATATTGGTTTCGTCATTAACGACAAAAAGAGATGACGATGATGTAAAATGAGGTACTTTTATAACGGTATCTATACCTGCAACATTCACTGGTTCTTCGGTTACGTAACGCTTGACGCGGATAACGGTATCGGCCTTAAAGGGATTACCCTGGTAAAGCAGACTGTCGTCGAGAAAAACCGAGTAATTGAGCCCCGAAAATTCGGGCGAGAAACTTACCGTATATACAAATTCTCTCTCGGGCGATTTGCGCCATGCCTCGCGCATAGCATAATAGGTAAACAGAAGCACTGACATTATAATCATTGCAAAGAAAAATACACTTCCAAAAAGGAAACGCATATTGGAATTACTGCTCTTTTTTGTACGCATGATATAGGTTTTTGTTTCTGCGAAGTTAACAAATAAATGACATAACACAAAATCAAAGAAAAAAACATAAAATACTTGCAAATAACAGCTATTGTTTGTATTTTTGCATTGGAATTGATGATGATGAGGGGCTCGAGAGCCCCTCTTTTCTATATAATTGCATCATACATCAAAAACAGAAGTTTAGCTATATGATTGAAAGACAACAAGTAATCGACTTAACAAACGAGTGGCTCGCAGACAAGGAGTATTTTTTAGTGGATGTTGTTATAAGCAAGGATGACAAAATCACAGTTGAAATTGACCATTCCGAAGGAGTGTGGATTGAAGATTGTGCCGAGTTGAGCCGCCACATCGAAAACGGCCTCAATGGTGAAGCCGATGATTACGAACTAGAGGTTGGCTCGGCCGGCCTTGGACAGCCGTTCAAAGTAATACAGCAATACAAGAACCATGTGGGACTTGATGTCGAGGTACTAACAAAAGACGGCAAAAAACTCAAAGGCATATTAAAGGATGCCAACGATAATGACTTTGCACTTACAATAACCAAGAAAGAGAAGGTTGAGGGTGCAAAACGTCCGCAGATTGTCGAGGAGGAACTTCGTTTCGCCTATGACAGTGTCAAATACACAAAGTATATTATAAATTTCAAATAAAATGGCAAAGAAAGAAGAAACAATCAGCCTTCTTGATACATTTCAAGAATTCAAGGAGTCGAAGAACATCGACCGCACAACAATGATCAGCGTACTCGAAGAGAGTTTCCGCAGAGTAATAGTAAACATCTTCGGCACAGACGAGAACTACTCGGTTATCGTCAACCCAGACCGTGGTGACTTTGAGATACAGCGTCGCCGCATCGTTGTTGCCGACAAGGATGTAAAGGACAGCAACTTCGAGATTGGCTTGAGCGAGGCTCAGCTCATCGACGAGACATTCGAAGAGGGCGAGGAAGTAAGTGAGATCGTAAACTTCGCGGAATTCGGCCGTCGCGCTATCTTGAACCTTCGCCAGACACTTGCTTCAAAAATTCTTGAGCTTGAGAAGGACAGCCTTTACAACAAGTACAGCGAGAAAGTTGGCCAGATTGTAAGCGGTGAGGTTTATCAGATTTGGAAGAAGGAACTTTTGCTTGTTGACGATGAGGGTAACGAACTTATATTGCCAAAGAGCGAGCAGATTCCTAGCGACTTCTACCGCAAGGGCGACAACGTACGCGCAGTTGTGGCACGCGTTGACAATCAGAACAACAACCCCAAAATTATTTTGAGTCGCACATCACCAATGTTCTTGCAGCGTCTGTTTGAACTTGAGGTACCTGAAATCAACGACGGCCTTATCACCATCAAGAAAATCGCTCGTATTCCCGGCAAGCGCGCAAAGATTGCCGTTGAGACATACGACGAGCGCATTGACCCAGTAGGCGCATGCGTGGGTGTGAAAGGTTCTCGTATCCATGGTATCGTTCGCGAGGTTCGCAACGAGAACATCGACGTTATACCATTCACATCAAATATCGAGCTATTCATCAAGCGTGCTTTGAGCCCTGCCAAGATTCAAGACATCACACTCGACGAAGAGAAGCGCGTTGCTGATGTAAACTTGAAGAAAGAGGAAGTTTCACTTGCTATCGGTAAGGATGGTTTGAACATCAAGCTCGCCAGCATGATTACAGAATATACAATCAACGTATATCGCGAAATCGATGCTCAGCAGGAGGATGATATCTACCTCGATGAGTTTGCTGACGAAATTGAGGAGTGGGTAATTGAAGCTATTAAGAATATTGGTCTTGACACAGCGAAAGCTGTCTTGAATGCTCCACGTGAGGTACTTATTGAAAAGGCCGACCTTGAGGAGGATACTGTTGACCACGTCATTGAAGTTCTGCAGGCAGAGTTTGAGGACGAAGAATAATCCTAAAAGAATGTATCGATAATGAAGATAAGATTAAATAAAGTACAGAAAGAACTCAACCTGGGCCTATCGACCATAGTGGAGTTTCTGCAGAAGAAGGGTTTTGAGATAAAGGAAGACCCTAATGCTGTGGTGCCCGAAGATGGTTACAATATGCTTATTGAGGAGTTCAGCGCGGACAAGAAAGCCCGAATGCAATCGGACAACTTTACAAAGGAACGTCAGAACAAGGAAAAGCCAAAGGCTGCACCTGTCGTTGAAGAAAAGCCCGCTGAAAAGACTCCAGAGCCAAAGGTTGAAGAGCCTAAAGCAACAGTTGTTGCAGAGGAGCCAAAGAAAGAGGAGTTTACTTTGAAAGTAAAAGGACATATCGACCTTGACGCACTCAACAAGAAGAGCCACCCAAAGAAAAAAGAGGCAGCTCCGGCCAAAGAGCAACCAAAAGCAAAACCGGCCGAGGAAAAACCTGTTGAGAAGAAACCTGCAGAACAACCTGTAGCACCAAAAGCAGAGGTTGTAAGCGAGCCTGTGAAGAAAGAGCCACAGGTGCAACTCACACAGATAGATGAGGTTGAGACTCCTAAGTTGAACATCATTGGCCAGATTGACCTGTCAGCAATTAACCAATCGACACGCCCCAAGAAAAAGAGCAAAGAGGAAAAACGCAAGGAGCGTGAGGAGAAGGACAAGCAACGCGAAGAGCAGCGCAAACAACAGCGCGAAGCTCAGCGTCAGCAGGCCGGAGGCGAAGGTGGCGACAAGAAGAAAAAACGCCAACGCATCAACAGCCAACGCGTTGATATCAATGATGTTAAGGAGAATAACAATAACAACGAGAACAAAGGCTGGAACGGCAACCGTAACAAGAACGAGAATAACCCTTCACAAGGCAGCCGCAAGGATCGCGACCGCCAGCACAAGCGTTTCGACAAGAACGACGTAAACGAAGAGGATGTATCAAAGCAGATAAAAGAGACTCTCGACCGCTTGACAAACCGCGGCAAGAGCAACAAGTCGGCAAAATATCGTAAAGAGAAGCGCGACCTTGTTGCAGAACGTCAGATGCAGCAGATGAGCGAGGAAATGGAACAGAGCAAAGTGCTAAAGCTCACAGAGTTTGTTACTGCAAACGAGCTTGCAAGCATGATGAATATCTCTGTTACACAGGTTATCGCTACATGTATGAGCATTGGTATGATGGTATCTAACAACCAGCGTCTTGATGCTGAAACAATAAACATTGTAGCTGAGGAGTTCGGTTATACAACAGAATATGTAAGCGCAGAAGTAGCCAATGCTATTGAGGAAGATGTTGACACAGAGGAGGATTTGTTGCCACGCGCACCTATCATCACTGTGATGGGACACGTTGACCACGGTAAGACTTCACTACTCGACTACATCCGCAAGGCAAACGTTATCGCCGGTGAGGCCGGAGGTATTACACAGCACATCGGTGCATACAACGTGACAATGGAGAGCGGCAAGCACATCACATTCCTTGACACTCCCGGTCACGAGGCATTTACCGCCATGCGTGCACGTGGTGCCAAGATTACCGACATCGTTATCATCATTATCGCTGCCGATGACAACGTGATGCCACAGACAAAAGAGGCTATCAACCACGCTATGGCAGCCGGTGTACCTATTGTATTTGCCATCAACAAATGCGATAAGCCTACAGCCGATCCAAACCGTATCAAAGAGGAGCTGGCCAACCTTAACATGCTTGTTGAGGACTGGGGCGGAAAGTACCAGTCACAAGAGATCTCGGCAAAGAAAGGTATGGGTGTAGAAGAGCTTATGGAAAAGGTGTTGCTCGAAGCCGAGTTGCTCGACCTTAAGGCTAATCCTAACCGCAAAGCTACAGGTTCTGTTATTGAATCGACACTCGACAAGGGACGTGGATATGTGGCTACTATACTTGTACAGAACGGTACACTCAAAGTTGGTGACATCGTTGTTGCCGGAACACAATGGGGTAAGGTAAAAGCTATCTTCAATGAGCGTAACCAACGCATCAAAGAGATTAAGCCTGCAGAACCTGCACTTATCCTTGGTTTGAACGGTGCTCCTGCCGCAGGTGACACATTCAATGTGGTAGAAAGCGAGCGCGAGGCACGCGAAATCACCGGTAAGCGCGAACAGTTGCAGCGCGAACAGGGATTGCGTACACAGAAGATGCTTACCCTTGACGAGGTTGGCCGCCGTATTGCACTTGGTAACTTCCAGACACTCAACATCATTGTCAAGGGTGACGTGGACGGTTCTATCGAGGCGCTCAGCGACTCACTCATCAAACTATCTACCGAAACTATCCAGGTTAATGTTATACACAAGGCTGTTGGACAGATTTCGGAAAGCGATGTAAGCCTTGCTGCAGCATCGGATGCCATCATCGTTGGTTTCCAGGTTCGTCCTTCTGTAACAGCACGCAAGGTTGCCGAGAACGAGGGTGTAGATATACGCATCTACTCTATCATCTACGATGCTATCGAAGAGGTGAAGGCCGCTATGGAAGGTATGCTTGCACCTATTGTAAAGGAAGAGATTACCGCTACAATAGAGGTTCGCGAGACATTCCACATCAGCAAGGTTGGTACAGTTGCCGGATGTATGGTACGAGAAGGTAAGGTTAAGCGAACAGACCGTGCACGTCTTATCCGTGACGGTATCGTTATCCACACAGGTTCGCTTGCAGCCCTTAAACGTTTCAAGGAAGATGTTAAAGAGGTGGGAACAAACTTTGAGTGTGGTATCAGCCTGACATCACAAGATGACATCAAGGTTGGCGACATCATCGAGACATTTGTTGAGGTTGAGGTTAAACAGAAGCTATAAGAGAATAAGATATGAATACACTTGATATAATCCTTCTTGTTGCTACCGGAATCGGCATGATATATGGTCTCAAGACCGGATTAGTCAAACAACTTACACTTGGAGCAGGCGTTGCTATAGGCCTGCTCCAAGCCACCATATTCTACGAGCAAGCCGGTACATGGATTAATGAGTTGTCGGGCTGGGAGAGTTGGATATGCAATGCATTGGGCTTCATTGGAATTCTTTTAGCTATAGCCATAATTATAAACCTTGCAGGTCTAATACTCAGGTGGCTATTAAGAATTGTATTGCTCGGATGGGTTGACAGGATACTTGGTGCTGTATTCTCCATATTCATAGCTATTATTATTGTTGCTTTTGGAGTAAAAATCAGCAACAACATACTTCCGAACAACGATATAACAGGACAAACATCACAAGAGGAATCTTTGTTGTATAAAGAGGTGGCTGAAATAACTTTTACAATCATCGAAGAGGTGAAGGAAGAAGTGAAGGATGAAATGCAGAATGATTGATGAAGAAAAAAAATAATATATTGAAGAAACTGGCAAACAAAGCATACGAGTTTGGGTTTGTCAGCAAAATCAAAACGGAAATAATTGAGAGCGGACTTAACGAGGACATTATCAGACTCATCTCGAAAAAGAAGAATGAGCCTGAATGGTTGCTTGAGTTCCGCTTGACAGCATATCGCCATTGGCAAACGATGCCTATGCCCACATGGGCGCATTTGAATATACCGCCAATAGATTACCAATCAATATCCTACTATGCCGACCCCTTGAAAAAGAACAAGGAGAACAGCAACAAGGAGATTGACCCGGAACTAATGAAGACTTTTGAGAAACTGGGCATTCCTCTTGAGGAACGTCTTGCACTCAGCGGAACGGCAGTTGATGCCGTAATGGACTCAGTTTCGGTAAAAACAACATTCAAAGAGGAACTGAAAGAAAAAGGTATTATTTTCTGCTCAATGAGCGAAGCGGTACAGGAATATCCGGACCTTGTACGTAAATACTTAGGCAGCGTCGTAAACTATCGCGACAACTTCTTTGCAGCACTAAACACAGCCGTATTCAGCGATGGCTCATTTGTATATATACCCAAAAGAGTGCGTTGTCCCATGGAGCTTTCGACCTACTTTAGAATAAATGCGGCAAATACCGGACAGTTCGAGCGTACACTTATTGTTGCAGACGACAACAGCTACGTGTCGTATCTCGAAGGATGTACAGCTCCAATGCGCGATGAAAACCAACTGCATGCTGCCATTGTTGAGATTGTTGTAAATGACAACGCCGAGGTAAAATACAGCACTGTACAGAACTGGTATCCTGGCGATGCTGAAGGAAAAGGTGGTGTATATAACTTTGTGACAAAACGCGGTGACTGCCGTGGGCGAGGAAGTAAATTATCGTGGACACAGGTAGAAACCGGTTCTGCAATAACATGGAAATATCCAAGTTGCATACTGCGTGGCGATAATTCACAAGGCGAATTCTATTCGGTAGCTCTCACCAACAACTATCAGCAAGCCGACACAGGAACAAAGATGATACACCTGGGAAAGAACACCCGAAGTACTATTATCAGCAAAGGTATATCGGCAGGCAAAAGCCAAAACTCATATCGAGGACTTGTTAGAGTGAGCAAGAACGCCGATGGCGCACGAAACTACAGTCAATGCGACTCCTTGCTCCTTGGTAACGAATGTGGCGCACACACTTTTCCATACATGGATATACACAACAATAGTGCAGTCATAGAACACGAAGCTACAACATCAAAGATTTCAGAAGAACAGTTATTCTACTGCAACCAACGCGGAATAGGAACCGAAGAGGCTATCGGTCTAATTGTAAACGGATATGCCAAAGAGGTACTAAACAAACTACCTATGGAATTTGCCATAGAGGCACAGAAACTGTTGAGTGTGTCACTTGAAGGAGCTGTAGGATGATAAAAGATTGAAGAGATGGAAAATTTACTTGAAATAAAGAACCTTCATGCCACTATCGATGGCAAAGAGATACTAAAAGGAATAAACCTCACAGTCAAGGCTGGAGAGGTACATGCCATAATGGGACCTAACGGTTCCGGAAAAAGCACATTAAGCAATGTACTGGTGGGACACCCTGCTTATACCGTTACTGAAGGAGAAATCATTTACAAAGGTAAAAACCTGCTTGAACTTTCTCCTGAAGACCGCAGCCACGAAGGCCTCTTCCTTTCTTTCCAATATCCGGTGGAAATTCCGGGCGTAAGCATCACCAATTTTATGCGTGCTGCAATTAATGCCAAGCGTGAATATCTGGGGCAAGAGCCAATGAACGCAACAGAGTTCCTCAAGATGATGCGCGAAAAGAGAGCTATGGTAAACCTTGACAGCAAGCTTGCCAACCGTTCTGTAAACGAAGGATTCAGCGGTGGAGAAAAAAAACGCAACGAGATATTCCAGATGGCAATGCTTGAGCCAACATTGAGCATTCTTGACGAAACAGACTCGGGCCTTGACATAGATGCTCTGCGTATTGTTGCAGAAGGAGTGAACAAACTCAAGCGTGATGACACATCAAGCCTTGTCATCACACACTATCAACGACTGCTAGACTATATCAAGCCCGATATAGTACATATTCTATACAACGGTAAGATTGTAAAGACCGCAGGCCCTGAACTAGTGATGGAACTTGAAGAACGCGGATACGACTGGATAAAAAATGAGAATTGAAATGGAGTGTGTACAGGAATACATAAAGCTGTTTGAAAATAACAGAGGACTGATTGACGGGCCTTGCACACAAAAACTCAACAAGGAACGAGAAAAGGCATTTGCCCGTTTTAAAGCCAATGGTTTTCCAAAGATAAAAGACGAAAATTGGCTACACACCAATGTTGCGAAGAAATTCGAGACAGACTATGGCATGGACCTCGGGCGCAAAGCCGGCATCAGCAATATAAGAGGTAGTTTCACTTGCGACGTTCCAAACCTAAAGACAGTCAGAGGTTATATTGTTAATGACAGCTTTACCATTACAGATAACGACCGTAACAAGTTACCACAGGGTGTTCTTATAGGAAATATAAACAGTATAGCAGAGCAGAATCCTGAACTTATTGACAGATTCTATAACATTCTTGCTGAAAGAGGTGACAGCATTGTACAATTCAACACCTCATTCATACAAGATGGAATTGTTCTGTATGTACCAAAGAATACCATAATAGAAGATACCATTCAAATTGTGGCACTACTGCAGACGAATGTCGATATAATTACAAACCGCAGACTGCTTGTGGTTATGGAAGAGAACAGTCATGCCAGTCTTTTACTTTGCGACCACTCATCGACAGACAAAAAATCACTTTCTGTTGAGGTTACAGAGATTTTTATAGGACGTGGAGCTTCGCTCGATCTCTATGAACTCGAAGAGACAACAGGTGAGAACACTCGCCTTAGTTCTCTTTTTGTCAACCAAGAGCATAACAGCCGTTTCAACCACTGTAACATAACACTTACCAATGGCTTTACCCGCAACTACATTGAGGTTGTACTAAATGGAGAAGGAGCCGAGACCAATATAAACGGCCTTGCTATAGGCGACAAGAAACAGCACATCGACAACCGTACACTTGTAGATCACAAGAAAGGACATTGCACAAGTAACGAGTTGTATAAATACATCCTCGATGAAGAGTCGATAGGTATCTTTGCTGGCAAGATGCTAATACGCACTGATGCACAGCAAACGGTATCACAACAGACCAACCGTAACTTGTGCCTTACCAGCTGCGCTCATATGTATGCGCAGCCACAGCTCGAGATATATGCCGACGATGTAAAGTGTAGCCATGGGTCAACAGTTGGACAACTTGACGAGAACGCACTCTTTTATATGCAGCAACGCGGTATCCCTGCAGACGAGGCACGTCATCTGTTGATGTATGCATTTGCCGGTGAAGTCATTGACAACATCAAACTCGAGGCATTGCGCGAACGCCTGCATATACTTGTAGAAAAGAGATTCCGAGGCGAATTGAACCACTGCAAAGGCTGCAACCTTTGCAAATAACGATTACAGAAAAAGGATATGCTTAATATAGAGGAAATACGCAAAGAGTTCCCGATATTGGACACTCGGATATACAACAAACCATTAGTATATCTGGACAATGCCGCAACAACACAGAAACCCAAATGTGTTATTGACACTATAAGCAATGTATATTCCACAATGAATTCAAATGTGCATCGTGGAATACACCACCTTTCACAAGTTGCTACAACAGCTATGGAAAATAGCCGAGAGACAATAAGGGAATTCATCGGTGCCAAACACAGTCACGAGATAATATTCACACGTGGCACCACAGAGAGTATCAACCTTATTGCTTCATCATTCGGCAACACTTTCCTGAAAGACGGCGATGAGATTATCATATCCGCAATGGAACATCACAGCAACATAGTACCCTGGCAGTTGTTGCATGCACGCAAAGGGGTAAACTTCCGTGTAATACCTCTAACCGAAAAATACACACTTGACATAGAAGCCTACAAGCAATTGTTCAATGAAAAGACACGCCTTGTAAGCATAACCCATGTATCCAATGTTCTTGGTGCAACGAATCCTATCAAAGAGATTATAGACATCGCGCATAGCCACGATATTCCTGTACTTGTTGATGGTGCACAAAGCATACCACACAAGAAAATTGACGTGCAGGAACTCAATGCCGATTTCTTCGCGTTCAGCGGACACAAGATTTATGGCCCAACAGGAGTTGGAGTTCTGTATGGTAAAGAGATTTGGCTCGACACCATGCAGCCCTTTAATGGTGGCGGTGAAATGATAAAGAATGTAAGGTTCGACAAAACGACATTCAATGAACTGCCATACAAATTTGAGGCCGGTACCCCCGACTATGTTGGCATAATTGCATTAGGCAAAGCAATTGAGTGGATAAAGTCATTGGGTATCGATAATGTTGCTGCACACGAGCACGAACTGACACGTTATGCAGTTGAACAGTTAAGAACAATTCCCGATATGAGAATATTCGGTGAACCAGACGGAGCTGCCATCTCTTTCCTTGTCGGTGAAACGCACCCTGCAGATGTTGGTACCATACTTGACCATCTTGGTATTGCAATACGTACAGGCCACCATTGTGCACAGCCACTGATAGAACTTCTGGGAATACCAGGAACAGCACGCGCCTCGTTTGCCGTTTACAACACAAAAGAGGAGATTGATAGATTGGTACAGGGTATTGTAAGAGCTGCAAAAATGTTATCGTGATGCTAAAACAGTTCCAAACAGAAGGAGTTATAGAGGCCGGTTGCGATGAAGCCGGACGTGGATGTCTTGCCGGAGATGTATATGCTGCAGCCGTAATATTGCCACCCGACTTCAAGAATGACCTGCTCAACGATTCAAAGCAACTCAACGAAGCGCAACGCTACCAGCTACGTGAGATAATAGAACGTGAAGCCATTGCGTGGGCAGTAGGTATCGTAACTGCAGAAGAGATTGACAAAATAAACATCCTGCGTGCGTCAATCCTTGCCATGCACCGTGCAATTGATGCACTAAAGGTACGGCCCGAACATCTGCTCATCGATGGTAACAAGTTCACCCCCTACCCCGGCATAACACACAACACGGTGGTAAAAGGTGATGCCACGTTCATGAGCATAGCAGCGGCATCGATTCTCGCCAAGACATATCGTGACGATTATATGCTACGCATTGCACAGGAATATCCTATGTACGATTGGCAAAGCAACAAAGGGTACCCAACCGCAAAGCATCGTGCGGCAATAAAGCAATTTGGAACTACACCATACCACAGAATGACATTCAACTTGCTGGGTGAAGAGCCAGAACAATTGAAACTTGACTTCGAATAAAAAAGTATCAGGAGCAACAATGGTTGCTCCTGATACTTTAATTATTATACAAGATATCTATCTCTGTTTATCTGTTCCAACTGCAACGGTAGCCATATACCGAAACAACAATAAAGCATATTAGCGGCAAGGCGAACGAAACATTCACTGCAGGCATTCCGAAAAGTACTCCACAATCAATCACAGCACCCTGCAAAGGAGGCATAAGCGCACCTCCTACAATAGCCATTATAAGGAAAGCTGCACCAAGATTGGTATCGTCTCTATCTACATTTTCCAAAGCTATGCCATATATTGTAGGAAACATTAGCGACATGAAGAAACTTATTGCCACCAAGCAGTAAAGTCCTGCCATACCCTGAATGAATATTGCACCACATGTAGCAATTACGGCACCTATTCCAAAGCCGGTAAGCAGATTATACGATTTAACATACCGCATTAGGAATGTTGTGATAAAACGACTACAAAGAAATAGTGTCATTGCAATGATATTATAACGCTGTGCGGTAGCCTTATCTATACCCAGGTTATCGGCATACTGTATTATAAATGTCCACACCATTATCTGCGCTGCAACATAGAACATCTGAGCAACAACACCATAACGATAACGACGATTATTCCATAAATGCTTCAAAGAAATTCTGTTGCTTACATACTTGGCAGTGCTGTTGACACGGGGAATCTTTTTAAGTGCAATCATCACGAATACAACCAAGACTATCACACCCAACATCACATAAGGGTTACGTATAATCTCAAGGTCATGAAGACGTATATCAGCCTTTTCAACCGCACTCAATCCATGAAAAAGAATTTCACCCGAAGAATCACGTTTATCTGATATCAATTGTGGCAACACAACGTTAGATGCGATTGCCATACCCATAAGCGAGCCAACCGGATTGAATGCCTGCGCTAGATTTAGGCGCTGCGTAGAAGTCTCTTTTGCTCCCAACGACAATATAAGCGGATTGGCTGTCGTTTCAAGAAAGGCAAGACCGAATGTAAGTATATAAAGAGAGAAGCAAAAAAATGAAAACGCTTGGTAATGCGCTGCCGGTATAAACAAAAAAGCTCCTAATGCATATAGTCCTAAACCTAAAAGTATTGCGCTTTTATAACTGAAACGGCGTATGAACAATGCGGCAGGAACAGCCATCGTTGCATATCCCCCATAAAAAGCAAATTGCACCAATGCTGCTTGTGATGCAGGTAGCTCCATCAATGTCTGGAAAGCAGCAACCATAGGATTGGTTATATCATTAGCAAATCCCCACAATGCAAACAACAGTGTTATCAGCACAAAGGTGAGCAGATATTTTTTCTCTACCAATTTTGGGTTATTGTTCATGACATCGATCTATTTCATTTGTAAAGATAAAAAATTCTCTCCATCATACGCCACTTCTCATCAGAAGAGGTTCCAGGTGTTGTCTGTTGGAATTCTGCCATATAATCTTCCCATTCCTGCTGGCGTGGCAAAGTTGCAAGACGCGCCATTGCACTGTTCCAATCAAAGTCGAGGGGTGTTTCTACAATCATAAAAAGACGCGTATCAACAAGATAGATTTCCATTTCCAGAATACCCACCTCTTTTATACCCTCAATTATCTCGTTCCAGGCCTCGCCTTCGCTATGACGGCGACGATACTCAGCAATCAGTTCAGGCTTGTCTTTCAAATCAAGAGTTTGACAAAAACGCTTTACCGGACCTGCATATTGCTTTACTCTATATCCTTCGGTCTTTTGTTCCATGTCTTAACTCGGACATTACTTGTTATATAGCAACCAAGCCTTTTGGAAATCGCTGTTATTTGGATGTGCAGCTTTAAATTTTGCGCGACTTGCAGCAGCATCTTCCTTTGTATCGAATGAAGCGCAAACTACGCGATACATACCCGTTTCGGGATTCTGTACCACTATAGCAGAATAGCCCTCATCAAGAAGTGTGTTGCGTATATTATCGGCATTCACCTTTGTTGAGAAGCTACCGCAGACAACACTGAAAGCCTTCAAAGAGCCCTCATTGCCCGAAGCAAGAACAACCTTTTCGGTACGGTATGTTGTATCTTCAGCAACGTCTTTCACTGTAGAAGATGCTACAGGAGCAATCTCCACTGCATCACTCTGTTGTCCTTGTCCCTCTGCTATACGAGCCTGCTCGTATGCATCCTGATAAGCACTGTTCTTTGATGACTTACACGACGTAACTGCAAAAACCGAAAATATTGCCAAAGCAATAACAAATATCTTTCTCATAATCCAAATTGTTAATTCATACAAAATTTGCACGAATTTACAAATAATGTACCACAACGTCAAAAAAAAAACATTTCATTTTATTATCATTTAGCATATTTTTTACTTTTTATTTTTTTTAGTACTTTTGGGAAAACTTGTAAAAGCAATAAGAACAATTCACAAAACACATATTATGAAAAAGGCATATTTTATTCCGTTGCTGCTTACGACACTTATTTCATGCTCAGTAAAGAAAGAGATTGTAAGCAACTACATACCCAACGACACAAATATCGCTTACAACGATTATTTCACCGGCAGTACCATGCGTTTCGACTTTCATCATTCCGGTAACAACAACAGCGAGATGTACCATTTCGACCGTGTCATACGCGAAGGAGCATGGGCTGGTTCAAAAATATCACTCATAAATCCGTTCAACTATGGTGAGCAGATGTTCCGAATTATTGATAGTGCTACAGGCAATGTTATATATAAAAACAACTACTGCACTCTTTTCAACGAATGGCAGACAACACCCGAAGCAATAGTCACCAACCGTTCGTTTCCCGAGAGTGTAATCTTTCCCGAACCAAAGTCCGATTTCATCATTGAATTTTATGCCCGAAACAAGGTTAGCAAAATTTGGGAGAAGAAATACGAGCAAAAGGTTGATGTAAAAAACTATGATATTGTTCCTGGGAAAATGCCATATGAAAACTGCGACATACATATCGGTGGCGACATCGCCCATAGCCTTGACATCGTATTATTACCAGACGGATTTACCGAAACAGAAAAAGATAAATTTATCAAAGCTTGTCACATGTGGTGTGATGCTTTGTTCAAATACGAGCCGTTCACACAAAACAGACACCGCATAAACATACGTGCTGTATGGGCTGCATCAAAAGAGCAAGGCATCGACAAGCCTGGCATCGGCAAATGGGTTGACACACAACTCGACACACGTTTCTACACTTTCAACAGCGAACGTTACCAGATGACCAAAGAGTTCCAGAAAGTACGCGATTTGGCTGCATGTGCGCAATACGAAAGCATCTTTATCCTTACCAATACCGATAAATATGGAGGTGGCGGTATATACAACTTCTACGGACTTGGTTCGGCCGGTAAGACAGGACGCACCGGCGAGGTTTATGTACATGAATTCGGACATTCACTCATGGGACTTGGCGACGAATATATCGAAAAAGGAAATACCGTGAGCGCGCTTTATCCCGAAGGAAAAGAGCCATGGGAAGCCAATCTCACACGCTTTGTCCACTTCGAAGGCAAATGGGAGAATAAGATTGCGGAAGATACTCCCATCCCTACAACTGTCACAGAAGGAACAACAGCAAAGGATTGGGTAATTGGAGCATACGAAGGTGGAGGATATCTCGAAAAGGGAGTATTTCGTGGATGGCCAGAATGTATGATGAAAGCACTGACAGAATTCTGCCCCATATGTCAGGAGGCTATAACGCGTTATCTCGATTATATCTGCAAATAACAACCACAATGCCATAACAATTGTTTTACATTAAAACTTTTGATTATGGCATTTATTGATTATTACAAGGTACTTGGTGTTGAAAAAAACGCAACACAGGAAGAGATAAGAAAAGCCTACCGCAGGCAGGCAAAGCGATACCACCCCGACATAAACAAAGACGATCCACAGGCTAAAGAACGTTTTCAAGAGATAAATGAGGCCAACGAAGTTCTGGGCGACCCAGAAAAGCGCAAGAAATATGACGAGTATGGCGAACACTGGAGACATGCCGATGAGTTCGAGGCACAACGACGTCAATATTCAGGCAATACAGATGGAATGTACGACTTTGGTGGTTTCAGCGGCTTCGGCGATTTCAGTGGCAACGAAGCAAATGCAAGCGGTTTCAGCGACTTTTTTGAGCAACTATTCGGTAACAGTTTCCGCCAACGTCAATCCAAAAGAGGCAAGGATCTTCAAGCAACTCTTTCCATCACTCTGCGAGAGGCTGCTACAGAGCACAAGCAAACATTTACCATCAACAACGAGAATATACGCATAAACATACCTGCCGGAATTTCCGACGGACAAAAGATAAAGCTCAAGGGGCATGGTGCTATGCAAAACGGAGTACGTGGCGACCTATATATAACATTCCATATTGAACCCGACCAGTACTTCACCCGCGAGGAGAACAACCTGTATGCAACCCTAAACGTCGATTTTTATACAATGCTTTCAGGAGGAACAGTTATAGTCCCTACGCTTGACGGAAATGCCAAAGTAAACATTAAACCCGGCACACAACCCGACAGCAAATTGCGCCTACGAGGAAAAGGAATGCCAGAATACAAGAAAGACGGAGCATACGGAGACCTTATTATCACGCTGAAAACAACCTTGCCAACATTAAATGAAAAGCAAAAGGAGATACTAAAGATGTTAAAAGAGGCTGCAGACTGATAAAAATCTGCAGCCACAAATAGAAGAGAAGCAATCCAATCAGTTATTAATTACTACATACAGATTCAGATATCCGGCAAAAACGAGCCACAACAAATAAGGTATATTCATTATTGCAGCCCACTTATGTTGTGTATATGTGCCTGCCACATACAATACTACAACCATAAACAGCACCACAAGCACAGCAAACCCCATGACCGGAGCCTGCATATAGAAAAACGAAAAACTCCACAAGAGGTTAAGTGCCAACTGCACAATGAACATAAGTATCAACGCCCAAGAATACATAGTACGTGTATTCCACACCAATCCGGCCGATATGCCCATAAGTAAATAAAGAACACTCCAAACTATGGCAAAGACCTGCCCGGGAGGAGTCAGCGACGATTTAACGAGTGAAGGATACCACGTCATCAATGACTCACGTTGCAACAACATGGATATATACCCTACCAAAAACGAGATAAGAACAAATTGCAAAACAGGAACAAATGCTTTCATGGTCAAATATGTATTAAAAAAAAGAGTGATTGCAACAGCAATCACTCTTATAAACATAATGCAATATCAAATGTTCACTTGAAGATAATGTCCCATGCCTCGACACACACCATAACAAATACAACTATGCCATACACCAGTTTCAAGCCTGTTGTAAGCATAAAAGCCAAAAACGTCATGCAAGCAACACCGAAAGCCTTATCGGTAGGTGTTTTTGCCAATAGTTCTCCAACGAAAGCACCAAGAAAAGGACCTGCGATTATGCCTATAGGTCCAAAAAACAATCCCAACACCAGTCCTATTGTTGCACCATACGTTCCACTTTTTGAGCCACCGCTCTTTTTAGTAAACCATATTGGAGCGATATAATCGGCAACAGTTATCACAACAGCAATAACACCCGCAACCAATAGTTGTGTTACTGTAATGTCATTACTGTCACACAGCAACAACATCAGCAATGATGCAAAAGCTACAGGCGGACCAGGCAACACCGGTACAACAGCACCAGCAAGCCCGATAATTGCAAAAACAATTGCTATAAAAATAAACAGGTATTCCATCTATACACAGTATATTATATGTTATCTGTTTCTTTTCTCTTGTGTTTTACCACTTCATTTATTTCAGAGCCGGAATAGTATGGCACCTTACCTGAAGGAACATATTTGCTTGACGAAGAGAGATGGGTATCCTGGTCGTCAAAGAAGATATGCGCGCCAAAAGCTTTAAGCAATTCATCCTTACGCAACCCACCAAGGAAATAGGCCTCATCGACATATACTCCCCATTTACGCAGAGTCTTTATCACACGAAAGTGCGACGGTAAACTGCGTGAAGTAACAATGGCAAGACGCAATGGAGAGAGTTCGATAGAAGTTGGTAAAGACTCCTGTATCGATGACAATTTCTTTAACAGATTTGCAAAAGGACCCTCCTTCAAAGGAATGTCTGCATTCTCCTTCTCATACTTATAGAAAGCATCCATTCCCTCCTTTTTGAAACGGCATTCCGACTCATCGGAGAATATCACGGCATCGGCATCAAAAGCAATCTTTACACGACTCTCCTCTGGGTTAAAATCGGTAGGAGGAGCATAAATAAGTGCAGAAGCACATATTCCCGAGTCCATGACACGTTGTACATCACCCTCATCCTTTGAGAGGAACAAGTCTATTGAAAAGGCCTTAAGATATTTTGACAGAGCCTCGCCACCCGAAAGTGCCACACGAGTAATGTCAAGTCCATACATATCAAGCGACTTAAGCATACGCATACCTGTTTCGGGACTGTTACGCGACATAACAACCACCTCCACTATTGGACGGTTAGCTTGCTTGTTGAGTTCCAGCAAACTTTTTACAAGATAGAAAGCTGTTCCGCGTTCGAGTGGCTCATCCTCGTGTTCCTCTTGATACTTGCGATATTCAGCCACACCATATTTCTCAAATATTTCATTTTCAGCTTCAAGGTCAAATAGTGCACGCGACGATACACCAATAACCAATCTGCCATCGAGATTTTCCATATCTATTCTGTACTATTTCACAAATTCGTAATGACACATATTTTGCGAAAATACTCCTTTTATTGCAAAAAGACAATACTAATAAAGAAAATAATTCCTCTTAGCTCGAAACAAGCCTGTTTTATCGTTAAAAATAATTATATTCGCAAAATATTTGCAATAAAAACCATATTCAAAAAAATGATCAAGAATATTATATTTGATTTTGGCGGCGTACTCACACTACTCACACCCAACGAAGCCATAAAAAGATTCAAGGCTCTTGGCGTGGAAAACCCTGAAGAATATCTTAACCCATACTGCCAACAAGGAGCATTCTTTAAATTGGAAAACGGTGACATTTCTGAAGAACAATTCCGTACTGAACTCGGCAAATTATGTCATAAGGAAATCAGCTATGAAGAAGCAAAACACGCATGGATGGGTTTTATTTCAAGTGTACACCAGGATATTCTCGATTACCTGCAGCTATTACGTCCTCGTTACACTTTGGGAGTTTTGAGCAACACCAATCCTTTCATACAGAGTTGGGCATGCACTTCTGAATTTACAAGTAAAGGCAAGCCTCTCGACGCCTATTTCGACCATCTGTTTTTCAGTTATCGTATGGGGGTATCTAAGCCAAACGAAGAAATATATAAAAAGATGTTGCTCGAAGGCAATCTCAAAGCCGAAGAAACACTATTCATCGACGATAGCGACAAAAATATCGAAGCTGCCCGCAACCTCGGTATAAGCACCTTAAAAGTAGATAACGGCGAAGACTGGCGTAATAAACTCGATAGGATATTATTGGCAGACAAATAAAAAACACTTTTTATTAATATATTTTCACAAGGAAACCAACCCTTTTCTTGATATTTATAAGTATTTTTGCATCACAATCGCATAAAAAAAAGAAAAATGTGTATTTTTATACAACACACAAGATAACTGCACAAAAAAAATAAAATATGAAAAGAAGCATCGCAATTATGGCAACTATGGCAATTACAAGCATTGCAATGAGTGACAATGTTCAGGCACAGACACAGGATGCCGAAATAATAGGCAAGTCAACCATCACCATAGATGGCGGATTAATGACACCCGAAGCCCTTTGGGCTATGGGCCGCATAGGTGACGTTGCCGTATCTCCCAATGGAAAGAGTATTGTATATGGAGTCAGCTACTACAGCGTTAAGCAGAACAAAAGCCACCACACACTCAACATCATGAGTGCAAAAGGCGAGAATGAGACAAAGCTAACTACCACAGCGCACAACGAGACATCTCCTGTATGGATAAAGAACGGTAGCAAAATAGCCTACCTGTCAAATGCAAACGGCAGTAGCCAAGTATGGGAAATGAACCCCGACGGCACAGAACGCCGACAGCTCACCAACGACAAGAGCGACATCGAGGGATTTCTTTTCTCGCCCGATGAGACAAAAGTAATACTTGTAAAGCGAGTAAAGATTAAGCCCACAACAGCCGACATACACCCCGACCTACCATTAGCACAGGGATTTGTTGTAGAAGATCTTATGTACAAACATTGGGACGAATGGATTACCGACGCACCCCACCCTTTCATTGCCAGCTTCGACGGAAACTGCATCAATGAAGGTACCGACATGCTAGAAGGCACCACCTACGACTGTCCTAACCGCCCATTCGGTGGCACAGAGCAGCTCGCTTGGAGTAACGATTCAAAGAAAATTGCTTATGCATGCATCAAGAAAAGCGGCAAGGACTACACCGTAAGTACCGACACCGACATATACCTATACGACACCGAGAGCGGTGAAACCATAAACCTTTGCAAACTCGACGCCGAACGTTCAAACTACGGCTATGACACCGCACCACAGTTCTCACCAGACGGTAAGAGCCTTGCATGGCTAAGTATGAAACGCGACGGCTACGAAAGCGATCAGAACCGCCTTTGCGTAATGAACCTTACAACAGGCAAGCAGAGCTACATCACAGGTATGCCCGACGAGATAGGCAACACTGCATTCGACAGCAATGTTGACAGCTACAGCTGGGCACCCGACAGCAAGAGCCTCTATTTCACAGGCACATGGCATGGAGCAACACAGGTTTATAATATCACACTCAAAGGCAAACTCACAAAGATGACCGATGGCAACTATGACTATCAGAGCGTTACCATGATAGGTAAAGACCTGCTTATGAAACGCGTATCAATGAGCGCACCTGCGGATATTTACACAATGAAAGCAAAAGCTGGTTCAGAGGTAAAGCAACTTACCAACGAAAACAAACACATCTTTGACCAGATTGCCATAGGCAAGGTTGAGGCACGTTGGTGCAAGACAGTTGACGGCAAGGACCTTCACTCATGGGTGATATATCCTCCACACTTTGATCCAACAAAGAAGTATCCTACATTGTTGTTCTGCGAGGGCGGACCACAGACACCGGTAAGTCAATTCTGGAGCTACCGTTGGAACATGCAGATTATGGCTGCAAACGGATATATCGTCATAGCACCTAACCGTCGCGGACTTTCAGGCTTTGGTCTTGAATGGAACGAAGAGATAAGCACAAACTATGGTGGCAACTGCATGAATGATCTTCTCACAGCCATCGATGATATAGCCAAAGAATCTTACGTTGATAAAGAGCGTCTGGGTTGCGTTGGCGCAAGCTTTGGAGGATATTCAGCAATGTGGCTTGCAGGACACCACGAAAAACGTTTCAAGGCATTCATTGCTCACGACGGATTCTTCAATATGGAACAGCAATATTACGAGACTGAGGAGAGCTGGTTCACAAATTGGGACTTGGGTGGCGCACCCTATGAGCAGACCGAAGAGGTAAAACGCTCATATGCAAACTCACCACACAAATTTGTAGAGAAATGGGATACACCTATTATGCTTATACATGGCGACCGAGACTACCGCATATTGTCTTCACAGTCTATGGCAGCATTCAATGCAGCACGCCTACGCGGAATCCCTGCACAATTGCTATTGTTCCCCGACGAGAATCACTGGGTTCTGAAGCCACAGAACGGAATATTGTGGCAACGAACATTCTTCGGATGGCTAGATAAATGGCTTAAGAAATAAGAGTTGATACTACTAACCACATTATGGCAGAAAACGCCTCTAACAGGATGCAGCCACAAAGCTAAAGATATTAAAACAATACAATACTATGACAACAACACAAAAAATTCAAAAAAGGCTCAACGATTCAAAGGCAATGCGTTGGAGTGCACTTATCATCGTGTCGTTCACAATGATGATGGCCTATTTCTTCACCGATGTTATGGGACCGCTTGAAGCCCCACTTACAACAAAGGGCAAATTGGTTTATTTCGAAGACGGAACATATCTGGCAGCCGACTCGCTGATGAAAATCACCACCATTGCAAACGAAGAGGATATTACTGTTGGTAACACCTACACCACTACAATCGTAAACGAGAATGGAATAACCGAAAGCAAAGAGGTAACCGTATCATCAACCATTAACGGACTTGGCTGGTCAAATGGCGACTATGGTATATTCTCGGGCGCATACGGATATATCAACGTATTCCTATTCATGCTTTTCTTTGGTGGACTCATCCTTGACAAGATGGGTGTACGCTTCACCGGTGTAATGAGTACAGCACTCATGTTCATTGGTGCAGCTATCAAATGGTATGCCGTTGACAATGGTTTCACAGGTGAGATGTTTGGTTTGCCAATGCAGGTTGTTATTGCATGCCTAGGCTTTGCCATATATGGTATGGGTTGCGAAATTGCAGGTATCACAGTAACTAAGGTTATCGCAAAGTGGTTCACTGGCCACGAACTGGCACTCGCTATGGGATTGCAAGTAGCCCTTGCACGTGTGGGTACTGCATGTGCCCTATTCTTCGCACTACCTATTGCACAAGGCGCTGGAGCTGTTTCAGCACCTGTAATGTTTGGAGCATCGGCACTATGCATCGGTTTGATATCATACATTGTTTATTGCGTGATGGACAAGAAACTCGACAATTCTATCGCAAATCAGGAAGTTTCTACCGACAGCGAAGAGCAGTTCAAGTTCAGCGACTTGAAACTAATTTTCTGCAATCAAGGATTCTGGCTCATCACATTCCTCTGCCTTATTTTCTATGCAGCAGTGTTTCCATTCCTGAAGTTTGCCACAAATCTTATGATTATCAAGTACGGTGTAAGTCCCGACCTTGCCGGAATGATTCCGGGCTTATTGCCATTCGGAACAATGCTTTTGACACCTTTATTCGGTTCGCTTTACGACAAGATGGGTAAAGGCGCCACATTGATGATTATTGGCTCGGTATTGCTTACCATTGTACACATACTCTTTGCAATGCCATTGCTTAATGTATGGTGGTTTGCTGTTATCATCATGATATTATTAGGTATTGCATTCTCTCTTGTTCCATCGGCGATGTGGCCATCAGTACCCAAGATTATCCCAATGAAACAACTTGGCTCGGCTTACGCAATAATTTTCTACATTCAGAACATAGGTTTGTCAATGGTACCTGTACTCATTGGCAACGTCATTGCAGCCAATACTGCCAACGGCACAACAAACTACTCTGTGCCAATGTCAATATTCGCGCTTTTTGGTGCTATTGCTGTTGTAATATCTGTACTTCTCAAGAGTGTAGACAAGAAGAAAGGTTATGGCCTTGAAAAGAGCAATATAGAATAATAAGTAAAGAGTTAAAACAAATGCGACCAACCTCGATGGGTTGGTCGCATTTGTTTTAGTTAAGCACAAGCTCCCTTATATCGCCTTCGATATTCTTCTGCACTTTGAAATTCCTTGCGAAATTTTTTATAAACTCGAGCGAAGCAACACAAGGCTTAGGGAATTTTTCATTTTTAAGAGCCTGTCTTATGACAGAACCATCAATTTTAAAATCTGTGGTAGAAGTTTTATCCATAGGCATTTTTTCTTTAGTCTAATATAATAACGCACCAAATCCCCAAATAGTATATGGCCCTGAGAAAAAATTCTCAGGGCCATATACTATTTCAATGTTTAAAACTTAAATTACTCAAGTACCAACGATATACGTTTCTCCTCAGCTATGCGACGCATATTGAGCACAGCATAACGCATGCGACCAAGAGCGGTGTTTATGCTTACTCCTGTCATGTCTGCAATCTCTTTGAACGACAAATCCTGATAGTAACGCATGAAAACGACCTCGCGCTGACAATCGGGCAACTCATCTATAAGCATACGCACCTCTTTAAGCACCTGCTCATTGACCATACGATTCTCTACTGTCCCTTCCGACAGTTTAGCATCGTTCAAGATGTCAAATTCAACATCGTCGTTTGAGATTGCATTCTCGTTTCGTTCAATGCGGAACTGGTCGATAACAAGATTGTGTGCTATACGCGTAATCCATGCAGAGAATTTACCATCGTTCTGATAGCGACCTTGCTGCAAGGTTGTGATAGCCTTGACAAAGGTCTCCTGAAAGATATCCTCTGCCACCTCACGTGAACGTACCAAGAAAAATATATAGTTAAATAACCTGTCCTGATGACGATTTAACAAAATATCGAATGCTGAATTATTGCCTTCCAAATAAAGTGTGACCAACATATCATCGGTCATCTGCTTTAATTTCTCCATTATGTCTTCTTTTTTAGTTTTGAAGTAGAGATGTTTCTATAGGCAATATTTTTAACAGGTTTATAGATTATAATTCGTTGATATTCGGTGCAAAGAAAAGAAAATAATAGCTTAAATCCAAATATTTGATAAAAAAAAAAGATATTTCATACAATATTGACCTACACCATTCGTTGCTTGCAATATCAATTTTAAATCTCTGTTTTCGATAAAAACAGGTGCTCCAAACCTATATAATATTTATTTTTACTATATTCGCATTCTAAATAAAAACAGAGATACCATATGCAAGCTATAGGCATTGAAGAACTTAAAAAGATACAGAAAGATATTCTTGACGAAGTTGTAGCATTCTGCGAGGAGAACAATATACGTTATTTCCTTGCATATGGAACATTACTTGGTGCAACAAGACACAAAGGCTATATCCCTTGGGACGATGACATTGACATCCACATGCCCCGCCCCGACTACGAGAGATTCATCGAGCTATATAATAAAAAAGGAAATGGTGAATACAGGATTGTAACCCACGAACTCGACAGGCGATATGAAGTTCCATTTGCAAAGATTTACCGTAGGGGAACACTTGTAAAAGAGTTTTTCTACAAACAGAGCGTGTTTGGCGCATATGTGGACATTTTTCCACTCGACGGCATTAAATCGAAATGGCAAGCATATATCTGCGGTCAGTGCATACGTTGCATGTATATAAAGACAATGATTTTCTGTAATTGTCAGACACTTGCACGCAAAGCAAGGCTATTCATTACAAAACTCATACTTTTACCATTCTCATCACATTTTATTCTCAAAAGCATGCGACGCATTGCCACAAAGCACAACTATGAGCAATGCAAATATGTATGCAGTTTTGGTTCACGTACAGCAATGAGGGAAATACTTCCACGCGAAGTGTTCGACGACCATATCATTGTTACATTCGAAGGCAATGAATATCGTGCGCCAAAAGGATACGACAAATATCTGACACAAAAATACGGTAATTACATGCAGTTACCACCGGAGGACAAACGTGTATCGTCACACGATTCACAGGCATACAAATTGTAAAGAAATAACCACCATAATGAAGAAAGTTATCACATACGGCACATACGACCTGTTGCACCAGGGACACATTAACCTTTTACAACGTGCTAAGTCCTTGGGCGACTATCTTATTGTAGGAGTCACCAATGACAATTTCGACCGTGAGCGCGGAAAACTAAACGTCGTAAACAATGTGCTTGAACGAGTTGAGTCCGTAAAAGCCACAGGCCTTGCCGACAAAATAATAATAGAAGAGTATTTTGGACAAAAAATTGACGACATACAAAAATACGATGTCGATATTTTTGCCATAGGAAGCGATTGGGAAGGTGAGTTCGATTATCTGAAGGAATTTTGTGAAGTGGTTTATCTGCCACGTACCGAAGGTATATCATCAACTATGTTGCGTGGTGAAAAACAAAAGAGAACACGTGTTGGAATTGTCGGTTGCGGACTCATTGCAAAACGTTTTGTTCCGGAAGCCGCATTCGTGAGTGGAGTGGAAATCACAGGCGTGTATGATATCGACCAGAATGTCGGCAGAGAATTTGTAAAGCAAAACAATCTCGCAAACAACTACACTTCGTTCGACGAAATGCTACACGATGTTGATGCCGTATATGTTGCCACTCCACACTTGAGTCATTATCAATATTCAAAACGCGCCATAACAGCTGGCAAGCATGTTCTTTGCGAGATACCATTGGTGCTGGAAAAGGAACAAGCCGAGGAACTCTATTCACTTGCCGATGAAAAAGGTGTAATACTTATGGAAGCTAATAAGACGGCCCATTGTCCGGCTTTCAATCATCTTATGGTAATGATAAAGAGCGGAGCCATTGGCGAGGTTGTTGATATCGAGGCCTCTTTGTCGCGTTTGTTACCCGACCGTTCACGACGTGAATTTGATGCAGAGCAAGCTGGAGGTTCAATGTATGAATCAGCAGTCTATCCATTGTTGCCCATATTCAGGTTGTTGGGAACTGAATACACCGATATAAACCTGTACTCACGAATGGAAAACGGAGTTGACATTTATACTAAAGGTGTAATGCGCTATCCCAAGGCTATTTGCTCATTCAAGCTTGGATTGGGAGTAAAGACCGAAGGTAACCTTGTAATTTCCGGAACAAAGGGATATGCATACGTGCAAGCTCCATGGTGGAAAACCGACTATTTCGAGCTACGCTACGAGGACCTTAACAAAAACAAGAAATTCTTCTATAAATGGGATGGAGAGGGACTTCGATATGAGATTCAAGAATGGATATCATGTATCATCAACAAACGTCACGGCAGCGCACGTCTTACGCGAGGTGAAAGCATAGCCATGGCGGGTGTGATGCAACAATTTACAGAACGCAAGAATTTTTCCGAGATATGAGAACAGCGATAGTTACAGGTGGAACATCAGGCATAGGATTAGGAGTCGCAAAGATGCTGCTCGAAAAAGGCTACAAAGTGTATGCGACATACGTCGGAACTGATTTTGACGAAGAGATAGAGAACTTTGAAGCAATAAAGGTTGATCAAAGCAACCGCAGTGAGTTATATACATTCATTGCCAAAATCAAAAAAGAATGTACCGCAATCGACTGCATAGTCTGTAATGCCGGGATGAGTGTAAGAAAATCATTCACCGACACGACCGATAGTGATTGGGATGCAATGATGGAAGTTGCAGTAAGTTCGCACTACATACTTGTACGCGAACTTTACAGACTCATTCCTGGTGGCTCGAGAATTTTGTTCACAGGTTCACAGATGGGGGTTATGCCCCACGCAACAGTGTTGGGCTACGGAGTTACAAAAGCTGCTGTCCATGCTCTTGCAAAGAACCTTGTAAAGGAGTTTGAAGGAACAGGGACCACCGTAAATGCTATTGTACCAGGTTTTGTGGAGACGCCATGGCAAAAGGAGAAACCCGAAGAGATAAAGCAGAATATATACAACAAGACTGCAATACACCGTTTTGCATCAATCGAGGAAATTGTCGCTGCATACAGGTTTTGTATAGAAAACCCGTTCGTCAACGGAAGCCTTATCGAAGTAAACGGAGGATACAGTTATAAATAAGACATAGAAGTATGAGTGAGAACAAATCAATCAGCTGCTGCAAAAAGCAAGGGACCGGAATATTTGTAATGATTGGACTTGTTGCACTAGGTCTATTCATTGGCAAAGGACTCACAAGAATTGCCTATCAGGACCAGTATGTAACGGTAAAAGGCCTTGCCGAACGCGATGTTATGGCAAACAAGGTGGTTTGGCCACTTCCTTACAAGAGTGTAAGTAATAATATGCAGGAACTATATGACAATATTGAGATGAATAAGAATGTGATATTGTCTTTCTTGAAGAGTGGCGGTATAACCGATAATGAAATAATAGTTTCAGCACCGGCTGTTACCGACCGTCTGGCGCAGAGCTATGTTCCGGACAATGTCAAATTCCGTTATCAGTCCGAAGCTGTCATAACCGTAATATCTCCACAGGTAGAAAAGATTATAGAACTTATGGGTAAGCAGATTGAACTTATGAAAGATGGTGTGATAATAAGTAACGAATATAATTATCAGACGCAGTTTGAATATACTGCATTGAATGACATCAAGCCTGAAATGATTGAGGAGGCTACGCGTAATGCACGTGTAGTAGCACAGAAGTTTGCCGAGGATTCCGGTAGTAAACTCGGAAATATCAAACAGGCTTCACAGGGACAGTTCAGTATAAGCAGTGATGAAACAACCCCACAAATTAAGAATATCAGAGTGGTGACAACTGTCAAATACGCACTTGAGTAAAATAAAAAAGACACCGTCTGGTGTCTTTTTTATTTTACCGATATTGATTTTATTTCTTCTTCAATCCCTTATATGCGAGATACGCAACAATAAACACAGCCAACACTATAAATACAATGCCTATTTCGCTGCTGTACTCCTTAACCTTATTCATTACAGCCGCTTCACTCTGCATGCCAGGGATAGAAGCCATATAGTAACCAAGTGCAGCAAGTATTGCGTTCCACACACCGGCACCAAGCGATGTATATAGAACAAAACGGCCAAGCCCCATGCGCGCTAGACCCGCAGGAATTGATATGAGCTGACGCACAGCCGGCACCAAACGACCGATAAAGGTTGACACAGCACCATGTTCGTCGAAATACTTTTCAGCATTCTGAACCTTAGCTTCATCGATAAGACACATATGACCAATACGACTGTTCGCAAACTTGTACACGATTGGACGTCCCAGCCATACAGCAAGATAATAATTGATGAAAGCACCAATAAGTGCACCTAGTGTTGCAAAAACCACAACAAGAACAACACTCATTTCACCTGTTACGGCAGCCTTCCATGCAGCCGGAGGCACAACAGCTTCCGATGGAAAAGGAATAAAAGAACTCTCTATAGCCATAAACAGAGTTACAGTCCAATAATTCAAATGATCGAGACAGAATTGTATTAACGTTTCCATTAAGTTTTATTTTTTGTTTGTTATTTTTTTCTGTTAAAAAGACGTATTACCTCGCCAATCCATAGTACAAGCGAAGTCGAAGCTATTATTACACCCCAGCTCTTTGTCGTCAAAGGTTCAACATTGAACATATCTCCGCCAAAGGTTACAATAAGGAACTGTCCAACGAGAATAACACCACATACAAAAAGGAAAGTAGTATCGGCAAACAGACCTGCAAAAGCCGACTTTCCTGTCATATATGCCTTTGCGTTGAACATATTCCAGAACTGCAACATCACAAAGAAAGTAAAGAACTGGGACTGCTCATATCTCGACAAGCCATCGCCATCATTGAACCACACCAATAAAGCGAGTTGTAACAGCACGAAGATAATACCAACAACAAAGATATTCCAAGCCATAGATTTGGTGATGATAAAATCACCGTTCACACCACTCTTACGTGGACGTTCATTCATCACAGACCAGTCAGGAGGCAACGAGGCCAATGCTCCGGCAGCAAAGGTATCCATAATTAGGTTAACCCACAACATCTGCGTTATTGTCAACGGCGATTCCGTACCGATAAGCGAGCCCAGCATCACAATTATACATGCCGCAACATTTATAGTAAGTTGGAACAGCAAAAAACGCTGTATGTTCTTGTATAGAGAACGCCCCCACATCACCGCGCGCGCTATGCTGCTGAATGAGTTATCGATAATGGTAATGTCGCTGGCTTCTTTGGCAACCGATGTTCCATCACCCATAGACAAACCTACCTGCGCAGCCTTGAGTGCGGGAGCATCGTTAGTACCATCACCGGTAACAGCCACAACAGCATCCTGCTCTTGCAGAAGCTTTACAAGACGTTGCTTGTCCATTGGGCGCGCACGACACATAATCTTAAGCCCCATAACGCGTTTTGCAGCCTCATCATCGCTCAACGCTTCAAATTCAGGACCTGTTATGACAGCCTCGGCAGGGGTATTACTGTCACATATTCCTATCTGACGACCAATCTCGCGCGCCGTACCCGGAGTATCACCGGTAACGATTTTTACATCCACACCTGCCTGCAAACAACGTTGTACAGCCTCGGGCACATCATCACGCACAGGGTCGGATATAGCCACAAAGCCGACAAAGATAAGGTCTGCGCCATGCAAACGGCCATTCTCATAGGGAGCAATATTATCTTTTTCGTCAAGTATCTGATAGGCAAAGCCAAGTGTACGCATTGCCATACCTTGATATCCAAGCAGTTTTTTCTCTATCGATTCACGATGCTTAGCGACTGTTGTCTCTCCCTGCTCTGTCATCATACGTTCACAATGGGCAAGAACAATTTCGGGAGCTCCCTTTACATAAAGCACCTTTTTGCCAAGCAATGATGAATCGACAACAGTTGCCATATATTTACGTTCAGTAGAGAATGTAAGCTGGCTTAATACCTTAGCCCCTTCACGTAACTGCATGTAGTCGGCTCCCTGCTTGTCGAGCCACAACAGTAGTGCTGCTTCTGTGGGGTTGCCTATGGTCTTTATCGTGTCATCTCTCTTGTCAAGGTTGGCTGTTGAGTTAATGGCTATACCTTCTTTCACAATTACACTTGCCTGGTCTGTTGAAAGAACTTGCTCTTTAAGGGCAAAGAAGTTCGTTTCATATACCTGCATTCTGTTCTGCGTGAGGGTTCCGGTCTTGTCGGTGCAGATAACTGTTGTTGCTCCCATTGTCTCGCATGCATGCATCTTACGCACAAGATTGTTTGTTTTTAGCATGCGGTTCATGCTCAAGGCAAGACTCAAGGTTACCGACATCGGTAAACCTTCGGGGACAGATACTACAATGAGTGTTACAGCTATCATAAAGCTGTTGAGCAATGATGATATGATATCCATTGTACTCAATGGTGCTTCCTGCATGAAAACTTTTAGGGACAATAGTACAAAGGTTACTGCTGCCACCACATATCCAACCTTGCTTATAAGAGCTGCAAGACGTTTCAACTGCATCTGTAACGGAGTATCAAGATCATTATCAATTAATGCGCCTTGATTAACCTTACCATATTCAGTAGCATCTCCAACGAGTTCAACCTGCATTATACCATGACCATCTACTACGGTGGTGCTACGCAAAGCCTTGTTCGACGGGTACGTAGCTTCCTTGTCAAAATCGGCCTCAACAGTTGTCTTTGATATCACAGGCTCACCTGTCAATGTCGATTCATTTATCTGCAGCGAATGGCTCTCGAGCAGAACACCATCGGCAGGCACTTCATCACCGGTGTTAAGCATTACAATGTCGCCTACAACAATATCCTTGCGTGGAACTTCCTGTATTTTTCCGTTACGCATCACCGTAACCATTATATCATCGTTTACAGTGTTTAGTACCTCGAAAGCACGTGCAGCCTTTACCTCAAAGACAAAACCAATGGTGCTTGCAAGAACTATCGCAAAGAAGATACCTATAGGCTCAAGGAATGCAGCAAATCCCTCTTGCTCAGGGCCCCAGCAATGAACACCCGAGATTATCATCGAGAGTACCCACGCAAGCAAAAGTATTCTTATTATCGGGTCTTCGAATTTCTCCAGAAACTGTTTCCATAGTGACACTCTTTCAGGAGGTGTCAATACATTCTCACCAAAAAGGCGACGACTCTCCTCGACCTGTTCTGTGGTTAAACCCGTTAATTTCTTTTCCGACATATCAGTATATTAAAAAAGGTTCAATTTATTTTCACGCGCCGCACTGAGTGTACGCAACGGCTTTTCACTCTTTGATGCAGCAGCATCGTGCAATGCCTGCTGCTCAGTTCTCAGGTTGGCAATAAAAGCCATGCGACGCTCATCACCACCAAGAAGCTCAGCCGCAACAACAACATTCTGCGACACGTCCTTAACATGTATCACAGGTGCCGAATAGTGCGGAGCTATCTTTATTGCTGTATGCAAGGGGCTTGTTGTTGCTCCGGCTATCATCACCGGGATATTCAGTTTTTGTGCCTCCATCTCCTTTACTACAGAAATCATCTCATCGAGAGACGGTGTTATAAGACCACTCAACACCACAATATCAACATTATTCTTCTTTGCTTCTGATACAATGCGCTCCTGAGGCACCATTACGCCAAGGTCTATCACATCATATCCATTACAGCCCATTACCACACCTGCGATATTCTTTCCAATATCGTGAACATCTCCTTTTACAGTAGCATGCAACACCTTACCTGCCGACTGCTTCATTGCACTACGTTCGTTCTCGATAAGAGGTTGCAATATCGCAACAGCCTGCTTCATTGTACGGGCAGTCTTAACAACCTGCGGAAGAAAAAGTTTTCCCTCGCCGAATAGAGTACCCACAACACCCATACCATCCATAAGCGGGCCACCTATGACATTCACTGCCGTTCCATATTTGTCAACAGCTTCGGCAAGGTCACATTCAAGATAATCGCCTACACCTTTGAGCAATGCCCATTCAAGACGTTTCTCAACATACTCTGTGCGCCATGCATCATCGGCAACACTCTGTACTGCTGCACTCTTCTCTTTCAGTTCATCAGCAATGGCGATAAGTTTTTCTGTTGCATCACTGTGGCGATTAAGCACCACATCTTCCATAGCCTCACACACATCGGGCGCAATATCGTTATACAGCACCTGTGTTTGTGGGTTGACAATACCCATATCCATTCCTGCCGAAATGGCATGATAAAGAAACACTGCATGTAATGCCTCGCGTACATAATTGTTACCTCGGAAAGAGAACGACAGGTTGCTGACACCGCCACTTACATGTGCCCCCTGCAGGTTCTCTCTTATCCAGGCGCAAGCTTTTATGAAGTCGGCTCCGTAGGCAGCATGCTCCTCTATACCTGTAGCAACAGCAAGAATATTGGGGTCGAATATTATTTCAAAAGGCTCATAGCCGGCTTTTTCGGTTAACAGGCGGAATGCTCTTTCACAAATCTCTATTTTACGTTCATATGTTGTAGCCTGTCCCTCTTCATCAAAAGCCATTACCACAACCACCGCGCCAAGACGTTTAGCCTCAACAGCACGTTGAACAAAAAGTTCCTCTCCCTCTTTCAACGATATGGAATTTACTATCGCACGACCCTGGATGCATTTTAATCCGGCACGTATAACATCCCAATCGGACGAATCGACCATCAACGGCAAACGTGCTATCTCGGGCTCACCGGCAAGTATATTAAGGAAGTTAATCATCTCGGCCTTGACATCTAGCATGCCATCGTCCATATTTATATCAAGCACCTGTGCACCATCTTCAACCTGCTTACGAGCAATCTTCAGCGCTTCGGTGTAGTTCTTTTCGTTTATCAAACGCAGGAATTTGCGTGAGCCGGCAACATTGCATCGCTCACCCACATTCATAAAGTTGGAATTGCTGTTCAGCACCACCCTTTCAAGGCCCGACAGCCACAGTTCCGACGGCTTGACAGCCGGCACACGTGGTGCAACCCCCTCTACCATTGGCGGAAATAGAGCTATGTACTCGTCGGTTGTACCGCAGCAGCCACCCACAATGTTCACAAGTCCCTCGTCTATATACTCCTGTACAATAGCAGCCATCTCGGCAGGAGTCTGGTCGTATTGGCCAAGAGCATTTGGCAAACCGGCATTGGGATATACGCTCACATAGTAAGGAGCTATTTCGGACAGACGTTTGAGAAATGGCTTCATCTCTCTTGCTCCGAATGAGCAGTTCAGGCCCACCGATAACAATTTACGTCCCGCAACCGAAGCCAGAAAAGCCTCTATGGTCTGTCCCGAGAGGATACGTCCTTGAGTATCGGCAATTGTAAACGAAAGCATCATCGGCACTTCGCGACCGGTAGCAGCCATAGCCTCGTCAGAAGCATAAAGAGCCGCCTTTGCATTGAGAGTGTCGAATATTGTTTCACACAACAGCATATCAACACCACCCTCTATAAGTGCAATCATCTGCTCCGAATATGCCTCGACAAGTTCGTCAAAGGTAACATTGCGACAAGCAGGGTTCTCCACATCGGGGCTCATGGAGCATGTTCGCGATGTTGGGCCCACAGAGCCTGCCACAAAACGTGGTTTTTGCGGTGTGGAATATTTGTCGGCAACAGCACGCGCAAGCTCCGCAGCACGACGGTTTATCTCACCACAAAAAGCCTCGCATCTGTATTCTGATTGCGACACTCTGTTGGCATTGAAAGTCGATGTCTCAATGATATCGGCTCCTGCCGCAAGATATCTGGTATGTATTTCGCTGATGATATCGGGGCGCGTAAGCACCAATATGTCGTTATTGCCTTTAAGAGGTACAGGGTGTCCGGCAAACCTTTCACCACGAAAATCGCACTCATGCAAAGCATATCTCTGCACCATGGTACCCATAGCGCCATCAAGCACAAGTATTCTGTTTTTCAGCAAATCATGTATCTTCATACTACATATTCTTAAAAACACCTACTCTACCCTTCGTCACACAAAGGATAGAGCATACAAACAAATAAAGAACAATCAAGAAAATCAATAATCCTTTCTTATTCTGTCCATTTCGCGTTTGTCATCACGCTCCTTTATCGATTCACGCTTGTCGTATTCATGCTTACCACGCGCAAGTGCAATAACAAGCTTTGCCAGCCCCTTCTCATTGATAAAAAGGCGCATAGGCACAATAGTGAAACCGGGGTTCTTTACAGCCTGCCTGAGTTTTCGCAACTCATTGCGTTGCAACAGCAGCTTTCGGTCGCGACGCGCAGCATGGTTATTGTAAGAGCCGTAGAAATATTCAGCCACATGCATATTCTTCACCCACAGCTCATCGGCAATGAATGTGCAATAAGTATCGACAAGGCTCGCCTTTGACAGCCTTATCGATTTTATCTCTGTACCCGTAAGTACAATACCCGCTGTATATGTCTCGTTGACTATATAGTCGAACGATGCTCTACGGTTTTTTATATTAACATTCGGAGTTCTCTTGTCCATATTACAAAAGTGCAACAATCAATACAAAGGATTTACATACTCACCTTTTTCTACATCACATCCCAATTCCATAAGACTATCCTTGCTATCCTTGTATTTCATAAAGATTCTAAAAGTCAGCTTCTCATGAGCGTTCAAACCAGCTTTTTCATCATCGGTCAACAGTGTCTTCAAATTCTTCAGGTCATACGACAAAAGTTTTGTATGTAAAGAATCGGACGGCGCAGTCGTCTTTCCAAGCAGATTAAAGTTCACAGTGTCATTCTGTATGTCGCGTATCGACATCACGAAATCGGTATTCTCGGGCAACGCATGAAACAGAGCATTAACATTAAGACGATTATCCCACACCCATACCGATGGCTGATAATAATACGATATAGGATGCATAAACAAATCATATTCAGACGAATTAATTCCCTCACGCTCTGCAATTGACAATGTGGGTATCTTCTCTACCACATTAACAATTTTCAGTTCAGAGTTTTTGGGATTGTAAGCATCGAAATGATTATGTACATAAAGACACACACGGTCACCGGCTGCAAGGTCGAATTCCCCCATATTTGTAACCTTAAGCAACGTATCCTCAAATTCAGGGACCAAAGCAGAATTGCCACTAACGGTATATACATCCAACATATACGTATCCATCGTATAAAAATTCTCCACCGGCTCGCAAGCAACGAGCAACAGAGCGCTGACAAAAGTATAAAATAGTCCTTTAAGCTTATTCATAGTATTATTCTTCAATTTTATCAAATTAGATGCGAAGATACAAACAAAAAGGCAAAACAACATACTCTGAACACTAAATATATATAACTATTATGTTTTTTTAATAAGTAAATAAATTTTTACAAATATTTTTTATCGCTACTTTTGTAAGACACATAATTTTCATTATCTTCGCAGAACGAAATAGTCTATGTTTCACATTTTAAACATATAAAAATTATGGTTTATTCACACGAAGTAGAAAACATGTGTGTAGTAAAGAAAGGTCCTAACCACGGTCCAGCTCCAATACCCGAAGAGGGCAAATGGATTAAGGCTAAAGAGGTTGCCGACATTTCTGGTTTCACACACGGTATTGGTTGGTGCGCTCCTCAGCAGGGTGCATGTAAGCTTTCATTGAACATCAAGAACGGTATCATCCAGGAGGCTCTTGTTGAGACAATCGGTTGTTCAGGTATGACACACTCTGCAGCTATGGCATCAGAGATTCTTCCTGGCAAGACTATTCTTGAGGCTTTGAACACTGACCTTGTTTGCGACGCCATCAACACAGCTATGCGCGAGTTGTTCTTGCAGATCGTTTACGGTCGTAGCCAGTCAGCTTTCTCAGAGGGCGGTTTGATTATCGGTGCAGGTCTTGAGGACCTTGGTAAAGGTCTTCGCAGCCAGACAGGTACTCTCTATGGTACATTGGCTAAGGGTTCACGTTACTTGGAGATGGCAGAGGGTTACATCACTCGCCTTGCTCTCGACAAGAACGACGAAATCTGCGGTTACGAGTTCATCAACCTCGGCCAGCTCATGGA
>JAZRGV010000018.1:0-2247 GCA_045644465.1 Bacteroidaceae bacterium
AATTTTGCTTCCATCGGTTGTCGTGTAGCTCACATAGTTAATGGTGCTTGACACCAAAGCATTAAGAGCCTCCTTCAACATTGCCTCATCATCAGAATCTTCAACGTTAGGAATCTCGTAATCGGTGCCGTCGGCCTGTGCTGCAACTACCTTGAATTTTCTGTCTGCCGATGCTACCGGTATAGACAAAGAATATGTGTTGCTGAACGATAGCAACTCACCATTTTCGGCATCATACAGTTTGAATCCCAATGCCCCTTTTGATTTATTGTTAGTGAGAATTTGTATACTATTGTTCTTTACTGCATAGTAGTAATCTGTAGCCTTGACACTTTCATCAATATAATCGCCCCATTGGCCTACGTATCCCATTTCTCCAATCTTGAATTCGTCATTGTAGTCAACGCGGTTTCCGGCAACACCATCTTCGCGTGGCGATGGCTTTATGCGGTCCTCTATGAACATCAGGTGTCCACCCTTCTTTGTGTACTGCTGCATGCGCGCACGGCTTGCCTCAATCTCCTCATTGGTGAGCGTCACAAGATATGTACCGTAGTCTCCAACGTTAAGAGATTCCATTGGTTCAAAGAAACCCCATGCCTCAAAGAATTCGCTAAGGTCCATTTGTGCTATCTCACAACACTTTTCGGCGAATTTTAGTTGGTCATCCTTGGCATATGTGATATATCCCTTTGTTATGCGGTCTTTACGTAGAGCCTCGAATAGGCGAGGGTAGAACGTAATATCCTTCTTTGCAACGTGGAAATATAGATATAGTTGGAAGTACAAACGTGATACTGCTATTGGATTGCTTGTACGTGTTGGGAATGGTGCTCTCTTTAGGAATTCGCCTGCATTGAAAGCAACACCGTCACCGCGTGTAGTACTCTTTCCTACAAGGTGTACATTCATATTTGCAAACAGGTTATTGCTCGACTCGGTACAACCCACCATATTTATGGCACCTTGATTGACGTGGCCAATCTCGTGTGCCGATGTCCAAAGGATTCCAGGGTTTGAATTTATCGCATCCGGTGAGAGCATATCCGGTAGAGCGTAGTCGTCGTAGTATGTAAAGGTAGGTGACGCATAGAAACCACCACCTTTATTATCGGAACGTGCCATTATAAGGTCATTCCAGCGGTCGTAATACTGTTCGGCACCCATAAGGCGATGCTGTCTTCTCACAGTCTCATCCCATAGCTCTATTGCTTCTTTTATGTTATTTGGACAAGCGTTGACAAGGCTGTTGCGGAACATGTGGAACAACACTCTCTCGCCTTTTACCTGAATACCTTTATACGCAAGTGATGTTGGGTCGTTCAATTGTCTTTCAATCATTTCGCGCCAAAAGTCATTGTCGTGTCTGCCGGCGTCAAAGTATCCGCAAACGTGTCCACCCTCAATGTGTAGAGAAACTTCGGGGTAATCGCTTAGCTTTTTGCTTGTGGCTGTAGTATCGGTGTCAACAGTATAATTCAGGAACATCATTCTCTTTTCATCTCCGGTGTCAGGCATTTTGAACATATTGAGTCCCGGAAAAACTTTGTAGCTCATTAACGAATAGGACATATTGTCGGCCACAATACCTATTGACAACCATATTGAGTCAGGTACTTCATCGCCCACAAATACATAAATGTTTTCATTGCTGCCAATGATGCCAGTGGGGTTCTGTAATTCGCTGTACTGATATACATTCATATATCCGGCCCAATCCAGCGATTTGCTGTAAGGCTTGAACCTTTGTACGCGGAAATCCTTCTCAAAAGCATCCCAAGTGTTGTTTTTTGCTTTCAGTGCAAACTCAATCAGTTCCTCCGGCAGATTGCTCATGGTAGCGCGCAAATCATCATCGCTCATAGCTTTGTATTCCGGCTTCAATTCACTGCACACAGCATCGTTGAAGTAATCCTTGTATTGGGCATACCACGATTGAGCATTATTTTGTGTGAGCTGCTGTGCTATGCTTGGCACAGTAAGTACTGTTACTGCCAATAATAGAATTAATTGCTTGAATTTCATATTATTTTTCTTTTTGTAGGAGCGTTATCAATAGATTACCTTATTACCATTCTTTATATAGATACCTTTTCCTGGATTTATAACCTTTCGTCCTTGCAGGTCATATATCTCATCGACTTTGTCGCTGTTATCACTTTCTATATCCTCTACTGCCATTGCGCCTTTCTCAACCATTGTTACTAGCCACATAGCGTTCTTGTTCAGCGTTTCTGTACCCACAGC
>JAZRGV010000019.1:0-71131 GCA_045644465.1 Bacteroidaceae bacterium
CCACATACATTCCTGCAAGCCCAAAAATCGATGACATTTCACCATTAGTGTTGAATGCCAGAAAAAACCATACAACACCTACAATAATCAGCAAAATTTTAGGAAAAGAAAAATTCATTCTTTTTCTCATTTTCAAACGTCCGCAATCATCTACAGAGATTTCCGCGTCCGTAACGCTCTTGTTTTGTACTTGCTCCGAAGTAGGGATATAACCCATTTTCACCATCTCCGTAAGCAGTTCAATATGCATTTTTTCACGTTTAGTCTTATTGTTGATTGCATAAATGATAATAGCAAAAATCAGCAATATGGAAAGGAGAGCAATCCCCATAGCCACAAAAGGATAATAATCCTGGGGATCAGAAAAAACAACATCTTGACAATAAGCACTTAAAGGAGAGAACAATGCGACAGAAGCCGCCACAAGAACCCCGATTCTGTTTTTAAAATTTTCCATAATTTCCATAAAATTTAGAGTTTACTACTGTTTTTACCCATTAGACGAAGAAATGGGTTAATTTGTGACAAGCAAAAGAAAAAAAAACAGAGAAATCCAATGATTTATTACACTTAATGTTCCACAAATAAAAAAAGGTGTAGCCGGAAGCCGGCTACACCATAATCAGTATTTAAGTAAAATTATTTTACCAGATATTTACGTCCATCCACTATAACTATTCCAGAATCCGGAAGTCGTTCAAGTTTCTGACCATACAGATTATATATTCCCTTGCATACGTCACTCTCAACAACATTTTCTATTGCAGTAGAACCACCTAACTTGATATTAGGATTCTCCAAAATACACATTACCGAACCATGGTCATTCCATGTCCAGTTACGAACTGCTGTTAGAGCCTCGTTGGTAACAATACAGGCAAAATTTGTTGAGCTCTCGCTATAGTTTCCACCTGCGTGAAAGCTAAAACTCCCATCACCATTGTCACGTATATTATCCAGAGCTACTTTTTCAGATGTAAATTTATAATCTCTATCTACACGTGTAACATACTCCTGCTTTGCAGGCTGAAAAAGATAAAACTTACCATCTTCTTGAATAATCTGCCAAACAACAGTAGTGTCAAAAGGGTCTATCGGAGACTTATATATATCCACTACAGACTGATTTGATGGAAGATTGTTATATGAATGTACAGTCATACCTCTCAAGCTGAGATATGTATCAGAGATTGTTGTATTCCAAGCAAAATAACCTTCGCCAGTCTTGGCTTTGATATGATAAACTGCATCGTTTTTCAATTCGCTAAGCGAGTTTATCTGACGACACTCTTGTATTCTGTTATACTCAACTTTAATTGTTTTGTTTTGAGCATTCAAAGAGATTTTAGCAGTACAATCATCTATATTGATTACAACGACATCTGCAACAGTAAAGAACTGACTTACATATATTGTCTCGCCGTTTTTATACTCCTTGCCGGCATACACAATTCCACCTTTTCCATCAACACCGGTAACACTTACTGTGTATGGATAAGCCTGCTGCATATCACCCTTGATGCTGACTTGACTACCGCGTATATATTCAGCAGGAATAGTGTATGTACCATCTGTTGCAATTGCACTCTGTGGAACATTTACCAAAATCCAATTAGGGTTGCCATTCTCATCAAGTTGCTCTATTGCATTTACATTATAACCATACTTGAGATCAAAGCCATTCTGAATAAAACCGGGAGCTGGGATATCCTTTACTGTCAAAGGTTTTGCATAGTCAGTCATATAGCCTTGCAATGCACGCTCATCTGCCGCCAACACAATATCACCATTGAGCTGTGAAGCACTCACCGATACCTGGTCGCCGTGTACGTCAAGCATCAAGTCTACATATCCGCCACCGTCAGGAATGATAGTGTTGCTTCCGGCAGGGTCTATGCTGTTCCAGTCAACTTTATAGCGCATACGATATAGGCCGGCCGGTGTTCCTGCAGGTATAGTAAATGAAGGCACACCGCTTGCAATTGTATTGCCATCATTAGTTGTTGTACCATCACTCTTGTACCATGTACCACCTAACTGAGCTGCGCTGTAGCTTACAATCTCACTGCCGGCAGCAGGTGTACCATTGTTGTTTACAGTGTATTCGAATTTTCCGTTATTATTCCAATCGACATACACATAAGCACTCATCCATGAACCTGTGTAGTTGAATGTAGGCTGCACCTGAGTACCCGCCTTTGCCGAAAAGACGCTAGAAAGAGTGTTGTCGGAATAAACCTTACCGCTTGTTGTTTTTGAAGTATAGGTTACGCCCGAAGATACAAGACCTACGCTGTTGAGAGAGCGGTCTTTACGTGTGGTTATTGCATCCTTATCAAATGTAAGGGCATATTTGTCGGTAGAGAAACGTTTGTCGGGGTTGCTGTCAATGACTATTTCATCGAAATATGCTACCCAATCAGCCTTATCGGCATGAGGTGAACGTACATCGGGTACGATAACCAATGAATAAATATCTATACCGCTGTTGGCATTCTCTTCTTTAGAGTATGAAAAACCTTTAAAGCCAACCACAACATCCTGCCAGCCATCCTTAGGAGCGACATCGGTGTTAGTAACAGCCCAGAACTGCTCCTCTTCACCGGTTTGCCAATTCCAACTATCCTCTATTCTTTTACCCAAACCGATAACCATCAGACGACTATTTACAGGTTTATCTTTGAGATAAGTCATAATATGGATATACTGTAGCTGCTTTGTCATGCGGATAGGTTCCTTGAGGTTTATCCTGACACCGAAGGTATTACTACCGAAACGGCTACGTTGCAAAGCCACCACCTTGCTTGTGGAGTTGGGGGCTGCACCAATCACTTCATCTACAGAGACATCGGGATTTTCGGTTACCGCAGCATTTCCGCTGAGAGCTCCGGTACGGAATGGGCTCTTCTCCCATTTATCATAAACAGTTATAGATTTATAATCCTCACTGTCGAATGTTATTGTTGTTTGCGCTGAAGATGCAAGGCTAAAAAACATCAACGCTGCTGAAAATAATATATTCTTTTTCATATGTTTTTCTTTTTTATAATCGTGTCGATGTTTATTAATATACGTTCAAATTAGAGAGCAATGGACAAGCACGGCTATCCAAAATTGTTATACGCAGTTTCTTAGCATTATAACCGTTGCCATAGCTTTCGCTTGTTTTTCCGTTCAAAGGAATTATACGCTTGTAGCCAACTGTTGTTGTCTGCATAGTTGGACACAACTCGGTCCACGATGTGCCATCGGCACTATACTCAATCTTGAAGTCCTTTATGCGCTGGCCCAAGAAAACAGGCTCCTGCATAACAAGGTAACGTATTACCTGTGGAGTATTCCAAGAAAGTGTAATGGTTGCTGTAAGGCTCTCATCGTTTGTACCCCAATATGTCTCCTTGTTGCCATCAGTAAGGTTGGTAGCAGCATATTTTCCACCGGTACGTGTCTCGCTCACTTCAATTGTAGCACTCTTTGCAAAATCGGTAGCAGCAGTGCTTTCGTTAAGACCATAAACAGGAACAGCCAAACGCTCGTGCAACATCTTGCCCAATTTGGTCAATTCGTTCACAGTGTTGTCGGGAAGAACACCATACTGGTTAGGAGGGCAGTTAAGGATAAGGGTTGCATTGCGGCCAACAGTCTCAAGATACATCTGGAAAAGACGCTCAGCACTCTTCATTGATTCACCCTGATGCCAGAACCAGCCTGCACTTGTTGCCTTGGCGTCGCTCTCACCAGGATTCCAGAACCAACCGTCAATATCACCCTCTTCGCGTATAACAGTTTCTGACAGGTAATCGGTCATGGCCCAGTTTGTTTCACCTGCGTAACCCGACTCGTTACCAATCCAGCGTGCTTCACCACCTACACCCCACATGATACAGTTTGGAGCGATGCGATGTACACGGGTACGCAAGTTAGGAACGTCGTAGTAGATTTCGGGGTCAATATCGCGGTTTCCACCTTCGCCACCATAGTAGCCGTCGCCACCACGTGCACCGTCGAACCACATCTCGAACTGGTCAGAACCATATTCGGCCAACTCTTCGCACTGTTTCAAGAACACTTCGGTAACGTATGTGTCTTTACCATAGTGTGCCGAGTTACGGTCCCAAGGAGAGATATAGAAGCCGTACTTCATGCCATGCTTGCGGCTTGCATCGGCAAACAACTTTGGAATATTCGCATTGCGGCCGTTCTCATTACCGGCATTCTTGATACTATGTTCTGTAGTAGATGTTGGCCACAAACAGAAACCATCGTGATGTTTTACAACGGCAATACCACCATTCATACCGGCAGCCTTCACAGCTGTAACCCACTGTTCGGGATTAGGCATAGCCAATGGTGCATATCTTGACTCTGCTTCATTACCAAAGCCCCACTCTAAACCAGTAAAGGTGTTCATACCATAGTGGAAAAAAGCATAAAACTCTGTTTCGTTCCACAAAAGCTGTCGGTCACTGGGCACCGGGTGCACAGGAATCGGTGCATTGTCGGGAAAAGTTGCAGTTTCGTCTTTAAGTTGAAACTGAGCAGACGCTCCAAATGGAGCTATCATTCCCAAAAACAATAAAGATGTAAAAAATTTTTTCATTGTGATAATTATAGTTAGTTATAAATCTCGTTCTGCATTATATATTTTTGAAAAATACATAATATACATTATACGTCACAAAGAAAAAAAAAAAAAATAAAAATAAAAAACTTTTATATAAATATTTATAAAAATATAGATGTTATAAGAAATTTTAAGCAAATGACAAAGAAGGCATCAAGCCAATGAATTCAGTACATACAACACCGATTTGCAATAAGAAAACAAAGTACACTTCCGCAAAAGTACCCCTTCGCAGCCATGAAGGTTACCATTTACCACTGCACATACGGAAAGCGCAGGAATGCCATAATCGCTATAGTCCCACGACTCGTCAGGCTCGGCATTGTGTTTGAATTCATACCTGACACCTACCGTTTCAACAGATTCCACAATTTTATGTGCAGTAAAAATGTCGATTCCAAGGTCGTTCTCCAAAGCAAAATGCGCACCACTCTCATAGCCCGTATTTGTAACATCGAGCACCAAAGCGAATTTTATATCACATTGCATACGTCCAAGAGCCAACACCGTCTGCACAGCCCCCTGCGAGTCGCGTTCTTCATCGCCTGTGAACGCCACAACAACATTATCGGGCAAGAGCCCTTGAAGCATTAGCCACAATATGGCAGCATTACCAACGCTGTTATCAAAAGTTCCGCGCAGAGAATCCCCCTCGTCGTCACAGAAACAGAAATCATAAACAGAATCAATATGTGATGAAACCAATACCACAGTGTCGTTGGCAGATAATTTACGTTTAGCATAGATAAGCGCCAGCGGCTCACGTGCAACCAGGCGATACGCAGTGCCGTCGAGCAGACGCTCAATAGCCTCTACCCTGCGAGAAACAACAAAGCCTTCACCATTATCTTTGCTATCAACGGTAACAGCCTTAAGAAGTTCTATAAAATCAGATGTTTTATCCATTCTCTTCTGGTTTCTCTATACGCAAATCGTTGCGGCTCGATATGACAAGTTTTTCGTAACGCTCCACAAGACGCGGCAAGCGCGACAGACGCATCGACAAGCGCACCATGCAGTCATTGTCAAAGATTTGTTCAACAACTTTGGGTTCTTCCTCTTTAACAATACGCAGAACCTCATTGAGCAACGGATACGAGAATTTCAGAATTATCTCGCCGTTGATGGTCTTTTCGATGTGCTCTACAGCTTCGAGCGCTTCGGCTGCAGCAGCACGATAAGCGACAATAAGACCGCTTGTACCAAGCTTGACACCACCGAAATAACGCACTACGATAACAAGCACATTTGTAAGTTCCTTGCTGTGTATTTGCCCCAAAATAGGTTTTCCCGCTGTTCCCGAAGGCTCGCCATTATCGTTTGAACGTTCATTATCGCCACGCTCACCCAAACGATAGGCATAACAGACATGGCGTGCATCGTAATATTTTTTCTGATACACCTCAATCCACTCCTTCACCTCATCGATTGTGGTTACCGGAATGGCAAAAGCAAGGAATTTACTGCGTTTCTCGGTGTAAATAGCTTCGCCTTGCTGTTCAATGGTCTTATATGTGTCCGATTCAAGCATTTTCTTATCTTTTGGCAAATTCTCTCATACAATCAACAAGCACTTTTACCCCATCCAACGGCATAGCGTTATAACACGAAGCCCTGAAGCCACCCACCGAACGGTGACCTGTTATAGCTACCACTCCGCGCGAAGCGCAATACTCAACAAAAACACCTTCAAGCTCCTTATACTCCGGAGCCATAACAAAATCGATATTCATATACGAACGGTCCTCGCCTTCAACAGTTGCAAGAAACATTGGATTGGCATCGATTTCATCATAAAGCATTTCGGCACGCATCAAGGCACGACGTTCCATTTCTACAACCCCACCCTGCTCCTTTACCCAGCGTAAATTACAAAGAGCAGTATAAATAGGCAATGTGGGCGGGGTGTTGAACATTGAGCCGTTCGCTATATGCACTCTATAATCAAGAATCGACGGTATAGCTCGTTCCACATTGTCCAATGCACTTTCCTTCACAATCACAAACGACAAACCCGACTGTGCAAGGTTTTTCTGCGCTCCTCCATATATGCAGTTATATTTAGAAACATCCACCGGACGCGAAAGAATATCGGACGACATGTCGGCTATCATAGGAACCGGCGAATCTATATCGGCATGCATTTGTGTGCCGTAGATTGTATTGTTAGATGTAACATGCAGATAATCGGCATCGGCAGGAACATCAAAAGCCTTTGGTATATAGTTGAAATTCCTGTCGGCAGACGATGCAACCTCAACAACTTCGCCAAAAAGCATTGCCTCTTTCATAGCTTTTGAAGCCCAAGTTCCGGTATTCAGATAGGCCGCCTTACGGTTAAGGAAATTATACGGAACCATACAGAAGTGCATACTGGCACCCCCGCCGACAAACAGCACCTCGTAACCTTGCGGAATATCCAACAATTCCTTAAGAAGGCTACGCGCCTCATCAAGTACAGGTTTGAACTCTGCCGAGCGATGACTCAACTCCATAAGAGAGAGTCCCATACCATCATAGTCAAGAACTGCTGAAGCAGTAGCTTCCACCACCTCGCGTGGAAGCATTGACGGTCCGGCATTGAAATTGTATTTTTTCATTTATTGCAAGGTTGGATTCTTCAAATCAATGTGCGAAGATACATAAAAAAGGGGGCAAGCACAAATATGCCGGTTCATTTAATTCGCAAAGGCTGAACAAGCGTTTTTACACCCTTTATTTTTTGACCTTCAACAGCCTTTATAACAGCACGCATACGGTTAAGTTTTACAGCAACATACGAATAGTTGTCAAAGACAAGTATTGTACCCACCTCGTCGGAACGCAGACCACCTTTTTTCATAAAGAAACCGGCAAGGTCGCCACGGCTAAGCTTATCGCGTCTGCCCTTACCCACATAAAGAATAGCCCAATCGGGGTTAGCAGGGAGTGTGTTACGCTTGGGCAATATATATTCTTCAAGATTTTCAGGAACGAAATCGGGCAAGGCCTTATTCTCAAAAGAGAAAATATATACAGCTCCATCGGCATCCCATCGCGCAGTACGTCCGTTACGATGGGTGAAAGTCTCGGCTGTCAAAGCCCGCTGATAATGCACCACGTGCTTTACATCCTTTATGTCAAGACCACGTGCTGCCAGGTCGGTACTTACAAGAATATTCGAATTACCGCACTTAAAACGAAAAAGAGCAAGTTCGCGCATTTTCTGTTCGAGCGCACCATGATAAGCAACGCAATTAAGCGACAATTTCGTAAGATATTTATAAACTTCTTCAACCGTCTCTCTGAAATTACAGAACACTATTGCCGGCTCGCCATTGAATGAGCATAATAACGAGAATAAATTTTCAAGACGTTTTTCAGGCGTTGTAGTTACGGTGTAGAACGATGTACGCACAACGGGTTGTTCATCGCTGATGCGGAAATCAAGTTTTTCCATTGTTGCATCAACGAAAGCCGGTATTTCAGGAGCGTCGGTTGCCGACAACAAAAAACGCGACTTTGCATTCGGCAACTTCTCGACAAGCTGCTGCATTTCTTCTTGAAAACCCATTTCGAGGCATTTGTCGAACTCATCTATTACCAATAGCGAACACCTATCAACAGCAAAGGAATTATGATTCAAGTGATCGAGCAGACGGCCGGGTGTAGCAACCACCACCGTTGGAGCTGCGCCTCCAAGCGATGCCATCTCCTGTTCAAGAGGACGACCACCATAGAATGCCACTGCATGGAAAGAGGTGGTCATGGCACGCCACACCTCGAACACCTGTTTGGCAAGCTCACGCGATGGAAGAACCACCACGGCCTGCACTTTATTACACGATGCATCAAGCCTCTCGAGCAAAGGTAGCAGAAATGCGACAGTCTTACCCGTACCGGTAGGTGAAAGCAGCACCATACTGTCGTTTTTGCGACAATGAGCAACTGCTGCCCGTTGCATATCATTGAGTTCTTTTATACCCAATTTACCCAATGCCATATCCTGTATCTTATTTGTTTCCATGTTTTAATTTTAAATATACGTAAATCTCAAAAATTCTATGGCAAAGCACATTCAATATATCGCGAATACCATAAATATCACAAAACATAACACACCATTCGCAACATAAACCAACGCTGTTTAAATATTAATAGTAAACACTTTAACTTTTACTACTTCGCTTTACTTTAGATTCACAGCGCCAAAGCCATCAGCATAGTCTGTACGCACTCCAGACAAAGCTTTAAAAAATGCAAAAAAGTAATTTATCCAAGTTTTTAAACAGTTCAAACAGGCACCTAAAAAGTCAAGCAAACATATTCAACAGCCAAATAAAAAAACAATGTTTTTATAATATTCAGCGAAATTAATGATTCTATGCCAATAAGCGAAACGAATAGAAGAAAAATAGATTTTCTCTGCCATTTTGACACCACGTGTCACACTAAACAGCCTTTATTTATATATAATATCTGCCAAAACCGCATTGGCAAGATATTTGTTGTAAACAAAAAATAGAAAAACAGAAAAAAAAAGAATTGAATCATGAGCAATACAGAGAAGGAAATTCAAGAAGAGAATATCAACACAAAGGTTGATGCCACAAACGAAGAGATTACCAACGAAGAAACAGCTACTGCTGAACAGGAGAATACAGAACTGACTACAGAAGAAAAACTCCAGAAAGAACTTGACGAAGCTAACGAAAAAGTTGCAGCTCTCGAGGATAAATACTTGCGTCAGGTGGCAGAGTTCGACAACTATCGCAAGCGTACAATCAAAGAGAAGGCCGAATTGATAAAGAACGGCAGTGAGCGTGCCATTGAATCGATATTGCCTGTTCTTGATGATTTCGAGCGCGCACTCAGCAATATGGCAAAAGATGAGAATGCCAGCGAGATTATGACTGGAGTAGAGTTAATATACAATAAATTCGTGGGCATATTAAAGCAGAATGGTCTGCAAAAAATTGAAACAGAAGGTGCTGATTTCAATACAGACTATCACGAGGCTATTGCATTGATACCAACCCCCGATGAGAAAATGAAAGGCAAGGTATTGGACTGTGTTCAAGCCGGTTACACCCTAAATGATAAAGTAATACGACATGCAAAAGTTGCTGTCGGTGAATAATAGAACATTATGGCAAAAAGAGATTACTATGAAGTGCTTGGCGTTGACAGAAACGCCTCGGCAAATGACATAAAGAAGGCATACCGCAAGCTTGCCATCCAGTACCACCCCGACAAAAACCCAGGTGACAAAGAGGCCGAAGAGAAGTTCAAGGAGGCAGCTGAGGCATATAGTGTACTCAGCGACGCTGACAAAAAGGCACGATACGACCAATTCGGTTTTGAAGGTGTAAGCGGAGCAGGTGCAGGTGGATTCAGCGGTGCTGGAATGGACATGAACGACATATTCTCTATGTTTGGCGACATATTCGGTGGACGAGGAGGATTTGGCGGTTTCGGAGGATTTGGCGGCGGAAGCGCCGGCCCACAGAAACACCGCGGAAGCGACCTTCGCGTAAAGGCAAAGCTCACACTGCAGGAGATTGCAAACGGCACCACAAAGAAGTTCAAACTAAAAAAATATGTTTCGTGCAGCCACTGCAACGGTAGCGGTGCAGAAGGTAATTCATACGAGACATGTCCCGAATGTAAAGGTACAGGCCGCGTAGTACGCACACAGCAGAGTTTCTTTGGAATGATGCGTAGCGAGGTTCCCTGCCCACACTGCCAGGGCGAAGGCAAGATTATAAAAAACAAATGCAACCATTGCCATGGCGAGGGTGTTATTTTAGGTGAAGAGGTTGTTGAGGTACAGATACCGGCAGGAGTTGTTGAGGGCATGCAGCTATCGATGCGCGGCAAAGGTAATGCAGGTAAACGCGGTGGAATAAACGGCGACCTGCTCATCGTCATCGAAGAGGAGAAACACCCAGAACTTATACGCGACGAGAACGACCTTATCTATAGCTTGTTACTCGACATCCCTACTGCTATATTGGGTGGTTTTGCAGAGATACCTACCATCGATGGTCGAGCAAAAGTAACCATCGATCCGGGAACACAGCCCGGCAAGGTTTTGCGCTTACGTGGCAAAGGCCTTCCCACACTCAACGGATATGGTAAGGGCGACATTGTTGTAAATATCAGCGTATATATACCCGAGACACTCTCTAAAGAGGAGAAAAAGACCATTGAAAACTTTAAAAACTCCGACAACTTCCGCCCTACAGAAAGTGTAAAGGAGAAGATATTCCGTCGCTTCAAGAGTTTTTTTGACTAACAATAATACAAAGGTATGACATACGACGAAACTGTCACCTATCTGTTCAACTGCGCACCGCCCTTTCAGCAAGTAGGCGGTGCTGCTTACAAAGAGGGGTTATCAACAACAATAATGCTCGATAACCATTTGGGCAATCCGCATAAAAAATTCCGTACAATACACGTTGCCGGCACAAACGGAAAAGGTTCGACATCGCACACTCTCGCAGCAATACTGCAAGAGAGTGGTTATAAGGTGGGATTATACACATCGCCACATCTCATTGATTTCAGAGAGCGCATGAGAGTAAACGGCAACCCGGCAAGCAAAGAGTATGTAATAGACTTTGTATCAAAACACCGTACATTCTTTGAGCCGTTGCAACCATCATTCTTTGAGCTTACAACAGCTATGGCATTCAACTACTTTGCAGAGCAAAAGGTTGACATCGCTATCATAGAGGTGGGACTTGGCGGAAGGCTCGACTGTACCAACATTATAAGGCCGGAGCTATGCGTAATAACAAACATAAGCCTTGACCATACGCAATTTCTTGGCACCACACTACAGGAGATTGCAAGTGAAAAGGCTGGAATAATAAAGAGCGGTATCCCTGTTGTTATTGGCGAAACCACCCCCGAGACTAAAAAAGTTTTTTCCGACAAAGCCAAGGATTGCGGTGCACCAATAATTTTTGCCGAAGAAGAGACTTTGCTCACAGCGGCAACACCACTTGAGAACGGATATAAATATGAATCAAGCAGCTTTGGATCATTCACAGGCGAATTAGGTGGCGACTATCAACAGAAAAACACGAACACACTGTTGTCTGCAATAAAAAAATTGCGTGAAAATGGATATGCCATAACCGACGAATCATTGCGAAAAGGATTTACAAATGTATGCAGTTTGACGGGCTTTATGGGACGTTGGCAGAAGATACAAGAAAATCCCCGTGTAGTATGTGATGCCGGGCATAATATCGGCGGTATCAAATACATTACGGAACAACTTGCACGAGTTAAATGCAGAGAGCTACGCATTGTCTTTGGAATGGTAAACGATAAAGACATAACAAGCGTTCTGAAGATGATGCCGCAAAATGCTATATACTACTTTACACAGGCAAGCATCAAACGTGCCATGCCGGCCGAAGATTTAAAAAACATGGCCAAGCAGTATGGACTGACAGGTAACAGCTACCCCACCGTAACCGAAGCCTTAAAATCGGCAAAAGAAGAGAGCGATAACCAAGATTTTATTTTTGTAGGAGGAAGTTGTTTTATTGTCGCCGACCTGCTTTCAGCACTCGAAAAATAGCCTTTCCCTTTTGAATATAAGCAGTTACCGAAAACAATATTTCCGAAACGCAAACCGCAATCGGAAATATTGTTAATTTTTTATCCCAATTTTCTTTGAGATAAAACGTTTTTTTATTTTATTTGCGAGGAAATAGCTATTTAACCAATTTGTAATATGAATTGTACTGAAAACATCTCGCAGTTAAAAGCTGCCGATTTCAAAAAAACAATCGGTGGCAAAGAAACAGCACTCTTTATTTTAAATAACAATCAAGGGTGCGAAGTTGCAATAACAAATTATGGCGGTGCAATATGTAGCATTATGGTTCCCGACAAGAACGGTAACTACGCCAATGTCATTCAAGGACACGATAGTATAGACAATCTCCTAAACAGCCCTGAGCCTTTCTTGAGCACACTTGTAGGCCGATACGGCAACCGCATCTGCAAAGGAAAGTTCACTATTGACGGCAAAGAGTACAATCTTGCCATCAACAATGGCCCCAACCATTTGCACGGTGGCCCTACTGGTTTCCACGCAAGAGTATGGGATGCTGAACAGCTTGATGCACAGACATTGAAGTTGCACTATCTTTCAGCCGATATGGAAGAAGGTTTCCCCGGCAATCTTGATGTAACAGTCGTTTACACATTCACAGACGACAACGAACTAAAAATTGAATATACAGGTACTACCGACAAAAAGACCGTTGTAAACCTTACAAGCCACGGTTTCTTCTCACTTTCAGGTATTGCCAATCCAACAGCTACTATCGACAATCTTATTTGCGAAATCAACGCAGATTTCTTTGTTCCCATTGACGAGACATCTGTTCCTTACGGTTGCATAGCACCTGTTAAGGGCACAGCTTTCGATTTCACTACTCCAACAGCTGTTGGTGCACGCATCGATGCTGACGAAGAGCAAATCAAACATGGTGCAGGTTACGACCACTGTTATGTATTGAACAAGAGAGAGGTTGGCGAATTGAGTTTTGCAGCAAAGGTTACAGAGCCTGTCAGTGGCCGTACAATGGAAGTTTACACCACCGAACCGGGTGTTCAGGTATATACATCTAACTGGCATAGTGGTTTTGCCGGAGCACATGGTGCAACATTTCCAAAACGCAGTGCTATCTGTTTCGAGGCACAGTGTTTCCCCGACTCTCCTAACCGTGCACATTTCCCAAGCGTAGTTCTTTGCCCCGGAGAAGAATACAAACAGGTTACTATATATAAGTTCGGCGTTGAGAAATAAATAAGGACTTTTAATTCGGAAATATAAACATTAATAATAACTAAAATCTAAACAATCATGAGTAATCAAAAGAAACAATGGGGAGCTATCATCGTTATGATTGCGCTCTTCGCAATGATTGCCTTTGTGACAAACTTGTGTACTCCAATGGCAACCATCATCAAGAATCAAGGTCCAATCTCAAACGTTCTTGCACAGATTGGTAACTATGGTAACTTTATCGCATATTTGGTAATGGGTATCCCTGCCGGTATGCTTATTGCAAAGTACGGTTACAAGAAGACTGCACTTATCGGTTTGGCTGTAGGTGCTACAGGTATCCTTATCCAGTGGGTAAGCGGTTTGCTCGATGTTGAGCAGAATTTGGGACTTGTATTTACAGTTTACCTTATTGGTGCATTCATTGCAGGTCTTTGTATGTGTATCCTTAACTGCGTTGTTAACCCAATGCTTAACCTTCTTGGTGGTGGCGGTAACAGCGGTAACCAGCTTATTCAGATTGGTGGTGTGTTCAACTCATCAGCAGCTGTAGCTTGCTACATCCTCATGGGTGCGCTTATTTCTGATGCAACAAAGGCTAAGATTGCCGATGCAACTCCAGCCCTTATGATTGCGCTTGCAATCTTTGTTATTGCGTTCATCGTTATCCTCTTTACAAAGATCGACGAACCTGAGCAGGCTCCTGTTGAGATTAGCCTTATCAAGGGTGCTATGAGCTACCGTCACTTTGCTCTCGGTGCTTTGGCTATCTTCCTTTATATGGGTATCGAGGTTGGTGTTCCCAACGCAGTACAGCAGATGTTGACATCAGCACCTTACTCTATCCCTGCCGGTACAGTAGGTATGATTGTTGCCGTTTACTGGTTTATGATGCTTATTGGTCGTTTCGTTGGTGCATCTATCGGTAGCAAGGTATCAAGCCGTGCTATGATTACAACAGTATCTATCGCAACATTGGTATTGGTATTGTTCGGTATGTACGCTCCTGCAGATGTTCTCGTAGCATTCCCTGGTGTTGATTGGGGTAAGCTCGAACTTATATGGCAGGATATTCCTGTAGGTATCTTCTCATTCTTGCTTGTTGGTCTTTGCACATCAGTTATGTGGGGTGCAATCTTCAACATGGCTGTTGAGGGATTGGGTAAATACACCGCTGTCGCATCAGGTATCTTCATGACAATGGTATTCGGTTGCGCTGTGATGATGGGTATCCAGGGCTACGTTGCAGACTTGACAAACTACATGACCAGCTTCTGGGTAGTGGTATTCTGCGCTGCATACATCTTGTTCTATGCACTTGTTGGTTCAAAACCTGCAAAGAAATAATTGATTCTGAAATAAATTATTGTTTAACAACATAAAACTTATAACTATGGATATAGAATTTGTAAGAAGCCGCTTTATCAAGCATTTCGACGGTACAACAGGAAGCATCTACGCCTCTCCAGGCCGTATTAACCTGATTGGCGAGCACACTGACTATAACAATGGTTTCGTATTCCCAGGTGCTGTAAACAAAGGCATCATTGCTGAGATCAAACCTAACGGAACAGACAAGGTTTGTGCATACTCTATCGACGAGAAGGACTATGTAGAGTTCGGTTTGAAAGAGGAAGACGCACCACGCGCTTCATGGGCAAAGTACATCTTTGGTGTATGCCGTGAGATGATTAAGCGTGGCGTTGACGTTAAGGGCTTCAACACAGCATTTGCAGGTGACGTTCCTCTCGGCGCAGGTATGTCTTCTTCAGCAGCTCTCGAGAGTACATATGCTTACGCATTGAACGATATGTTCGGCGACAACAAGGTTGACAAGTTCGAACTTGCAAAGGTTGGCCAGGCTACAGAGCACAACTACGTAGGTGTAAACTGCGGTATCATGGACCAGTTCGCAAGCGTATTCGGCAAGGCTGGTAGCCTTATCCGTCTCGACTGCCGTTCATTGGAGTATCAGTACTTCCCATTCAAGCCACAGGGTTACAAGCTCGTTCTTTTGAACACATGCGTTAAGCACGAACTTGTTGGTTCACCATACAACGAGCGTCGTTTGAGCTGCGAGCGCGTAGCAGAGGTTATCAAGGCTAAACATCCTGAGGTTGAGTCTTTGCGCGATGCTAGCTTCGAGATGCTCGAAGAGGTTAAGGCGGAGTTGAAACCAGAGGATTACAACCGTGCTAAGTATGTTATCGGTGAGGTTGTTCGCGTACTCGACGTTTGCGCAGCTCTTGAGGCTGGTGACTACGAGACAGTAGGTAAGAAGATGTATGAGACACACTTTGGTTTGAGCAAAGACTATGAGGTAAGCTGCGAGGAGCTCGACTACCTTGTTGACGTTGCTATCGACTGCGGTGTAACCGGTTCACGTATGATGGGCGGTGGTTTCGGTGGCTGTACAATCAACCTTGTAAAAGAGGAATTGTATGAAGTATTCATCGAAGAGGCAGAGAAACGTTACAAAGAGAAATATGGTAAATCTCCAAAGGTTTACGATGTTGTAATTGGCGACGGTTCACGCAAGATCTGCTAATTAATTATTAATCACAACATTATAATATGGCGGTTGTTTTCAATCGCCATATTATGGTTTTAAATAGAACAAAAATGAAAAGAAGTACTATTCATAGCATAGTATTGGTATTAGGCATTCTTTTCCTATTCCAGTCGTGCAACAACACAAAGTTTGAGGAGCCTGCATATGAAGCAATAAGTGCTAAATATATCATAGCAGACAATGATGCTGAGATAAAATCATTGGAACTCTCGGCTAGTGGCAACTATATTATTGTTAGAAATAACGGATATTACGGAAACTTCACCATCAGTTCAAGAGATGCCTTTGTAAACAACCTGCTTATATCCAAGGCAACAAGAACACGTTCGGCTGAATACGAGAACATAATATATGGCAAGTTCACTCAGATAGATGAGAACAAGTATGAACTTGAAGGTTATGGTACTGTTGTTATTACAGAAACCGAAAACGAAGTGTACGACCTTGAGATTGTACGCAAAAATGGCAAGACACTGAATGTTGGAGCGCAAAAAGAAGAAAAATTCACTGACAGTGCTGCAACAAACAACCTATGCCGTACCTGGAAGATTACAAAGGTGGGCTTGAGAGTGAAACTAGGTTTCATAAAATTCACAAAGCTGATAGCCCACGAGAAAATCGACGAACTGCTTAAGGATTATATGAGAACAGCCATAGAGGCCAGCGGCGAGGAACTTAATGAAGAAGAGATGAACGAAGCTGTAGATGAGGCTGTACGAGATTATAATGAGAGTAAACCAATATCTATGATCTTTACAAAATCGGGTTCTTATATGGTGGAATACCAGAACGGTGAACTCGGAATCTCAACATGGAGATGGGAGAACGAAGACGAAGGTATTTTCCGTTACTCATGGAACACCGAAGACATCAATAGCGAGAATCTTGGTGGAGTATGTACCGTATCATACAAAAAGGGATTGCTACTGATAACAGAAACATTGGGTGCTGAAAGCGAAGATGATTATTACGAAGAAGAGGAGGAAGATGAAGGTTTTGCATCAATAAGCATTCTCTGGGGATTAGAGGAAGTTAAATAACAGAACTATTAAAAGAATTATACGATTCTGCTTAATTATTAATTTCTTCCATATATTTGAAAACAATAAAAGTGGATAAGAAACAAACAGGAGTAACCTTGTCAAGGTTACTCCTGTTTTAAATAACAAAACTTTTATATTAAGAACAGATTTTGTACATTCGCTGAACAAAACAAAACAACCATGAAAAACTTTAATCTCGGAATGCTTGCTTTTGCAACATTGCCAGGAGCAATGCTAGCCCAGGAGACAGCCGACACAGAACCATACTTGAAATCACGCCCCAACGTTGTGATGATATATGCCGATGACCTTGGGTTCGGCGACCTTGAATGTTATGGAGCCATAGGTGTAAAAACACCAAATGTGAATAACTTGGCAGACAATGGCCTGTGCTTTACAAATGCCCATGCAGTGGCTTCAACAAGTACTCCATCGCGTTACTCTTTGCTCACCGGAGAATATCCTTGGCGCAAGAATGGAACAGATGTAGCTGCTGGCGATGCTGCAATGATTATATCACCCGACCAATATACCGTAGCCGATGTTTTCAAAGATGCCGGTTATACAACTGCAGCCTTTGGAAAATGGCATCTTGGCCTTGGCGCACAAACAGGAAAACAGGATTGGAATGCACCAATAACACCGGCACTGGCAGACATAGGTTTCGATTATTCATATATTATGGCCGCAACAGCCGACCGTGTTCCTTGCGTATTCATAGAGAATGGTTCTGTAGCAAACTATGACCCATCAGCACCAATATATGTAAATTACAACAAGAACTTTGAAGGAGAGCCTACAGGAGCTGCCAATCCGGAGCTTCTTTATAATTTAAGACACTCTCATGGTCATGACATGTCTATTATTAACGGCATTGGACGCATCGGTTATATGAAAGGCGGTGGAAAGGCTCTCTGGAAAGATGAAAATATCGCCGACAGCATAACTGTCCACGCAGTAGATTTTATAAAAGAGAACAGTAACAAACCGTTCTTTATGTACTTTGCCACCAACGACGTACATGTTCCGCGCTTCCCTCACCCGCGTTTCCGCGGACAGAGCTGTATGGGATTGCGAGGCGATGCCATTGTACAGTTCGACTGGAGTGTTGGTGAAATAGTAAAAGCTCTTGAAGAACTGGGATTGCTCGACAACACATTGATTATACTCACCAGTGACAACGGCCCTGTGCTTGACGACGGTTATATTGACCAAGCCGAAGAACTTGTTGGTGACCACTCTCCTACCGGTGGCTTGCGTGGTGGTAAATACAGTGCCTACGAAGGTGGAACACGTGTACCATTTATAGTTCATTGGCCTGCTGTAATAAAAGAACAGGCTGTAAAGAACTCGCTTGTTTCACAAATAGACTTTCTTGATGTAATGGCAACCATAACAGGTGTAGGTAATGGAGAATCACTATCAACAGACGGCAATGCTTGCGAAGCAGCCACATGGTTAGGTAAGGAAAAGAATGGACGTCCTTATGCCATGGGTATGGCACAAAACCATACACTGACACTCCGTACTGCAGAATGGAAATACATAGAGCCAAAAGGAGGAGCCGCAATGATTCCATGGGGACCAAAGATTGAAACAGGATATTCAACAAACCCACAGATTTTCAAATACACAAATGGAGAGTACGACGAACAGAACAACAAAGCAACGGAATATCCCAATGTAGTGAACAACCTGCGTAACGAGATGGAAAAGATACGCAATAACAGCTACGACGGAAAAACAATCATTGCAGAAGCAGGTCAGACTATCGATCTTACAGAACACTTTGAAAACCTCGAAGGTGCCACATTGAGCGGCGATTTCATTGATGGAAAAATAACAAATCCAAAGCTTGTGACAATAAAAGAGGATGCTTCTAAAGGTTCACACACAGGTGTTATTTCAATGAGTGATGGTACCATACAGACATTCTCTGTGTTCATAAATCCCGGATTTCACGGAGCATACCATATCAATTACAACGACAACCCTCTTTTTATTGAATACAACACCACACACGACAATAGTGGCAGCGAAGGTTATAAACTAATCTCCCCCGACCACTATTCAACGTCAGCTCCGGGCGATGAGATAACTATTATAGAACCATCGGGTAACGGATATAAGATTTCAATACAAGGCAAGGTGCTGAAAGAACCCAAACTCAACGGATGGGGACATATAATGTTCTCGGATAACAGTTCAGAAGCAGGAATATACTTATTCGAAGAGACATCGGTCGCCGGCACATACAAAATTCGCAGCAGCAGTGACGGCATCAACTATGTGAATATATACAAAGAACATGGCGTAGCTGGCAACGACAAGGCAACAAAGGCTGGATTGGCAACATATACGATAGGAGAGGTAACAACATTCCCATTGACATTGTCGGAAAATGGAACAGCGAGTGTATGCTTCCCGTTCAACATTGTTCTTCCGGAAGGTACATATGCCTATGATGCTACAATGGCAGATATCAAGTTCGATGAAGAACAAAACAAATACATTTGTACAATGAAGCCAATAGCATATCCGGGCGAGACATTGAAAGGTGGTACACCGGCAATAGTCAATGGGAGCGCAGGCACCCACCAATTTATAATCACAATGTCGGAGAAGGAAGGCGCGACCTCGCATCCGGAATCCCTGCTTAAAGGCAACTATGTAGAGAACAATCTTTCACAGAACAACGACAAAAGAAAGTACGTGTTTACAGAAAACAGGTTCAAGACATTCGACAGTTCAATGGAAATTGCCGCAAACCAATGTTGGTTGGAGTGCAACATTGCACAAGCAAATGAATTCATCGTATACTTCAGCGCACCTACAGGAATAGAGAGCATACACTCTACCCCACAAAACAAAAGCAGCAATATATACAACATAGCCGGCGAACGACTTAGCCACACCCAAAAAGGAATAAACATTATTGACAACAAGAAGATTCTTGTAAAGTAAACAAGGTTTTGAGTCGTAAAAAAACCAGCCACACAGTTTACAGATTAAGTACAAATGTTTCGTACGTAAAAGGTGTTTTTAAACACTATTATTGAAGTTTTATAAGATGGATAGAAGCAGGCTTGCAACAAGCCGTAGTTATCGCCATTTTAGAGAACCTAAACGATAAAGTCCAATAAAAAGTGCAGCTGCAAGGCTTTGTTGTTTTTTAAAACAGGAGTTTACTATACGTAAATGACTGTTGAAAAAAACAACTATAACGTAGCAGATGCCTTTTTAGTGGACTTTAAACTCCGCGCATTGACAGTGATATACGCTTTCTCTTCAAATCCACCTCAATAACCTTAACCATAACCTGTTGACCAAGCTTTACAACATCGCCCGGAGAAGAGACAAACTTGTCGGCAAGCTGCGAAATATGAACAAGTCCATCCTGATGTACACCAATATTCACAAATGCGCCAAATGCAGTAATATTGGTAACAAGACCAGGGAGAACCATTCCCACATGTAAATCATCAATCTCGTGAACATTTGGGTCAAAAGCAAATACTTTTGCCTGCTCACGTGGGTCAAGGCCACGCTTGTTAAGCGCGTCCATTATGTCGGTAAGCGTAGGTATTCCCACTTTATCGGTTACATAATTAGCTAACACTACTCTTTTACGCAATTCAGAATCAGCTATAAACTCTTTTAGCGAAACATCCATATCCTTTGCCATCCGCTGTACAATGCCATACGATTCGGGATGAACAGCTGTGCTGTCGAGCAAGTTGTCACCATTAAGCACACGAAGAAAACCGGCAGCCTGTTCAAACGCCTTGTTGCCAAGACGAGGCACTTTCAGCAAATCCCTTCGCGAACGGAAATCACCCGTTTCGGCACGATATTTTACAATATTCTCGGCAAGTGAAGGGCCAAGACCTGATATATGTGTAAGAATTTGCTTTGTCGCTGTATTGAGGTTTACGCCAACCTTGTTTACACAACTCTCCACAACAACATCAAGACGCTCCTTGAGTTTTGTCTGGTCAACGCTATGCTGATACTGTCCCACGCCTATTGAACGAGGTTCAATCTTTACAAGTTCCGACAGCGGGTCAATCAAACGACGACCAATAGATACAGCACCGCGCACTGTAACATCCTCATTGGGAAACTCCTCACGCGCAACAGGCGATGCAGAATATACCGATGCACCGTCCTCGTTGACAGAAAAAACATCTATGCCATAACCAGCTTTACGGATAAAATCCTCCGTTTCGCGGCCCGCAGTGCCGTTACCAATAGCAAAAGCCTCTATCGCATATTTATGTACCAAAGAAGATATTATATCATAAGCCCCTTCGCGGTCGTTCTGCGGTGGATGCGGATATATAACTGTGTGATGAACAAGATTTCCTTGCGAATCGAGCACCACCACCTTACAACCGGTACGGAAACCGGGATCGATGGCAAGCACACGCTTTTGTCCAAGAGGAGATGACATAAGCAACTGACGCAAGTTCTCGGCAAAAACTGCTATCGCTTCGTCATCGGCACGTTGCTTTGAAGCGGCACGTGTCTCGTTCTCTATCGATGGAGCCAACAGGCGTTTGTATCCATCGGCAACAGCTTGTTCCATAAATTCGCGCGATGGCGAGAAACGTTTTACAAATCGACGGTTTAGTTGCTCCAAAGCCTCTTCCGGCTCTACATCAATAGAAACACGTAAAAAGCCCTCTTCTTCGCCACGTATGATAGCAAGCAGACGATGCGATGAAATGCGTGCAATTTTCTCTTGCCAATCGTAATAGTCGGAATATTTTATAGCATCACCTTCCTTACCTTTTATAACTTTTGATGTGATTACACCAAAACGAGAAAAGAGACGACGCACCGCAGCACGTGCACCTTCATCTTCCGACACGCGTTCAGCTATGATATCACATGCCCCAGCAATAGCATCATCTACAGTTGGCACATCTTTATTAATAAAGGCACGCGCACGACCTTTCACATCGTTGGCCTGCTGAAGGAATATAATGTCGGCAAGAGGTTCAAGGCCACGTTCTTTTGCCATTGTAGCACGCGTACGGCGTTTTGGTCTGTAAGGCAGATATATATCTTCGAGTTCTACAGCATCGAAGCATTCATCTATACGTTTTTTCAGTTCGAGTGTAAGTTTGCCTTGCTCCTCAATAGTTGTTATCACAGTTTCCTTACGTTGCATGAGTGCTTTAAGTTTCTCATGCATATCCTTTATACCGCCAACAGCCACCTCGTCCATTGAGCCGGTAGCCTCCTTGCGATATCGCGATATAAACGGAATAGTAGCACCACCTTCGAGCAGTCCAATAACATTTCTAACCTTTTCGGGAGCAAAACCAAGTTCCCTTGCTATAATATTCGTAAGCATAATACATATTAATTTATAGCGAAGATAATACAAAGGATGCTGAAAAACGTCAAAAAAACCTTTATAAATCTTAAGTTCATAAAATAATTTATAAACAGCAGGAAAATCGTTATTGAAATATGTTCCACATTCAAACAAAAAATACTATTTTTGTAACAAATTACGGTAAAGAGTCTTTTGCAGGTAAAAAAACTCATTTAAGCCGTAAAATATGATAGTAATAAAAACCTACTAACGATAATAAAAGATATGAATAGCAAGCAACTGATGAACAAGGCTGCGGATAACATACGTATTCTTACCGCAGCTATGGTTGAGAAAGCAAAATCGGGTCACCCCGGTGGTGCTATGGGTGGTGCAGACTTTATTAATGTGCTCTACTCAGAGTTCCTCATACACGACCCTGAGAACCCACTATGGGAAGGACGCGACCGTTTCTTCCTCGACCCTGGTCACATGTCACCAATGTTGTATTCGGTTCTTGCACTACAGAACAAGTTTACTATGGACGAGCTCAAGCAGCTTCGTCAATGGGGAAGCGCAACTCCAGGACACCCCGAGGTAAACTTCGCTCGCGGAATAGAAAACACATCAGGTCCTCTTGGTCAAGGCCACACATATGCAGTGGGTGCTGCTATTGCAGCCAAATTCCTTGAGGCACGTTTGGGTAGCGAGGTCATGGGACACACCATCTACGCATTCATTTCGGACGGTGGTATCCAGGAAGAAATTTCACAGGGTGCAGGTCGTATGGCCGGTTATTTAAAACTGAACAATCTTATTATGTTCTACGATGCAAACCAAATCCAGCTCTCAACACGTTGCGACGAGGTTATGTTCGAGGACACAGCAAAGAAATATGAAGCATGGGGCTGGAAGGTCATCACCATTGATGGTAACGACTGCGATGCCATCCGTGCTGCACTTACAGAAGCTAAAGCAGAGCAAGAGCGCCCTACCCTCATCATCGGTAACACTGTAATGGGTAAAGGAGCACGCCGTGCCGACGGTAGCAGCTATGAGTTTGACTGCGGTACACACGGTGCACCTCTTGGTGGCGACGCATACATCAACACTATCAAGAATCTTGGTGGTGATGTAGAGAACCCATTCGTATTCTTCCCAGAGGTTAAGGAGTTGCACGACAACCGCCTTGCCGAGCTACGTAAGATTGTTGCAGAACGCAAAGCAGCAAAGGCTGCTTGGGCAGCAGCAAACCCCGAGAAAGCAAAGAACCTCGAAGATTGGTTTGCAGGCAAACAGCCGGTTATCGACTGGAATGCTATCGAGCAGAAAGCTGACGGCCCAACACGTAACGCATCGGCTACAGTGCTTGGCATCCTTGCTGAGAACTATGGCAATATGATATGTTCTTCGGCCGACTTGAGCAACAGCGACAAGACAGACGGTTTCTTAAAGAAGACACATGCATTTACACCAGGTGATTTCAGCGGTGCATTCCTACATGCCGGCGTATCGGAGCTTACAATGGCATGTCTATGCATTGGTATGGCACTACATGGTGGCGTAATCGCTGCATGTGGTACATTCTTCGTATTCAGCGACTACATGAAACCAGCAATACGTATGGCTGCACTTATGGAGTTGCCTGTTAAGTTCGTTTGGTCACACGATGCATTCCGCGTTGGTGAGGACGGCCCTACACACGAGCCTGTTGAGCAGGAGGCACAGGTACGTTTGATGGAAAAGGTAAAGAACCACAGTGGCAAGAACTCAATGCTCGTTCTACGCCCTGCCGATGTTAATGAGGCAACACAGGCATGGAAACTCGCGATGGAGAACGATAACACTCCAACAGGTCTTATCTTCTCACGCCAAAACATCAACAACCTTCCCGAGGGTACACCATACGAAGAGACATCTAAGGGTGCATATGTTATTGCAGGTAGCGACGAAGATTACGACGTTATCCTTCTTGCATCAGGTTCAGAGGTTTCTACACTTGTTGACGGTGCAAAACTCCTTAAGGCAGACGGTATAAAAACACGTATTGTTTCTGTTCCTTCAGAAGGTTTGTTCCGCACACAGTCTAAAGAATATCAGGAGAGTGTTCTTCCTGCAGGTGCTAAGATTTTCGGCTTGACAGCAGGCTTGCCGGTAAATCTCGAAGGCCTTGTAGGTGCAAACGGCAAAGTATGGGGATTGGAATCATTCGGTTTCTCGGCACCTTACAAAGTACTTGATGAGAAGCTCGGCTTCACAGCAGAAAACGTGTATAACCAAGTAAAATCAATGTTATAATGAAAAAGATAGGACTTGCAAGCGACCACGCAGGCTACCCATTGAAAGAGCAAGTTAAGGAATGGCTCAAGGATATGGGTTACGAATTTGTTGACTTTGGTACAAACAGCACCGAAAGTTGCAACTACCCTGAATTTGCACACGCACTTGCCAATGCTATTGAGAATGGCGAACTCACAACAGGTATCGCTATCTGCGGTACAGGCAACGGTATCAATATGACACTAAACCACCACAATGCTATACGCAGCGCACTATGCTGGATGCCCGAGATTGCAGCACTTGCACGCCAGCACAACGATGCAAACGTAATGGTGATGCCAGGCCGTTTCATAGCAACAGAAAGCGCAAAAGAGTGTGTTGAGACATTCTTAAACACACCATTCGAAGGCGGTCGTCACCAGGCACGCATTGATGCAATTCCTGTAAAATAAGAATTCACCTTATAATATAATAGCTGCGCACTTGCCATACAAGTGCGCAGCTATTATATTATACATACCCCATTTTATCCATTTTATACATAGTTTTCACTCTATTTTAAACAAATATTGTTCAAATACAACATTTATATAGTTAAATTAATACTAACGTTTTAATAAATTGCACAAATGACATATCTTTGTGCAATAAAACAGAACACGGGCACAGAACAGCCCGTTAACTTAAACTATTTAACTATGAAAAAGATTATTACAACTATTGCGTTGTCTGCAATTGCATTCACATCATTTGCAGGAGGACTATTGACAAACACAAACCAGAGTGCATCGTTCGTGCGCAACCCTGCACGTTATGCATCTCTCGAGACTGATGCTATCTACTTTAACCCTGCAGGAACAGCCTTCTTTGAGAAAGGTTGGAGAATTTCTGCAAACTGGCAGATGGTGTGGCAGAACCGCGACATCACAAGCCACATTGACAACAAACAATACGGTGCTAAAATATATGTACCCGTAATGCCTTCCTTGCTTGCATCTTATTCAACAGGCAAATGGAGCTTCAGCGGATTCTTCGGCATCCCTGGTGGTGGCGGTAACTGCAGTTTCGACAATGGTTTGCCAATGTTCAATCAGCTCGGAAACGGTTTTAAGGATTTGTTGCCAATTGTATCAGGAGCGCAGGCTACAGGCGACGCATACTCAGCATTCCAATCCACACAGTATGTATTCGGTCTTCAGTTAGGTGCTGCATACAGAATACTTGACAACCTTTCGGCATACGTTGGTGTACGCGGTAATTACACAAGTGCGTCATACAATGGAGCTATCAATTTTGACGCAATGAGTACAAATGGCGCAACAAAGGTTTCTCCTCTGTCACTTGACCTTACACAGAAAGGCATATCAGTTACTCCGATAATCGGTATTGATTACAAGGTTGGTAACTTCAACTTTGCTGCAAAATATGAGTTCCGCGCTGTAACAAATCTCAAGAATAACACCAAGCACCTTGGTATCTTTGGTGAAAACTACAATAAGAGTGTTGCAAAAGCCGGAGAGAATATCGGAGCAAAGGTATATCAGGCTGCATACCAGCAGGCATACCAAGCTACATATGATGCATATATTGCACAAGGCGCACCTACCGAGATGGCAGAACAGAACGCAGCTGCGAATGCTACAAATATAGCAACACAGACTGCTGCACAAGTAGCCGGTGAAGCCGGTGGCAAATTGGGTATGCTCTCAACACTCGAGGACAGCAAGACACTCAGAAACGACACCCCAAGCTCATTGTCATTGGGTGCATCATGGAAAGCTACATCTTGGTTGCAGGCTATGGTGAGCGCAAACTATTACTTTGACAAGAAAGCCACAGTGGAGTCTCTTCTTGGCGGTGCGAACAACAACAAAAACCTTGCACACAATACATACGAGATTGCTGCTGGCCTTGAATTTAACGTAACAAAGAACCTTTTGCTCTCTGCCGGCGTACAATACACAGATTTTGGTATTACAAATGAATATACAAGCGACCTCAATTTTGTAAATGATTCATTCATGACAGGCTTCGGAGGTAAGTACAGCATCAATGAGCATTGGGATATAAACGCCGGTTTCTGCTTTGCAGTATATAAGAAAGACAAGAATGTTTTGAAAGCTACAACATACGAACGCGATACATACAACGCTACAATCGGTGTTGACTTCAAGTTCTAAAATCATTAAAAGATACAATAAAAAAATCCTTAGAATATTCTAAGGATTTTTTTATTGTATTGCAATATTCTCAACAAGTAGCCATTCCACCCGGCATTGTTGGTATATTTACCTGCTCAAACTTATATCCAAGACGTTTAAGTTCAATGGCTGCACCAATCTTGAACATAACTTTTACTACACGTGCATACACATGGAATGCCATAGGTGACTGCGGTTCTATTCTTTCGCGTCGTATCAAGGTTAACGCCGTTTCTCCCAAGCGACGCATCATCTCCTCAATTTTCTTTGCTTCCTGCGACTCAAGATGAAAACCTATAATATCGCGCACAATATGCTCATCCATATCATCAAAACCCTGCTCGCCATAGTACGATTTATATTCGTCATTCCTGTGAGAAGCCCAATCGCCATCCCACTGACATGCTACAGCCATACCGAGATATGCAGCCCAAGCGATAGCCACTGTAGGGTAATCGGCTATATTAGGAACTGCATCGGCCATATATTCGGGAGCCAATACATTCCATCGTGCATCAATATCATCGGTAGCCAACAACGTTCCGTCGAGAACGGCGTATTGTTTACACAACCTGAGCAATTCGTCAGTTATACGACTCTCAAAATTCTCAAGATATACCTTATTTACCATAATTCATTAATGATTTCCACATTCGTGGTGATTGCACAACTCACCATTATCAACAATGTTGCCTGCAATATATTCCTTTACTAGGTTATCTATATCTCCGCTACAACCACGAACAACAGTTATATCATTACTCTCCAATACATTCTTCGCTCCTGCGCCTATATTACCGGCAAGCATCACCTGCACACCTTTTTGACGCAACACAAAGACAATGCCCGATTTACATCCACATCCCTGGGGTGAAGGTAGTATCTCTTTCATTTTCACCTCACCATCGTTAACAGTAAAAATTGTATAGTGGTCGCAGTGGCCAAAATGATTATCCACCACTCCATTTCGCGTAGGAACAGCAATCTTCATACAACTTATCTCTTTATTATTCTTGCAATATACTTACCAATGATGTCAAACTCAATATTCACCTTTGTACCAACCTTAATTGTGTGGAAATTTGTATGCTCGTAAGTATAAGGAATTATTGCCACAGAAAAAGAATCATCAGTAGGCTCACACACTGTCAGACTCACACCATTCACGGTTACAGAACCTTTGTCAACAGTCATATAGCCTTTTACCGCCATCTCATCATCCTTCTTATATCGAAAAGTATAATACCAACTGCCATCGGCATCGCGCACCGACACACACTCTGCAGTTTCATCAACATGCCCCTGTACAATATGACCATCCAATCGACCGTTCATCATCATACTGCGCTCTACGTTCACTTTGTCGCCAACTTGTAAAAGGCCAATATTCGAACGTTCCAATGTTTCAGTCATGGCTGTAACAGTATATTCATCACCTGTAATATCCACAACAGTCAAACACACACCATTGTGTGACACACTCTGGTCTATCTTAAGTTCATCAACGAATGAACATGTCAAAGTCAAATGCAAATTTCCCTGCTCGCGCACCAAACGGCGCACAGTGGCAAATTCTTCTACAATACCTGAAAACATAATGTATCTTATTTCAAATTATTACTTTTTTTTGGAATACTTCTGCGAAGTTAATCATTTACCCCCATTTCACAAAACAGATAACGGCTATAGATATATGCAGAAGGCTACTCTTTATTCGTCAAATAGATGTCGGAAAGCGGAAGAAGTACCATTACATCAAGCAGAGCCAGCATAAGTACAGCACCGAATGCACCAATCGTAAGAGCCATTGCCAACGCATACAAGAATGAGAATGCATGAAGAAGTATTAAGGAAACAGCAATCAACATCCATACCTTAAGTTTGGTCAACTTATACAGAGCCATAGCTAAAACAGAAGCAAAAAGAGGTATAAAGAACATCAGATTCTCCTTGATGGATGCCAGCAATGCGATGCTTAAGATCATCATAAGGAACAGTGTTCCATATAGTCTGTTTGTAGCATTTACCAATACAGAAGATGTTGCAGCATTTGCACGGAGCGAACCAGCTGAAGCGCAAAACATTCTGTTGCGTTTACGTATATATAGAATAACAGCCAACAACACCAAAACAACAACCGCCAGCACCATGGCAACGTTATCGAACATAACACCCATCACCACTCCAAAAGGTTTGAACTGAGCACCTGCAATAACACAGCATATATAAGCTACAAGTTCACCGGCAACAAGTGCAGAGAGCGCCAATGCAAGAGTTTTGGCAGCCCCAAGCAATACATTACCTATATTGGCACGCTTACGCAAAATATCAATCACAAGTACAATTACAAAGAGAATAAATATCACAACATTCAGCAACACATACTCCGTTGCAGTGAAATTAAAGAGTCCCAACAATGGCAATGTAAAGTTTATGGTATCAGAATCCGATTTCAAAGCATTGATATCGGAATACTGTTCATCTGTCAGATATTTATGTACTACAGGCACTGCCTGAGCGCCATAGTGCTGTATTGACTTTGCATTTACGTTAGAGAAATTATCAAGATGAGTATGGTAATGGTTTATATCAGAAATTGTCGAGAAATTCAAACCCGGAATCTCATCCTTCACAACTGTAAAATCGGTATAATTTGGCATAAACTGATATACAACTGTTGTGAGTGAATAGGTAAAAGGATATTCTGCGGCCGACTGATACAGTTCCATTACTTTCTCGTTGCCCGGAGACGTTTCAAACAACAATGCCGGACCAAACGGACCTCTCGCCTCGAAATTCATCATAAGACCCACATCCTCGAATTGTTCACGATTGTGTTTCCACATAACCTTCATACCCATCATACCGGCCTCCTCGGCATCTGTAAAAAGCACCTTGACACCCTGTTTCCAATCCTTGCGATATTTCAAAGCCTGGCTTACAGTCTCAAGTATCACACCAATACCATAGCCATCGTCGGCTGCACCATACGACCACACGGTATCACCTTTAGTAAAAGGTTGTGAAAATCGGGAATCGTAATGAGCCACCAAGAGCAATGAAGGATTAGCGGCCTCTTTCTGCTCGGGAGCAAAGGTTGCAAGGATATTTGTTGCATCAAAGGTATATTTCACATGTTTCTTTTCAGGACCCGTCAAATCCTTATATTCGAAAAGCATTACAGTATCTGCACCAAGTTGTTCCAGCCTTGACACAAGATAGTTACGTACTTCGGTTCTCTCTTTGGGGTTTGCCACGGAGTGCAAATCACGCGATACAACTCTGATATCCTCTATAACACGTTCTGCAGAGAATGATAAAGAATCGGCAGGTTTCGCCTTTGGACGGCTTCCTAATCCAAAAGCCACTAATCCCACTAACAAAACAACTGCCACAAGCAGATAAATTCTAACTTTATTCATAATCATAATTATTAATAATGTACGAAAATAGTAAAAAAGCGCCAATTTATAAAGTATGTAGTGCTATCATAGGGGAAAAAAGAGTTTTTTTGGCTAAAAATGCCGTAATTTAAACTCAAAAAAACTATCTTCGCACATAATATCAAAAGCAAAAAGATGAAACTATTAGAAGGAAAGACAGCTCTTGTTACAGGCGCGACACGAGGCATTGGTCGTGCCATTGCCGTAAAATTTGCACAAGAGGGTGCAAACGTGGCATTCACATACCGCCAGATAAACAATAATGCCGAAGAACTTACCAAGGAAATCGAAGCTCTTGGAGTTAAGTGCAAAGGTTATGCAGCCGATGCTGCCGATTTTGCAGCAACTGATACTGTAGTCAAAGATATACTTGCCGACTTTGGTCGCATCGACATCCTTGTAAACAACGCAGGTATAACCAAAGACGGACTAATTATGCGCATGACCGAAGAGCAATGGGATGCCGTAATAACGACCAATCTTAAATCTGCATTCAATTTCACACGCGCAGTTGTTCCCGTTATGGCAAAGCAGAGAGGCGGAAGCATAATAAATATGTCGTCGGTTGTTGGCGAAAACGGCAATGCCGGCCAATGTAACTACTCGGCATCCAAGGCAGGAGTTATAGGGCTTGCAAAATCCATAGCAAAAGAGATGGGCCCACGTGGCATTAGAGCAAACTGCATTGCACCGGGATTCATTGTAACCGACATGACATCGGCCATCCCCGAGGAGATGCGTGCAGAATGGGCAAAAACTATTCCGCTAAGAAGAGCAGGTACCCCCGAAGATGTAGCAAACGTAGCACTCTTCCTTGCCAGCGACATGTCATCATACGTAAGCGGCCAGGTAATAAACTGCTGTGGAGCGATGAGTTGCTAACAAAAGAACAAGGACTTGCAAATGCAAGTCCTTGTTCTTTTGTTATTGTTGTATTTATTTACTCTTCAGTCTGTTCCTCTTCAACAGTAAAATCAACAACACCGTTAGAAACGAGAATATTATACCAAGAGAACATCTTCTTTATGTGTGTAAGATATACACGCTCTCTGTCATAATCAGGCATTATGCCTTCAAAATATTCAACCAACTCTTCAGGAGTAGCCATTTTCATATCGAAAGAGAGAACGCCATTCTCCTTCTCATATATTTTTGCAAACACCTCACGCAAAGGAACCTCTTCAGTATCGGTATAGATAGCAATATCATCAAGCATTACAACCTTATCGGTATTATGTACAGGTACACGTTTTTTTGTAGCATCAATAATCTCTACGATAATCATGTTACGACCACTTGACAAAAGACGATAAAGACCGGGTTTTCCCGATATAGTAAGAACTCTTTCGAACATAATTTAAAATATTAAGTGTTAGTTTTATTTTGTTTATTAAACTTTGCGAATATAATTTTTCAATTCGACACAGCAAAATTTGAAATGTTTTTTAACTCTTCTACTATTTCCATCACTTGTGGTAACAGTGGCTCATCACCGTCGTTATACAACGAGTAGTCGGCCATAAGCAAAAGATCGTCAGCACCCATCTGGTTTTTCATACGACTTTCCACCTGTCCGCGATTCATTCCGCTACGCGCCATTGTACGTCTGATGGCAGTTTCTTTTTCAGCCCATACAACAAGCACTTTATCAACCGACTCTACAAGCCCCGATTCATAGAGTATTGCCGTTTCAACAGCAACTACCGATGTATTCTGTCTTATAGCCCACGATTCAAAATCGCTTTTTACCATAGGATGTACAAGAGAATTGACGCGCTCGATATTTTCCTTGTCACTGAATATACGCGAAGCTATATATTGACGATTCAAAGTGCCGTCGTCCTCGTAGCATTCCTCGCCGAACATACGCTTGAGTTCATTAACTATAAAGCAGTTCTCGGTCATCAAGCGCTTTGCATTGATGTCACAATCATATACCGGTATTCCCAGCACATTCATCATACGGGAAACAACACTCTTGCCACTGCCAATGCTACCCGTTATTGCAAGTTTTGTTATTCTTTTCATAGGAGAGCACCAACAATTATCTTTGAAGGTTTAAGTTTCACTTCTTTAACCAACGACGACTTTGAGACAAGTTTCAACGGAGCGTAACCTCCAACATTGGATACAACATCTTTATAGTCCAATTGCACTGTGAAGTCACTTGGACCTATCAATTCGTAGTTAGCTTCAGAGACCTCAAACGATAGTTCAACCTCATTCGGTAACCACAGAGCGTACAGCGGGCCAGGAAAGTTCACTTGAGTAACCGGTACCTGCACTTTTTTTATCTTTAAAGGCGACACCGATATGTTTACATTCACCATCGACGGTTCCACCGACATAAAATCAGCAGTTGCAATATTTACCTGAAAAGTTCTGTCACTTTTAAGATACTTCTTGACAATGTAATCAGTTTCAACATACTCCATTTTTTCAAGTTCGTCAGGCATTGCCGAAACCATCACCTCTACAGGGTCGATTGTTATATTGGCTATTTCATAATGCTCGGCAGCATCTATCTTGCCATTCAGTTTGACAGGCAGAAGCTTGCGGCTTTGCATCACTTGTACATACAAAGTATCATCGTGGTACTGCACAATGGAAGTTGTACCCTCCACCACTTCGGCTATCTGCTTTTTCAACAGAGATACAGGAAGGCTCAATGTACCGCCATGATGCTTGAAGTCCGAGAAATCGACAGTCAAAGAGTGCGACTTGCCTAGTTTATACCTTGCAAGCACAGTTCCCCTATCGCTCAACCTTACAAGCACCTCGGTCTCATTGCCATCAATAAGTTCAATACCTTCAGGCACGTTAAGTATAGATACAGAAAATGGAATATCGGTCTCGTAATCTTCGTTAAGCACTTGCAACAACCAAAGACAACACGAGACCAATAAGAAGAAAAGGAAAGGCAACAAATTGTTTCCCTTAAGTTTCTTGAAGAAATCTTTTGTCAAAATTTCTATTCCTTTAGAATATTACTCTTATCATTTACCTTGCTCTTGCATTGCAGCAGGAGAAGCAAAAACTGTAGAAATGTCAACGCGGATATTCACATTGTGAGCAATCTCAAGCACAACAACACCGTCATTAACCTCTTTAATTTTGCCATAGATACCACCGCTTGTTACAACCTCCACACCAGGCTGAAGACCACGACGGAAATTCTCAATTTCCTTTTGACGTTTACGCTGTGGACGTATCATCATAAAGTAGATAATAGCAATGATAATCACAAACATGAATATCGGACTACCCAATATACCTGCAACACCGGCAGGAGCTGCAGCTTCATTCAAAAAAACCATAATTCAATTATTTTAAAGTTATTACTTGTTTATCTTATTTTCCTGACGCAGTTTCTTTGTAATGGTATCAAGCATACCGTTTACAAAAGAGCCACTCTTCACTGTGCTATAATGCTTAGCAATCTCCACATATTCGTTCAATGTAACCGAGAGAGGCACATCGTCAAATGTCATAATCTCGGCAAGGGCAACCTGCATTATCACCACATCCATAAATGCCAAGCGCGACATATCCCAATTCTTTGAGTTAGAACTCATTAGTTCGCGATACTGTTCGGCGTTGTTCACTGCATTACGGAAAAGTTTTCGTGCAAACTCCATGTCGGCAACATCCTTGTACTCAGGAAGCAATTGCTGTGCAGCGCCACAGTTCTCTTCGAAACGTTTGATAGTCTTGAGTACAAAAGAATCTACAATAGACTTGTCATCGTTCCAATATAGACTTTGCTCCTCGAGCAGCGCATCGAGTTCTTCATTGTCAAAGATGAATGCCTTGTACAATTTACGCCACAACTCCTTATCCTCCTCATAAGAAGATGTCTCTGTTGCCATATACTCTTTATATATATCGCTCTCCTCTATTTCATCGAGCATACGACGTAGCAAATCGGAATTGTCAACCCAATTAAGCTTGCTTTTCTCGGCAAACTTCACAAGTTGTTCGTTATTTTCGAGTTGTGCAATAAAACGGTTGTTTATAAATTTAAGGTTAGGATTCTTGTCACTTTCCGTTGGACGTATCTTCATACTGAGGAAAGATATACGGTCGGCAGCATAATGTGTTATTCCAACCATCAGCAACAACATATGGTTATACAAGTCGTATGCTTTTGAAAGACTGAAGAACACCTCATCTTCGGTAGCCTTGACGGTTTTTCCACTATTTTTGTAATATGCATAAATAATCTGCACAATCTTGAGACGGATAAGAACTCTATTAATCATAAAAACGCTTTTTCAGATAATGTGCAAAGTTCGCATTTTATCGCGACACTGACAAGTAAAAAATAAACTTTATTTTTCCAAATTCAGCACAAAATAGAACAGCAGGCTATTAAAAAAGTTTTCAAACTCTATAAAAAAGTAGTTAAAAATGAGATAAAGCAAGCAAAATGAACTGAAAAAATATTTTTTTGGAACATTTTTGTTGGATTATTAAAAAAATATCATCATATTTGCAGTAAAGCGCGAATAGACACAAGCAGTTGTTTTACAAATGCTAAACAGCAAACAACAAACAAGTTATTACTATGGAAGACAACAGAAAGAGCGAAAACGAGAAGGATATTGTTTTTTCTCAGGCAATAAAAGCAGGAAAAAGAATATACTACATCGATGTAAAAAAGAACAGAAAAGATGAGATGTACCTTTCAATCACCGAAAGCAAGAAAAACATTTCAGGTGAGGGCGAAAATGCGACTGTAACATTTGAGAAACACAAGATTTTCCTCTACCGCGAAGACTTCGCGAAGTTCGCAAACAGTCTCAACGAAGCCATCAACTATGTAGTCGCCGAGCAAGGAGAATACAAACCCATGTACACCGAGCCTGCAGAAGCAACAAGCGACAACACCGACAAGTTGAACATCGACATAGATTTTTAACAACAATACATTTTAATCCCGGGTAAAACCCGCAAACATTTGCATATTACAAAAATAAAGCGTACCTTTGCACCCGCTTTTTAAGACATCGTGTGATGGCGAATTAAGCAAAATAACATTCTTAATTTAGAGTAACACATTTTAAACAATGAAAACAATCAGCATCAACGGTTCAGCTAGAACCGAAGTTGGTAAAAAAGCTACCAACGCACTTCGCAACTCAGGTCTCGTACCTTGCAACCTTTATGGTGTAGAGAAAGAAGCAAAAGCATTCTGTGTTCCTACAGACGGTCTTCGCAAGCTCATTTACACACCAGACATCCACGTAGTTGACCTCACAATCGACGGTGTAACAGTTAAGGCAATCATGAAGGAGATTCAGTTCCACCCTGTAAAGGACACAATCCTTCACGTAGATTTCTACCAGGTAACAGAAGAGAAGCCTATCGTTATGGCAGTTCCTGTTAAGCTCGAAGGTCTTGCAGAAGGTGTTCGCGCCGGTGGTAAGCTTGTTCAGGTACAGCGTTACCTCAAGGTTAAGGCACTTTATTCAGCTATCCCTGAGATTTTGACAGTTGACGTAACAGCACTCGGCCTTGGCAAGTCAATCAAGGTTGGTGAGCTTTCATACGAAGGTCTTGAGCTCGTATCAGCTAAAGAGTCACTCGTATGTTCAGTTAAGACTACTCGTGCATCTGCAGCAGCAGCGGCAGCGGCTAAGAAGTAATTGGCCGAAGCATGAAATATCTGATTGTCGGTTTGGGCAATATCGGACGCGAGTACGAAGGAACCCGCCACAACATTGGATTTACAGTATTGGACGCTTTTGCAAAAGCGTCCAATACTTCTTTTCAGGACAAGCGATACGGCTATGTAGCTGAAACATCGGTGCGCGGACGCAAGCTCATACTGCTGAAACCATCAACCTATATGAATTTGAGCGGCAACGCCATCCGCTATTGGATGCAGCAGGAAAAGATACCCTTGGAGAACGTCCTGGTCATCGTTGACGACCTTGCCCTACCCGTAGGCTCACTACGTCTCAAAGGCCAGGGAAGCGACGGCGGACACAATGGACTCAAACACATCGCAGCAACGCTCGGAACCACATCATACGCACGCCTTCGCTTTGGTATAGGCAGCGACTTCGGCAAAGGCCATCAGGTCGATTTCGTGCTTGGTGCATTCGACAGTGAAGAGCAGAAAACCATCGAAGAACAGTTGGAGACAACCAACGAAATAATCAAGAGTTTCTGCTTTGCAGGCCTTGCACGCACCATGAACCAATTCAACAAGAAAGGAAACGGCAAACAACCAAGCAATGAGTGACCAGGCACGTATAGACAAATGGCTTTGGGCGGTACGCATATACAAAACACGCAGCATCGCTGCCGAAGCCTGCAAAAAAGGCCATATAAGCATTGGCGACCGCACCGCCAAGCCCGCGCATAACATACGCGTTGGTGATATCGTCAATGTAAAGAAAGCACCCATCACCTACTCGTTCCGCGTACTCAAATGCGCCGAGAATCGTGTGGGAGCAAAGCTCGTGCCCGAACTGATGGAAAACATCACCTCGCAAGAGCAATACGAAATACTCGAGATGAGCAAGATAAGTGGCTTCATCGACCGCCAACGCGGCACCGGCCGTCCCACCAAGAAAGAACGCCGTGACCTCGACATCTTCGTCGGAGAATCGTTCAACGACGAGTTCGAAGAGTTCGATTTCGACGAGCTGTAACAAACGAACATACAAACAACATTACACAAACAGACATCTTCGCCAACGAAAATGTCTGTTTTTTATTCCATTTCCAACAGAGCGAAAACATTTTCGGGCAAATTTGTTTTATTAATCATATAAATATTAAATTTGCATAAATTAAGAAAAAACGAATAACCGCAACAATGGAAAAATACTTCGACATACGATACAAGTTCGATGTACCCGCTGTACACCAAACCATTGACGAGCACATAACCAACGGCAAGACAGGATACATTTGCGTAGCCGACGGCAATATCCTCACAATGGTGCACAACAACGAAGAGTACCGCTCCGTCATCGACGAAAGCATTTTTTCAATCTGCGACAGCAGTTGGGTGCCCAAATTCGTAAAATGGATATACGGTCACAACCGCAGCCACTATTGCGGAAGCGACATATTTATCGACATCGTACGTTCCCGTAAGTACAGAATGATATTTCTGGGAACAAAGCAAAACATCCTCGACGCATTGCAGCAGAACCTCACAAAGGAAAACCCCGACGTTGCAGGCATGACATTCAAGGAACTACCATTCTGCAGCGTCGATGAGTTCGACTACGCAGGCATAGCCAAGGAGATAGAGCGCGACGGCGCCGACATAGTGTGGGTAGCCCTTGGCGCGCCCAAGCAAGAGATATTCATGAACCGCCTGAAACCACACCTGAAGCAAGGAGTGATGATAGCCATTGGCGCAGCCTTCAATTTTTACAGTGGCCTCAGCGACGCTCCACAGCGATGCCCCGCCTGGATGCGCAAGATGCATCTCGAATTCGTACATCGCATATTCAAAGAGCCCAAGAAACAGATAAAACGCTGTTGGCACATTGTAACCACCCTGCCCGCCATACTCAGCAAAGAGGCAAGAATAAAGAGACAGAGAACAGGAAATAACTAAGAGATTATATAAAAAGAGCTGTTTAAGGCTTGCAAAGCCCGAAAAGGCGTAGTTTATTAAACGTAAATGAGCATTTAAAGGCGAGCGTAACGACAAAAGAGCCTTTTAAGTCAGCCTTTTAAGCAAATTTCATTCCCAAAACTTTAAGTATTAATACAGCAGTTCACCCAAATATTGTTTGTCATACTGAGCATAGCGAAGTATCTATTCACTGCGCTGTTATAAGCTCCTACGCCTTCAGCGATGTTACTAATGCTCATTGTGAAATTAAAACAAGTTTTATTCCACTCGTTCAATCGCAACATTCACAGCCTTAACATTGACTTTAGCCCCTTCGGGCGCCGACCGTTGGCTCGTTCTAGATGAACAAGTTCTCGAAGAAAATGAGTTGCGTATCAACTGCTATATTGTTACTAAACTTTATTTAAATAAATTTGTTTATAAATATTATAAATTATAAATTTGTAAGGTTGTAAATAGGCGAAAGCATCCCTATCAGAACATTTTGCCATACAGCAACAAATTAAAGCAAAAAACAATGAAAATAGCAGTTGCAGGAACAGGATATGTAGGCTTGAGCATAGCCACATTGTTGGCGCAGCACAACGAAGTTGTAGCCGTTGACGTAATCCCCGAAAAGGTAGAGAAAATCAACAACCGCATATCGCCAATCCAGGACGAATACATCGAGAAATACCTGGCCGAGAAAGAGTTGAACCTGCGCGCAACCCTCGACGGCAGAGAGGCATACCGCGATGCCGACTTCATTGTCATTGCAGCCCCCACCAACTACGACCCACAGAAAAACTTCTTCGACACACATCACATCGAAGATGTCATAGACCTGATTCTTGAAGTAAACCCACAGGCAACAATGGTCATCAAGAGCACCATCCCTGTTGGTTACTGTCGCAGCCTTTATGTGAAATACGCAAAGAAGTTCAAAGAGAACGGATGGGACACCACCCACAAACTGCGTTTGCTGTTCTCGCCCGAGTTCCTGCGCGAGAGCAAAGCGCTCTACGACAACCTCTACCCCAGCCGCATCATTGTGGGCTACCCAAAGATGATTGACAACTACGAAGAGGAAAACAACGCCATCAAAGCCATTGCCGGCAACCATTTGGAAGAGGCGGCACACACCTTCGCCCACCTGTTGCAGCAAGGAGCAATAAAAGAGAATATCCCCACCCTGTTTATGGGCTTAAAAGAGGCCGAAGCCGTAAAACTCTTTGCCAACACCTACCTTGCACTGCGAGTAAGCTACTTCAACGAGCTCGATACATATGCCGAGATTAAAGGACTCGACTCCGCAGCCATCATTCAGGGCGTAGGACTCGACCCACGCATCGGCGACCACTATAACAACCCGTCTTTCGGTTACGGAGGCTACTGCCTTCCAAAGGACACCAAGCAGCTGCTTGCCAACTACCAGGAAGTGCCACAGAACATGATGAGCGCCATAGTAGAGAGCAACCGCACCCGCAAGGACTTCATTGCCGACCAGGTACTCCGCATGGCAGGCTGGTACAGCTACAGCGAGAACAACCAATACGATTCATCGTTCAACGTTCATCGTTCATCGTTCACCGCCCCCGTCATCGGCGTTTACCGCCTAACCATGAAGGCCGGCAGCGACAACTTCCGCCAGTCATCAATCCAGGGAGTAATGAAACGCATCAAAGCCAAAGGCGCTGAAGTCATCATCTACGAGCCAACACTCGAAGACGGCAGCACCTTCTTCGGCAGCCGCGTGGTGAACAACCTTGATGAGTTCAAGGCGCAGTCGCAAGCCATCATCGCCAACCGCTACGACAAAGCCCTCGACGATGTAAAGAAGAAAGTATATACACGCGATATATTTCAAAGGGATTGATTTGGTTTAGAGTTTAACTTCGTTGAATATCAGCATTGCTCGTTGTAAAACATTAAAGCAAACTTTATATTTCACTCGCTTGCACGATATTTAGAGTTTAGAGAGATTGATGAGAAACGATTAACTACATAGACTATATGAAAAACTCAAACTATGTAATAAGAGAGTCAAACTTTGAACTATTGCGAATTGTTGCAATGTTTCTTGTTTTGGTTGTTCATGCCGACTATTTAAGTTTGGGAAGACCAACTCAAATAGAAATAATGCAAGAACCAATAAGTTCTATTGGCAGAATATTTTTCCAAGCAATGAGTATTGCTTGTGTTAATATATTTATTCTTATTTCAGGATGGTTTGGAATTAAGCCAAGTATAAAAAGTTTTTCAAATTTTATATTTCAATGCCTCTTTTTTTACATTGGCATTTATTTCGTTGGTATTGCTTCTGGATTTGCAACATTTAGCATCAAAGGACTTGTAAGATCATTTGCTTTGATTAAATGGAATTGGTTTATATACTCATACATTCTGCTTTACATTTTAGTACCAGTATTGAATTCATACATCAACAACACCCCCAAAAAGCAAATACGAAACACAATAATTTGTTTTTACATATTCCAAACTATTTTTGCTTTTTTATTTAGAACTGTATCTTTTTTCAAAAATGGGTATTCAACCATATCATTTATAGGCTTATACATGTTGGCAAGATATATAAAATTATTCCCCAATAAATACACAACATTAAGCATTAAAAACGATTTTTTGATTATATCATTTTTCATCACACTTATTGCCACAATTGAGTTCATATTGATTTCTTATAATGCACCAGAACATTACAAGTATAACAATTACATAAACCCTTTTGTAATTTTAGTAGCACTATACACTTTGTTACTATTCTCAAAGCTTAAATTTCATAGTAAATTTATAAATTGGATAGCATCCTCCTGTTTTGCCGTGTATCTTATTCATATAAACCCATTGATATTAGACAAATATCTTCACGGAGCGAAGTTTATTTATAACAACACAAACGGGTTTACTTATTTACTTACTATCAGCCTCGCACTAATCATTATTTTTATATTTGCCATCTTTTTAGACAAAATTAGGATTCTTGTTTGGAATTTATTTTGGAAAAACATTGAAAGAACCAATATTTATCAAATGAACTTTAACAAAAATTACAAGGATTTATAGTCAATCGATACGACACTATCCTCAACGATGTAAAGAAAAAAGTATATACACGCGATATATTTCAAAGAGATTGATTTAGTTTAGAGTTTAACTTCGTTGAATATCTGCATTGCTCGTTGTAAAACATTAAAGCAAACTTTATGTTTCACTCGCTTGCACGATATTTAGAGTGAGAGTAACGAGCAACGATTAACGAATAACAAATACGAACACAAATGAGCGACAACGCATCAAACAACAAGCGTATAGCAAAGAACACTGCTGTATTATACATCAGAATGATTGTGATGATGATAATCAGTTTCTACACTTCGCGTGTAATGCTCAATGCGCTTGGTGTTGAAGATTATGGTATCAACAACGTAGTTGGTGGTCTTGTCGCAATGTTCTCATTAATTTCCGGTTCATTATCAAACAGCGTCAGCCGTTTTATAACATTCGGATTAGGAAAAGGGGATATAGAACAATTAAAAAGAACATTCTCTACAGCAATAAATATACACATAATCTTAGCGATTATTGTTGTTATTGCGATAGAAACAGTCGGAGTTTGGTTTCTCAACAACAAAATGAACATTGAGAGCAACAGATTGGAAGCAGCCAACTGGATACTACACTGTTCCACAATAACATTTGCTATTGGACTTTTGTCTGTGCCATACAATGCAGCAATAATAGCTCATGAGAAAATGTCAGCATTTGCTTATATGACAATATTTGACGCTGTAGCCAAATTAGCGATTGTTTTTGGCATTAAATATTACGGTGGTGATAAACTGATTCTTTTTGCCATACTAAATATAATACCTATAGTCGTTTCACAAATCATATACTGGCAATACAGCAAACACAAATTCGAAGAATGTACATACGAATTAAGCTGGGATAAAAAAACGACTAATGAAATTGGAGGATTCGCGATATGGGGTTTCATTGGTAGCACAGCAGGTTTAATGAAAGACCAAGGAGTTAACATCGTTATTAATATATTCGCAGGAGCGACCGTGAATGCAGCCCGTGGCATTGCGATGCAAGTAAATAGTATAATTTCAAGATTTATAGGAAATTTCACTATAGCATTAAACCCACAAATAATAAAAGACTACGCAACCGGAAACCTTGAACGAATGCATAAACTAATTTTCACCGGAACCCGTTTTTCATACTTTCTGTTCATGTTTCTTGCCATTCCAATCTTCTTTGAAGTAGAAAATATACTATACATCTGGTTGGGACAAGTTCCGGCACATACAGTATTATTCACTAGATTAGTACTGATACTTACACTTTGTGAAATCTTTTCAAATTCACTAATTACAGCACAAGCAGCAACAGGTAAGATTCGTAATTATCAAATAGTTGTTGGAGGAATATATCTTCTAAATCTACCAATATCATATTTGCTTTTACGTTTAGGTTTTCCTCCAGAAAGTACACTTATTGTAGCTATTGTAGTTTCACAAATATGCCTGATCGCTAGACTTTGTTTTTTAAAAAACTCCATACAACTGTCTGTTAACAAATTCATAAAGGAAGTATACTTTAAAGCTATTTCAACAACAGTCATATCAGCCATTCTGCCATTTCTCTGCTATTGGCATATCCAGCCAACATATCAACGTTTATTTATTATTTGTAGTATATCATTTACAACTTCTTTATTTTGCATATTCTATATTGGCTGTAACATCAAAGAACGTAAAACAATCATAAAAAAATTACTTAAAATCAAGAAAAAACTAAATAGTTGAAACAATTATATAAACGATATCAATTCCGATTATAAAGATACCCACAATTATGTTAATAAAACAGTAATTTAAATTTGTATTTATAGCAATAAGATTTACATAAAATTTGCATTTATATATGAAATGGTCTATTAAAGAGTTAACATATTACTTTTTTCATCGTTTGCCAGCAATAATTAAAGGTCGATATATTTATCATAATTTAATAAAAGCACATTGGGGTCGTGGATTAAATAATTTTGGTGACTGCCTATCCCCAGACATTTTGAAACATTACTGTTTAACACCTGTTTATGTTCCAAGTAAAAAGGATGCAGATATAATCTTGGCTGGGAGTATTCTGCAATCGACAGACCCCAATTATAGTGGATATATTGTAGGAACAGGGGGAGATAATGTCAAATATTCATTCTCAAATGCAAAAGTATTGGCTGTCCGAGGGAAACTAACTCACAATAATTTTCAATCTCATAAAGATTTTGATTCAATAATTTATGGCGACCCTGGATTATTGATGTCATACGTATTCCCTGAAAAAATTCAACAGAAGTATGATTTAGGCATTATACCCCATTTTGTTGATTGGAATACCGAAAACATTAATAATTGGCGCAATTCTTTTAAAAAAGAGAATATCCTTTTCATCAATCCTTTAGGGAATCCAAAAGATATTATAACTAAAATAAAAAAATGTAAATGCATTGTGTCTTCATCTTTACATGGATTAATAATTGCTGATACATTCCATATACCCAACATCCGATTTGTAGATCGTCAAACAATGCCCACACTATTTTACGATTATAAATTTGAAGATTATTACTCATCATTAGGTATTAATGAAAATTGTATAGAAATTACAGGAAAGGAAACTGTAGAAGAATTAATAAAACAAACAACATTAAAACCTATTGAAAAAATAGAGTCTTTAAAACAAGGACTTGACAATATTATGCGCGACCTCATTATTAAATTCAAAAAGAGAAGAATTAAATAGACATAAATAATAAATGAAACTCCTACAAATAGCTTCCGGAAACTTTTTCTCAACCTATGGTGGAGGACAAGTCTATGTCAAGAACATTGTCGATGAAATGATTCGGCAAGGGCTTGACATAGCCGTGCTATCCTTTGTTAGCAAGGATATTGACATTACCGAACATAATTACAAGGGAATACAACTTTGGGAAATTGGAAAACAGGCTACGAGCACCAGTATAGAAGAGCTGCTACGCACTATCTCGCCAAACATCATACATGCGCATAGTCAAAAAGCAGCGTTCGCATCTTTAGGAGAATGTTTGAACATCCCCGTTGTTGTCACAGCACACCATGGCGGAATCCTATGCCCTGCAGGAGCATTGATGAATGCCGATGATTGTATCTGCAACAAGACCATATCGCACCGGAACTGTTTGAAATGTTGCTTGGCAAATATACGTACGGGCCGTGGATGGTATCCGGCAATGAAATTACTACCTAATAATTGTTATCAGAAATTGGGTAAGGCATTGCAAAAATTACCTTTTATTCCATTTATAACCCCTATTGGCAGCGTTGCGCTTGCCATTGAAAACAAAATAAATGAATGGCAAACAATCTGTGACAAGGCAACAAAAATTATTGCGCCAAGCAATGCCATTGCATATGCAATGTGCCGTAACGGATTGGCACTTGAGAAGGTAAAGATTATTCCACACGGAATACCTAAAAACACAAAGCATTGTCATCCTAATAAAAACGTAAAGCAAGAGAAAATTCGTTTCTTTTATGTAGGCCGCATCTGTCGCGTAAAAGGAGTTCACGTATTATTGGAAGCCTTCAGTGCTTTGACAAACTCAAACAAAGCCGAGCTTCATATCATTGGTGGCGCAGGTAATAAAAGCGAAGAACGTTATATGCAAAGTTTGCGACATCGTTATCAATCGCCCAATATTATATGGCATGGCAAGGTTCCTGCAGATAAGGTTTTCGAGACTATTAAGGATTATGACGTAATGGTACACCCTACTATCTGTATGGAAATTTTTGGATTAAACATCGCAGAGGCATTAGCTATGGACAAACCGGTTTTGGCAACACGTTGCGGTGGCGCGGAAATGCAGATAAAGGAAGACGTAAACGGTTGGTTGGTTGCACCAAACGACATACAGGCATTACGTACTAAAATGGAGGAAATAGTAGAACAGGGTGTCACCATAGACACAACTGCACTTCACGAGAATGTTATTTCTATTAACGAACATGTAAAAGAGATATTGAATATTTATGAAAGTTTTTAATTCAAATCTACCAACTAACATCGATTATAGGGTTAATAATTTGAATTTAATTAGGTTGTTAGCTGCATTTCAAGTTCTCATTGGGCATTTACATGCAGAATTTCCAGTTTCACCTCTGAAATATTTAACAATGTTCAATGGTGTGCCTATTTTCTTTACAATTAGTGGATTTTTAATTTTTTGGTCATATGATAACAACCCAAATATCAAACAATATTTTATTAATCGTTTTTTACGAATATATCCCGCATTAATTACTGCTTTAATACTGACTATTGTATTGATGTTTGTACTTGGAATTATTAATGATTCCATCTTTACAAATACATCATTTTATCTATGGATATGTACTCAACTTACATTTATACAAGAGTTTACTCCAGAAATACTCAAAGGTTTTGGAAGAGGGTTAGCAACTCCTAATCCCCCACTATGGACTATTGGTGTAGAAATGCTTCTATATATGTTTATTCCTCTACTATATAGGCTTGTTAGGAAATATAATAGATATGTAAAAACAATATTTTTACTTGTAATAGGAACTATTTCATATTGCCAGAACCAAACAGGATTTATTACTGAATGGCTCCAAAGCATATCATCAAATGGTTATTGGCTAATTTTCATACATCCATTCTGCCAGTTTTTTTCTTTTATTTGGTATTTTATTATTGGTATACTATATTATTTGTACAAAGACACAATCATTCCGTTCCTTGCAGGAAAAGGCGGATACTTTCTGTTAATTTATATAGCACTCTCAATATTAGGCTTTAAAATGAATTGTACTATAGGGACATACTCTCCCTGCGGTTATACATTTTTTCTATATTTACTGTTAACAATCTGCATTTTCAGTTTAGCATATACCAAACCGACATTCACAAAGAATCTTATAGGCAAAACAGACATATCATATGGTTTGTATATCTATCATATGTTGATATTGAAAACTTTTCAAGAATTAAGACTAATTTCATTTGGTTATATGTTATTGTCAATATTACTTTGTTTCTCTATAGCCTACCTATCATGGAATTTTATTGAGAAAAAAGCTCTAAAACTAAAATCAAAATCATTATATAAAGGAGCATAATGAAAAAGAAACGATTATTGATTGATGCTAACTCGATTTTAGGCTATGTCAAAAATGGCCATGTATATGGAGTTGGACGAACAACTTTTGAATTACTAAAAGCTTTAAACGAACTGATAGTAACAATTCCTTTTGAGATAGTACTTTATTCGCAGAATACCAAACAAATAACACCTAAGGGATTATTCAATTTCCGTTTATTTCATTTTTTATGGCCAAATAGAGATAATTATAATAAAATATTATACTTTTTGGGTATAAAAAAGAAAATTCTAAAATATGACTTAATGCATATTCCGCATAATGTTGACAACGTCTTGGATGATGTCTCAAATACAATATTTACAATACACGATGCCATTGTTTTCAGATATCCTAAATATTGGGGACTTAGAGAAGAAAGAAAGAACCAACTTCGTACTGTTGCTCAACAATGTAAGGCAATTGTAACATGTTCAGAGTGTTCAAAGCATGACATTGTACAATTCCTTAATGTACCTGAATCAAAAGTCACCTCTATACCCTGGGGAGTTAACAGAGAAATGTTTCAACCTACATTTGACGAAGATTATATTCGCAATATAGGAATAAAAGAATTATATTATTTTACATCATCAGCCAATCATCCAAGAAAAAACTTACCTTTGTTGTTGAACTCATACCGGATATACCTAAATTTAGGAGGTCGTGGACAGTTGGTAATACTTAATCCACAAAAGGGGAATTTAATAGGCTATGAAGATCTGATAGAAAACGGAAAAATTATTGTACTGAATAAAATTTCAGACAACGAGCTTGCTGTTCTGTACACGTATGCTCAATGTTCCATAGTACTTAGTTCTTATGAGGGCTTTGGATTGCCCGTATTAGAATCATTAGCTTGCCACACACAGGTTATATGTGCACGCAACAGTTCACTAATAGAAGTTGGTGACAATATTGTTGATTTTGTGGACAATTTAGATAGTAATTGTATTGCAAAAAAACTTTTAAGCTATGACAACATAGCAAAAAAGGATATTCTTGATAGTACCGATTTAGAACTACATTTACAAAACTTCTCATGGGAAGAATGTGCCAAGAAATACATAGAGTTTTATAAAAAGCAATTATCAATCTCTTAAAATCTTAATTTTTGATGAATTTCACAATAGTAATTCCAACATATAATGGCGCAGACTATATAGAAGAAGCACTACAATCTGCCATAAACCAGACACGCAAGGCTGATGCTATTATAGTATCTGATGATAACTCTACAGATAATACTTTAGAGATATGCTCGCGCTACAAGGAACATATTAAAATTCACCAGAATGAGAATGGTCCATCGGGTTTTGTTGAGGGTTGGAATAACGCCATCCGTTTAGTTGAAGATGGTTATATTGCCATACTTCACCAAGACGATTTATTGGCACCAACATTCCTTGAAGAGGCAGAGAAGGCCTTGTCAAAGCATCCTGACGTCAAGCACTTTTTTGTTCCATGCAACTATATAGACGGGGATGGCACGCTAAAATGCGAACCAAACTATTGCGATGGGGAAATACACAGATATTCCGGCATAGAATATACCGACACCTATCGTAGGATAAGGAATCCGCACCTTCATCGATGCCCTGGCGTTATTACACATCGTAGTATTTTTGATGTTTGCAAGTATAGAAAAGAAGCTGGCCATATTGCCGATGATGATTTTTTCTATCGTGTAGGCCAATATACCGATGTTATAGGTGTGCTTAAGCCTCTTGCATCATATCGCGAACATATAAAATCAGAAACTGGCCATTTAGAAAATATCAAATTAGTCATACGCTTGGCTAATGATTATATCTATCAAGTAGAACAAAGTCATTTCAACAGTTGTATATCGAAAAACACTTATACTTTCTTTGAATATTGGGCTTCATATTATACAACTCAAGAATTTATATATGCAATAGTACAAGACAATAATACTTTATATAAAACTGCATTATTACATAAAAAAAAATTAACAGAACTTCATGTAAATATCAGATTTAAAGAACGAATAATCTATGGTATGAACAGACTATTCGGACGTAAATTTACAAGAATGTTATTAAAGACACTTATATGAAATCATTTATACGATATATAAGAATATTCATACTGCATTTTCTGAATAACAACAAGCCTTTGTTAGAACTTTCAGAAAATACGGTAATCTTAGCCCCCCATCCCGATGACGAGGTTATAGGATGTGCAGGGCTTATACAAGCTTTAGTAGAGCGCGGCACTCCCCCACATGTTATTATTTTAACAGGTGGTGAAGGTTCGCATCGTGGCTGTTGCGATACCTCTGCAGATGATATTATTAAAGCACGCCACCAACTGACACTAAAAGCAGCGAAAACATTAGGCTTGCCACTGTCAAACATTCATTGCCTTGAATATCCTGACGGAGGTATAGCTTTTGCACATGTCGAAACAGAAAAATTAAAGGTAATTTTGGACGAATTATCCCCAAAAGCATTATTTTTGCCACATAAGGGTGAAGGTTGGAACGACCATGTTTGTGTTGCAGAGATTATAAAAAAACTGATGAGACAACAGACTATCGACATCTACGAATATTGCGTTTGGATGTGGTACTATAACGTGTGGAATCTTGACTACAAGAATGCCCGTATATTGAAAATGACGCCGACACAGCACCAACGCAAATTGCGAGCAATAGAGCAATACACAAAGCCATTAGCACCTTGTGGCAAGCCTTGGAGTGGAGCGTTACCAAAAACGTTTTTGAAAGCTGCACATTGGAATAAAGAATTATATTTTAATGTAAAATAATATGGAAAACAATTTTATAGCAATTATTGCAGGAATTGGCACATATAACGATATTGGAATGATAAGGAGTCTTGGCGAGAAACATATTCCTATATTTTATATTACGAATGAACCCCATGTATTCCCCATTCATAAAAGCAAATATATAACACAAACTATATATTGCGATATGAGTGAATTGGAATTTATAAATACGATCAAATCGGTTTGTACTCAACAGAAGGCATATGGTGTCGTATTCCCAACATCAGATATTACAGCATTGTATTTAGATCGCAATTATGAAAATCTTAAAGAAATCTGTACATTCTCTAACGCACATGGAAAATTAGAGTATGAAATGGATAAATTAATACAAGTTAACAGAGCAATAGAGGCTGGATTAGATGTACCTTCTGCCATTTCTGCTGATGCAAAGAACTTACCACAAGGAATAAAATACCCATGTATAATCAAACCTTTGGCAAGTATTTTTGGTTCAAAAAGCGATATTACAGTTTGTAAAAACGAAAGTGATCTTTCCATAGCAAAAGAGAAATATATCAATAAGGATTGTTCACAAATTTTAATTCAAGATTTTATTACAGACATAAAATTGGAAATTGGAATTACAGGTATAGCTTTACCAAATGGAGAGGTTATAATAAAAGGAATGTTCCATAAGCAAGGAATAATTGGAGGAAGTGCTGTTTACGGAACATATAGTATTGAAGAACACGCCGTACTTTACGATAGAATTAAAAAGTATATTCATTTGGTTGACTATGTAGGCATTTTCGACATGGATTTCCTGAAAGATAGCCAAGGGAAATATCACTTTATCGAATGTAATTATAGAAATGGAGCATACGGATATGCTGTAACAGCTGCAGGATTCAACATGCCTTACATTTTATTTAAAGCAATTACGTCTCAACAATGGAACGAGCCCAACAAATTACGTTCTGTAGTTTTTATGGAAGAACGTTCGTATATTTTGAATTTATTGCAAAAGCGCATCTCTTTATGGCATTGGCTTAAAGACGTTGCATCAACAGATGTATTTCTTTGGTTTAATTGGAAGGATATAAAACCATACATAAGAATACCACATTTTATTAAAAAGTTTTTTGTAAAAAAATGAAAGCCCTTATATGTATTCCTTGCCTGTTGACAGGTGGAACTGAAATACAAACCCTGAGCACGGTGCAAGCCTTGGCACAAGGTGGGCACGATGTTACTGTGGCATGCTATTTCGAGCATACGCCCGACTTCGTCAAGAATCAGAGGATTTTTTGTTAAATAATTTATAATACAGCAATAATTTCACAAAAACATTTATTACTTTTGTGGCAAAACCGGCACAACACACTTAGTAAACAAAAAAGCAGAACTTCTCCGTTATAGCAATATAACGGAGATTTTATTTTTCCGCCGCACGACTTTCACAAGAGCAACTTTCATAAAAATTAATTGTTTATATAATATATAAACATTAAATTTGCAATATTGAGTATAATAGGCATATTATAACAAAAAAAATACAAGAAAATGATATACCCAATTGGCAGACAAAACTTCGAGAACCTGCGCAACGATGGTTGCGTGTATGTTGACAAGACAGCACTCATGTATAAGCTCGTTAAGGAAGGCAGCGTATATTTCATGAGCCGTCCTCGCAGATTCGGAAAGAGTCTGTTGTTATCGACTTTGGAAGCATACTTTACAGGCAAGAAAGAACTGTTTAAAGGATTAGCTATTGAACAACTCGAAAAAGACTGGTTCGTACATCCGGTACTGCACCTCGACCTGAATGCGAAGAAATTCGATAAAGCAGAAGACTTATACGACATTCTCAATGCACAGCTCTATTGTTATGAACAACAATACGAGAGTGTATCAATAGACAGCAGTATTGAAGGACGTTTCCGCGCAATAATACGTGCCGCAAAAGAGAAGACCGGACGTAACGTGGTTGTACTCATCGACGAGTACGACAAACCTATTCTGCAAGCCATTGGAAACGCACCGTTGCAGGAAGAGTTCCGTAACACACTCAAAGCTTTCTATGGAGTACTCAAGAGCGCCGATGCCGACCTGAAGTTCGCACTACTCACCGGAGTAACAAAATTCGGAAAGGTAAGTGTATTCAGTGACTTGAACAACCTCAACGACATTTCAATGGACACCGCATTCCATAATCTTTGTGGAATTACAGACGAAGAACTACATAAAATCTTCGACGACGAGATACAACAACTCGCAGACAACAACGGGCAGACCAAAGAAGAGGCATATGCAACGTTAAAGCGCAATTACGACGGATATCATTTCGACAGAATGAAAAGTTGTGGTATCTACAACCCATTCAGTGTTTTGAACACATTATCAAAACGCACATACGGTAGCTATTGGTTCAACACCGGCACACCAACATACTTAGTAGAACTTATAAAGAAAGCAGATTTCAACATAGAAGAGCTATCGAACTACGTCGCAAGCGAAGACCAGCTCAACAGCATACACGTTGATGACATAGACCCCATACCGGTGCTATATCAGAGCGGATACCTGACCATTACTGAGTATGATAGCCGTTTTGCATTATACACTCTCGACTACCCTAACGAAGAGGTAAAATCGGGATTCATTAACTTCTTGTTACCGTTCTACTCAAAGGTAAAGGAAAAACAGACACAGTCTATTATAAGCAGATTCGTAACAGCCATAGAAAGAGGCAAAGCCGAAGATTTTATGCAACAACTGCAGAGCCTCATGGCTGGAACACCGTACGAACTTATAAGAGACCTTGAAAACCATTACCAGAATGTAATGTACATAATTACCAAGCTTATGGGACTTTATGTACAGGCGGAATACAGGACCATAAACGGCAGAATAGACCTGCTGATAGGAACTAAAGAGTATTTATACATAATAGAACTTAAGTTCAACGGAACAGCAAAGCAAGCCATGGAACAGATACACAACAAGGAATACTCACTGCCGTTTGAACAGCAAGGCAGAACAATAATAAAGATTGGAGCAAACGTTTCACCCGAAACAAGAAACATTGAAAAATGGATTATTGAATAATCAAAAATATTGTACAATCAGGAAAAGGTGGAGTTTCAGCTGCAGAAATTAGAGCCTAAACATCAAGTACAACCCATAACTTAGAGTACTGCCTAGTAGAGGACAAAGTATGAAAGAACAAAAAAAATCCCTCATATGTATTCCTTGCCTGTTGACAGGTGGAACAGAAATACAAACACTTAACACCGTACAAGCCTTGACACAAGGTGGGCACGATGTTACTGTGGCATGCTATTTCGAGCATACACCTGATATGGTGGCTCGTTATCGTAAGGCTGGAGCAAATGTTGTGCTGTTCTCACCCGACGGAGTTCGCCCCACAGGTTATCGCTCTATTATATTCCTTTATAAACATCTACGCTGTATTGTAAAGCAGGTGCACCCCGATGTTACACACGTGCAATATATGGCACCGGGCGCAACAGTTATTCTGCTCCTATGGCTTATGGGAGTAAAGAACATCATTGCCACAGCACATACCGCAGCCGACATATACAAAGACTTGCGACTCATCCATTTTATACAACGCCACTGCGTACGTGCTTTCACCTGCATAACAGAAATAGCCGAACGCAGTTTCTTTGGCACATCACAATTATACACTCCTGAAACAGAACTAAAAAAGAGGAACCATTTTACAATACACAATTGTTTAACGAAAAATGATCAAAGGCCATGCCTTCGAGAACACGAGCAGCAAAAGGTCACGCGTAGTGCGGATGTAGAATCGCACCGTGTGGGTTGCAAAAAGCGAGTGTTGTCAACAGAACAACGTTTCACTCTTGGCGTTGTCAGCCGCTTGGAGAAAATCAAGGGGATGGACTTAGTAGTTCCAGCATTTGCAGAGGTGTTGAAGCACCACCCTGATACGCACTTGATAGTTGTTGGCGACGGTTCTTTGCGCTCTGCTATGGAACAACAAGCTGTAAAACTGGGATGTGCCAACCACATCACATGGACCGGCCGTCAGCCACAAGAGGAACTCAACAAATGGTATAGTCAAATGGATATAGTGCTTATGCCATCGCGCAGTGAAGGTTTCGGCCTTACAGCCATAGAAGCCATGGCGAACGACTGTGTAGTGGTGGCATCAAACGTTGGCGGACTTCCAGAAGTTGTACGCAACGATGCTTGTGGCTTGCTGCACCGTAGCGAGGATATAGCAGATATAGCATATAAAATTTCGTCCCTTATAAACGACGAAGTAACATATAAGCGACTACGTGCCCAATCACTCATTGAAGTAGAAAAATATAGTTTTGAACACTATACAGAGTTAATTAATGATATGTACGAAAAAACGTTGAACGGTTAACGTGGAACGAACAACGAGGAAAACGAAGTTTCGACAACAATAACAGCAATAGGTCACGCGTAGTGCAGACATTGTTTGCACCGCGTGGGTTGCGATGAGTTGTTATTGTCAACAGAGGAACGCCAATCGCTAATCACTAATCGTTAAAGATATGAAAACAATACTATCACTTATAATTTTCATAGTATTATGCTGTTGGATAGGTATTATATACTTTTCAGACAAGAAAAAGTTCCGTTCGATATATTACAAAAATGGAGAAAGCTATTTACTATCTCGCAACATGTACTTTGTTATCTTCACGGTATGTACAGGACCAGTATTTCTTGGTTCATTATCTTTGTTAAAGTATGGACTTTGGTTTGCAATAGTGTTGTTGTTGCTATTTACAGGAAGAATACGTGCTAAATTTGAAGCAATCACAGTTACATATATTATATTTTTCCTCTGGATGTGTTATACCATGACATATACTACAGCACCACGAGACGGTGTAATGATATTAATAAAATACTCTCTTCCAATGCTTTTTCTATGGTTGGGATATTCTGCAATAAATAACGAAAAAGACCTTATTGTCTTACTTAAAGTAGTAAACATAGTTGCATGCGTATATTGTCTTCTTATTGGTGGACAAGGATGTAGATTAATGCCATGGTTATATTGGGGCCCTATTGGAGGCATTTTCTTAAAATACGCAGGTTTTGCAGACTATTTAACATCAATATTCATAGTACCAATACTGCTATATTGGATTACAAAAGAGAAAAAATATATTTTCTGCGCTTTATGGATAGTGCTATCTACGGTATTAGAGTCTGTACGCACAGGTATGGGCGGAATGATGTTAGTATATGCATTTGCAATGGCACTACGTTATAAAGCCAAAGCCATTCCCGGTTTGTTGTTCGCTGGTTCATTATTCGTTGGAATTATTCTCTTTGTACCGAAAGTGAATGAAAAATTCTTTGGAGACGATGCCGGACAAATCACTGCGACAGAAATTGTCCAAGGCGATGCCCTTTCATTAGACAACATTGAAATGAGTGGTCGCGAATATATGTGGCAACGTGTTAAAGATAATTGTTACTATGGCAATGAAACTTTTGGTGGCGGTTTGGGAACATCTGGCCGATTTGTAAAAGACTATGGCAGAAAACACAATTATTTGGATATGATGCACAATGACTATCTGCAAATTATTTGCGATACAGGATTGGTTGGCATAATATTGCTTACCATATTTTACATAATTGTTATAATCAAAACAATTTATCACGTTATTGCTCGCCGTAGCATAGCATTAGTTAAATATACGGGTATTATGGCACTTTCCAGTATGGTTGGTGTTGCTTTTTCAATGTATTTCGACAATGTAGTATCACATTCAATGTCTTCATTAGTGATGCCTTATATATTTTTAGGTTTTTTTATTAAATTTATTGATTTAGATGAGAATAAGCGCATATTTAAGTGAAAAGATAAAGATATTATCTTTATTATTAACCATAATGATTGTAATACTACACTCTAATATGTCAATATTAAGTACTGGATATATCAGTTTCTTTCAATTGGCTATAACAGCAGAAGTGACACGTATTGCAGTTCCGTTATTCTTTCTTATTAGTGGTTTCCTTTTTTTTATAAATTATAATGGAACATTAGAGGATTATAAACACAAACTTTTATCACGTTCACATTCTATACTGATACCATATCTAATCTTTCTCTTAGGTGGAAGCATAATAATGTTTATAATAGGACAAAAATATAATATAAGTACATTTATTGAAATAACAAAAAAGGGAATACTTAATTATCCACCTGTTTTTTACCCATTATGGTTTTTAAGAGATTTATATATAATGATTTTGTTTTCTCCATTAGTATATTTGATTATAAAAAAAACGCCAATATTTATCCCCATATTATTTATTATATGGATATCAGGAAATCGTATAGGAATTCTGATTCCCTCTATTGAATCTATATTCTTTTTTGTTTCAGGAGCATTTTTTTCAACAAAACAAGAAATATTAGAGAAAACAAATAAAAAATATGTCTATAGCATCCTTTTTGCGTGGATAATATTATGTTTCTTAAACATTTATATAAAAGAATATGTAACTATGCTCCCATATGCGACCCACTGTATAATTATATTAATAGGTATATATTCAATATGGACTTTTTACGATAAACTATATCCGAAATTTAGCGTACGTATAAAGAATGCTCCTATTTACAAGTATTGTTTCTTGATATATTTAATTCACGAGCCAATACTGACAATAATAAAAAAAACAGGACTATACATTCTAGGAACATCGTCTTACTCTATTGGAATCATATACGTGATAGCTCCATTATTGACTATATGGATTACATATCTTATCGGTTGTAAATTAAACACTTATTTCCCTTCTTTTTTATCTTTAATCACAGGAGGAAGAGCAAATCGTTAAACTAAAAACTCTAAATATCGTGCAAGCAAGTGAAAGCCAAATTTGTTTGAGCTTTTGCAACGAGCGATGCCGATATTCAACGAAGTAAAACTTTAAACTCTAAACTAAAACATGCCTTACACAATAAACAACAAAGAAATCAAAGGAAGTCCAACACAACGCATCTGCGGTTTGGACTTGATACGTGTATGTGCTATTTTCTTTGTAATTGCAGGACATTTCTTCTCTATAAACACTTCGTTTAAAAATGTGCCATTTACAGGAATCTCTATGTTCATACAGGGTTTGATGCACTCTGTATTTATGGTAGGTGTACCACTTTTTATAATGCTCACAGGATATTTGAATATAAACAAGACTCCTACGAAGAAGTACTATAAAGGAATGGTGCGTGTGTTGGTAGCATATCTGTTTTTTAGTATTGCAACCATTCTTTTTCGCATCTATTACTTGGGACACGAATTAAGTATTTCCCAATGGGTATTGAAGATTTTCGATTATTCAGCAATACCCTATGCTTGGTATATTGAGATGTGGATTGGTTTGGCATTACTTACCCCATTCCTTAACTACTTGTGGAAAGCTATACCTTCACTAAAAGAGAAATTGCTACTTATTGTATCACTATTTGTAATGACCTCACTACCCGACTTATGTAACAGATATGGTATGTACATTTTCCCGGCTTATTTTGCAAAAGCTTGTTACCCGTTAATGTTTTATTTCATTGGTACTTTCATCCGCGAATATCAACCTATTATTAAAACCGGAATAGGCTTGTTAGTAATCCTTACAACTTCCGCCATTACACCTTTAGCTAACTTATTTATATTCAATAGGGAGGGGATAGATATCGTAGAAATAGCAGGTGGCCCCGGTGGTGTCTTTTACCCATGGATTGCGATAGCTATATTCCTAATGCTTTATCGTCGTGACGTAAAATATAAGCCACTAAAGCAATGGATTACACATTGTTCTATGGTTTCATTGGAAATGTATCTCTGTTGTTATATATTCGACCAACTATATTTTACCCCCCATGGTTCAAAGAGCGCTTTTTTGAAACACAGTCACAGTTTCTTTCTTACTTCTTTGTAATAGTTCCACTTTGTTTCTTATCTTCGTATTTGGTTGCTACAATATACAATTCATTAAAAGATTTAATACAAAAAAGTGTAACAAAAATCGCTAAACGTTAAACTCTAATCATTAATCATTGTTCGTTAATCATTGTTCGTTAATCGTTATAAAACATGATATCAGTAATAATTCCTCTGTACAATAAAGAAGCAGGCATTGCTACAGCATTGCGTAGTGTGCTGTTACAGACTTACCAGGATTTTGAGGTAATTATAGTGGATGATGGCAGTACCGATGGCAGTGTTGCTATCGTTGAAACCTTTGATGACAAACGCATACGTCTTATACGCCAAGCAAACGCAGGTGTAAGTGCAGCCCGCAACCGAGGTATTGAAGAAGCAAAAGGAAAATATGTGGCATTCCTTGATGCCGACGATGAGTGGATGCCTGAGTATTTGGAAACTCAACACAACCAAACCAAAAAATATCCACAATGTGATGTTTTTGTGACAAATTACGAGTTCCACAATGAAGATGGCATAATAAGCCAAACAAAAATAAACAATTTGCCATTCATTACAGAAGATGGGGTATTAAACAATTATTTTAAAGTCGCAATTACTTCAACACCTCCAATCAGTTCTATAACAATAATGACAAGAAAGGATTGTATTAAAGCTATTGGAGGTTTTCCTATAGGTGTTACCTTAGGCGAAGATTTGCTGACATGGGCACGTTTGGCTTGTAAATATCGTATTGCATATACAAAAAAAACCTTGGCTATATATAATTTCCGAACTCAGAAACAATTGGTAACTCCACGTCGAGCTCCCGACGTAAACGACTTTGTAGGGCGGGAATTATACAAACTATACCAAGAACATTCATCAATACCATTTTTGGATTCATATATCGCCTTGTGGCACAAGATGCGAATGGTCACATATGTTCGATTGAACATGAAAAAAGAAGCAATTGTTGAATATAAGCAAATCAAACAATATGTAAAGCCGGACAAAAAAGTTCAATTTTGGTTTATACTGAATAAGTTCCCTGGTAAAATTGTGCGTTTCATATTGTTTCAAATAGCAAAATACCGATGAAAAACGTTGTAACAGAAATACCCCATGATATATGCGTGGGATGTGGAGCATGTGTAGGCGCGTGCCCCATGCAACATTTAGCAATTGATTATAACGACATTAACCAATTAGAGGTTAAGGAAAAGGATAATGTATGCTCCGAGAAGTGCTCTATCTGTACAAATATATGTCCTTTCTCTAATGATAGTTGCAATGAAGATATTGTAGGAGAATCTTTGTTCAAGCAAACTAAGGATATAAAACACAATACAAAGTGTGGCTATTATTTGAATAGTTATGTAGGTTTTCACCCCAATCATGAACTACGCATGAATTCTGCCAGCGGTGGTATTACCAGTCTGGTACTAGCACACCTGCTGGAGACAAACGAAGTTGATGCAGCTATTGTTGCCGGCCGCAAAGAAGGAGGAAAGCCATATTATACTTCAATGTTAGTTCGGAATTCAGAAGATGTTTATAAATGCTCACGTTCTGCATACTACGCAATACACATTGGCGAGACATTACGTGAGGTTATAGCCAATAAATCCATTACATCTGTTGCTATAGTTGCTCTTCCATGTCTTTGCAAAGCTATACGCAACGCATGCAAAGAAAATGCTATACTAAGAAAGAAAATTAAATTTGTCATTGGAATTGTTTGCGGACAACAGAAGAGTCATAATTTTGCAGAATATTTAGGAAAGAAAAATGGATTGGCAAGTATTACTTCTATAGATTTTAGAACAAAGAAACCAGAACGTCCGAACGGTAATTTTGGAGTAAAGCTAAAAAACGAAAAAACAGAAAAAGAAATTACGTTTTCTGACTTTTCTGATGAATGGTCTTCCAAACTATTCACTATACAAGCCTGTAATTATTGCGACGACATATTCGCAGAAACAGCAGACATTGCAGTTATGGATGCCTGGTTACCGGAATATAAAAATTCAGACAAAGGTGAGACTTTGATAATTACACGCAATGCAGAGCTGGATTCATTTATCAAAAGTATTCCTAATGTAAAAGAAATCGGTATTAATCGTGTATTACAAAGTCAATCATTTGTAATACTGAATAAACGTTCTGCTATAACAGTTGCTTTAAAGCAACTTAAAAAGCGTGATATAGCACTAACAAAGAGAGAGTATTTATATAAAGTTCCATCATTATTGCAATGCCTTTTACTCCGTGTAAAGTATGCAATATCTGTTCAATCGGACAAAATCTGGAACATAGCCAATCAAAATATTACTACTTTTAATAAAAAGATGAAGAAATATAATATTCTTCTCTTCTTTGGATTAATATTTAACAAAATAGATACAATAATATGCAAACTAAAAAAACGATAAAGGTTCTATTGATGGGAAACGGTTCACCCGTGAATGGTGGCTGTGAAGCGATAACCAAAGGTACAAAAGAAATACTAAAACAGAGTTTAGGAGATAACGTTGTTGTTACAGATGCCTTTTTTGATTATTCCGATGAATATAAACGTAACGACGACTTGCAAATTTGGCCGGTACGTTATCCCCGTCGATGGACATTAAGGTGGTGTTATCTTAACCTACTATTAAAATTCTTTCCTTCTCTTGTTGGAAACTTCTTGTATAGTTCCCATAGAAAGGAAATAGAAAAAAGTGATGTTGTTTTGTCATTAGGAGGTGATAATTACTCTTTAGACTATGGTGTTCCTGTTCGTTTTATAGAAATGGGACGCTATGTCAAAAAACATCATTCAAATTTTGTGATATGGGGTGCCTCTATTGGGCCGTTCGTACCAGATTCAAACTTTGAAAAACAGATCTCTAATCATTTCAACACAGATATAGACCTCATCTTTGCACGTGAAGAGGAAACTGTAAAATATTTGGCATCTATCGGAGTCAACAAGAATGTGTCGCGATTTGCAGATCCAGCATTTATGATGCAACCCGAGGAATGTCCCGATAAGGTGGGATTTGATTTACCTGAAAAATATCTCTGTATAAATTTCAGTGATTTGATGGCTGTTTATGTAACTGATGGAAACATTGAAGAATGGTTGAAGATATGCGCTGAAACTATTGACTCGCTTGCAAAAGAATCATCTCTTCCTATGGTGTTCATACCTCATGTAAAGAGTGACTACGAATTTATGCAACGAATATATCCATTATTAAAGAACAAAGAATCAGTATTGCTGGCCGACAAGAAGCTGAATGCGTCAGAGATGAAATGGATTATATCCAAATCCGTATGTAACATAGCATGTCGTACCCATTCAACAATTGCCTCATTCTCTACATCTATACCAACAATAAGTTTAGGATATAGCATTAAATCAAAAGGATTGAATTTGCAGATGTATGGACATGAAGATTTTCTTATATACAAGAAGGATATCACTGCTCAGCGCATAGTAGATGTATATAAAAATATTATAAAACAAGAAGAGGCTATACGCCACTCGCTTGAAGAACGTAATATTGTAATTAAGCAAGAAGCCTTGAAAGCTGGCCATTGCCTAAAAGAATATATACAAACTAAATAAAAGCAACAATGAAACGTTTACTTATATTCCACCCAACTATAGCACCCTACCGTATTGATTTTTTCAATGACTTGTATCGTACTTTCGATACGCGGGTTTGCCTGCAGTATTGGAATCTACGTGACCAGACTTTCGATTACGACAAGATATATTCCCAATTTGCTTTTAAACCACACTATCTAAAGGAAATTATAAAAATAGGTCCACGTTCGTTATGGGGAGGGTTTTGGAAGCACCTTGATGAGTTCAACCCCGACATTGTACTTGTGGGAGAATTTAATATAACAGCATTAACGGTATTGGCTCACCGCTGCTTAAAACACAAGAAATATAAGGTAATCTCCATTTGCGATGACAGTTACAATATGGTAGCAGAGAATAATGATTTCTCAAAATTGCATCGCATGGCACGACGATTGGTTGCCCCACGACTGGACAACCTGATACTTGTTGAGCCAAAGGTTACCCAATGGTATAAGGAACATTATGGCAAAGGAATTTGCTTCCCTATAATTAAACCAGAGGAAAAGGCACGCAAAGAGTACGAACGCGTATTACCTATGAACAAAGAAACCATTGAGCAATATAATTTAAAAGGCAAAAAAGTATTCCTTTTTGTAGGACGTTTGGTTGCATTAAAGAATGTTGAAACAGCAATTCGTGCTTTTGCCCGCCTTAACCAAGAAGAGAATATATTTGTAGTTATTGGTGATGGCCCCGAACGCAAAAATTTAGAAACACTTGCCAAAGACATGAAAGCAAACGTCCTATTTACCGGCCGTCTTGAGGGAGATGCTTTGAACATGTGGTATAATTTTGCTCACATTTTTGTTTTGGCAAGTTATCAAGAACCTTTTGGAGCAGTAACTAATGAAGCTCTATTAGCAGGGTGCTATGCTTTGGTTTCTAACAAAGCTGGATCGGCATGTTTGGTTGAAGATGGGGTGAATGGTTATACATTCTCTCCTATGAATATAGAAGAATTAACAAAAAAAATGGATAAAATTTCAGCATTGATATCTACAGAAGAAAACGTTGGATTAAAAAAGAATATGATGCAAATATCGTATGCCGATTATATGAACAATCTTATTAATAGCATTAATGCTTAAGATATCTATTCAGACCGAGCTATAACTCGGTCTGAATTTCTTTTTTAACCATAGCTTTGCATTCCTCACAATAGGCAAAATACTCTTCAAATTCATTTGGATTAGTTTCACGTTGACGTTGAATAGCAAATTCCTGATTTATGCTATACTTTTCTCGTATTAACAATTCTACTTGCTCTTCGTAAGTAGGTACACAAGGTTCTACTTCGGGGGCTACATACTCTTGCCAACCATCGGCAAGAATCATATTTTCTGTTGGATTAATAACTTGTACGCCATTTCCGCAGATTACAATTTCATTTCTGAATTTTATCTTATTATCTTTAATATACTGTTTCATTTTCTATTGATTTATTAATAATTTACTCTGTTATAACCATCCATCCTCTTGGTACACCAGAAACACCAACAACATCCCAAGTAGCATCTTTACTTTTCACAAATGTACCAAATTCAGAAACACCATTTACCCAATTATTCAAACAATAACCAGCACTAATATCAGTTGCTAACATTATTATTGTATTTAAATTTTCACAACCATTGAACATCTGAGCATAACAACCATACCCTATCGTTTTTCCTTGTAATATAGGTGAAGAAACCATACTCTTACAATTCATAAACATCCCCCTATAACAATATCCAGGAACGTTTCCCGCAGTAGGCAAATTTGGAACAGTTTGCAAACTTACACAACCTTCAAACATTCCATAATAACAATACATACTTATAGTTGTTGCCGGCAAAAATAACTTTGATACATTTATAAGTTTATCATTCCCTTTAAAAAGATTATAAAAAGCATAACTTTTACACAAATAAAGTCTTTCTCTCGCATCATTGCCATACAGCAATGACATACAATTTCCTTTGAGGTTATAATACTTGTTAACAGTAAATGTTCCTATACCATTTGAAGTAGGAGCCAAGTTAGCACGGAAAGACAAAGTTTGACCGGCATTTATGGGTTCTGTTTCTGTGTCAGCAGGCAAAGATTTCCAATTACCATCGCCGTCAACGCAATATTCACATGCATTAATGGAGAGTTTTGCCGTCAGACCATCTTCCAAAGCAACAATTGTAAGGTAATCTTTTGTTATAGGCGGCTCGGCTTTATTCATAGCCGTCAATAATCTCCGTCTAAACTCACTCATCGCTGAACTCTCCCATCACTGCAAGGTTATTGACTATCGATATTTGATACACTCTGTTTGCCAGTATTGTTGGAGTTGATGCCCACTTGATGTCACTTGGTAATATAAGAGTTGTTGCAACATCGCCACTTGTAAACTGTATCATATATTCATTTACAATAGTTTCATCGGCGGGCGAAGCAAGTGTTATCTCAAGGCTCTCAACCTCACCCCACACATAGAGCACATTTGGCATAATATTCAGTACTGTGTCGGTCGGGTAAAGAATTGCAGTTCTACCTGCACAGTTGTCACTACTGCTACCACCATTCTCTACTCCACTATTTACCCATTCGCCCCATTTGTGCTCACCGTTTTCGAAACGACGGGTACGTGTGTAGGTCTGCACATACCCAGTGGAACGTTCAACGCGGGTAAGTGTCTGAACAATGATTCTGTTATTCTGAATATGGTTATCACGAAACTGGTCATTTACTAAAAGGTTTATAACCTCTTCCCCATTAACTTTGAACGGTAACCCTAATGATGGTTCATCTGCTACAAGGCGAATTGCATATACACCATCCCAGATAAACTCGCCAATGCTGGTGAGTTGCTTCCATTCCGATTTTTCACCATTGTTTAGACAACGATACTCGTTCCTTAAAACAATCTCTTCCATAGTATTAAAATTTGTTGCTTTTTTTAAGCAAAATTAAGTTCAGCATGCAGCGACAAGGTTGCTGTAATGACACTTATAAGGTTTTTATTTATATTTCAGGAATACTATAACTGATTTTTAGAATTAAAAGTATATCTTTGAACATAACAAAATGTATAAGATAATATACAGATGTTGCCCCATATTCTACGTTAATGTCATCCTGAGCGTAGCCAAGGAGCTCTTTTTATTGTTTGAGATGTTGCGACTTCGCTCAACATAACAAACATATAGTGGGTAAACAACTATATTATTACTAAGAGTTTTACAAATTATTTATATGCAAAAGCCACGCATACTGTTCATCACCCCTTTGCCACCGCCTGTTCATGGCTCGGCAATGGTGAGCCAATATATTAAGGAGTGTAAGGAACTACAGCAAGATTTTAACTGTGACTTTGTAAACCTCTCCACATCGCGCAACATCGACGAGATTGGCAAAAGGTCGATAATGAAATACGTGCGTTTTATTGGTGCTTATTTCATTACTTTATGGAAACTGCTTACCAACCGTTATGCGTTATGTTACCTCGCAATAACATGCCACGGATTAGGTTTCCTGAAAGATGCTCCGTTTGTTATGCTATGTAAACTCTTTGGCAGAAGAGTTATAATACACCAGCACAACAAAGGCATGAGCAAATGCGTTGACAAGAAGCCTTACAAATGGCTTTTGCCTCTTGTATATAAAAACACAAAGGTTATTCTGCTCTCGTGGCACTTGTATCCGGACATTGAAAAGGTGGTGAAGAAAGAGCAGATAATCATCTGCCCTAACGGAATACCGGAAATTACAGAGAAAGAGCCACATTTTGAGCGTAATAATGACATTCCGCAATTACTGTTCCTTTCTAACCTTATTCCAAGCAAAGGTGTATATACCCTACTCAATGCTTGCAAGATACTAAAGGATAAGGGTTGTCAATTCGTTTGTAACTTCATTGGCGGAGAAAGCAAAGAGATTACAAAAGAGGTCTTTGAAAAGGCTGCTGAGGAACGTGGAATAAATGATGTAGTTACATATCACGGGCCCAAATATGGAAAGGAGAAAATTTCATATCTTACAGATTCTGATGTTTTTGTATTCCCGACCTTTTATAATAATGAATGCTTCCCACTCGTTTTATTGGAAGCAATGCAATACAAGTTACCTTTAATAACAACCAATGAAGGTGGCATTGCCGACATTGTACAAAACAACTACAACGGCTACATTTGCGAATGTGAAAACCCAATGTCATTGGCCAATGCTATAGAAGATTTGCTTGCCGACAAACAAAAACGCGTTGAATTTGGCGAGAATGGATACAGGTTGTTCAAGGAAAAATTCACTCTGGAACAATTCAACAAAAACATTTCACAAATTATTAAAGATAATATATAATCAATGCAGGAAGCACGCTTCCTGCATTGATTGCATATACTATATTAAATGAACTGCTCTTTCTTCCACCGTTGCCAGGCTTCTACCTCCTGTGGAGTTGCAATGCGGTAGTATTCACTTGTAGCGGAAATACCTTTACCTTCGCGGAAAAACACACGTTCCTCTATGGGTAAATTATCCAAGTTTTGGGTATAATAAACACCCTCTTTTTTCTCTAAAGTATTCATATTATATACTGTTTAACAGTCCCAAACAGGTCATTCTCCAAACATGGATTTCCATTCACTCCAGGTTGTACCCTGCAAAGTACGCATATATATGTTACCTTCGCCCGTTGAGATATAGTACAACGTAAGAACCTGCATCACCGAGGTTTCACTACCTGCAAGCACTGTCAGGCGTGCCTCGAACTGGCCGGTGGTAGTTGTAGGTAAACCATCGTTTGTTTTCGTTCTGATACCTCTTATATGAAAGTTTCCCTGTCCCACAAAACTATTAATTCGCTTCTCTTCATCCCAAGTGACTGGTGTTCTTGTAAAGGATTTGATAACCTTTGGAAACTCTTCGGCGGTAAAATCGCTGCCGTCCTCTTTTACAAACTCAATCTCAAAGAAATAGCCTATGTCTTCGTGCATAGAATAGCTGACAGCATTCAAATCTGTTTGGTACCATAGCTCCTGCACCTCGTCCCACACCTTGAAACTCTGTATCCTGTACCCGGCATTGGCGGTAATGGTCTCGCCATTGGAATATATTTTCTCGCTATACACCCGTTTGTTTGATGTTTTATCGGGTTCATCCTGGAATTCAACCAAACGACCAAAGCCAAGAGTAATACCAGAATTAGTAACAAGCGTATCGGCAAGAGATAACTTGCCGGCAAGGGTGTCTATCTTTGCGCTGATGTCGGTGCCAAGTTTATTTTCTGTAACAGATTTGTCGGGTATCTCTGTAAGCAACTCCTTCCACTGTCCCCAGTCCTCATATTGTCCATTTCGAACATACACATGAGCAATACCCCTGTTCGAGACTATAGTTAGCTTCTGTATTATCTCATCACCACATCTTAGAACATTAAGATGTGCATTAAAAGTACTATTAACATTTATATCCGCAGGCAATCCATCATTGGTCTTAGTTCTTTTTCCACTTATATAAAAATCACCACGCCCAACAAAACTATCTATTCGTTTTTCTTCATTCCAAGTGATTGGTATTCTTGTAAAGGACTTGATAACCTTTGGAAACTCTTCGGCGGTGAAATCGCTGCCGTCCTCTTTTACAAACTCTATCTCAAAGAAATAGCCTATGTCTTCGTGCATAGAATAGCTGACAGCATTCAAACCTGTTTGGTACCATAGCTCCTGCACCTCGTCCCATATCTTGAAACTCTGTATCTTATATCCTGCATTGGCGGTAATAGTCTCGCCATTGGAATATATTTTCTCGCTATACACGCATTTGGTCGATGTCTTGTCGGGTTCATCCTGGAATTCAACCAAACGACCAAAGTTAAGAGTAATACCGCTGTTGATTACAAGTGAATCGACTCTTTGCTTTAATTCATCCGACAACTTATTCTCATCAATAGCATTGTCCTTGATTGTAATCTTTCCGTCGGCAGCGATAGTCAGGCCGTCGCCAAGCATCTGCCCCAGGCCGGGTATAACTGCACCACCCTCGCCCTCTGCTGCAAGCTCCCAACTGTTCCAACGATGCTTGCCATCAACACAATAGCGAGTACGTGTATATGTAAAGACCTTGCCACTCGAACGCTCCACACGGGTGATGGTCTGCACCACCGTTCTGGCGCTCTGTAACTTTCCTTCGTGAGAATGGTCCTTCAGCACAAGTGTTACAGTGTCGTCGTTCTCAAAACGGAAAGGCAAACCCAAAGAGCCATCGTCATCGATTACGCGAAGGGCATATACGCCGTTCCATATAAGTTCGTCGATATTGGTCAACAGCAACCAGGGATCGGACTCATTGTCGGTTAGTTTGCGATACTCAATTTTCATTTTCTTTGTTTCCATATAATAGTTTTTAATGATTGGCTCACCACCGCCGATACCATAAATATTATTAACACAAAACACAGGCAAACTATAAAAAGAACGGTATCGGCGGTTTTTACGATGCAAAAGTAAATTTGAAAACAAAGAAGAAGGTTGTTATTTTGACATTAAGAAGCTGTTTAAAATTTTAAACAATTTATAAGCAAAACACAAAATTGACATCCGATTTCCTAAAAGGATATTTCTTGTATTAAATAATGTTAAAAATAAGCCTAAATTAAAAGAGGTAGTGAACAAAACAGTACCAAAGGATGTTATATTTATAAAAATTTAAAAGCACATTATAATGCATGACAAAGAAGAGTTTGAAAAAGATGTGATTGAATCACATAGAGCATTGGAGAATTACGCTATCTATCTGACAAAGAACCAGGAACAGGCCGATGACCTATTACAGGATACATTGCTGCGCATTCTTACAAGCATTGACAAGTATGAGGACCAGGGATGCTTCAGCGCATGGGCCAAAAAGGTTATGAAGAACGTTTTTATAAACGACAAAACAAACAAAGAGAAACATAAAAGGACATTTGTCGATGGATACAGCTATATCAACGATGACTGTTTTCATCCTCTCGTTTCGGAAAACGACAACAAATATTCTAAAGAAGATATCCACAATGTCATAGGCATGCTGCCTGTGCGATATGCACAGATGATTACAATGCAGATGGCAGGATACAAGTATGAAGAGATTGCTCAAATAATGAATATATCCATTGGATGCGTAAAAAGTACCATATTTTCGGCTAAAGACCGCTTGAGAAAGATGCTTGAACCTTAAGCTCAAAAAGTTTAAAACAGAAAAGCCTGATACATAGTGTTGTTTTTGGAATTTACTGAAAATTTCTTTTAAAAAATTTGCTTACGAGAGAAAGCAACAATAATTTTGCGCTACGAACCGAACTGAATGTAGCAATTACATATAAACGGAAATACAAAGTGAAAATTTAAAAGCAGAAGACACTTTGCAGAGGGTGAGGACATTTATATAAACTATAATATGCTTCACTCTCTTCGTTTAAAAAACAAAAGACACAATAGGCATATTCATTTTTACTGGCAAGATGCAAAACCACAACACCGACACCACAGAAATGTTTTTCGCACTGATACGTTGCGGAATAGGCAAAGACTCATCTTTGCCCGGCATTCCTACGCCGGCACTGTGGCAAGAGCTGTTTGAAACAGCCAAAAGACAGACACTCGCAGGAATAGCATTTGCCGGAATTGAGAAATTACCTTCGGAACAACGACCGCCAAAGGATATTATCATTCAATGGTACACCCTTTGCGAAAGCATAAAGAAGAAAAATATTGAGCTGAACAAAAAAGCAGCGATAATATCACAGAAATTCAAAGCCGAAGGCTTCAAGAACTGCATTCTCAAAGGGCAAGGCATAGCACAGCTATACCCCAATCCTCTTTTACGCACTCCGGGCGACATAGATATATGGCTCGACGGTGACGACAAAAAGATTATTAAATACGTAAAGAACATTTTCCACGATTGCATACCAACATACCACCACGTTGATTTTCCCATATCGGATGAGGTGGACATTGAGATACACTACCGCCCATCGTGGATGTGTAATCCATGCACCAACAAAAAGATACAGCAGTTCTATTCAATGCAGGCAGGTGAACTGTTCCTAAACAACAACGAGTTGGCCGCCAACGCATTCCCCACACCAGGCATCTCGTTCAACAGAATATTCATATTGCACCACATATACCGCCATCTGTTCAGCGAAGGAATAGGCATCAGGCAGGTGCTCGACTACTACTTTGTTATGCAGCAGTCTATGACAGAAGAGGAGAAGAGAGCATATATTGGGCAATTAAAGGAGTTTGGTCTGTACAGATTTGCATCGGCTGTAACATATGTAATGCAACGTATATTTGCCCTCGACAAGGAACACACCATAATAGAGGCAAACGACAAAGAGGGAGAATTCCTTATACGCGAGATGATGCTTGCAGGAAACTTCGGCAGGTATGACACACGCTACACAACCAACGCTCATGGATTGAACATGGGGCACATACGCAACATAGTCAAACGCTCATTCAGCCTCTTTGCACACTACCCTGCCGAGACATTCTGGACTCCCATATTCAAGATATGGCACTACTTCTGGCGAAAAAAGAACAGATAAAAGTAACCGCCAGATAGAGTACGGCCCACTCAACAGGGTGCAGATTCATAGAAGAGATTACAACTCTTTACCCACACATTATGTTTTTTTAATAGTTTGGCACGGTTTTTGCAAGAATTGTTATGTAAAAACATTGTTCGCGTAAGGGATTAAGATTATATCTTAGCAACCCTATTAGAACTACGATGAACAAACTACGAACAGAGAAGAATTATGAGCAATGAATTTTCGCAAAAAATGTCGGAGATACTGTCGTTGAGCAAAGAAGAGGCTACACGCCTGCGAAGCAACAGCATCAAACCCGAGCATTTGCTACTTGGAATAATTAGAAAAGGAAAAGGATGCGCACTCGACATCCTTGGAAGCCTTAATGTAAACATACAAGAGATGAAAGAGGCTCTTGAAAGCAGAAGCAGTGACGGGCCCATAGCCAACCTGCCATACAACAGCGACATAGAAATGAGCCTGAGTACAGCAAGAATATTGCGTTTCACGACACTGGAGGCACGTTCGTTCAAGAGCACTGCCGACACCGAGCATCTTCTGCTTGGCATACTCAAGGAGAAGAACAACCTTGCAGCCGAGATTCTCGAAGAACGCGACATCACATATCAAAAAGTTCTTGATGCCGTAAAGGAGAAGAAACCCGATATGAACGAGAATATCACCGACGGATTCGGTTTTACCGACCACGAGGATGATGACGATGCTCTGCCTAACAAGAACGATAGCAGCAACCAGCATGCATATGCAGGAACACAGCAGACCAAATCGGCTAACGACACTCCCGTGCTCGATAACTTTGGCGTTGACATGACAAAGGCAGCAAGCGAAGGCAAACTCGACCCCGTTGTAGGCCGCGAGAAAGAGATTGAACGCATATCGCAGATATTGAGCCGCAGAAAGAAAAACAATCCCATACTCATTGGTGAACCCGGTGTAGGAAAGTCGGCCATTGTAGAAGGACTTGCACAACGCATAGTTGAACGCAAGACCTCTCGCATATTGTTCAACAAACGTATCATTGCACTCGACATGACAGCCGTTGTTGCCGGAACAAAATATCGTGGACAGTTTGAGGAGCGCCTGCGTGCAATAATAACAGAGCTCGAGAACAACCCTAATATAATTATCTTCATCGATGAGATACACACCATTGTGGGTGCCGGTTCAACTCCCGGTTCTATGGATGCGGCAAACATCCTAAAGCCGGCTCTTGCACGTGGCGAGATTCAGTGCATTGGTGCTACTACCGTCGATGAGTACCGCAAAACCATAGAAAAGGACGGTGCGCTGGAGCGTCGTTTCCAGAAGGTACTCGTAGAGCCAACATCGGCCGAAGATACATATGTCATTCTAAAGAACATAAAGGAGAGATACGAGAACCACCACAATGTCACATATACCGACGAAGCCCTGCTATCGTGTGTCAAATTGACAGACCGTTACATCACAGACCGTTGCTTCCCCGACAAGGCGATTGACGCCATGGACGAGGTGGGCGCGAGAATGCACATCAGCAACATCAAAGTTCCAAAAGAGATAGAAGAGCAAGAGGGACTCATCGACAAGGTAAACAGCGAGAAGAACAACGCTGTAAAACGTCAGGACTTCGAAAGTGCGGCCAACCTACGCGATAAAGAAAAATCGTTGCAAAGTGAGCTTGCCCATATGAAAGAAGAGTGGGAAAAGAGCCTTGTCGAAAGCCGTCAGACTGTAAACGAAGAGGACGTGGCACGCGTGGTATCAATGATTTCGGGCGTACCAATGCAACGCATGCAGCAAGACGAATGGACACGTCTCAAAGGCATGAAGCAAGAACTTACAGAAAAGGTCGTTTCACAGGACAACGCCATCGAAAAACTGACAAAAGCTATTCAGCGCAGCCGCGTAGGCTTGCAGAACCCCAACAAACCAATAGGTACATTCATGTTCCTTGGCCCTACAGGCGTGGGAAAAACCCTGCTTGCAAAGGAACTTGCAAAGTTTATGTTCGGCAGTGCCGATGCACTCATACGCATCGATATGAGCGAATATATGGAGAAATTCACCGTTTCGCGCCTTGTCGGTGCGCCTCCGGGATATGT
>JAZRGV010000020.1:0-25380 GCA_045644465.1 Bacteroidaceae bacterium
CGTTTCATCAAGAACTTCACCAAGTACACAGGTAACGAGGCTGGTAAGGCTCTTGTTGCTGCAGGTCCAAAGCTCTAATAAACGCTTAAACCTAAATATGGCGTCTGCTCCTTGCGGGGCAGACGCTTTTTGTTTTTGTTGACTTTGTTGTTAATAAAGGATTTTGCTCAAAAACAAACTCCTTTTGCTAATGAAACATCCGCACGTACAGGAGCAGGCCGATGTGTCTGCCCAACTATCGTTAATCGTTGCTCTGTTGACAACACTCGCTTCTCGCATCCCGCAGGGCACGACAAAAACCGTGCTACCTGCGACTAACAGCTGCTCGTATTGTCGAAACTTCGTTTTAATCGTTTACAGCAGTTTTTACCCTTAACACTTTGGATTTGTATTTTACATCAAGTCGTTCTTTATTGTACTTTCTGTATCGACAGAAAGTACCAAAGAGCCCGGCACAGACAAATTTTGTCTGTGCCGGAGATTTTTGCTTTTCGTCGGCACGAAAAGAAGAGAAAAAAAACTCTTTACTTAACTATCACCTTCTTACCACATACAACATACGCACCACTCTGCAATGCAAAACGATGCACACCACTAGTATATGCTGCAGCAACCTCACGGCCCGCGAGGTCATAGACAGCCACCTTATCAGGAGTATTCAAGACCACCTCTACTCCACCATCGATAATATTGACTACAGCATTGCCTTCATCGACAACAGAAGATATGCCCACTGTGCCGTTTGTATTACTCATACCCCTCTTCTGATATACACGCACCCAATCGAAACGGGTTTCGTATGTATGTGTCACATCAGCATCAGCTGCCCACGCGTTGTTTCCAACGCTTTGGTTCAAAATCAAATGAAAATGTTTATCAAAAGGCCACTGTCCCTGGTCGATATACGACTGGTTTGTTGACTTTGTATATCTGCCAACCTCTTTTCCATCGACATACCATATAAGAGTATTCTCGTCCCACTCCAAACCATAGGTATGATAACGGTCGTGCGACGTAGCCACATTGAAGCTCGATTTAGGATTATTAGTATTCCCAAGGTCATAGGTCCAATTGCTATGTACCGTATGCCATGAACGCTCCTGCGAGTCGATTGTCTCCCAAATGTCAATCTCACCGCAGTCGGGCCATCCGGCACTCTGGTCCTCGGGCATCATCCAAAATGCGGGGAAGTTACCAGTCCAAGGGTTAGATTTGATGCGTCCCTCAACATATCCATATGTAAATCCAAAGCGCTTATTGCTCTTTATACCTCCGGTAATCATTGGAACAGGGTCGCTCTCCATATCGGGGTTAGGTATTGCACGGGCAACGAGGTCGCCACCCTGCAGATAGATAACCTCTTTGCTGTCGCTCAACCAACGATTCCATGTTGCACCGTAACGCTGGCAACGCATCCATTTTTCTTCAAGCGGCTGCGACATATCTTCGGCATTGAACTCATCACTGAACACAAGCTGCCATTCGTTGTTTTCTTCGGGCTCAAATGTAGCATACAACGCTACATCACCGTCAACAAACGAAGCATCAACAAAAACCTTTCCGTCAACAACAGACAATCGCTCTTCGCGCCATTGCTCATTGCCGTTTACATACTGCTCGCCATCAATATTGTGACCGTGACGAACAACGACCTCGTTACATGTATATCCCGGAGCACCTCGCAAAACTGCCTTAAAACCGACACCCGGGGTAACGACCATTGGCAAGGCAGTATAGTTCTCGCCATCGATGCTACCGTTAACAGTGTGCAGAGTCAGCTCTTTTTTGCCACTTGCCAGGTTTATAAGGAAATCGACAACCACACCGTTTTCTGCAACAATATTTTCGGAACCGGCAGGGCTTATATTATTTTTGTCGAGTTTAAGACGCGCACGATAGAAGCCGTCAGGCAACACCTCGCTGAGTTTGCATACCGGCATTGATGCAAGCACACCGCTCTGAGCAGCACCACCATCGCTGTCCAAGCCGTTATAACATGAGAATGTAAGCAACTCGCTTGACACGCTCGGCAAACCCTCCTCATTCATCATCACGGTGAAGCAACCGTCGTTGTCAAGGTCGATATACATATACGCATCCTTTCCGGCAACGCCGGCAATATCAAGCAAAATATTTCTTGTAGCAGACAAAAGCAGAGGATTCGATGTCATATCGTAATATACGGCATCGCCCTGAATATCAAGCTTTTCATTGTTTATACCTACAGTTATGTTGTGAGCATCGGCCACCTTTGCATCCTTTTCAAAAGACAGAGCATAGCCATCGCCGGCATCACCGCCCTGTTTCTTCACGAATGAAGCGGTTATTCTGACATCGCCATCGATATATTCGGCAGGGATTGTAACAATATCGCCATCCAGGATATATGCAGGAAGCACTATTTCTTTATACTGAGCCACACCATCAACAACACTTTCGCCATCGAGATTGTGTCCATGCACCACCTTTATATAATCAAGAATATATCCATCGTTTGCAACAATTTTCATTGCCAAAGGCTCTCCAAAAGGCACTGTTACCGGCAATGCAGAGCCGTCAGCAGCAAGCAATGTTCCATTCTCGGCAACAACATTGAGAATACCGTTGTCGTCGTGCACATTAAGCAGCACATCACAAATGGCACCTCCGTTCTTTATGATACCGTTTCCGTCCTCGGCACGACCGGCAGGATCTATTGATGCCCAATCCACCTTATATCGCATCTGATAGAAACCTGGAGCCAAATCAGCAGGCAATGTAAACGCCGGAGGATTAAGAACATTCGAGTTGCCAACCCTCACACCATTGCTATTGTATCCCACTCCCGAACCCAATGATGGCTCGGCGTATGAGAATGCAACAGCTTCGCTACCCTGTGGCAAAGAACCGTCGGAATTGATAGTGGCTTCAAAAGCACCGTTTCTGTTATAGTCGATATAAACGAATCCATGCATCCATTCACCGGCATAGCCGAACGAGGGAGTAACTGTTTCTCCTGCCTTCGCACTGAAACAAGCAGTTTCAACATTGCTATACACTTTTAGCGGAGCAGGCAATGCCACAGTCTGCGCGCCAAGCGAAATTGTATTCAGACGACGGCTTCCGTGAGTATATCCCTGATTCTTGTCGAACACTATAGGATATTTTTCAGTAACCACGGGAATATTCTTGTTCACAAGCTCCATTCGGTCGATATCACCCATATATCCGCTCTCATTGAACAGACGAACGACATTCTCGCCCTTTTGGAGCACAACATCAAAATCTTTGTAGCCCACTGTACTCCAACCTCCGGAGTTACCTGTATGTGAAACAGCATTGCCACCGTTTACACTAAGTTTCATTGTACGGTCTTCACCAGTCTTGAAGTATATACGCAAAGTATATTCGCCACCATTCTTGCTATAGACATTACGCCACTGGATATCGTTATCGGCTCTGCCACCTACCCAACCAACCTTAACGCCACCGGAACAAGCAGCATCCTCGATGTAGTTGGCAGTACCCTCAACCTCGTGATTCTTGAGTTCCTGATATGCCGACAGCCAAGCGGTCTCGGCTTCATAGAGAGTGCGTTCGAGGCGTTCTTCAGCTTCGAGCTTATATATGCATGTTCCATGAGCCGGCACATTCACCGACATAGAACCAGTCTTTATTCCAACATCACTTTTTTCAAAGAGATCGCGCACTTTGACATCACCGGCAAGGTCAAGAGTGGCAAAATCGATACTCATATCAATTGCCGAGTTTGTGGGGTTATAGAAAGCAACAGCGCGTTTTGCGCCATACTTCTCTTCGACATCCTTTACCAGGACATAAGCACCATTCTCTCTTTTAACTACGTATGCCTGCAAGCCCAATTCGTTTTGATTAAGAGCTATAAGTTCCTTGTTCTGCATCAATTCAAGAGCATTGCCTTTAATATCGTTCAAATCACAACCGATAAGCAACGGGGAACTCATGATACACCACATTCCAAAGTGTGTTTTATCCTCTTCTTCGGTCAAGCCACGACCAACCTCAAGCATATCCATATCGTTATAATGGCCGTATGTTGTATATGCCGAAAGATAAAGACTCTGATTTATGATGCTTTTTACAGATTCCCAACCAAGATAGATATCCTCAGTTGTACGCCACGAATCAGCTATTTCACAAGCCCACGTACCAGGAAAAGCCCATCGGCAGATATTCCAGGTAATATCGTTACGCCCCACAGCCTTTATTGCCGCTGCAATCTCCTTGTAGCGTTGCTCCACGTCAAGGTCAAGCCCCTCGTCATTGTTGCCGGCATCGGCACCGCAATAGTCAATCTTTATAAAATCGAAATTCAATTTCTCCGGATTAAAAAAGAGATCAAAATCGGCAGCATCGTGACCATAAAGACCTACACCGCGACCAATCTCATCTTTGGGTTTACCCCAGAATGAAGCACATGTATTACGACCCGCATCGCTGTATATACCGGCCTTCAAACCCTGTGAATGAATATAATCGACAAGAGGACGCAGGCCATTCGGAAAACGTTCGGGGTGAATGAGTAGATTACCATTGGCATCGCGACCGCCAAAGAAACCATCATCAATATTAATGTGATTATATCCACAATCCTTAAAACCCAGCTGAAGCATAGCATCAGCCTGCGCCTTGATTACAGAATCGTTTATCTGGAAGCCATAAGTATTCCAACTGCTCCATCCCATAAGTGGTTTATTCTGAGCCACAGCCGAGAAAGAAAGCATAAGAAACGCAAATAAAGGACAAAGAGCTTTTCTCATATTATGTAATTTAAAGTTTAAAATCCATATTATGTTCAAAGATAATAACATTACCGATAGACTACAACCTTTATTTGTTTTTTTTAAAACAACATTAACACAATATTAAGATTAGAAAGCGATTGCTATATGAAAAAAAAATCCTATATTTGTAATTCACCATTTTTTCAAAGATAACGCATGAAATTTGAACTTGTATCGGATTACACACCTATGGGCGACCAGCCCGAGGCTATTGCACAGCTTGTAGAGGGTATCAAAGCCGGCACCGCAGCGCAGACACTGCTTGGCGTAACAGGCTCGGGAAAGACATTCACAATGGCCAACGTCATTAAGGAGATAAACCGCCCCACCCTAATACTCAGCCATAACAAAACACTGGCTGCACAGCTGTACAACGAGTTCAAAGGATTCTTCCCGAACAATGCCGTAGAGTATTACGTATCGTACTACGACTACTACCAGCCCGAAGCATACATCCCGTCGAGCGACACCTATATAGAAAAAGACCTCGCCATAAACGACGAGATAGACAAGCTGCGTCTTGCAGCCACATCGGCACTGCTGTCGGGCAGAAAAGACGTGGTTGTGATATCATCGGTATCGTGCATATATGGCATGGGTAACCCGAGCGATTTCTACAACAATGTTATTGAGATTCGCGTTGGGCAAAAGATAGACCGCAACGTCTTTCTTCGCAAGCTCGTTGGGAGCCTATATACACGCAACGACATTAGCCTGGAACGCGGTAACTTCCGTGTCAAGGGCGACACCGTTGAAGTGAGTCTCGCATATTGCGACCACGTGCTACGCATCACATTCTGGGACGACGATATCGACAGCATAGAAGAGATAGACAGCGTTACAGGCGTGCGATTGACCACTTTCGACGACTACAAGATATACCCGGCCAACCTGTTTATGACCACCAAAGAGAGCACTCTGCGTGCCATAGCCGAGATTGAGAAGGACCTTGAGGAACGCGAGGAGTATTTCCGCGAGATAGGCAAGCCATTGGAGGCCAAACGACTGCACGAGCGCGTAACATACGACATTGAGATGTTGCGCGAACTGGGACACTGCTCAGGAATAGAAAACTATTCGCGTTACTTCGACGGGCGCGAGGCCGGCACACGCCCCTACTGCCTTCTCGATTTCTTCCCTGAGGACTTTTTGCTCATCATCGACGAGAGCCACGTGAGTGTTCCGCAGATACACGCCATGTATGGCGGTGACCGCGCTCGCAAGAAGAACCTTGTAGAGTTCGGATTCCGCCTGCCCGCAGCATTCGACAACCGTCCGCTAAAATTCGAAGAGTTTGAGACACTGACACCGCAGACTATATATGTTAGCGCAACACCTGCCGACTACGAGTTAGAGAAGAGCGAAGGCGTTGTAGTTGAACAGGTTATACGCCCAACAGGCCTGCTAGACCCGATAATAGAAGTGCGCCCCATTGCCAATCAGGTTGATGATCTGATGGAAGAGATACAGATTCGTGTGGAACGCGAGGAGCGTGTTCTTGTAACAACACTCACAAAACGAATGGCCGAAGAACTTACCGAATATCTGCAACGTAACGGAGTACGCTGCAACTATATACACAGCGACGTAGATACCCTTGAACGCATACAGATTATGACCGACCTGCGCGAAGGACTATACGACGTACTCATTGGTGTGAACCTGCTACGCGAAGGACTCGACTTGCCCGAGGTATCGCTCGTAGCCATACTTGATGCCGACAAAGAGGGCTTCCTGCGTAGCCACCGCTCACTGACACAGACAGCAGGCCGTGCAGCACGTAACGTCAACGGACTGGTAATCTTCTATGCCGACAACATTACAGAAAGCATGAGACGCACCATAGACGAGACAAACCGACGCAGAGAGAAACAGATGCGCTACAACGAGGAGAACGGCATAACACCTACCCAAATCAAAAAGGAGATAAGCAATGCTCTATCTCTTGAACGAAAAGAGAAGGAACTGCCACGAGGCGCAAAGAGATATTATGAAGAGGAGATGCAACAGGCTATCGCATGCGACCCGGTTGTGGAATATATGAACGCGGAACAGTTAAAGAAGAGCATCGAACGCACACGCCGTCTGATGCAGGAGGCTGCAGACAAGATGGAATTTGTGGAAGCAGCGCAATACCGCGACGAGATGTTTAAGTTACAGGAGATACTAAAAAACAAAAAGCAATAAATAACACAAAAGCCACCGTTTGGTGGCTTTTGTGTTATTTATACAACAAGAAGATACAAGGAACTTTAGACAGGTCGGGAACGCGACCTTTCCACTCCTTTACTGTACGTGTCTGCACATATTCATCGGCACATGTGAGATTAGCAGCTATGCACAGCTTTGTCTGCGGACGACAGTTGGCAAGGATATCCTCAAGCATCTTGCCATTACGATATGGAGTTTCTATAAACAGTTGTGTCTGTTCCTCATTATATATACGTTGCTCGAGCTGACGCAGTTTCTTAGCACGTTCATCGGCCTTTATGGGCAAGTAACCGTTAAAGGCAAAGCTCTGACCATTAAAACCTGAAGCCATAACAGAAAGAATAATGCTTGACGGACCAACCAAAGGCACAACCTTCAATCCCTTGCGCTGCGCTATGGCAACAACATCGGCACCCGGGTCGGCAACAGCAGGGCAGCCGGCCTCGGAAATAACACCCATGGGCTTACCACTCTGCAAAGACTTGAGATAGCCGGCAACGACTTCGGGAGCTGTATGCTTGTTGAGTTCATAGAATGTAGAACCGTCGATATCGAACCCCGAATCAACCTTACGCAAGAAACGACGTGCCGAACGTACATCCTCGACAATGAAATGACGTATTCCGGCAATAATCTCACTATTGTATTGTGGCAAGACATTACTCAAAGGTGTGTCGCCCAGAGTTACGGGCAAAAGATATAGTGCTGTTTCCATAATATTACTTTTTCAGTTTGTTAAAAAACTTTCTGCCACAAGCATGATACTGCCACAGCAGCAGGAACGGCATTCTGCCTTGCGGACAACGCACAACCGTTGCTGAGATATTACTCTTACGCACATCCCCATAGCTCGCACGCATACGCTTGTACTCCTTGCGTGCCTTAAGCACAGCCTTAAAATCGCCCACGTTACCCGACAACAGGAACTTGAACGCTGCAACATAATCGAGAAGGGCGCGAACACACATCACATGGCGCAACTCCTCTTCGGGCAGGTTCTTATAGAGCATCAACAGGTTATTGCGAAAGTTGAGGAATGTCTTGCGAGGATTGCTTTTGTCGAGCGTTGCGCCACCTACGTGATACACAGCAGAGGCCGGGACATAGCATATATCACCGCCACGCGCCTTTAAACGCCAACAGAGGTCAACCTCTTCCATATGAGCGAAGAAGCGTCCATCGAGGCCGCCAACAGCCCAGTAATCGTTACTGCGTACCATCATTGCCGCACCTGTAGCCCAAAAGAGACTGCATACATCGTTATACTGCCCATTGTCTTTCTCTATGGTATCGAACACGCGTCCGCGACAGAAAGGATAGCCGTAACGGTCGATAAAACCACCTGCCGCACCGGCATATTCAAAAGATGATTTATCCTTGTAAGCGAGCAACTTAGGCTGACATGCCACCACTCCACTGTTTGCTTCCATGAACGACAGCATAGGAGCAATCCAACCATCAGTTACCTCGACATCGGAGTTAAGCAATATATAATATTCGGCATCAACCTGTGCCAAGGCCTTGTTGTAACCATCGGCAAAGCCGTAGTTACAATCGAGCACTATAACACGTAATGACGGATAATTTGTTTTCAGGAATTCAAGAGAGCCATCGCTTGATGCGTTGTCGGCAACTATAACATCGGCCTCGGGCGAAAATGCCACAACCGATGGCAGGAACTTCTCAAGCATGGAAATTCCGTTATAGTTCAATATGACAACTGCAACCTTTTTCATTGTTTCAATCGACAAATCCCAATATTTCATCGGCTACCAATGCCGACTTATCTTCGTTAAATGCACCAAGCTTCACACGCACAAGCCTGTTCACCAGCGACGCATCAGGTGCTGTTTCCACTCTTATATAGTTGTCGGTAAATCCTCCTACCGGCATTCCGGAACGTGGCTTTTCAAAGAGCACGACAGCCTCTTTACCAATATGACGCTCATAGAAAGCAAGACGTTTCTCCTCGCTCAAAGCAATGAGTAGCTGGCTACGGCGATGTTTCTCGGCCGGAGCTACAGCACCATCAATCTTCAATGCCTGGGTACCGGGACGTTCCGAGTAGCTGAATACATGCAACTGCGATATATCGAGCCCTTTAATGAAGTTATAGGCCTGTTCAAACAACTCTTCGCTCTCGCCACGAGTGCCAACAATGACATCGACACCGATAAACGCATCGGGCATCACTTGGCGCACCTTGGCAATCTTGCTTGCGAAGAGCGCTGTGTCGTAGCGGCGGTGCATAAGCTTAAGCACCTCGTCGCTACCTGCCTGCAAAGGAATGTGAAAGTGTGGCATAAAAGCACGCGATTGCGACACATAGTCTATTACCTCGTCGGTGAGCAGATTAGGCTCTATCGAAGATATGCGGTATCGTGAAATACCACCTACCGTATCGAGCGCCTTTACCAACGACACGAAACTCTCGCCTGTTGATTTTCCGAAATCGCCAATGTTAACACCGGTGATTACAACCTCTTTACCACCTTCGGATGCTGCCATCTGCGCCTGTGCTACAAGCTCCTCAATCTTGGGGTTACGACTACGTCCACGCGCAAAAGGGATGGTGCAATAGGTACAGAAATAGTCACATCCGTCCTGCACCTTCAGGAAATAACGGGTGCGGTCGCCACGTGAACAGGAGTGCACGAAGTTACGGACATCCTTTGTGGGGCGTGCATACCACTCACCACCGTCGTTGTGTTTCTCGAGATTGCCAAGATATTCAAGAACATCACCTTTCTTATCAATGCCAAGCACAACATCTACTCCAAGCTCCTTTGAAAGTTTCTCGGCCGAGAGCTGAGCATAACAGCCTGTAACCACCACGTATGCACCGGGGTACTGACGCACAAGTTTGTGTATAGCCTGACGGCATTTCTTTTCGGCTTCCTGAGTAACGGCGCAACTGTTTACAATGCAGATATCGGCTTTCTCGCCACGTTTGGCGGTTCTTATGCCTGCTTCCTGAAGCTGACGTTCAATGGTTGCCGTCTCCGAGAAATTCAGTTTGCAACCAAGAGTATAATATATGGCTTTCTTATCTTTAAAAACGGTTTTGTCTATCATTTGCGGATATATTTGGGTTTTAGAGCCAAATCTTTGCGAAAATAGCACCTTTTTTCGAAATAGAGAAACGGCTAAGAGATAAAAAAAACAAACAAGTTGGAATAACCTGTTTGTTTTATTGATGAGCCCTTAAGGCATTTTTTCCATTTTAAAGAAGTATAGTTGTCAATCACTGTCAAAGACAGTTGATTGACAATCTTCTAAACTTCTTAATTAACGACTTCTTACTCAGCAGGAGTTACGTCAGTAGCAACCTTACCAAGACCTGGAACTGGAGCAGCTGCAGGAAGTACCTCTGTTGCTGCAGCAGGAACGATGTCTGTTGCGTTTGTAACCTCTTTGTCAGCCTTACCACAAGCTGTCAATGCAAGAGCCATAACTGCTACATAGAAAAATTTCTTCATAACAATATTAAAAGTTTAAAATATCGCCTACTCCCTTTATAGCGTTTCGACAACCTCTTTTTTAAATTTTTTGCAAAGATACTACTAATTATTAATATTTTACCTATTTTTTGACTTTTTTTACAAAAAATCAAACATTTATACTAAAATAGGTTACAGAAGTATCTTATAAGCCTCATACTTGTTGCCATTTTTCACTATTACGACATACGAGCCATGCGGTTGGTTTGCTACAGGCAGAGCAACAACTTGAGATGCAGCAACTGCCGAAGAGACAAGCACACCACCCATATTATACACCGCAACAGAATCACCGCTTGCGAGACCTGAGCATACAAGAGTTCCGTCAACAACATTGAAACGCACCGCACCGGCAGTTACGCTCTCAATGCCCGATTCAACATCCAATACAGGAGTAAAGAGCAATGAGCAGTTATATTTTGTACCGCTCTTAATAAGATATTTATCTATTGTGTGAACCTCGCCGCAACTTCCGTTACCAATACCCTTTTGAGCGCAATCGAAATGAGCATACACATCGCCTTTCTTTAGTTCCCATGTGTGATTTGCATTCTTAAGTTCCAAATCGCTATGATGCAACAGCGAGAATGCCACATTGCCGGCAGTCTGCACCTTAACACCAACGCCATTATTGGCATTATAGAGCAACAAATCGCGCAACCCCTCGCGGTTACCCATACTCTGTGGCATAGGATAAGGCTCAAACATATCGCTCACGGTTGTATAATAACGTCCAAGCTGTGAACCACCTCGGCGATCGACATAGTTCTCAAATGGGCCATAAGCATAATACTCTATTTGTTCAAAATCGGCAGGGAACACTAATGACATACCCATGCGGCGTGCATCATCAGGAACCACTGTATAGGAAGCATCTATAAGCATTGCACCATCAGCTGTTATTGTATAAACAAACTTATATGTACAGAACCAACCACTTGCATTTACAACAATATTGACATGCTTTTTATCTTCACTAAGAGTAAATGTCGCAGATTTTGATTGAATACCATTTTTCTCGTTATATTTACTCAAGCTTTCAGTAGGCTTATCATTCTCCACCCAGCGATAGTTGCTATATTCAGGACCCTCTACAATGAGTGAATTTCCATTTACAACCCATGAACGCATTGTTCCATCTGCAGCAAATGACATTTCCATTGAAGAGCTCTTTATTTCATAACCCGAAGCTGTTTCTTCGAGGGTAATCTCATCATTGCCTTTAAGCGACAATGATGACATATCGCGCTCAACAAGAGTGTATTGATTTGTTGCAACAGCATAATCGGCATTTACCCAGGTAGGTTCTTCTTTATAGCACAATTCGATGTTGAGCAACATCTCTTTTCCGGCAACAGCCGATGAGGTATAAGGAATAGAAACCTCAGCCATCTCTCCGGGAGCAGTTGCAGGAAGAGCAGCTTTAGCACTTTCTACAACTTCACCATCAATAAGTATAGAATATTTCAAATAGAACTTATCGAGTGAAATAAAATCGTAGTCGTTCTTTATTGTCAACTTCTTGGCAGAAGCATCATATGACACAAACTTGATATACTGATATACATACTTCACATTGGTTAACTCCGGGCTCCATGCACGATCGGCAGCAATAAGACCATTGTTGACGAAGTTACCCTGGTGAGGACCCGGATAATCGAATCCTGTACGATATTTATTCATGCCGTTAACCTCGAAATTACCATTCTTGATATCCTTTGAGTCATAAATTGACTGATCGACCCAGTCCCATATACAACCACCAATACCATATGTACTATTCTCCATCAAATCCCAATACTCCTGCAAGTTACCTACCGCATTACCCATGGCATGAGCATACTCGCACATAAAGTATGGCTGTCCCTTTGAGTTTGTATGATATGGATAGCTTACATCTGTTTTTCCATTGGCATGTTCATCGAGGTCGGTCAAGGTTGGATACATCTCGGAATAGATATCCGAATGTTCTGTTCCGGCACGCGATGCACCCTCGTAATGGATAGGACGCGGATCGAGAGCACGCACTGCTGCATAAGTGTGCTGGAAGTTCTTACCGCCACCACTCTCGTTACCAAGCGACCAGAAAATTATTGACGGGAAGTTACGATCGCGATAAACCATACGCTCGGTACGGTCGATATACTGGGCTCTCCAGCTATCCTCGTTAGTGATACCACCCTTCTCCTTGCCTTCTTCCCAACTCATGTGACATTCAAGATCGGCTTCATCCATACAGTAAAGGCCATAATAGTCGAACATTGCATTCATCTTAGCCTGACGTGGATAGTGACTAGTACGAACAATATTCATATTAGCCTGCTTCATCATCTTCACATCGGTAAGCATTGTCTCAACATCAACCGAACGACCGGTCACAGGATGTGTATCCTGCAAATTGGCACCCTTGAACATAATCTTTTCGCCATTGATATATACAAGACCGTTCTTTATCTCAATGTGACGGAAGCCATATTTTGTAGAGAAAACATATTCTTCGTTGCCGTCAGCATCTTTTTGGGCCACTATTACAGTGTAGAGGTTTGGTGTTTCGGCAGTCCACGCCTGCAAGCCCGAGAGATTTTCAAATACAATCTTCTTTGTAGCAGATTTCTCACCAAGAGCAAAATCGACATCTATTTCATTGGAAGCTACAACTGCACCGTCGGGAGCCAGCAGAGAAACTTCAACCTTTTTAGACGCTTCAGTTCCGTAACGGTTGTCCAAAACCAACTCTACATTCATTTTACCGCTTCGATAGCCACTTGCCGCATCAAGTTCCGATGTTATATAATGGTCACGAACGAATGTTTTTGGAGTTGCAAAGAGATATACATCGCGATGAATACCGCTCATGTGCCACATATCCTGACCTTCGAGATACGAAGCATCGCTCCAACGAATTACTTGCACACATACATTATTGTTTGTTGCACGCAAATACTTTGTAACATCAAACTCAGCATCGTTGTTACCGCTCTGTGTATAACCTACATAATTACCATTTACCCAAACAAATGCCGCACCATATATACCGTCGAAATGCAGGAATACATTCTTGGCATCCCAGTTTGCCGGAATATCAAAATCGCGACGATAAGAGGCTACCGAATTAAGTAAACCATCCTTCATCTCAATCATTGGCGGATTATTCTTGAAAGGATAGTTCACATTGATATAAAGTGGATCGCCATAGCCATTCATCTCAAGACACGAGGGAACAGAGATATCATCCCACTTGGAAACATCAACATTATCACCCCAGAAATCATCCTCGCCCGGACGCTCAGCGGCTGTTTCAACCCAGTTGAGTTTCCATGTTCCGTTAAGGCTTTGATATTCGGCTCTTTCGGGCTCAATCCATGGTTTCTCGTAGCGTGCGTCTGCTTTCATTGCAGCTACCGACGTATAAGGCATATATGTAGCATGTCCGGCCTCTTTGTTCTCACCAAAGAATGTCTCATCTTCCCATACGTTAGGCATGGGCACATCGTCGGCAACAACACTCTCCAACGTAAACAGAGAACCACTGTTATAGCCCGAAGCCATTACAAGATTTCCATTTTCATATTTAAGGCTATACCATGAGCCTCCCTCTTTTGAATTTATACGATAAACTCCCTTTTCGCCATCGACAGGAATGAACTGCAGCTGCTGATTGGAATTAGTATATGAAGGATCCCAAAGAAGAGGATATTTTGCTCCCGAAAGGGCAACGTCAATAGCCTTGCCAAAATATGGGCCATAGAACTGGCAATATTCAACACCGGAAGCATTACGACGCAACTGCCAAATAAAATTCTTTTTTTGACTCTCATCGTAGCTGTCGATATATATTCTTGCATTATTGTTATTATTGCCACGTGTGTTCAAAGCATATCCGGTTGTTTTTTCACGTATGATGAAATAACGTCCCATAACAGGAATATAGCCCACCTTCTCGTTTCGCACATATTCCAAACGGAAAAATGTTGACTCACCCGAAGCACCCTCAACCATTGTTAAAGAACCGTCGCTCTGCACTTGCAAAACTTTTGAGTGCTCATTTTTATAAAGAAGCTGAATCAACCCTTCGGTTTCATTTACAACATTTACATAGAACGACTGATTATCGGTACAGGTACCTTCCCACTGCAACAACTTACCAGGAGTACCCGAACTCCATGCCATATCAATAGCCTGGCCATACTCTGTATTGTAAAGTGCAAACTGAGGTTCTTTGTTGGACAAAGAGACAAAGCACCACTCCTGGCCCTTTGAATTTACATCCACATCTGCCTGGGTAAGATAGGCGTTGTGTGTAGCAACATCTTTGTTTGTTAAAGCTTTACCTGTCGAAAGATTGACAAGACGATACACATTGCCATCGGACGGCAAAACAACTTGAGCCGATGCGCCAATAGAGAAGAGTGCAAACATCAGCACAAAAAAGAGTCGATTTTTCATATTATTCAGTTATAAGTTATTACAAGTTTATAAGCCCTTCTTTCAACAACACTGCGGTTGTGTTACGTGGGAATATACACAATATTGCAAAAATAGTAAAAATAGCTATACAACATCAAATAAATGCGAACTTTTTGAATAGAGCACCACACCATTGATTATCAATTAGCAGAAATCTATAGTGAGTCGTATTCAAACACAAAAAGCCGACCTCACGGTCGGCTATTATGCTGTATAAAGGTTTTATTACTCCTCTACAGGAAGTTCTGCTGTGCCGGCAGCTGTTTCGTATGTCTCAACAGCCTGAGCGTCAAAAGAATCTACAACCTCTGTCTTAGGGAGAGAATAAGCAGCAACAACGCTTATAACAACCATGAGAGCTGCAAGAGTCCATGTAGCCTTCTCAAGGAAGTCTGTTGTTTTTCTAACGCCCATAATCTGGTTTGAAGAAGCGAAGCCTGCAGCCAAGCCACCGCCTTTAGAGTTCTGAATAAGAACAATCAAACACATCAATACCGATACAAGAATGATAAGTGAAACACAAAGCAAATACATATTATTTTCTTTTTGTATATTTTATTATTTTTTCCAAAAATCTTATTTGGTCTGCAAAGTAACGATTTTTATTCGGATATTCCAAACATAATCGCTTAATAATTTCAAGTGCCTTCTCATATTTACCTTGCTTAATGTAAATATTGGCAAGCGTTTCGGTAAAGAAAGAATTCTCCGGCACCGGTTCTTCCACCACATCGGAAGCCACATTTGAAACCTCTTCTGTCCCAGCGGTCAAATCGAGCGTTATACGTTCGCTACCGTTAGCAAGAAATTCATCAATAATATCCTGACCGCGCAAAGCCGGAACGGAAGCCCCATCCTTTACATCTTTTTTAAGATAAGCCGATACATAATCGACTGCAGCAGCGCCCTCGGCCTCGAGCGACAAAGTCTCGGCAGGCAACTTGTCAAGAAACGCATCAATAAGGGATATTGTCCTATCGACTGTTACATCATCCTGCATCAACTCCTCAACTACGGCATCGTCGTAACCCGATATAAGATTGAAAAGTGGAAGACGATTCTTAAGATACAAAGCCGCAACGCGCATCTCCTTCCCAAACTCAATATCATGCAGAAGATACAGATTTTTAAGCATAAGCAGACGCGCCACGTCAAAATATGGAAACTTTCGTACAAGCATACGCAACTCGTACAGGGTATCCCTATCGAGTTTTTCGGGGTGCGATATGTAATATACCAACTTTTCCATACGTATTACCAATTGGCAACTGCGGCATTAAATATAGCGTCAACAATCTCCTTTATCATTTGAGTTACAAGATCCTCCTGCACCGAGTCGAGCGACTGGGAAGCATCAAAATCGCGTGTAGCACTAAAATTACGTTCAAAATCCTCGTCATGGTTGGTATTGTTGGTAAAACGAACGTTTACAGTCAGTTTCAACTGCACCAACGAAGAGTAACCATCGGACGATATTGACTTGTTAAACTGATCGTAGGCTGTTATTTCGCCATCGAGATGCAAGTCGCCATTACGCGACACCTGCTGCAGCTTTGTCTGTTGCACAAAAGCATCATTCAAAGCCTCATTAAGCATTGATGTCATAGGCGCCCACTGATAGGCCGCGCGATTCTGAAACTGAGTAATCGACACAGTCTTGACCTTGGTATAGTCGATAGACGCACCGGTAAACTTATAACTAACCGTGCAAGAAACCAGCACCAACAGCAACAATGCCGGCAACAGTCTAAAGTACCCTTTTCTATTATTCAATGCCATACTCCTTTATCTTTCTATACAATGTACGCTCCGATATGTTCAGCTCCTTCGCAGCATTCCTGCGCTTACCCTTATTTCTTTCAAGAGCCAGAAGTATTGCTTTCTTTTCCATATCATCAAGCGACATTGCCTCTTCAACATACTCCTCGACGACACTGACCGACGGTTCGAAACGCTCTTGCGAAACAGGCACTGGATACGACTGAGCCGAAGACTGCACTACCGCCAACTCGTGTGCATCGGCATACTGCGCACCTGAATAATAGGAGAGATGAGAATCCTGCTCTTGATGCGACATACGAAGACTTTCAAGTTGCTTCTTCAACTCAGTAATATCGCGACGCATATCAAAAAGCACACTATACAATATCTCGCGCTCGCTCTCAAAAGATTTCTTTTCGGACTGCCCCGTAAACATTGGAAGATTAGCCTTTTGTTCTTTTGGCAGATAGTGCATCATCACCTCACCGCTTACGTCACGATTAAGTTCAAGAATCGAAACCTGTTCGGCGATATTCTTCAACTGTCTTATATTTCCCGGCCATGAATAACTCATGACTGCAGCTTTGGCATTCGCATCGAGCTGCACCTTGGGTACTTTGTATTTCGCAGCAAAGTCCATGCAGAACTTCATAAACAGAAGAACAACATCCTCGCCACGTTTACGCAAAGGCGGAACATTGATGGGCACTGTATTCAAACGGTAATACAAATCTTCGCGGAAACGGCCTTCGGCAATAGCCTCGAGAAGATTTACATTGGTAGCACACACAATGCGCACATCGGTTTTCTCAACATCGGATGAACCCACACGCAAGAACTCGCCATTCTCGAGCACACGCAAAAGACGTGCCTGAGTTGATATTGGAAGCTCGGCAACCTCATCAAGGAAGATTGTTCCGCCATCGGCTTCACTAAAATAACCCTTACGCTCGTTCACAGCACCTGTAAAAGCACCTTTCACGTGACCAAACAGTTCGGAATCGATGGTACCCTCAGGAATAGCACCACAGTTTACAGCAATATACTTTCCATGCTTGCGAACGCTGTTGGAATGGATTATCTTGGGAAAAAACTCTTTTCCCACACCACTCTCACCTGTTACAAGCACAGTCAAGTCTGTGTGAGCCACCTGAATAGCCGTATCTATAGCTCTGAACAGAGCCGGGTCATTACCTATTATTCCAAATTGTTGCTTTACCGCCTGTATCTCTTTCAAATCCATCTCTAAACAATTTTGCTGACAAAATTACACATAAAGCACAAAAAACAGGCAATTTTGGCAGATTATTTTTAATTCTTACCTATTAAAATGGGAAAAGAAGCGGAAGGACAAGAATCATCACTATTCCAAGGATAATCTGCAATGGCAATCCCACTTTAATATAATCGGAAAATTTATATTGGCCTGCTGTCATCACAAGAGCATTGGGCGGTGTAGAGAATGGAGATGCAAAACAAAGACTTGCACCCAAGGTTACAGCAAAGAGCATAGGCACAGGGCTGACACCTATCTGCACAGCACTGCTCATGGCAATTGGAGCCATAAGGACTGCCGTAGCCGTATTGCTGATAAACATTGTCATAAAAGATGTTGTAAAATATATTCCGGCAAGCAGGAGTATGGGACTATAACCACCCAAATTAGCAACAAGAGCATCTGAAATCCATGCCGAAACACCGGTCTTTTGCAAAGCCACCGACATTGGCATCATAGCGGCTATAAGCACTATACTCTCCCAGTTTATGGTTTTATAAGCAGCCTCAACATTGCGGAAACAACCTGTCAGCACCATGAGCAAAGCTGCAATAAGCACAGCGGTTACAGGAGCTACCGGAATGAAATCGAACACCATCACAGCAATCATTCCCAACATGATAACAGCCGCAACAGGTGCCTTATAATCCAAAGTAACCTTAGCTGCCTCCTCGAGAGGACGACCTACAACAATCCACTCGGAACTCTCTTTTTCCAGATTTGCTATATTGCTCCATGTTCCCTGCACAAGCAACACATCGCCGGTGTGAACAGTCTCATCGGCTATACCTTGCAGGATATACTTGTTCTTTCGGCATATACCAAGGACACTCACATTATATTTGGAACGAAACTCAACCTCACGGATTGTCTTGTTTACAACCGATGACGATGACATAACCACTATCTCTGCAACACCTATATCATAGAAATCAAGAGCATTGGAAGAAGAGTTGCTTGTTTCGGGCAGAACCTCAAGTTTGTACTTTTCGGCAAAGACCTTTACTATCGCTTCGCTGCCCGATATATACAGAATATCATCGACACGCAAAACCGTATCGGAATCGGCCGCTTGTTGAACCATATTCTTGACAAGCGGATTACGTTGACTACGTTCAATATGACGCACCTCTATGATATTAAGGCTGTAGTTTTTGCGTATATCAAGCTCGCCTATCATCTTGCCAACCACCAAAGAGCCGGCATTCACCTGCAGACGACACAGATTGCTTGATATGCCATACTCCTTAACCAATGTCTTGAGTGACTTACCACTGCTGGCACTTGCCCCACTCAAAGCACCCGGTTTTGAAAGGAATTTTTTACTCAACGGAAGAAGCAATAAGGTTCCCACCGCTGCACATATGAGGCCTACGGGCAAAAAGGTGAAAAAACCAAGTCCGGGATATCCGTTCGAAAGAAGTTCCTCGTTTATCACAAGGTTGGGAGGTGTACCAATGAGTGTCATCATACCGCTCATGCTACTTGCAAAAGCCAAAGGCATAAGCAGACGGCTGGGATTCATCTTCACACTCATAGCCATACTCACCACAATAGGAATCATAATAGCCACGGTGCCGGTGTTGCTCACAAAAGCTCCCATAAACGATGTTACAAGCATTACAAGAACAAAAAGTCTTGTCTCGCTATGGCCGGCCAGTTTCATAAGCCTGGAGCTTATCATTTTGGCAAGACCAGTCTGAAATATAGCTCCACCAACAACAAACAATCCAACCATCATTATTATGACATTGCTCGAGAAACCGGCCAAAGCCTCATCAGGTGTAAGTATCCCAAACAACATCAACGCAACAAGCGCACACAAAGCAACAATATCGGAACGTATTTTTCCACTAATGAAAAAACCAACCGCAAGAAGCAATATTACAATTGTCTCTACCATTTTTTATAATTCTATTTACAAAAACACAACTCTACGGAATGCCTAATAAAAAACCAGCAAACTTTAGTTTGCAAAGATATTACAAAATATATCAATTTCAAAGTAAAAAAAATGATTACAACATTGCAGTTTCTGGTAAAAAACTATCGGTAATATCGTCAAAAATCACTATCTTCGCAAAAATTAAATAGAGTATCTATTTCTATAAAAACCCAGAGCCTTATCAAACCTATAAAATACATATTCATAATACTTTCTGCGATAGTGGCAACGATATACCTGGCATCATTGTCATTAAGGCTTCAGAGCGTGCAAAAACATTTGGCATCGCTCATAACAGACGGCATCGAAAGTGTTATAGAAACTCCAATAAGTATAGGCAGCCTAAGAGTAATACACCTTGATGAAATTGTAATGAGAGATATTGCCGTATGCGATCTTTCAAAAGACACCATACTGCACATAGAAGAGGCTACAGCCCACATTTCGCCATACAAACTTCTCAAAAACAGAATACAGATAAACACTTTGGCCATAGCCTCTCCCGATATCAGGATAAACCGCATCACAGCCAACTCCTCACTCAACATTCAGTTCATTATAGACAAATTCAAGCAGGACGAGGAGAAAGAGAAGCCCAAGTTTGCCTTGAGAATAAATCAGTTGCTCATATATGACGGCAAATTCAGCTATGATATTCTAGATGCGCCAAAGGCGGATAATAAGTTTGACCCGTCGCACATTGCCGTAGAGGGCATCGACTGCAACATTTCCATGAAAAAAGTCCTGAGCGATGAACTGGACCTGCTTGTACGTTCTATCAAGGGATACGAAAAGAGTGGACTAAGCCTCAACAAGCTGAAAGCTAACATAAAAGCAGATGAGAACAACATTCGATTGGACGGAGCAAAGATTATATTACCGAACAGCATACTATGTTCCGATTCAGTTACCATATCGTTTGACAAAAAAAATCCAAAAGCGCTCGACGTTGTTGGAAATATAACAAGCGAGAAATTCACAATATCGGATTTTGCACCTTTGATTTCCGAACTACCACAGGGCATCCCTGCATTGTCGTTCAATATAGGAACACGCTCAGACAGCACATTGTCGCGTACAACAATATCGGCAATGAGCCTCGACGAAGATATTTCTCTTAAAAGCGTTGTAACAATATCAAACCCTTACGAGAGAGATAGAACAACCAAAATATATTTAAGAGATTTAAGTCTCAGCAAGAAAGGAATTTCGTCATTGCAGTCATTAGTTAAACAGATTCCTATAAGCATTTCGGAAAAGACAGGAGATTGTTCACTTAACGGTGAAGCCGAAATCACAAGCGAAGAGATAAAAGGCCATTTTAGAGCTGAGACTGTAAACGGAGACCTTTCCGCGAAATTAAAATACAACAACAAAGGTTATTTCGACATAACAGCAAGCGGAAACGACATAAACATTGGCAAACTGGCTGAAATAAACAAAACAGTCAGCTGCTCTGTACAGACAAGAGCCAACGGTTGCCTGAGTAGCAATAAAAAGGAAATTCAGTTAAGCGGAGTTATAAGCGAACTCGAAAGTAGCAAATATACTTTCGCCCCTATTGAGTTTACAGGCTGGTACGACATCACTGCCAATGACCTTGCAGCCGATATAAGGACTACCGACCCCGGACTGACAGCAAAAATAAACCTTGCTTACAACAACAAAGATGAGCATAGAGCCACTTTGTCACTGGATGTTGACTCCATAGCTCCAAAGACAATTGGATTGAGCGATAATTTAGAGGAGATATTCTCATTTAACTTTGACAGTGAACTCACCTTCAAAGACAAGAAAAACAGCATACTGAATGCCAAGTTACAGAACTTCACATTCCGCAATGATGAGAGAACAAAGAGCATACGCAATCTTCATTTCTGCGACAACAGAAACGAAGAGCAAAGACTGACAATGATAAACTCCGATTTTATCGACTTTAGCATTATTGGTCAGTACGATTATAACTCTATCCTCTACAGCCTATACAAACTAACAGCAACACACACACCGGCATTATTCCCCAACGCAGAAGCAAAGGAGAAAGGGAACTGCAATTATATATTCAAATGCGACATCAAGGACAGCCACTTCGTAAGTGAGTTGTTGAACCTGCCCGTAACCATCAATCAGCCATCATTCATAAACGGTGTATGTAACGATAACAAAGAGATTCTTACCATCAACACCACATTGAATGACATTGAGATATACAAGAGCCGATATCGTTCATTGGAATTCAATGGCGAATCGACAAACAAGGCACTTACCATAAATTCGCATTTGGTTAAGCCGGGAAGCTCAAAAAAATATGACAAATTGGATGATGATCTGCGAATAGATGTAAACTTCAAACTATTCAACGACACCATACAAAACTCCATGACTTGGGGAAACAAAAAAGAAAAAAAGAGAATCAACGGCAAGCTGAGCATGGAAGCAATGCTCAACAGAGATACAGACGATATGCTCTTTGTAAAAGCCAATATCAACCCCGACAGCATAATACACAACGATAGCGTATGGTACATATCGGGTAGCACCGTGCAAGGAAATATGAACAAGATAAAAGTCAATGGTCTATATCTTTACAACGACAACCAGCACCTGCGTCTTGACGGTACAATTGGCAAAGAGAAAGAGGACGTATTGAACATAAGCGCCAGCAACCTCGAAGTTTCCACAATACTCGACCTTGTCAGATTCCGTATATTAAAGTTCAACGGCAATGCTACAGGCACGGCGCACGCTACAAGCCTGCTCTCTGCACCTGATGTAAGCGGTGACTTCGACGTTGACAGTTTCAAGATCGACAACGGCTATCTTGGCAATGCAAAGCTGAATGTAGGATGGAGAAACCACGACAAGTCAATATTCCTCAACGCAAAGATACATAACGACGATGGAGACCTTTCAACAGTAGGTGGTTTCCTTTCGCAGGCAAACGATACCATACACCTTGAGATTGATGCCAACAGATTAAATGCCGTCTTTATAAACAAGATGGTAAGGTCGTTTATGTCGGACATTGAAGGTACCGGCAGCGGCAAGGTATATATACTTGGCAAATGGAGAGAAATAGACATGAAGGGCGCAGTAGCTCTTAACTGCAGTGCAAGAATAAACCCTACCAACGTAAGATACACACTACACGGCGACTCTTTGTATTTCACAAGTGGCAAGCTCACATTCAAAGATGCCTATGCAACCGACAAGCGCGGAAGCAGCGGATGGCTAAGTGGAGAGGTAACCCACGACAAGATGACAAACTGGGCCTGCGACCTGAATGCCAGAGCCGAGAACTTACTTGTTTTTGATACGCACAATTTTGACGAAGCTCCGTTCTATGGCACAATCTATGCAACCGGAAATGTAAATCTAAAAGCCAGTAGCAAGGGCCTGTTCCTGAAAGCAGAAGCCAAAAACGAACCAAACTCTCGACTTGTATATAACGCTTCGGAATCGGGAAGTGTACGCGACAACAGTTTTGTAACATTCATTGACAGCAGTAAAAAACAAACCGCAGCAAACACAACAGAGGAGAAAGCCACTACATACAAGGACATTGAGAGCAAACTGAATCTGGATTTCCTTTTAGATATCAACGAAGGTTTAGAGGTAAAGGTATATACCAACCTGAAGAGTGACGACTACATTGACCTTTATGGCAATGGAGCTATCAACGCTGTATATGACGAAAAAGACGGCTTCTCATTAAAAGGAAATCTTGACCTCGACCGAGGAACATACAAAATCACAGTACAAGATATCTTCACCAAGGAATTCAACATCACCAAAGGAAGTTCATTATTGTTCAACGGCGACCCATATTACGCCACACTCGACCTTAAGACCAAATATTTGGTACCTTCGGCATCGTTAAGTGCATTGACTACCGAAACAACTAACAGAAAGAGCGTGAAAGTAAACTGTCTTATGGACATCACCGGAACACTCGCATCACCTATATTGAAATTTGACCTTGAACTACCCGAAGGTAGCGAAGAGGAGAAGGAGATGCTTGCCAGTGCAACAAGCACTCAAGAGCAGAAGAACATGCAATTCATATACTTGCTTGGTATAGGCAAGTTCTACACATACGACTACAATAACCCTCTTGCCACCAATACGCAAAGTTCATCAGCCGTTGAGTCTTTGATATCAAACACCCTGTCGGGACAGTTGAACAATATGCTTGGACAGATTATAGACAACGGCAATTGGAACATCTCGGGTAACTTCTCCACAAGCGAAAGAGGCTGGAACAGCATGGAGGTAGAAGGCATGCTCGAAGGCCGACTGCTCAACGACCGACTGCTGATAAACGGCAACCTTGGATACCGCGAGAACCCCGTTGCAAACAGAAACGTCATTGGTGACTTTGAATTGCAGTGGTTACTTAATCGCACCGGAACCATCAGTCTTAGAGCATACAGCAAGACTAATGACCGCTACTTCTCAAAGACCAACCTTACAACACAAGGAGCCGGCATAATTATGCGACACGACTTCAACAGCTGGAAATGGTGGAAAAAGGACGATGAAGAGAAAGCGGAAAAGAAGGAAAAGAGAGTAAAGAAAAAAAGAAAAAAAGTAGATAAATAAGGCTACATCAAAAACAGAAGTTAGCTATCATCTTGACACACTCCCTACAAAAAACTAAAACAATCTCTCTTGCACAAACATTAGCATAAGGGACAAACAAAGCGAAGGGATATTACACACAATAGAATTGTGTGATTAGCTTATTACTTCGCCTTTGTCATTACAATGCTAAGGTTGATTGACTCAACAGCATCGGCTACTTTCTTATATACGTCTGCAATAGCATCAGCATCGTTCTTGTCCAACTGACCATTACTCAACATCATGTGCACTGATGCATTCGCAAAGAACTTCTCGAATGAGCTGGTAGGCATATACAAATGCATCTGAGTGTTGTCCTGGTCCTGGAATGCATATACCACTACATCTTGATAAGCAGGGTTGGTAACGCTCATCTTGATGGTCATCTTGTTGTCCTCGACCTCGATAGAGGCTCTCATAGGGCTGATTTCACCACCTAACAAAAAGTTATATTTGAGTGTATTTGCATCAGGGAACTCAACAGCAAAGAGTGTAGCTTTGAGGAACTTGTCAATGATTGAACCATCCATCTTAGCAAAGTTGAATGAAGTATTCATGAATGGGATATCCTTATCCTCACCCTTCACATTGCTTATGTATGTAGCTCTGTAGTCGTACTTGTTGCCTGGAAGGTCGAGTGACTGCTTGATGCGGAGCCAAGACTCACTCGATGACACAATATTATTACCCATAGGCAAGAAGAAGCTAAAAGTCATAATATCGCCATGAGCTGTTGCATTAGGAGTGTAAATCAATCTTTCAGCAATATACTTTGGTTTGTCGCCTCCAACCTTA
>JAZRGV010000021.1:0-39731 GCA_045644465.1 Bacteroidaceae bacterium
CAGAAAGTACCAAAGAGCCTGGCACAGACAAAAATAGTCGTTTATTCCTTTTGCTCGTGAGTTGCCTTGCAACATCACTCGGCCGTCACAAACTTGCCACTCCAATCCTATCTGTTTCGAGCAGGGTGCTACGGAACTCGCTCCACGCGGTTATTTAAGAAAAATTATACCCGCGTTACGCTCAAACAATCCTCACACAATGGCCTGCTCTCAACAGGGATTTACGTTATATTTGCCTTGCGAAGTTGCTATTGCTCGGTATAGTCCAAGTAAACTTGGCTCTACTCTCGCTTACTCGCAACTTTTTGACAGTGCCATCCTGTTTGAAATTACCTTCTGCTGATGAAAATATCTCAAATAAATATAAACTATACAGGTGTTGACAAAAAGTCAACACCTATATAGTTACATACTTTGTGTTATTACTTGTTTAGTTAAGTATAACCTTAATGCTCTTTTCTGCTATTTTAATAATGGCGATATCACCTTTAGAGAGTCCGCTTTCTATTGTAGCAGTGCCATTCTCGATAGTAGTGCTTCCAATGTACATAGCATCGCTTGTGTACAGCTCAACAACTTCTCCTTCGAGTGCGCAGCTGATGTTTATTGTGCCGTTGTTCGATGTTACAAACACAGCCTTTGCAGGAACATTGATAACGTCGGTAGTATTATCGTTTGCGCTGCAGTCGCACTCAATCCAGCATAGAGTAGCATTTACGGTATCGGAGTTATCATATCCTGTAGCAGTTGCATATACGCTGATATTGTATGTTGCTGTTAGTGCAATGGCATTGCTGTTGTAATTTCCTGTATAATCGTTTGTTATAGTTGTTACAAACTCTGCATTTTTTGTATCGCACTCAATAAAAAGTTCTCCGTTGTAGTATTCAATAACAGGTGCTGCGCATTTAGGAGTTACATAAACAATAATATTTCCAAAGGTGCTCCAAGGTTCAGTTGTTTTGTAGCTGTTTATTGCTTCAGCCGGTACGTGCAGTGTCATATATTCGGGATATGAATCGCTGAAAGCATTACTGTTTGTTGATGGTACATTTGTAGCAAGGCAATATACATCGCCAAGATTCTCACAATTTCCGAACGCATAAGGTTCAATGCTTGTAATGCTGTTAGGGATTGTAATGCTTGTAAGCCCGGAGCAGTTATAGAACGCCGAACTTCCAATGCTCGTAACGCTGTTAGGGATTGTAATGTTTGTAAGCCCGGAGCAGTTATAGAACGCCGCTCCTCCAATGCTTGTAACGCTGTTAGGTATTGTAATGCTTGTAAGTCCGGAGCAACCACCGAACGCAGAACCACCAATACTTGTAACGCTGTTAGGTATTGTAATGCTTGTAAGTCCGGAGCAACCACTGAACGCAGAACTTTCAATGCTTGTAACGCTGTTAGGTATTGTAATGCTTGTAAGTCCTGAGCAACCACCGAACGCAGAACCACCAATACTTGTAACGCTGTTAGGAATTTCAATGCTTGCAAGGCTGGTGCACCAACCGAACGCATCATATCCAATGCTTGTAACGCTGTTAGGTATTGTAATGCTTGTAAGTTCTTTGCAATTATAGAACGCCCTATCTCCAATGCTTGTAACGCTGTTAGGAATTTCAATGCTTGCAAGGCTGGTGCACCAACCGAACACCTCCGTTCCAATGCTTGTAACGCTGTTTGGGATTGTAATGCTTGTAAGTCCGTAGCACTCAGCAAACGCATCATCTCCAATGCTTGTAATGCTGTTTGGTATTGTTACACTTGTAAGGCCGTCGCAACAATAGAACGCCCAATTTCCAATGCTTGTAACGCCATTTGGTATAACAAGTTCTGTTAGTAATTCATTATTTAAATACAAATTATGCGCATAATACAATGGATTGGCGTAATAATCTTCAAAATCTATATTACACCAAGCAGCAATGTCATTTATATGTACCTCTTTAAGTCCGTCGCAACCAGCGAACGCCCATTCTCCAATGCTTGTAACGCTGTTCGGTATTGTAACGCTTGTAAGCTCGTAGCAAGCTTGGAACACCAGATTTTCAATCCTTGTAACGCTGCATGTTACATTGTTGTATGTAATTTCGCTTGGTATAATAAAATCTCCTGAAATATCCGAATCATAGCCAATTATGGTAGCTTGTTTTCCTTTAACAATTACATCGTATCTTATTCCATCGATAGTTACCTGTTCTGCTTTCGCTGTTCTCACGCAGCACATTAGTAACAGTGCTGTAAATAGTAGATTTAATTTTTTCATAATATTGTTTTTATTTATTTGTTAGTTAATCTTTTTCGAAGAGATTTTTCGAAAGAGATTATTGCTTGATTATCAACATTGTTGCTGTTGATAATCCGCTTTTTTGCTAAACAAAGATAACCATTTTTATTAAAAAGTTTTAACTTTTTGTAACTCAAAAGATACTTATATAAGTTTATTTTGTAATTTTACAACAAATATCGTATCTCTTCGAAAGAGATTGCTTTTTTGCTAAACCAAAAGCAAATTTCAAAAAAAACAAATTGTCGTTTGCTCAAGTATGCTCATATACAAACGGTTGCCCCAAAAGTAAAAACGGCATCCTCTTTGCTAAGAACTTGTATAAAAAGAGCCTTTTTAGTCAGCCTCTCTGTGTCTTTAAAAGGAACTTTTGAATCACCCGCTTACCTATGTTTTTTACAATGCTCTAAACACCCTTATACCCAAATGTTTCTTTCGTTTTGCAAGATAATTGTCAAGGCTTGTTGTGTCATTGATTACTTTTCCTGCTGCGCTCGAAGCATGTATCATGTGCAGTGCTTTGCCGTTCCAATGAGCAAAGCCAACATGTGAGACATCTAATCCTTTAATGGATGTGACAATGGCAATTATGTCGCCATCATTTATCTCCTTTTTATTTATTTTACTTATCTCTTCCTTTGGGATGTATCTTGTTTCTTTGCTGTTGTATGTTTTTTCAAGTTCGGCAATGGTTGCTGTTGCTGCCGGCTTCTCTTTCAAAAACTTATAGCTGTTGGGGTGGGTACTCATAAAGTTCAAATCCAATGCTTGTGTAGCAGTGTGGTGTTTGGTTGTAATCTCCTTTACAATATGTCGCTTGGCAGGGTCTGCAATCCACCAGCTTATATAGTGTAGGCGGGTAGTGTATCCATTGCGTATTCCCTCTCTGTAACGTATTAGTTCAAGATTTTTGCAGAATTGTGTAAAGCCTCCGTCTGTAGTGCAAAGTGCTGTGGTAAGCACCGTCTCAACGAATGTGGTGCAGTCGAGTTGTGAGCAACTGATGAATAGCGGCTCGTTGTTGTGTAGGTCAAGTGTTCCGCCTGCATATTCCCTGTCTATAAACTCCTTTGCTATGGCGATGATTCTTTCGCCAGTGGTGCTGTAGCCGTTAGCAGAGTGTCTTTTTATAATATCTTCTATGAATATGCTGTCGGCTTTTTCGTATATGATGTCCTGCGCTTTTATATTTGTTGTTGCTGTTGCAATAATAAATATTATGGCAGTTATTCTTGTTATTATTCGTACCATTCCAATCATAATTTGTGTGAATATAGGCATTTATTCTCTTTTATTGATTATCTTCGCTCGAAAATATGTCGATATATGCGTAGAATAGTTTTTATAATAATATTTTTCCTCTCTTTTGCTGTTGCCAAGGCGCAGTTTGCTACGTCGCATACATCTTCGGTGCGTACACCTGTGATGGTAGTTAATGACGTATGGGATGCTCCGGCAGTAATAGAACTCGGCACAGACGATGTTATACATTTCTCTTTCGATGAGATGTCGCACGTCTATCATCGCTATATATGTCGCATCACCCATTGCAATGCCGATGGTTCTGTGTCGGAACTCTCCGAGATTGACTATCTCGACGGTTTTAATGATTTTGTCATAGACTCGTGGGAGAATTCCCATAACACCACGCAGCTATATACTCATTATGCCTTTGAGTTGCCCAATGACGATGTGTCGCTCAAGGTGTCGGGAAACTACCGTGTAGATGTTTTTGATGAAGAGGAGGATGATGAAACGCCTGTTGTGACATTCTGTTTTTCTGTTGTTGAGCCTATGGTTGATATAAGTGCAAGGGTGAGCGGTGACACTGACAGAACATACAACGAAGGCGAGCAACAGCTCTCTTTTGTGGTGAACTATGCGCGATGCAACGTTGTTTCGCCGGCAAGCGATATTATACCGGTGGTATATCAGAACCGTCGTCGCGATAATGCTGTCGTGGGCATTAAACCTACATACGTCACAGGTACCGAAGTGGAATATGTGAACAACAGGGAACTCATTTTCGATGCGGGTAACGAGTATCGTCGCTTTGAACTTACCGACCCGAACTCTCCGGGAATGAATGTTGAGAATGTTATATTCCACGATAGTGCATACCACGCCTTATTGTATATTGATAAGCCAAGGGTTTCCTATACAAATGTCATAGACGAGAATGGGCGTTTCTTTGTCAATACGCTCGAAGGGTATGGTATGCCCATTGAGGCCGATTATGTCAATGTGCATTTTGCTGTTGATCTTCCTTATCGCGCAGGTGGTAGCTATTATCTTATGGGTGATTTTTGTGGAGAGGGTTTCAGCAAGGATAATATGCTTTTTTATGATAAAGACGAAGGGTATTACTTTGCTTCGTTTCTGTTGAAGCTTGGTCTCTATAACTATATGTATGTATGGCTTCCTGATGACAGCGATGATATCTCAATGGATAGTTCTGAAGGGAACTTCTACAATACAGAAAATGAGTACCTTATATATATATATCATCGTGAGTTTGGTGCCCGTTATGACAGGTTGGTGGGGGTTGCTAAAAAATAAGAAAACAACAAGAGGCTGACTAAAAAGGCTCTTTTGTCGTTATACTCGCCCTTAAATGCTCATTACGTTAAGTAAATTAATCCACAAAGCATGGCTTTTCCTCCTTGCTGCTCGGCATAGAATGCAAGTACTCTCTGCTCTCGCATGCTGCGTAGGCTGCGCTTTTTGAGGGATTCGCAAGCCTTAAAACAGCTCTTTATTATAATGAATGCAGGATGACCGCGGTCATCCTGCATCTGTTTTTATATTTTGTCTATACTTTTCTGTATCACTTTCCAGACTCCTTTCTTCTCCAGGTTTACAGCCTTTCCAATTCCCTGTAGAATCTTCAGGGCTTTGCCTTTTTTGATTAACTGTATCTTTGCGAATTTGTAAAGTCCAAAGGTAAAAAGAATACTCAACGACATCACTAAATAGAGCTGCACGTCAATTGATGCTCCCGTCTTGTATGCAATGAACCACGCTACAACGACCAGGAAATTTAATGACAGTATGCTTATGGTTGTTCCGGTGTGCGAGTAGCCAAGGTCTATGAACATATGGTGCAGGTGTGTCTTGTCGGGGTGGAATGGCGACTTGCCGCGCAATATTCTTGACGACATCACACGCAGAGTATCGAACACCGGTATTGACAATACTGCAAATTCGAATGGGATGAAACCAAGACCGTTAAAGGCATATCCTATTGTGGCTGGTGTCTTTTCCAGCAGGCTTATGACGAACATTGACATCATTGTTCCTATCACCAGCGTACCGCTGTCGCCAATGAACATCCTTGTGTCATGTCCAAAGACATTGTGCAAAAAGAATGGTATGATGGCTCCTGCGGCAGAGATGGCGATGGTGGTCATCACTGTATTTCCGGTGTGGTAGAACATTATGGCGAAAAGTACTGATGCCATAAAGCAGAATCCCGATGACAAGCCGTTTACACCATCTATAAGGTTGATTGAGTTAATTATGCCCACACACGACACAATGGTCAGCGGAATAGCGATGTAGTTGGGAATAGTGCCTAATCCCCATAAGCCATGGAAGCAGTCAAGTGATGATTTGTTGGCGAACATGAGCCAGCATATTACAAGTATCTCTATGGCAAAGCGTATGCTTGGGCTAAGGCCCATTATATCGTCCATCAAACCAATGTAAAGCATGATGAGCATAGCTGCAATTAACATAAATGCCTTGGGGCTGCTGAACATTGCCTGCGAACTGCATAGGCCGATTATTATTCCAAAGAATACAGCCGGTCCGCCCATATTGGGTATTGGTCTTCGTTGTAATTTTCTTGCAGATGGATTATCAACGAGGTCTTTCATTATGGCAATTTTTAGAACTTTGGGATGTATCCAAAGCGTTCCAAGAAAAGCCAGCAATGCAGGTATGATAATTTGATATATAGAAAACATCTAGTATTGTTGTTTTATGTCTATAATTGCAACTGCAATTTGTTTTAAATAAATTAATAGACTTGCGAATAATACCTACTCGCGCATACATATCGCAAATTTAATTAAAAATATTAAAGTAAATCTGTTTTTATACTTTTTTTTTGACTAATTTTAAATGGTTGAATCTTTTATGTGTATTTCTCGCACGTTTTTATTATATTCGCAAAAGTTATTGGCTGTTGTTAAAAGAACAACGCTTTTTATGTAAATGTTTTTAATTTATGAATTCTAATCATGTCGTAATAATGGCCGGTGGTATCGGTAGCCGTTTTTGGCCTATGAGTACCATGGATATGCCAAAGCAGTTTATCGATGTGCTTGGCTGTGGCAGATCTCTGTTGCAGTTGACTTTCGACCGTTTCAAGGGTGTATGTCCGCCCGAGAATGTTTGGGTGCTTACAACAGAGAAGTATGCTCCTATGGTAAAGGAGCAGTTGCCTATGATTGCCGACGACCATATTCTAAAAGAGCCTTGTCGTCGTAGCACAGCTCCCTGTATTGCTTATGCGGCATGGAAGATAAAGAAAATAGACCCGAGCGCGAATATGGTGGTTACACCCAGTGACCATTTTGTGGCCGATGTGGAGGAGTTTCGTCGTGTGATAACATCATCACTCGGCTTTGTGAAGAGTTCCGATGCCATTCTTACATTGGGTATAAAACCAACACGTCCCGAGGTTGGATATGGCTATATTGAGGCTGTTCTTGGAAATCCAAGCTTGGCGAACAAGGAGGTGTTCCGTGTTGATTCCTTCAAGGAGAAACCAACGCTTGAGGTGGCTCAAGCCTTCATTGCAAAGAATAATTTCTATTGGAACTCTGGTATATTCATTTGGAATGTATCGACTATAGTTAATGCTTTCCGCATATACCAGTCGCCGATGGCCTCTATCTTTGAATCTTTGATGCCCTATTATTTTACTCCCGAGGAGCAGGAACGTATCAACGAAAAGTTCCCGGAGTGTCGTAACATCTCTGTCGATTATGCCATTATGGAGCGTGCCGAAGAGGTGTTTGTCTTCCCTGCCGATTTCGGATGGAGTGATTTGGGTACTTGGTATTCTCTCTATACGAATCTTTCTAAGGATGTGAATAACAATGTGGCCATTGGAGCAGATGTGGCGTTTGCCGAGTCGCATAACTGCGTTGTCGATACCCGTTGTATGAAAAAGGTGATGGTGATAGGTGTGAGCGACTGCATCGTTGCCGAGAACAATGGTAATCTTCTTGTTTGCAAGATGAGCGAAGAGAATCGTATTAAGGATTTTACAGATGTGAAGTAAAAAGGCTCTTATTCACTCGAATAATAATTGTGTAATTAAACAGATAAAAGCATAACCATGGTTATGCTTTTATCTGTTTAATGAACTCTTTGGCCATGATGTTGCTGTTGTATGGAACATTAAATAACTCAAATAATATGCACGACTTGCCTTCCAATGCATTCTCAACGGCCGGTTCAATGTTCTCTTTTTCGCCGGTGCTCCACAGAATATATGCTATATAGGCGTCTATATCAGAGGTGTCGGCATAGAACTCTCTTGTGTAGCGGAATACTCTTTTGGCCAATATAAGGTGATTGTGCTTTACGAGATGTTCGCCCAACAAGTACAGTTCTTCGCTTGATGTCCATTCCTTTGCTTCAAGGGTGTTCATGTCGTCGAAGGTAAGGTTCTCTTTGTCGCGCAATTCGTATAGGTGTTTGCTGTTGAGTATCAACTGCTTCATGTTGTCGGGATGCATCAGTATTGCCATTGCCATAGCTTCGTCGGCACGTGCCGTATCGCCCATTTCATCAAGAATTATCGCTTTGTTCACTCTGGCGAGCATCATCTCAATGGTGCCCTCCTGTGCTATCTCTGTAACATTGCTGAACAGCTCTTTAGCGATATCTTTCTTGCCTTCGTTGTAGAACGACAAGGCGGTGTAGAATAGTGGCATTGACGAATCGGGGTATTTGGCTCCAATCAGCTTGAATATCTCTCGTGCCTGATTGTAGTCGCGCAGATGGTAATAGCAGTAAGCCTGCATCATCTTGGCATACTCAATGTCGTCGTTTATGGTAATCTCGTACTCAAAGCACTCGAGAGCCTTGCCGTAGCGCTTCACCATGTAATATATGTGCCCGAGCTGCTCCCAATAGAAGGTGTTATATGGCTCGTCGTCAAGTAGCTTGTTATATATGCTTGTCGCTTCGCTTATGCGTTGCATCTCAATCAGACACTCAGCCTTTACTTCGAGCATGCTTTTCTGTTTGGGGTTGGAGCGTAGCAGGTTTTCGCAGATGAACAGAGCTTCGTGTGAAAATCCGCAGTCGAGCAATATCTCAAGTGCTTCGTATGCATTGCTGTTGTCGTTCTTTGCATCGCGAAGTATCTCTAATGCGACATCTCTCGCCTGTTTGAACTCCTTGAGTGCAAGCAATATCTCTGCCTTGAGAAGCCTTGTCTCGTTGTCATCGGTATATCCTAATGACGAGAATAACAGCTTGGCTGCCTCGGCTTCACCGCGATAGAGTAGTAGTCTTATCTGCATCTTTGTGTATTCCTGTGCTCCCGGATGCAGACGTTTGGTTATGAGAAGTATGTTCTCGGCCTCTTCGGGCTTCTCTATGGATATGAAATATGAAAAGAGGTCGATAAGTTCATCGACCCCCATGTAGGGTGTTGTGTTCAAGCGGTTCGCCTGTTCGTATCTCTTTAAAGTGCTACGAAATTCAGGCGAATCGAAATATCCCTTGTCATAGTTCATACTTGCTTTTTATTATTTTCCTTTCAGTTTGTTCCAGGTGTCCTTCAAAGATACTGTTCGGTTGAATATCAACTTGTCGGCTGTTGAATCCGGGTCGATGTTGAAGTAACCGATTCTCTGGAACTGCAGGTAGTCGAGTGGCTTGCCGTTTGCAAGATATTTCTCTACGTAGCAGTTTTCAAGAACCTTCAACGAGTCGGGGTTAATCATCTCCTTCATTGCTGTCAATGCATCGCAGTTCTTTGCTTCGCGTATCGCAGCCATCTCATCGCGTGGGTTTTCAGCACTCCACAGGCGGTCGTACAAACGTACTTCGGCCTTGAGACAGTGGTTGCAGCTTACCCAGTGGATGGTGCTCTTTACTTTGCGGTTGGCTTCGGGCTCACCAGTCTTTGTCTGTGGAATGTACTCACATAGAACCTCTGTTATATTGCCGTTCTCGTCTTTGTTGCATCCTGTGCAAAGAACGATATATGCATTCTTCAGACGTACCTCGCGGCCCGGTGTCAAACGGAAATAGTTCTTTGGAGCATCTTCCATAAAGTCGTCGCGCTCAATCCATAGCTCGCGGCTGAACTCAATGGTGTGTGTGCCATCTTCGGGTCTTTCAGGGTTGTTTATTGCGGTCAATTCCTCAACCTTGTCCTCAGGATAGTTGGTGATGACGAGCTTTACAGGGTTTATTACGGCCGAAACACGTGTTGCGCGGCTGTTAAGATCCTCGCGTACTGCGCTCTCAAGCAATGCGAAGTCGTTGAGTGCGTCGTATGTGGTGTATCCAATCTTGTCAACGAAGTTTCTGATTGACTCGGGTGAATAACCGCGACGACGGAATCCGCAAAGTGTTGGCATACGTGGGTCGTCCCAACCGTTTACCAATCCCTCTTTTACAAGAATAAGCAGGTTGCGCTTGCTCATAAGGGTGTAGTTGAGGTTAAGCTTGTTGAACTCGTACTGGCGTGGACGGTTGTCGTCAAGGTCCTTGCCGTCTTTTACCCAGTCAACGAAAAGGTCGTATAGTGGACGGTGAGGAACAAATTCCAAGGTACACAATGAGTGTGTTACACCTTCGAAGTAGTCGCTCTGGCCATGTGCGAAGTCATACATGGGGTATGCTTTGCACTTCTCGCCGGTGCGGTGGTGTGCTGCCTTTACAACGCGGTAGATGATTGGGTCGCGGAAGTGCATGTTGGGGCTTGCCATGTCAATCTTGGCACGCAACACCATCTTGCCCTCTTCAATCTCACCTGTATTCATCTTTTGGAACAGTTCAAGGCTCTCCTCAACAGGGCGGTTGCGGTATGGACTGTCAATACCGGGTTGTGTAGGTGTTCCTTTCTGCTCGGCAATCTGCTCGGCTGTCTGTTCGTCAATGTATGCCTTGCCCTCTTTGATGAGCTTTATGGCAAAATCCCAAAGTTGGTCAAAGTAATCCGAAGCATAATATACGTTAGCCCAGTCGAAACCAAGCCATTTGATATCTTCCATTATAGCATCAACATACTCAACGTCTTCCTTTGTGGGGTTGGTGTCGTCGAAACGCAGGTTGCATATACCGTTGTATTTCTGTGCCATACCAAAGTCCATGCATATAGCCTTTGCGTGACCTATGTGCAGGTAACCATTAGGTTCGGGCGGAAAACGGGTCTGTACCTTTGCGCCGTTTTTGCCATTCTCAAGGTCATTTACAATAATCTGCTCAATGAAGCTGATGCTCTTCTTCTCGTTCTTTTCGGTTTCGTTAGTTGCGGTCATCGCTGTATGATGTTTATATTATATTTATATTTTTATTAATTATCTTGCGAAATTAACTAATAAATCCGTAAAATCCATAATTTTATCCGATTATTCGGAATTTTATCTCTATCTTCGCTCTTGATACATCATTTATGGTTGATGAAAGCGGCAATAATAATATTGGGTAATTCTTGGGTATGCCCTTATGTAAACACCTATAAACGTGCTTTTGATAAGTTGGGGTATGCTTACGATGTCATTCTGTGGGACAGGGATGGCAGCGATGCTGCTGCTCCCATACGATATTGTTCGAAGGGGCTCAATCTTGCCAATCCTTGGGCAAAAGCAGCTGCTTATGTGGGTTATTCGCGCTTCATCAAAAAGATGGTTCTAAGGAATGGGTACGATAGGCTTGTGGTCTCAGGCCCCCACCTTGCGATACTGCTCTCATCGTTCCTGCGCAAAAGGTATAAAGGACGATATATCATTGATTATCGCGATATCTCAATTGAACAAAAACCGCTACTTGCCGGTGTGTATTCCAAGGTTCTCGCCAACAGCTTTTGTAATGTAATTTCTTCGCCGGGGTTTAAAGAATATTTACCTCAGGAGTACAATTATCTTATATCTCATAATTTTGATTTTGAAAGGGCTGTAGCAGCTTTGGAGTGTGGTGCTCCGTTGCATAAGAGTTCGTCTGTGCTGAATGTTCTTACAATAGGTTCCATTCGTAACTTTAGCTCAAATGTAAAGATTCTTGAGTCTCTTGGAAATAATGAGCATTACCATATGGCATTCGTGGGGCGCGGCGATGCTTCGGAAAGCTTAAAGGAGCATGCGTTGTCGCGTGGCATCGTTAATGTTGAATTCGCAGGGTTCTACAAAAAAGAGGATGAGGCTTCAATTGTTGAGAAATGCGATTTTATAAATATATTTTTCCCTGACGATGTTGAACATTCTACAATAATGTCCAACCGTTTTTATCTTGCGCTCATTCACAAGAAACCCGTTATTGTTACGGCCGGCTCAACTCAGGCGGCTCTTGTAAAAGAGTATGGTATTGGTGTTGTGGTTGATGATTGTGCCAAGCTTGATGTAGAAATCAAAAATTTTCTTTCAAAATTCAATTACGCTGCATTCTGTGATAAATGCAACGAGCTACTCTCTATCTTTGTTGAAGAACATCGTTCGCTTGAGTGTGCCATAGCCTCTTTTGTACAGGCTTAAATGTGCTGGAATAGCTCTTTTTCTGTTTATTGTTGTAATAATCGTACAATAACGTCCAAATTCAAGTTTTTTTTCGTATCTTCGCATTATTGTATGAAATTATATTAATTAAAATAATAAATCATTATGAAGAGTGACATTCAGATTGCTCATGAAACAAAACTTGAGCGCATAGAGAACGTGGCGGCACAGATTGGTATCGATGCCAACGATCTTGAACATTACGGCAAGTATATTGCAAAGTTGCCTTTGAACCTCATTGGCAAACAAAAGGGTAAACTCATTCTTGTTACAGCTATTACAGCTACAAAGGCAGGTATTGGTAAGACTACCGTTTCTATAGGTCTTGCATTGGGTCTTAACAAGATTGGTAAAAAGGCTGTTGTTGCTCTTCGTGAGCCTTCTCTCGGTCCATGCTTCGGTATGAAGGGTGGTGCTGCAGGTGGCGGTTATGCACAGGTGTTGCCAATGGAGAAAATCAATCTTCACTTTACAGGTGACTTCCATGCAATAACATCGGCTCACAACATGATTTCGGCATTGCTCGACAACTATCTATATCAGCATGCGAAGGACGGTTTCGGTCTCAAGGAGATTCTTTGGCGTCGTGTTCTTGACGTTAACGACCGTTCACTCCGTTCAATAATCACAGGTATCGGTCCTGCAACTAACGGCCTTGTAGAGCAGGCTGGTTTCGATATAACTCCAGCATCGGAGCTTATGGCAATCCTGTGTCTTGCAAGTGACGAGGAGGATTTGCGTCGTCGCATCGAGAATATTATGCTCGGTTACACTTACGCTGGAGAGCCTTTCACTGTAAAGGACCTTGGTGTGGCAGGTGCTATTATGGTGTTGCTGAAGGATGCTATACAGCCTAACCTTGTACAGACAACCGAGAATACTCCTGCAATTATCCATGGCGGTCCTTTTGCAAACATCGCTCATGGCTGTAACTCTCAGCTTGCTACAAAGATGGCTCTTGCACACAGCGAATATACCATCACGGAGGCTGGTTTCGGTGCCGACCTCGGTGCAGAGAAATTCTATAACATATTGTGCCGTAAGAGCGGTTTGCAGCCCGATGCAACAGTTATCGTTGCAACAGCTCAGGGCTTGAAGATGCACGGTGGTGTAGAACTCGACAAAATCAAGGAACCCGATATGGAGGGCTTGCGCAATGGTCTTGCTAACCTTGACCGTCACGTAGCAAACCTACGTTCATTCGGTCAGTCTGTTATTGTGGTGTTCAACCGATTTGCTACAGATACCGACGAGGAAATGGCACTTCTACGTCAGCACTGCGAGCAGGAACTTGGCTTGCCATTCGTAATTAACAATGCCTTTGCGCAGGGTGGTGAGGGTGCTGTTGAGATGGCGCAGATTGTTGTCGATACCATCGAGAACAATCCTTCAAAGCCTTTGCAGTTCACATACAACGACAACGACAGCATAAAGGAAAAAATCGAGAAGGTTGCAAAAAATATCTACGGTGCAGCATCTGTTACATTTGCAAAGCCTGCGCTCGACCGCATCAAGCTTGCCGAGAAATATGGTCTTGCATCATGCCCTGTATGTATTGCAAAGACACAGTTCTCTTTCAGTGCCGATGCAACACAGTATGGCGCAGTCAAGGGTTTCAACCTGCAGATACGCGATGTAGTGCTTAATGCCGGTGCCGAGATGATTGTTGCCATTGCTGGTGATATCATCCGCATGCCGGGTTTGCCTAAAGTTCCACAGGCTAACTGCATCGATTTTGTTGATGGTGAGATTGTTGGCTTGAGCTAACAGTAGAAAAGGCTAAAGAGCGAATTCCGGTGTTGTGCTTGCCCTATAGACACTTTTTGCAAAAAAGTAAATAGCGGTTTATTTGGTATTGCCGGCCTCGAAGTTCATCTTTTAATCATAATAATTATAGAGTGGTCATTGGCCACTCTATAACTTAGAATAAAACAGTATGGCACAACCATTGGCAGAACGTTTGCGTCCCACCTCTTTTGATGGTTATGTGGGGCAACAGCACCTCGTTGGCGAGGGTGCTGTGCTTCGTCGTATGATAGATTCAGGACGCATATTGTCGTTTATCTTATGGGGGCCTCCGGGGACCGGAAAAACAACCATAGCCCGAATTATAGCCCAAAAACTGAATCGTCCTTTCTATACCCTTAATGCTGTATCTTCGGGTGTGAAAGAGGTGCGTGAGGTTATCGATAAGGCAAAGAGCTCGCCTTTGTTTTCCAATGGCGGAACAATACTGTTTATTGATGAGATACACCGTTTCAGCAAATCGCAACAGGACTCTTTGCTCAGTGCTGTTGAGTCGGGAACGGTAACGCTCATTGGTGCAACAACGGAAAATCCATCTTTTGAGGTAATACGCCCTTTGTTGTCACGTTGTCAGCTTTATACTCTCAAATCTCTCGATAAGGAGGACTTGCTTACATTGCTCAACCACGCAATAACAACCGATGCCATTTTGGCCGAACGCGGTGTGGAGCTGCGTGAGACCGATGCAATGCTTCGCTACAGCGGAGGCGATGCGCGTAAGTTGCTTAATATTCTTGAACTTGTAGTTGAGAGCGATGAGGCTTCGCCGGTTGTCATCACCGATGAAAAGGTGGTGGGATGTCTGCAACAGAATCCAATTGCCTATGACAAAGACGGCGAGATGCACTACGATATTGTGTCGGCATTTATAAAATCGATTCGTGGCAGCGACCCCGATGCGGCTCTCTATTGGATGGCGAGAATGATTGAGGGTGGCGAGGACCCTGCTTTCATAGCCCGACGCATAGTGATCTCGGCAGCCGAGGATGTTGGTCTTGCTAATCCCAATGCGTTGCTGTTGGCAAATGCGGCATTTGATGCTGTTACAAAGATTGGCTGGCCCGAGGGACGCATCCCTCTTGCCGAGGCTGTTGTATATCTTGCCACTTCGCCAAAGAGTAACTCTGCCTATATGGGTATCAACAAAGCTTTGCAGACTGTGCGTGAGACAGGAAACCTGCCTGTGCCTCTGCATCTTCGCAATGCACCTACAAAGCTTATGGCCGACCTTGGCTACTCCGATGGATATAAATATTCCCACGACTATCCGGGGCACTTTGTCAAGCAGCAGTATCTGCCCGATGAAGGAAAACACTTCTCTTTCTGGATACCGCAGGATAATCCCGTTGAGGCTAAAAGCAAATCCTGGATGAACCAATGTTGGGGCGATGAAAAACCATTCAGCAAATAAGAAATAGGGTTTAGCACAAGCTAAACCCTATTTCTTGTTTGTTTGGATATCTGTTCAGTTATTCCAATACCACCAGCACTGCGCCGTCGGCTACGGTGTCGCCTTTGGCAGCCTGGATGGCTACTACTTTGCCTTCGCGGTCGGCGTTGATGTTGTTTTCCATCTTCATGGCTTCGAGAACAACAACGGTGTCGCCTTTCTTTACCATATCGCCGACATTGACCTTTACGTCAATGATTACTCCGGGGAGTGGAGTCTTTATCGCATAGCCTTGTGCTACGGCTGCAGGTGCTGCCGCTGCAGGTGCGGGTTGTGGAGCAGGTTTTGTTGCCGCAGGCTGAACCTTTACAACGGGTTTCTCCTCTTTTGGCTTTTCCCATTCAACCTTGAACTCCTCGCCGTTTACTGTTACATTGGCAGTAGTATCGTTCACTTCGTTTATGCAAACGGCATATTCGTTGCCGTTGATTTTATATTTGTACTCTTTCATGGCATTATCTGTTTAGGTTATTCCAATTCTTGTTTACGTAGCTTATTGTCAACACGCCACTCTCGTTGTCGTGTACGTTGTTGCCAAAGTGGCTCTCCAAAGCCATTGATATTGCTGCAACAACAGCAGCGTCAATCTTCTTCTCTTCCATAATATAATTGTTTATAGCGGAATGTTACCATGTTTCTTTTTTGGCAGGTCCTGACGTTTGCTCTCGAGCTGTGCCAATGCGCGTATGATGCGGAAACGTGTGTTGCGTGGCTCTATCACGTCATCGATGTAGCCATACTTTGCAGCCTGATATGGGTTGGCAAACAAACGGTTGTATTCAGCCTCTTTTTCAGCGATGAATGCCTTTGGGTTTTCAGCCTCTTTGGCTTCCTTGGCATATAGTACTTCTGCGGCTCCGGCAGCACCCATCACGGCAATCTCGGCACTTGGCCAAGCATAGTTCATGTCGGCGCGTAGCTGCTTGCAGGCCATTACAATGTGTGAACCGCCATATGATTTACGCAGTGTTACGGTAACCTTAGGAACTGTTGCCTCGCCATAAGCATACAGCAGCTTTGCTCCATGAAGAATAACAGCATTATACTCCTGAGCTGTTCCTGGCAAAAATCCGGGTACATCAACAAGTGTTACAAGCGGTATGTTGAATGCGTCGCAGAAACGTACAAAGCGTGCACCCTTGCGCGATGAGTTACAGTCGAGTACACCGGCATATTTGCATGGCTGGTTGGCTACTATACCCACCGACTTACCGTTCATACGTGCAAAACCTACGATGATGTTCTGTGCATAGTCACGATGTACCTCAAGGAACTCGCCGTTATCGACTACCTCGGCAATTACACGATACATGTCGTATGCCTGGTTGGGGTTATCAGGTATAATGGTGTTCAGTATATCGCTTGTGCGGTTTATAGGGTCGGTGCATGGAACGTCGGGCACACTCTCCATATTGTTTTGTGGAATGTAGCTCATAAGTTTGCGTATGAGCATAAGGCCTTCCTCTTCGGTCTGCGCTGTGAAGTGTGTTACACCCGATTTGCTTGCGTGTACGCTTGCGCCGCCAAGCTCTTCCTGTGTAACAACCTCGCCAAGAACGGTTTTTACCACCTTGGGACCGGTGAGGAACATATATGATGTACCTTCCATCATTATGGTAAAGTCTGTCAATGCAGGAGAATATACAGCACCGCCTGCGCATGGGCCAAAGATTCCCGATATCTGCGGAATTACTCCCGATGCCATTATATTGCGCTGGAAAATCTCGGCATAGCCTGCAAGGGCATTGATACCTTCCTGGATGCGTGCGCCACCGCTGTCGTTGATGCCTATAACGGGCGCACCAACTTTCATCGCCATATCCATTACCTTGCAAATCTTTTGCGCCATAGTCTCTGACAATGAGCCACCTGTAACGGTGAAGTCCTGCGCAAAGATATATACTAAGCGGCCGTCAATAGTACCACAACCGGTTACAATGCCGTCGCCAAGGTACTGTTTTTTCTCTTGTCCAAAGTTAGTGCAACGGTGTGTAACAAACATATCCATCTCTTCGAAGCTGCCTTTGTCGAGCAACATCTCAATGCGCTCACGTGCAGTGTATTTGCCTCGTTCGTGCTGCTTCTCAATGGCTTTTTCTCCGCCTCCCAAACGAGCCTTTGCACGCATGGCTATCAGCTCTTTGATTTTTTCAAATTGCTTGCTCATAATATCTGTTTTTCGGTTTTTACTCTTCGCAAAGCTCTGTAAGTACGCCTTGTGTCGCTTTTGGGTGGAGGAATGCTATCTGTAACCCTTCGGCACCGGCACGTGGAGCCTTGTCAATAGTTCTTATCTCTTTTGCATCACATTCTGCAAGGGCATTGGCAACACCATCCTCAACCTTGTATGCGATGTGGTGTATTCCCTCGCCTCTGTTCTCAATGAATTTTGCTATTGTGCTGTCGGGCGATGTAGCCTCCAGCAACTCTATCTTTGTTTCGCCCACCCTTAGAAAAGCGGTGCGTACCTTCTGGTCTTCAACAGTTTCAATGTTGTAGCACTCGAAGCCCAATACCTGCTCATAGTAGGGCAGAGCCTCTTCAATGCTTCTTACAGCAATACCCAAATGCTCTATTCTTGAAATTTTCATGTTACAATAGTTTATTGTTTTTATACTGCTTCATTGGCGAAGATAGACATTAAAAATTGAAACACAATGTTTCGTTGTCTCTTTTTTATATATTATATTTTTTTGCCGTTGTTGGTTCTCGTCATCTGCGCTGCCATTTCCAGCGTTTATGACTCCATAACCACATGTGTGGCTGTTCTATGATATCCTTCTCCAGCATTCTCAAATATTGTTTGCTGTACGAGAACTCCTCCCCTTCAATGGGTTCTATTGGAATGAACGTCATCTCGTAGTATCCTCGTTTTGTGCATTTCATACTTCCGTACAGGAAATGTGCACCAAGTTTCACGCCTATGCCTTCAGCTCCTGTAATTATGGCTGTATCCTGGTTGAGGAATGTCATCCATTCAGGCTCGGGGTATCTTGCAGGACGCTGGTCCGAGATAATCCCGAAAAGCGTTCTCTTTTTTGCACGAGCCGTCGTAATCATTGTGCGCAGAGCCTGTTTCTGTGCCACACCATATGAACCGAAACGACAACGCATACGGTGTATAAACTTGTCCATTACTTTGTTCGACAGTGGATGATATACCTGATAGGCATCTATATCCTTGTCAATCCATGTAGGTATCGATATCATATATTCCCAATTGCCATGATGGCCAAGATAAAGGAATATAGGCTTGCCATCTTTGCTCAGTTCGTCAATAAGCTCGCTGTTTGTAAATATCAGACGTTTGCGTATATCCTCTTTAGAGATGCGTGAGAGCTTTACCATTTCTAATAGCTGGTCGCAGAAATGTCTGTAGAACTTTTTCTCAATAGTCTTTATCTCTTCAAGCGATTTATCCGGGAACGAATTCGTGAGGTTTTTTCTTACAACCTTACGTCTGTATCCTACCACATAGTATATTAACGGATATAGGCAGTTGCTTATAAAATAGAGTATCTTGAATGGGAACAAAGCAATTGTCTTTATCAACAATGTGAGTATATATAACGCTATTTTATCTTTCATGCCTGAATATTATGTTTTTTTTGTATTGTTTGTTTCACAAATGTATTGAATTCTATAATAATGTCAAATAATGTTTGTATTAAAAAATGTTGTAATGATATTATTGGTTATTCTGTTTTTTATTTTTACTTTTGCTAGTAATGATTCCGTTTACTGATGGAATATATTCTGTATTGGAAGGAATTACTATGAAAAAAATATGTGCGATAACCATGGTTCGTAACGACAACTTCTTTTTGAAGAAATGGGTCGAATATTATGGTAACCAATTAGGACGGGAGAACCTCAGGATTTATTTTGATGGGGAAGACCAGATTATTCCCGACTTTTGCAATGGCCTGCATGCCGAACTGAAACCACGTATCGAAGGAAAAGTGGTGAAGGGTGACAAAGGGCGCATAAGTTTCCTGTCGCAAAAGGCTAATTCCTTAATGAAGAACGAAGCGTATGATTTGGTTATTGGAACAGATGTCGATGAGTTTCTCGTTGTTGACCCTGCTATAGGTGTTGGTTTGAGGGAATATCTAAGTGCGTTGGATATTAAATGCTCTATCTCGGGGCTTGGTGTTGATGTGGGGCAGCATCTCAATTGGGAATCGACAATAGATGTATCAAGTTCGTTCCTCTCGCAACGTAGTTATGCATATCTGTGTTCACGCTATACAAAGGCATCGGTCATTGCCTCGTCAGTGCGATGGGGGTCTGGCTTTCATCGTGTGAAGGGGCATGGTTATACTATAGATAAAAATCTTTTCCTGTTCCATTTTGGCAGTGTCGATTTGGGCTTGATAAAGGCGCGTATGGCAAATGACGACCTACTGTCGAGGGGGTGGTCGCGTCATCTTAAGAAACGTGCAAGAACAATTCAGATAGTTACAGATAGCAAACCACGCGAATGGGACAGAACTATAAAGGGTATGAGGGTAGTGCAGCAGATACTACGTAATCCTTTTGCTTGGAACAAACCTTGGAATCCCATAACCAAAGTGGTTGTTAGAATTCCGGATAGGTTTAAGAATGTAATATGATTAAGCTATGACAGATGTTGTTATTGCATGGGTAGATGGAGATGATCCTGCCCACAAACGTAAGAAATCGAAATATTTGACTGGTAAGAACGAAACCGCTCATGATGATATTGCGGGAGCTATGAGATATAGTTCTACAGGAGAAATTTTCTATTGCATAGCTTCAATTCTTCGTTATGCTCCTTGGGTTCGTAAAATTTTCATTGTTACAGATAATCAAAATCCTTGTGTCGATGAGTTTGTCAAGCTTAATTTCCCCGACAATAAAATACCTATAGAAATAGTTGATCATAAGGTCATTTTTAGGGGTTATGAGGAGTATTTGCCTACTTTCAATTCATTGTCGATAGAATCAATGATATGGCGTATTCCGGGCCTTAGCGATAGATTCCTCTACTTTAATGATGATTTTTTCTTGCTTTCTCCCGTTAAAGAAAGTGATTGGTTCAAAGAGGATAAAACATATATATACGCATCATATTACCCCGTTTTTTTGGCACGAATTCTACGTTGGTGTAAACATTTGGGCAGGAAACACAAAGAATTCGGTTATAAGGATTCTATGCTCAACGCTGCAGATATATTGAAGTCGAACAAATTTTTCTTGTTTCCTCATGCTCCGGCACCAATGAGTCGCACTTGGTATGAACAGTTCTATGCAAAGAATCCAGAATTGTTGCATCATAATATACGTCATCGTTTCCGTGAATTATCTCAATATAGTGTGCCAACTCTGTTCTATCTGAGTACTCATGCCGAAGGTAATCTCAAATGTTTGCCATCAAAAGGTATTGCATGTTTCTTTAAACCATCATTAAAGAAGAAAGGCTATATGCTTCGTAAACTTAAAGAGGCCGATGCTAATAAGGAGTTGAAGTTCTGTTGTATCAACTCATTGAGTGAAGCAACACTTGAAGAGCAGGAACTCTTCAAGGCGTGGGCTACAAAAAGGCTGGATATAACTTGGGAATAATCTATAGGAGTTATTCTATTTCAACTCCTATGCGCTTTCTCATCCATTGTTTTATAATCTCCTGAATATCCTTGCCAGTGTTGTCTAGTGAGTTTATGCAGGCGAATTTGCTTTCTGTGTTCTTGTCAAAGAAACGAAGTTTTCTAGTGGTATATCCAATATTTCTCTTTGGCTTCAGGTAGAGCATATTATTGTGTACACTCTGCATAATACAGCGTTTGCTTTTATATAGCAGCATATATTGTATCTCTTCCGGATTGAACTGCCTGTGGCTTCTGAAACGATATGAAATATTCTTCTTTAAAATCTCCTCGTGTGTTCCAAAGTATTCCTTGTACACACTCTTCAGCAGTGCTCTTGGGGTATGGTAAATCTTTATGAAGAACCATCTCTCTCCCAATAGCGATGCTCCATTCATCATGGTCTCTTTGAATGTAACTTTCTTTTCACCGTTCTTGTGTCGTTTGAAGATACGCGATATTCTCACAGGCAACGAACAATATTTCTTGCCGTAGCATATTACCTTGCCGTCGTGCGTAAAGAAATCTTCGGGCATTGTTGGAGCGGCAAGTATAAAATCGTCGTTGAATTCGATGTAATGTTCGTTCAGCCCCGGGATACGCCAGGTCATAGACTCTATGGTTATGGAGTTGAATGTAGGCAGAAACTCCTCATAACCTTTAAAAAGGACCTTATGATCAACTATTTCTATAGGCACACATCTGTTGGGGAAATGGTGTTTGATAAAGTTGTCAACCTCGGGATTTTGCTCGTCGGTTACAATGTATATTTTGTTTATCCAAGGAGCAAATCGGTTTATTGACGCAATGCAGTACTGTATCTCTCCAACACTTGAATATCTGGTATTGCCGGCCACATCGTCGGCACTTAACATGGCTTTGTTGCCATATCTCATTCGTTTGGCTCTGTGGCGTTCATCGTTGCCGTCAACCCACGTTACAACGGCATCGATAGGGTAGCTGATTCTTTTCATTGTAGTTCGTAGCCCGATTTCTGTGGCAATATGGTTTCAAATGTTTCTATAAGTGCATTCCGCATAGTGGTATATCTCTCTTCGCTCATCTGCACGTCGTTTATGCATATAAGTTTATGCTTGGGATGCAAAAGGTAATCACATAGTTTTTTTGCCGATGTTACGCCGGTTGAAAAATGTTTTTTCGACAAACGCCTGTTTATAAGAACTCCTTTGAGATACATATAATCGAGAAACAGATATTGGTTAAGGTTATTGTCCGCTCTTGTTCGTGTCAACGATGCCATGATATCCTTTTTTACTTTGCCATACACCTCTTCACACATACTTTTCAGCATAGGGCTGCATATGTGTTGCGGGCGCATAAAAAAAGGCGATGGTCTCATTCCCATAGCTTTACGTGCAGTGTTGCTTGAGTTCCGGCATATACGTTTGTACATGTTGAGTGCAAGCAGATGGCGACTCATTCCAAGCATAGCTTTGCCGTCATGGAAAAAATCGTCAGCGTTGCATGGCCTAACGGGGAACATGTCATCGTTGAAATATAGGTACTGCTCGGCAAGCCCTTTGATGCGGTGTAAATGCATCTCTATAGGGTTACAGTTGAACGTAGGCAGATACTCCTTGGGTATAATATCGCTGTGCAGAACAATATTTACTCTTTTTCTGTCTGTCCATTCAGGTATTTGGCTTTCGCTTGCAACAACAAGGTGTACTTTGTTTATGAATGGCATGTTCTTTTCTATGCCACGCATCAGGTATTTCAGTGTTCCCCAGTCGCGGAATCGTTTTTCGATTATGGGTGTGTTGCTATATCTCTCATACTCCTTTTGCCATTCGGTGTCGAGGCCGTTGACATATGTGATGACTATATCCATTGTGCATTCTGTTTTTTGTCGGTCCACTCCTGTAACAACCCTTTGTTGTGTTTTGTTCAGTTTATTTTTATTTTATTTAATAGAATGCTACGTGGAATTATACTTCTTGTTCTTTATATGCTAATTTATGTGTGAATTAGAAACAAAATTTAAGTTATTGTTTTATTGTTTAATGTTTTTTGTATCTTCGCAACGATAAAGTAAAAGGTAATCATTTGATGATACCTTATTTCATAATTAAAATACAGTTTTATGAAGAAGACGTTAGTTGATCTTTTTGAAGAATCGGTTAGGACATATCCTCAAAATACATTCCTATTGGAGAAAACCGACAAAAAAGAGGGATTTAAACCTACTACTTATTTGCAGGTTAAGGAACTTGTTTATCGTTTAGGTGCCGGTTATCAGGCTCTTGGCGTAAAGAAAGGCGACAATATGGCTCTTTTGAGCGAGGGTTGCAACATGTGGGTTGTTGGAGAATTGGCAATGTTCTATGCCGGTGCAGTGAATGTACCGTTGTCAATCAAGCTTGAAGAGAGCAACGACTTGTTGTTCCGTCTTGTACATGGCGATGTAAAGTTTATTCTTGTATCGAACTATCAGCTTAAGAAGATACGTGCTATCAAGGAGAAACTTGTCGATGTAAAGAAAATCATAGTCTTTGGAGATGCCGGAGAACTTGAAGAGAAAGAAATTGCACTCGACGATGTTATGAAGATGGGCGACGAGTTTCTTGCTTCGCACTCAATGGAGGAGTTCCTTGCTGTGGGACAGTCGCTTCAGAACGATGATATTGCTACAATCACATATACCAGCGGTACAACAGCCGACCCCAAAGGTGTGGTTCTTACTCATCGCAACTACACAGCAAACGTGGAGCAGGCATTGACACTTGTGCATATCGACCAAACATGGCGCACACTCATCATCTTGCCTCTCGACCACTGCTTTGCACACGTGGTAGGTTTCTATATAATGATGTCAAGGGGTGCTACTGCAGCAACCGTTCAGGTGGGTCGCACCGGTCTTGAGACACTGAAGAACATTCCTCTTAATATCAAAGAGGTTCGTCCTCATTTCATTTTGTCGGTGCCATCATTGGCCAAGACATTCAAGAAGAATATCGAAGGTGCTATCCGCGCCAAGGGTAAGGTAACAGAAACTCTCTTTAATTGGGGTGTCAGTGTACGTCAGAAATATTATGGCGATAGCAATCTCGATTCAAAAGGTATGCGTATATTCTTGAAGCCGCTCGTTGCGTTGTTCGACAAGCTTATCTTCTCAAAGGTACGCGAGAACTTTGGTGGAGAGCTTCGTTTCTTTGTCGGTGGCGGTGCTTTGCTCGACAAGGATTTGCAGCATTTCTATCTTGGTGTAGGTATGCCAATGTATCAGGGATATGGTTTGTCCGAGGCTACTCCTGTCATCTCTTCAAACGGTCCCGATTTATATCGTTTCGGTTCAAGCGGTAAGCTTGTTGAACCAATCGAACTTAAGATTTGTGATGCCGACGGCAAGGAGTTGCCGGTTGGCGAGCTTGGCGAAATTGTTGTAAAGGGCGAGAATGTTATGGCTGGTTATTGGAAGAATCCCGTTGCTACAGCCGAGACAGTACGCGACGGCTATCTCTACACAGGTGACCTTGGATATATGTCAGAGGAGGGATTGCTCTATGTGAAAGGACGCTTCAAGAGTCTGCTTATCTCTAGCGATGGCGAGAAATATAGCCCCGAGGGCATAGAAGAGGCATTTGTAAGCCTTTGCCCAACAATAGACCAGGTAATCCTTTATAACAACCAGTCGCCCTACACAACAGCGCTTATCGTTCCTAACAAAGACAACATAAAACGTGTTCTTGCCGAGAAAGGTCTTGACCTCTCAACCGAAGAGGGATGTAAGGCTGCATGCGACCTTGTAAAGGCCGATGTTGACAAGTTTAAAAAGGGTGGTGAGCATGCCGGAATGTTCCCCGAGCGTTGGTTGCCAAGTTGCTTTGCTGTGTTGCCCGAGGCGTTCACCGAGCAGAACGGAATGATGAACAGCACCATGAAGGTTGTTCGTGGCAAGGTTGAGAAGTTCTATAAGGAACGCATCGACATCCTATACACAGCCGAAGGTAAACAACTATATGAACAACATAATGTTGATGCATTCAAATAAAGATATCGGGGAGCTGCAATTGCAACTCCCCGATATCTTTATTTATTATTTTACAACTCTCTTTTTACTTAACAAAAACCTTCTTGTTATTTATGATATATAATCCTGGTTGGGTTACTTCTGTAACTCTGCGGCCCTGCAAGTCATAAATAACAGTTGCATCGTTCTCCTCTTCAATATCTTCGATAAAGTTTGTTGTCTCCTTACCAAAGGTGAATCTCATAAATGACGACATAGATGCTGCTGCGCTTTCTTCAACCTTGAGGTACACCTTGTTTGCGTTATTGAGGAAGTGTGTTGTTCCTGCATTTCCATCAGCATCCTTGTTCAGCAGAGTCAGGTACATACCAATACTGCCTTTTACTACAGAAAGAACATAGTATCGATAACCCTCTTCCTTTTCTATATATGTATCGTACAGTGTTCCTAGGAACTCGAATCCGTTGCTATTGTTTACAGCAGTGCCCGCTTCATCGGTGTAATGGAATATGAATGTTCCGGGGTTGCCTTCCACAATTACGGGTGTGTTGGCGGGGATTATACCATCGCTTATCTCATCCATTCTTAACCATCCGGGTATAACCTCTTTTGAGGTATATGCCTTAATACCAAAAGGTATTTCCACAGGGTAGTTCAAGCACAAAGTTGAATAACCTGCGGCACCAATTGTCAATGCGTGGTAAACCTCTGCAGCTTCTGTTATCTCGTCAATGCTCCATAACGATGCATTGCCTGTAGCTTCAGATATTACACCATAATTCAATTGTGCATGCATAGGAGCTTTGTCACCAATAGTCAGTGTTACCTGCCCGTCGGCATATCCGTCAACTCTCACAATAGCCGCCTCGCTTTCATTGCCCATGTGAGTGCCGTCAAACGATGTGATGTACAATCCGGTATGCAGGTTCTTTATCTTGTATTCATTATGAATATTGGTTTTTTCGAACTGGAATATGGCAAGCGGGCGTGGAGTAATGTTCATACTTTCGCAGTACAGCAAGTTCTTATGGTTGAAGTTTTTTGTCAAGCCGTTTCCGGAGTGACTTGTTGTGCTGTAGAGTGTATGCAGGAATTGACCTTTGCAATAATCCTCTTCCGATACCGACATAATATGATATAGTTTGTAGGGGTCGGCATCGTTGTATTTCAAGTTTTCTGCTGCTTTGTGAAGAGCCTCATGTGCCTCGTAGCATTTTTGGCTATCAACGGTGTCACTAAGCTCTATAATGGCTGCGGCTGCAGCATAAGCCTCACGATAAGCCTTGCCGCCCTTGTAAAGACCTACGCTTGTTCCTTCGAAAACAGTGTTTCCGTCGGGGTGCATATCCTTATGGTCTTTCAGCTGATAGTAGCGTGGGTTATCGTTGCCGAATTCTGCCTTGACAAAATTGAACAACGAACCATCGCTGTAGCCGGATTCACTCTTGAAGCCAAGACTTTCAGTGTAATCTGAATAGTCGTTCAGATATGTACCATTTGTCTTGATATTGTAATATTTTGTAGAATTTTCCTCTGTTACAAATGGAATAGACCAATATTTATATGCATAATTAGCATCATCCACTTTGGCTGTGGTTACTTTGTCGCTGCCATCACTTGTATCGTTAGAGCATAAAACCTCTTCATCGGTATTGTATGGGTAAATGGCAATTCCATCGGCAAAGCTCTTGAAATAAAATGCCTGGAATGTGTTATTCTCTTTTTGTGGTACAATACTCAATTTATGTGTTGCTATATCCAAATCATGTGATAAATGGTTTATCGCAATTACATTGCCTGTTCTTTTGTGCTGAATGTTGTACAGTACAGGATTCTCATTGTCTAATGTCAGCTCGAAGGGGAGTGCGCCCTCTACAAGCGCAAGCAATTCATCATATTTTATCTGAAGAGCATTTGTTGCTCCTTGAATTTCGCTTACGTCTATACTGTTGGCATATACATCCTTGGCAGAGAATGTCTCATCGAAACATCCAAGCATGAACTCATCTGTTATGACATTCTTGAATATATCAAATACTTCAACACTTGCGCCATTTTGGGTTATGAAGAACAACTCAAATTCTCCCATATGCCAGAATTGGTCATCCGATTTAATATAGAAACGTATATAGTTATACCAATTTGGGTTGTCAATAATTCCCGATGTATATGATGTGTTTGCTTTTTGTGGCAACTCGTACGCAGTGTCTAAGGTTGTTGGGAATTTTTCACCTTCTGGGCTCAATTCCCAATAGCCTATTGCATCTATTCTATCGGGGAAGCCATTGTCACAACCTGAACGTGTGTGGTAAGTGTATTGCAATTTAGTAGAAGGTAAAGCGTGTCCAATGTAAACTTCGATATAATTATCAGAGTTCGAGCTGGCCTGGAAATAGTTTTCATCATCACCTTTTATTCCATCGTACAAATGTTCAATGTTGCCGTCTGTTACAGTGGCATTTGTCCATATATGACATGTCGTAGTTCCCCAGCCAGGTATTACATCTGTTGTCTGCAACTCAATCTTCTCTCTAGCTTCGCCTCCTGCGTTGGAGTATGTTGCCACCTGTGCACTAAGTGTTTCCATTTTCTTGATGATTTCACGAAGTGCACGACGGTCGATACCTACTCCCTTTGCTGCCGGGATAGATAACGCTTCTACATCACCAATTTTGTGCAAACACCCATCTATCGATTCGTATGTCGAATTTTCTTCGTCAACATATATTGCTTCAAGGTTAATACATCCTCGGAACGGGTCGGGAAGCTCTTTTCTTTCAATGTTGATTTTGGGAATGTCCACGCCTATGGCAAGGTCGGTACAAATAGTCTTTATGATGTCAAAGTTGACATTGTCGAACTCCATAGGAACTTCATTCCATTTATTAGTGTCATCAATTCTTTTATAACTTATAGCCCTCTCTCCATTGGCTTTCTCTACATAAATTTCCAAATGATTCTGGTTTTCATTGATATAATTGTATTCAAAGAAAACCTTGAACGAACTCTCTTTGTAAACATCATCGAAACGCCAATTGTCACCGGCTTGATCGTTCAGTTTTACAATCAATGCATCACGCATTTCAATATCCCAGTCATTTATCGAATTTTCCGGACATTGTAGGTATAATTGGAAACCACCGTTGTATACAGTGTCAGAAGGGTTTTCTCCCGAAGCTGCCAAACATGTTCCCCAACTGGTAAGAATTTGTTTGTTGACTACATCCATCTCCAGTATCCACGATTCATCGGGATACAAATCGGGAATGTCAAGAATTAGAGTGTCACCAACTGACGATGTTCCGGAGCCGCTCAATGACATGTCAAGTACGCTTAGGCTGCAGGCCGATTTAATTGTCTTTGGCAGTGTTATAGAGGTCAACTCCTTGTTGTTGTTGAACAGGTCGTTGTCGAAGCCGACAATGTTACACTCTTCGCCCTGCACCATTACAGTTTCGGGAATTACGAGGTCGCTGTTTCCACTTTGTAAAACTTTTGATAGGATTACCTCGTTTTCGCCATTCTCACCCGGTACGGTACGGAATGTTATGTGCCAACCGTCAATGACAAGTATTCTGCGTATTCTTGCGGTGTATATTGCGTCCTCGTGAGCATACATCTCCTGTATCGGTTTGTTACTCAAAAGACGGTTGTACTGGTCGTACCATCCAAGGAACTCTGCACCTTCGTCCAGAATAGCCTCAATGGTGAACTTCGTTCCTTTTGGAATATCAAGTTCTTGTCTGTTTAATGTTGAAGGTGTATCGTTGTTGTATATTCTTACACTTCCCCAATCTTTGTTATTGCTCAAAACTTTTATGTGCGAGCCATAGTCGGCATAGTCGGTCAGGTTTATTACAATGTCATAGACAGGGCAGGTGGCTTCAGCCTCAGGTGTAATATCTTCGGGGTTGTTGTTTATGTCATCGAAACGCAGACGCAGATGGGTTATGCCGCGTACGTGAGTGTAGGGCATCAGCACATTGATTTTTCCTGAGCAAACATCAGGGTTTTCCTCTCCGGGAGTACCAACGGTCTGTATAAATTCATTAGGATCGTCGAAATCTCCATCTTTGTTAAGGTCGATATATGCGCGCATGTAGCAGCTCTTCAGTCCCTCTCCACCGTTCCAAGCTATGTCAAAGCTTGCACACTGCGACACATCAATGATGTCGGTAATGGTTGTCAGAGGTTCTGTTGGTGCTTCTGCTGTTTCGTAAATAGTCTCTGGTTCGCGTTCTCTGAAGGCAAATGTGAGTTTGCGAATAAACTTGTCATCATCTGCAATGTCGTCACCCAATGTACCGCCTACATTGTTCCACTTGTCTTCAACAAAGTGAGCTACGAAACTTTTTGGTGCCTTATCGTAGTAAGTATATGGGTTATCGGTGCTTATGCATATGGTATCACCATCAAGCGACCAGTGGCTGAAGTTGTATCCCTCGTTAGCTGTGGCAATCAATTTTACAGCTTCGGTGCTTGAGATTGAAAGCAAGTTGGTACCTTCAATGGCAACGCTACCTTTCTCGTTGTGGTGTGTTGCAACGGTAACTGTGCGCTCGTCTGTTATATTCTCGTTTATTACTACGCTGAATGTGAGTATTGTAGCATCACGGAACTTTACAACGGCTTTTGTCTTGCCAATCTCTGCGTCGGCAGGTATTGCAAAGCTGTTGCCTGTTATTGTCATTATTTCGTTGCCAGATGATACACCGTCGTTGTTGAGGTCAATCCAAAGCGTCTCAAGAAGAACGCTCTTTCCAATCTCGAACGGCAGGGTAGCAGTCTCTCCTCTGTTGTATTCTACCACAACACCGCTGTTTGAGGCATCGCGTGTTGTACCCATAGGGAACAGGAAAGTCTGTCCATTGCTCTTCAGGCGTCCGAAATACTTTCCGAACACACTTGCTGCCTTGTCGCCGGCCGGCATATCGGAAGGTTTCTGCAAGGTACTGTAGTTATATGTTGTAAAGTTTGTTGTCCAAGGATATTCAATATCTGTACAGAAATAGAGGTCGGGGATATTGTTTCCTCGTTTCTGAAAGAAGTAGCTCCAACGTCGGTAATAGTAGTCCTTAATCAATCCCGACCAACTACGGCTTGAATAGTCGTGAAGACCATTGCGTTCGCTACCCCATACGGTAACAATGGTACGGGCATTCCACTCGAGCCAGTTGCGGTCGTTATCTGTTGTACCTTCAACCTCGTCGGCTATGCTTCTTGCAAGGCTTGTCCAACGCGACAGGTTGAACTGCTCGCAATACGAGAGCATGTTGTCAAGGTCAAGCATCAGCTGCAGATAGAGTTCGTACAAACGTCTGTATTCGGCGGTATTACCGGCCAAGCGTGCATCATTAATGAGAGGAAGCAATTCGGCTGCATAATCTACAAGTGCCTGGCGTACAACGTCGATAAGGTCGTGATTGTAATTCTCTGTACCTACATTTGACGTTATCTCCTGTTTTACAGAAATGAGTTTGTCTGCAGCGGTGAGGATGTCGTAGGTGTCCCAAAATATCTTTGATGTTCCCCAGGTCGATACGTTGTCAACCTCCCAGGTTGGGCAAGCAAGGATAACTGCTTCCGACGCTCCACGTTGTTCTGAATTCTCAGGGCAGTTCCAAACTGAATTTTTGAGGTCCTGCAGAGCAGAGACGGCTGTAGCATTGTTTGTTCCGTAACGTGCATGTGCATAATCCTCAAGCCACTTGTCGGCTGTGGGGCGGTTGGCCGGGTCCATCCAGGGTAGTTCAAACAACATCTCATAAAGTATGGTGTTGTTTTCTATGCCTTCGGGAGTTGCGCCTATACCCTGTATGTTGTTGCCTTTGCCCAGAGCCTCAAAGTAACTGTTCATAGTGCTTTCCAAGCGTCCGAACATACCATTGTGTCCGCCGCTGTTATTCAGCATACAATATATGTATGGTCTACCATTGAAGTAGTTTGTATCCCATTTTGCATATTTCGAAGCCTCGGCGTTGAGGTCAAGAGCTACAAAGCGGTCGCCATAATTTTCAGCCATCACACTGAATGCTTCGCTCTGTGGCATCTCGTTCCAATATTGTATAAACCATTTGGCATTTTCATCAACTTTGTACGATGTTTTTGTGTTTGTTTCAACAGCGTTGTGGTAACTGTCGAGCGCAGACATTATATTCGGGTAGCACTCCTGGTTTGTTATACCGCTTGGCAATGCTCCATCGTAGAATGGCGTAATGTTATACAACTCCGAAACACCCATCACCTTTTCGAGTTCTTCATAGTACACCTCGGCGCAGGTATTGTAGCTTGTAGAACCGGGCTTTAGAATGTTCGGGCGCTCGTATCCGCCTTTTGCCCATTTACCGTTGTCGAGAATGTCGCCGGCGGTAATGTAACTCTCAAGGTATGTCAGTTCGTTGGGTATCTGTCCGCTGAAGCCGGGAATAACAGGTTGCATTCCAAGCTCGCGCATACGTGTCAGCATTTTCTTTGAGAGTTGCTCCTGACATTCGTACCACCAGTCAGGATTGCCGTTCATATATGTTCCGTTGACGTTTATGTGGCTACCTAAGCCCTCGAGGCAACTTGTGGCGAAGAATGAAAGGTATCCGGGGCCTGCGATGTAATTTTTGATTATCTCTTCGCTAACGCCAAGCTCGCGCAAGAAGTTGCGTGTCACAACTTCGTATCCCACAAGGTTCAATGGAGCATTGATTCCGTGTAGCGCCATCCAGTCAATCTCCTTCTGCCAACGCTCCCATGTCCAGAAGGCAGTAGAATAGGAGAATGCCGCTGCGTCGAAGTTGTAGCGGTATGTTGTGTTACAAATGTGCTTTTCCTCGCTTGTTGGAACAGGTAAGTTTACCGCAGAAAGGTCGGTCGTCAGGTTGTTCCAAGTTAGGTTTATATGTGCATAGTGGTTCAAGTACCAGTTGATACCTGTTGCCACCGAAAGCTGTGTGTTACCCTTTATGCAGGGCTTGCCGTCTTGCGATGTGATGATGAAAACATCCTTGCCGTGTTGGTCGTCAAGTGTTTCGTCAATGATGATGACAAATCTGTCTGCTGCACCGTTGCCACCAATACGATTTAAAAGACTTGTGATAGCTTGTTCCGGTGAAGCCACAGGAGCTTGTGCCTGTGCTGTAAATGTTGTTAATAAAACTATAACAACAAACAGAAATGTTGCAATGCGCTTCATGGTATTATGTCGTAAATTGTTTATATTCAATGCTTTACCCCCCCCGTTTGATTCCTCTGTAGAATCTCTTTCTAAAAAGTCTGCAAAGGTACAAAAAAATGCTCAAATTACTGTTGTTTTTATTATGGATTATAGATTAAAATGTGTGGAAAATAGAAAATACGTAGTATAAAATAGGGTGGTGTGGTTTTCTCTATAGACTTGCTGTCTTTTTTTTAGCAACCTATTAATATAATATCGGTGGAATTTCATTGAAATTCCACCGATATTATTACTTAGTTTTTGTTATACTAATACTTATGCTTGGTACTTAACTTACTTAACCAATATTTTCTTTCCATCAATTACATAAATACCTCTTGTTGGGTTCTCGACTTTGCGGCCCATTAGGTCATATACATTTTCAATGTTTCCCTCTTCTGTTTTTATCTCATCGACCTCGGTTGTTGGGCCAAAATTGTTTATTCCACGGAAAGAGAATGCAGCAATATTGTTTGGCTCAGTTAAATGTAAATAAGCCTTATTTGCCTGGTTGATAAATTCTTCAGTATTATCTCCAGCCTTTGGCATATACATGCCAACCTCTTTATTTTCCGGTTTGGCAAGTATATAGTATGTACCATTGTTCATTTCTATTGTCTGCTTCCACAGTGTACCGTTTAACAGGTTCTTGAACTCCTCCTCATTTGAGTTGGAATATTCAAAAGTGTAATCGCCTTCGTTTCCATAGAGAATGACTGCAGTACGTGCTGGGATAAGGTCTCTAACTTCTTCCATTTGAATATAATTATCGATGTACGATGCGGCTCTATACGCGCTTATACCATCAGGGATTGTTACATCGTAATTAAGGTAAAGTGTAGCATATCCTTTGCCATTCTCAATGTTGTCGAGTGTTACTGTATATTCAATATCCTCCAAGTTTGTAACTTCATTGATTGTCCAGGTAGATGCATTATTGGCCGCTGCATCCCAAGTAACAATTACACTATAATCATTCTGCGCGTGCATTGGTTTATCAGAACCAATCTTCAGTGTCACCTGATCATCGGCTATACCGGCAATCTTCACAACTTGTGCCTCTTCAGCACTGCCCAAATGGTCGGCATTCTTACCAAATGACTTTACATAAAGGCCGGTGTGCAGATTCTTCATCTTGTAGCTGCCCTGTGTACTTGTCTCTTCGAACTGGAATACTGCAAGCGACAGCTGTTCAATATCGCCTTCTGCATCAAACAGCAAATGGTGTTGGTCGTATGTCTTATCGCCCCAAGTTGCATTCTTATGTATGTGAGGCTCGCTGTATGAATGTACATACTTCCCTTTGCAATAGTTGTTGTTTGCTGTTGATACAATGTGGTATAGTTTTGTTGGGTTTGCAGCATTGTATTTAAGGTTAGCATTTGCAATGCGCAGTGCCTTGTAGGTGCTGTGGCAATCATCGCTGTCGCTTGTGTTGCCGGCTTCGATAAACTCTTTGGCTGCAGTGTAAGCCTCGCGGTACTCCTTACCGCCGGTGTAAAGACCAACGCTCGTACCACCATAGATGTTTGTGCCGTCGGTCATTATTCCTTTAATATCATTCAACTGATAATAACGTGGGTTGTCATTATCAAATTCGGCCTCGATGAATTTAAAGAGTGAACCGCCATCACTTTTTGTATTGTAGAAGCCCATAGTTTTATGTGTATTGCCGCTATGATTGCTGAAACACTTTCCATCACCAAGGATATTGTACCATTCACCATTTTTCTCAATAGTCCACTCACAAATAGTTTTAGTACCATTCTCTATAGCCCAAACCTTGCTATGACCGTCATTATTGTCTTCAGCACCAAGAACTTTACCGTCGCCATTGTAAGGCTTAATCAAGATACCGTTATCGCCTTTCATAAAATACCAAGTTTGCCAACTACTATTAGCGGTTTCGGCTTCAATATTTACAAGGCTATTGCTTGCATTATACTTCAGTACTGTAGCATTGGGATTGTTAAAGTCGCGGTTTACTTTTATTTTATATAAAACCGGGTTCGCTTCTTCTGTTGTAAGTGTTACAGGAATTGAGGCTTCCAGCTTGTTTTTCAGAGTGTCGTATGCGCTCTGCAATTTTTCTTTTGCATTTATCAACTCATCTTCTGTTCCGCCATTATTGTAGTAGTACATTATCTCGGCCATAGAGTCGTAAACCCCCTCAACATCTTCTGCAGTTATCTTTGCAAGATTTGCATAAAAGTTTTTAACTTCGGCTGATGAAGAAATTGAATAAAGGTCGAATTCTGCCATTGAATATGCTTTGTGCCCGCTATTGCTAAGGTCACGATATGTGTCATCTACCATAAAGCGCAAATATTTATAGCCTATTGCGCTGTAGACAGGTGATTCAAATGTTTCAGTTGAAGCCTGTGGCAAATTTGTAAGCACTGCAATTGTTTCATATGTGCCGTTTTCTGTATCGCAACCGGCAACTGTAATTTGCTTTGGCTTTTCTGTATTAACGTTGGTACGGGTTACGTAAGAGAATGAAAAATCTGTCAATGAAGGGTCCTTGCCCAAATATACACGCAAATAGTGATGCAATCCATCAGCACTGTTTTTCTCCCAAGTTGTGTGTATGTATGAATCGTTCTTGTTGTCAAGCAAGTGTCCGATTGCTCCTTCACGAATTTCGGCATTACTATATATATAATAATTTTCACCGGCTACAGTAGAGAGTGTTATTTCAGACTTATTGCCTGTTGGGTCAACACTTGTTGTAACCTCGGCAATCAAAGCCTCGGCAAGGTCAATAAGTTCGCCAAGAGCGCGTATTTCTTCGGCTTTTTCCTCATCGGCAAGAGTGTGAAGTGTTGTACCGCCTGTGCTTTTGAGAGTGCGGGTTTCTTCGTCAACATAATAACTCTCGCAACCGTCGGCAACCTCAATACCGAGCAAGTTTGTACAGCCCTCGAATGGGTCGGGCTCTGTACCTTTGCGAACCTCAAGGTTAGTGATGTTCACGCCCTCGGGAATAGCGTGCGACACAACGGTGAAGTCGGACATATCCTGTGTCAGTGTCAACGAGTTCGATGCGCGAGCAGCACCGGCACGCGAAGCGGCAATTGCAGCTGCCGATTCAAGCGATGTTGCTGTAACCACAAGCTGTGTGTTAGCGTGAGTATATACAATATCAATTCTATACTTTGTACCCTTGCTGATGCTTGCCAAGGCATTGTTATTATTGTCATTGTCAAGTTTAACGATCAGTTTGCCACCGTTAGATGTAGACTGCATATACAATTGGAAACCCTTGCCGTATGTGCTGTTCATTGGTGCATTGCCGGTTGCGATAAGTGCAGAACCCCACTCGTTGAAGTTGTTGCCATTGTCCTCAATTGTCAAAGAGATTGACCAATCCTCGCCTGCAACCAATGTTGTGCCCAGGTCGGTGGTGATGTAGTTTGCACTGTTGTTAGAAGCATTTGTTCCCTTACCCTTCACAACACCGGTGAACACCTTGTTGTTGCTCATCTCCTCAATTGTCGATGGCAAAGAGATTGTCCACAAGTCCTTGTTATCCTTGAATAGGTTGTTGTCGAAGCCCACAACCTTGCACTGCTGGCCAAGAATCTCAACTGTCTCGGGAATTTCAAGGTCGTGGTCGCCGCTCTTGCGTACATTGGTAAGGATTACAACGTCGGGAGTAGATACCTCGACAAAGATGTAGTCATTACACCAACTACCATTGTTTACAGAAACACTATTCTTATTGAAAGCAGAGCCATCGGATTTTGTAACCATCCATTTGCTACCGGTGTAACCATCAGAAACATTAGTCAAAGCAACTCCGCTTCCGGCATTAGCTGTTTCAAATGCATATTTGGCAGGTGTTGCGCCAATGCTTAAAAAATAGCTTCCATCGTTGGCAAGATATTTCCCACTTTCATTCTGGAATGAATATGTTTTATCATCATTAACGATACAAGTCCAAAGATAGCTGTTGCCGTTTACTGATGTAGCTGTTTTGAGTGCACTTCCATTGTCATATAGATAGTGTGATACGAAAGAACCATCACTTTGTTTTGCATCGGCTGCAATATAATACTTTTTGCCGGCCTCGGGTTTTACGCCGTTGGCAAGCTTTGTTGTTACAACATCCTTGCCCGGCTGTGTGCGGTACTCTATCTGCCAACCGTCGATTTCCAAGAACTTGCGGAAACGGGCGGTGTAGGTAGCGTCCTCACGAGCATACATTGTGTGCTCCAAGTTCTCTGTTACCAAGCGGCCATAGTGGTCGTACCAACCGAGGAACTCAACATCCTCGCTTGCCTTTGTAGCACGCAAGTACATTGGGATATTCGCGCTTACAACCCACTCGGTACCTGTTGAGCCGTCGGGTGTCTCATCGGTCCACACCTCAACAGTTCCCCATTCGGCACTGTTGGTCTCTACATTTATTGTAGCGGCCTTGTCGCTTTTTTCGGTTACGTTAAGAACTATCTCGTAAACAGGGCGGATTGAAGCGTCCTTTGCGCCACGACCAGAAGGATTGTTACCGTTATCCCAAGCACCATCGAAGCGCAGACGCATGTGAGTAATACCCAAAGGCATGTCATAAGGCAAAAGAACATTGATTTTGTTTTTGCAGACTGCGGTGTTTTCACCACCGTTTGTACCAACCTCTTTCAATAGTTCGCCATCGTCGTCAAAATCGCCATCGGCATTAAGGTCGATGAATGCACGGAAATAACAATACTTCAAACCATTACTGCTGCCGTTGTCATACTCAACGTCAAAGCTTGCACCCTGCGGTACATTTATAATCTGTGGAATTGTGTTGAATATTTCGGTTGGTGCTGTAGTTGTTTCAAAGATTGTCTCTGCCTCGCGATTGTAGTATGCGAATGCCAGGTTATGGATAAACTGTGCATAACTTGCAATATCGCCACTTAAAGAGCCGTTGCATGCAACTACCCCCCACTTGTCCTGGATGAAGTTTGCTGTGAATGTAGCCGCTTCCTTGCCATAGTAGATGAATGGGTTGTCGTTGCTGACTACCTCGCCGTCTTTTGTCCAGTTCTCGAAGTTGTAACCGGTGTTTGCAGTTGCAGTCATCTTCACAGCCTCGGTAGTTGAGATAGAGAGCTCGCTTGTACCCTCAATGGCAACCGAACCGTTAGCACCTGCAACGGCTGTTACGGTGCGCGCACTGGTAATATCCTCAATGAGTGCGAGGTTGAATGTGATTACAGTGCCGTCGCTATATGTAACCTTGGCAGTTGTCTTGCCAATGGTTGCATCGGCAGGGATTGTCACTTTGTTGCCGTTTGCTGTGAGTGTCTCACCGTTGCCGGCATTGCCGTCGGCGTTAAGGTCAATCCAAACGCTTGAAATTGTAACATTCTTGCCAATGATGAGAGGAAGTTCAACTTCCTGGCCACGATAAACCTCGGAGATAACGTCGCTCTTTGTTGCGTTTGTTGCAACACCCATCGGGAAGATATAGTTCTTTTTTGCACCCTTAACACGACCGAAGTAGTTGCCGAATGTCTGCGCAGCCTTCTCGGTAGCTGTCATACCTGTTGGGATAACAATCTGTGAGTAGTCACCGGCGTAATTGTAAGTATCGTTAAAATCGACTGTCCAAGGATACTCGAAGCCGCTGTACCAGCCACCGCTAGGAGCGCCTCCGTTGTTCTCGAAGAAATATTTCCAACGCCAGTAGTGGAAATCCTTGATAAGGCCTGCCCAGCAACGGTTAGAGTAGTCGTGAAGGTCGGTATTGCCCTTTGACCACACTGTTACCTGTGTACGAGCATTCCACTCGAGCCAGTTGCGGTCGTTCTCTGTTGTACCGGCAACCTCGTCGGCAATGTTGCGCGCAAGGCTTGTCCAACGCTCCAATTTGAAGTTCTCGTCGTAAGAGAGCATCTCATCGAGGTCGAGCATCAACTGCAGGTAGAGCTGATAGAGACGTGTATATTCGGCATCGTTGCCACGAGCTGCGTTGATGAGCGGCAGCAACTGCGCCGCATAGTCAACCATTGCCTGGCGCACAACGTCAATGAAGTCATAGTTGTAGTTTGCTATACCGTCCTGTCCGCCGTTTGCTGTTACAAGGTCTTTGACAGAATAGAGTTGGTCTGCAGCAAGAAGAACATCCTGGGTATCCCAATAGATTGCCGAAGTACTCCAAGAAGATACGCTACCGATAGTCCAGTTGGGACGCGCAAGGATAACCGCCTCGGATGTACCCTGCTGGTTAACCCTGCAATCCCAAACAGATTTCTTAAGGTTTTTCAAAGCCTCAAGAGCCGCGGGAGCGGTCTTTGAATCGACACCGTAACGCGAGTGAGAATATTCTGCCAACCACGCATCTGCGCCCGGATTGCTATTCATCCAAGGAAGCTCAAAGAGCATATCATATAGGATAGGGTTGGTCTCTGTACCCTCGGGGGTAGCACCGATACCCTGACAGTTGTTGTTCTTTGCAAGAGCCTGGAAATAGCCGTCCATTGTTGTCTCCAAGCGACCGTGCAAACCGCTGCGGCCACCGAAGTTATGGAGCATACAGTAGATGTATGGACAAGTGTCATAGTAGTTTGTTCTCCACTTTGCAGCATTGTCGGCGTAGATATTGTCGGCAAAGAGGTCAAGGCCTATGAAACGGTTGGTGTAACCGGCATTTTTCATTGCTGTGAAAGCACCGCTCTGTGGCACACCCTGCCAGTACTGGATAATCCAACTTGGAGATTTTGTTACCTTGTAAGTGTTCTTTACGCTCTGCTCAACATTGCCGAAATGCTTGTCAAGCTCCACCATAATATTGGGGTAGCAGGTCTCGTTGGTCACGCCACCGGGGAGTGAGCCCTCGTGGAAGGGGTCAATGCTATAAAGCTCAGACACACCCATCACCTCGTGCAAGTGCTTGTAGTAAACTGCAGCAAATGTACGGTAGCTCTCGGTGTTGGGCTTCAAGATGTCGGGGCGTGTGTAACCACCTGCCCAAGAACCGTTGTTCACAACGTCGCCGCTGCTGAAACCGTTTATATTGTAATTCACAATGCAGTTAGGTACCTGGCCGCTGAAGCCGGGAATTACAGGCTGCATACCAAGCTCGCGCATGCGCTGGAGCATATCGCGGCAAAGGTTCTCCTGGCGGGTGTACCACCAATCGGGGTTACCGCTCATATCAACGCCTGTAGAAGATGAGTTGATAGTACCACCCCAACCCTCGAGGTTGTTCATTGCAAACCAAGCGATGAAGCCCGGACCTGCAATGTAGGCATTGATATCGCTCTCGCTAACGCCAAGCTCGCGCAAGAACTTACGTGTAACAACATCCAAACCCACAAGGTTCAACGGAGCGTTGATACCGTGCAGAGCCATCCAGTCAATCTCCTGCTGCCAACGCTCCCATGTCCAGAAAGCCATTGAGTAGGAGAATGTACAGGTGTTGAAGTCGTAACGATAGGTTGTGTTACAAACGTGCTTCTCCTCCTGTGTTGGAACGGGCAACTCAACCTGTGAAAGGTCGGTTGTGAGGTTGTTCCATGTGAGGTTGATGTGTGCGTGGTGGTTCAAGTACCAGTTGATACCTGTTGCCACCGACAACTGTGTGTTACCCTTGATGCAGGGCTTGCCGTTCTGCGATGTGATGATGAACACATCCTTGCCGTCCTG
>JAZRGV010000022.1:0-14591 GCA_045644465.1 Bacteroidaceae bacterium
GTGCTGGTTCCAAGACATCTCTGAAACGTGGATAAGACCCTCAACGCCAGGAGCGATCTCGATGAACGCACCGTAGTCTGCCATAACAACAACCTTACCCTTAACAACATCACCTACCTTAAGGTCTGCATCGATAGCATCCCATGGGTGTGGAGTGAGCTGCTTCAAACCGAGAGCGATACGCTTCTTCTCGTCATCGAAGTCAAGGATAACAACGTTGATCTTCTGGTCGAGAGCAACAACCTCTGTAGGATCGTTTACGCGGCCCCAAGAGAGGTCTGTGATGTGGATAAGACCGTCAACACCACCGAGGTCGATGAACACACCGTAAGATGTGATGTTCTTAACTGTACCCTCAAGTACCTGACCCTTCTCGAGTGTGCTGATAATCTTCTTCTTCTGCTCCTCAAGCTCAGCCTCGATAAGTGCCTTGTGAGAAACAACAACGTTCTTGAATTCCTGATTAATCTTAACAATCTTGAAATCTTCTGTCTGGCCAACGTATGCATCGTAATCACGGATAGGCTTAACGTCGATCTGTGAACCTGGCAAGAATGCCTCGATACCGAATACGTCAACGATCATACCGCCCTTAGTGCGGCACTTGATGTAACCACGTACAACTGCCTGCTCTTCCATAGCTTTGTTAACAAGCTCCCAAGAACGGCTTGCGCGTGCTTTCTTGTGTGAAAGGCTCAACTGACCTTTCTTGTCCTCGAGGTTCTCGATGTAAACCTCTACCTGATCACCTACCTTGAGGTCTGGGTTGTAACGGAACTCGCTGATAGGAAGGATAGCGTCCTGCTTGTAGTTGATATCTACAATAACTTCACGCTTGTTGATACCGATAACAGTACCATTTACTACTTCGCGGCTTGATACCTTGTTAAGGGTAGTGCCATAAGCTTTTTCAAGCTCCTCGTGTGAGAGACCTGAGATGTTCTCTCCTTTTGCGTACTCTTCCCAATTGAAATCGGGTGTACCTGTTAGAATTTCGCTCATAATTTTTTTAAAGTTAATGAGTTAGACATTATATTGATAGAATTCGGGCGCAAAGATACAAAAAAAATATGAAATAAAGAGCGTATGCTTAAAAATATTCTCTATTTTTTTGTATGTAAGTTTTTTATAGTAGCTTTGCGGAAACTAATTTGTTTTGTCGGTTATTTATTTAATAATGTACAATCATTCAATTATATAATATGAGTATCTTTTCATCTTTCAACACTGTTGAGTTTCTGAGTGCTTTTATCGTTCTTTTCGCGGTTATTGACCCTATTGGTATAATGCCGATTGTACTTTCGATACGCGATAAGGGAAAAATCATTAATCCAACAAAGGCTGTGTTTTATTCTTTCACTCTGATGTTTCTGTTCTTCTTTGTGGGTGATTGGATCTTGAATCTTTTTGGAGTTGATATAAACTCTTTTGCTGTAGCCGGTGCGCTCATTATATTCCTTATGGCTATAGAGATGGTTCTCGATATTGAAATTTTCAAGGATTCGTCTATTGCTGCCAACAATGCAACAATGGTGCCGCTGGTGTTCCCATTGCTTGCCGGTGCCGGTTCTTTTACAACATTGTTGTCGCTTAAGGCAGAGTATGCAAGTATCAATATTCTTATAGCTTTGCTGGTAAATGCGGTTGTAGTGTTCTTTATGCTGAAATCGACTGCTTATCTCCAGCGCTTGCTTGGTAAAGGTGGTATATATTTTACACGTAAATTCTTTGGTATAATCCTTCTTGCTATTTCGGTAAAGTTGTTTACATCGAACCTGTTGCACTTTATACAGATTATGTCGGATAATATGAATTGATGTAAACAGGGTGTTGCGGAAATAAAGACAAAAAATAGGTCGGCAATGTTACCGACCTATTTTTTGCATATTATTGTTATTTGTTACTTAACAAATGTCTTTTTGCCGTTGATGATGTAGATACCAGCGTTGGTGATCTCCTTAACGCGACGGCCAGTGATGTCGTAGATAACATCGTTTTCAACTTTGACGTTTACGTTTTCAATAGCTGTGTTTTCGCCTTTAGCCTTAACTACGAATACAAAGTCCATATATGAACCTTCGTTGTATGCATCTTGTTTGTTAAGGTCGAAATTTCCAGCAGTTACAGTACGTATAACCACCATATCGCCCTCCTTCAAATCGTTGCTCAATGCAATAGGGTATGTTACAGTCTTTTCGTTTACAGTGAGTCCGGCATTACTCATGCTTTCTTTTACGACTTCCTCTGGGAAGTTTGGCCATTCTCCCTTAAATGAGCCATAAACAATTTCTGAAGCACCTTTCTCTATCTTTACGATAGTGATATCACCCCAATTGAATACATAAGTAATGTCAAGGTTGAATGTAGCACCAGCTTCAACTTCAATGAAATCGGTTCTACCGTTCTGTCCTTTTACTGCAAGTTCAGCAGGGATGATGTTCTCGCTGTGGTTCTCGATGCCGTTGCCGTTTGAAATTGCTGCATATTCTGCAAAAGTTGTATTACCAGCTTGTACAAATGAAGGTTTTGCAATTGCTGCGTAAATCTCTTCAGATGATAGTTTTCTGAAGTTAGCAACATATTCCTTGTTTCCTTCTGTGTTATCAATATATGTTGTGTTGCTACTTATCATCTCGCCATTAAGAATCCAACCTTCAAAAACGTAACCTGCATTAGCTGTAGCCTGTAGGGTAATAGCGCCTTCTGCTGTAGCCTCGTTTGCCACGCCGTTAACGGTTACGTTACCTGCTTCGTTGTTGTTTGTGGCAACAGTGATAGTACGTAGCTCTGTATTAATCTCTCCTATAGCATAGAGAGCGAACTCTGCAATGTGGAAGTAAGTTCTTGTTCTGTTGCCTCCTTCGTTGTTGGGAACATGGGTGTTTGTAACTTCAAAACGCAAGTAACGATAAGCATTGTCGTTATTACTAAGAACTCCAGAAGAGTATGAAGCATTTGCTGTGATAGCGCTGCTCAAGTTTACAACAGCAATCTGCTCGTATGTTTCATTGTCGTTACTGCCCTTGATTGTAAATTCTGATGGGAAATCGTCGCCAGCATCGCCACCACGTGCTATATAGTCAAAGCTAAACTTGGTGATAGCGTTTCCCTCGCCCATGTCTATCTCGAAGTAGTGAGGACCGGCAGGAGTATTCTTCCATGCGGTATGCATATATGTTGTAGGGTCGCCGTCTAACATACCGTAAACGCCGTCACCATCTAAATTTCCAGGATTAAGCGCATTGTGCTCTTGAGGACAAGATACGTAACCAGGCTGGCCTTCCTCTGTGGTCAAAGCAACCTTTGTCTTTGTCTCCTGTGCCATTACTGTGGTTACCATAGCAACCATCAATAAAAGAATAAAAGTAATTTTTTTCATAATTAATTGTATTTAAAAGTTAATACTATTATATAAATTTTCGTTTCAATAAAGTGTTTTAAGCAGTTGTGCTTGGCTGTTATTTATTGCAAAGATAAGTTATATTTCTTTTTATATATCTTTTTGTTGAAAAAATAAAACAGAATATCCATCAATCATGCGGTTTTGAACAATAAAGATGTTTTTTTCTGCGCTAAGATTGTTATCTTTTCAGGTATTTTTTGAATCCTTCGGTCATTGTTGTCTTTAATATTCCATTTTCGTCGGAATAGATGAAATAGCCTTCGATGTTGTTTGCTGTGCAGTGTGACATGGCTTTTTCTACTCCCATCACCATGAATGATGTGGCATAGGCATCGGCTGTGGCGCAGTCGTCGGCGATGACTGTTGCACTAAGCAGTGAGTGCTGTACGGGGTAGCCCGTGCGGGGGTCGATGGTATGTGCTATCTTACGGCCGTTCTCTTCGCGGAAATTGCGGTAGTTGCCCGATGTGGCCATGCTTTTGCCTGTTATGGCTATAATCTCGTGCAGTTCGTTATTGCTTGTTGTGGGGTTTTCTGTGGGTTTGCTTATACCAATGGTCCACACGTTGCCTTTACTGTTCTTACCTTTGGTAACAACCTCTCCGCCAATCTCCACCATATAGTTCTTCACACCGTTTGCTTCAAGGGTTGCTGCTACGGCATCGCATCCGTATCCTTTGGCTATGGCACTGCAGTCGAGCATGGTCTGTGGGTGTTGCTTTACAACCTTGCCATCTACTATGGCAACGGTGCTGTATCCTACAAACTGTCGTAGCGAGTCTATTGTCAGGCTGTCGGGGGTGATGCCTTTCTTAAAACCGAAACCCCAAGCGTTGACGAGTGGTGCGACAGTGATATCAAAAGCACCTTCGGTCTTTGCCGAAACTTCCTGTGCCAACGCGAATACGTGTATAAATTTCTCGTCGGGCAGGGTGTCGGTGTTGTTGTTTATGGCGCTTATGATTGACTGTTTGTTGAATGGTGACAAGGAGTTATCGACCTGCATCAATGTTTCCCTGATTTCGGCGTGAATGTCGGTGTCGCTACTGTATGTTATGTTGTAGAATGTGCCGAATATCTTGCCACTGTTTGTGATGTATGGCTTTTGCTTACCTAATATATATATGGTTCCTATGATAAGAAATATAAGGAATAGTGTTTTCCAAATGTTCATTTTGTTGTTCATGGCTCTCTTTTATTTGAATGGTATGTCGTAAATGAGGCTGTATGAGCCTCCGAAACAGGTGCTTTGGTTTGTGCCGTAGCCTGGGATATACCACATCTTTGAATTGGGAGTGGTTTTTTCGCTTAGCCTGAACTTGTAGCGTATGCTCCATCCCATATGGAATCCTTTGGCAATCTTAACTTTTATTCCTGCACCTACTTCGGCCCATATGCATGCACCGTTGGCTCCTGTAAGGTGCAGTGATGTCTTGTCGCCCCACACGGGGTCGGTAATATCCTTGGTGTTTACGTCGTATTTGAATTTGTTCCATCCCACACGTGCCAAGCCGTAGATGTAGTGCTTGGGGTTTGGATTGTCTCTCTTTGTGAAAAAATTGTAATTGAAACCAACCTTGTAGTATGGCGATGCGGTGCGGTAGTGCATGCCGTTTGTATCGTCGGTATGGTTGCACCAACCGTAACCGATTTCGGCTATGGGGTAGAGCTTGTTGCCTATATTGGCTTCTATGGCTCCTTCGGCATAGGTGTATTCTCCAATTAATGAATATACATAACCGAAGATGTCGGCTTGCACGCCAATGCCGTTGAACGAAAAGAACCTGTATGTGTTCTCTTTGTTCTCTTCCTGTTTTTCTTGTGCCTGCATTGTTGCAGGTGCAAGAAGGAGGATGCTACTTAACAAGATATAACTTAATATTCTCATTGTAGTCGAAATTGACGTAATCGTTTATTATGGAAACAGAGTCAATGAATGCTCTGGTGTGCTCTACGCTTTTTATTCTATGATACATTGCGAGTCCGCATTCAATTGAGATGAAGTAGGGTATGTTCTCGTGCTTTACGTAAAGTGTGTCGGTGGCGTTGTTCTCGTAGCAGAATACAACGGTGTCGCACTCTTGGGTGTAGCTCATAGGGAGTTGTAGGTTGCTTGCGCCGGTCAGGTGATTCACTGCTACCGAATCCTTGCTGTTGACAACGAGCGATACGGTGAGCACATCGGGGAAGCTGTATGCGCTTTCGATGCCGTTGCTGTCGATGTTGTAGAATCTTATTCTATTGTACGAGGTTTTTTCTATACCGCACTCGTATCCGCTGTCGCAACTGCCTATAAGTATGATACATGTGGCAACAAGTGCTGCAGCAATACCTTTAATGGCATTTCCTATCATATCTCCTTTGAAATGTTATATCTGTTTCTTTCCTGTGATGTGCGACTTACAAGTTCGGCAACGAAGCCTGTGAGAAAGAGCTGTGTACCCAATATCATCATGGTAAGTGATATATAGAAGTATGGCGAGTCGGTAACGAGGCGACTCGGCATGCCGTTGGCGAGTGCCCATAACTTGCTTGCACCCACAACAATGGCTGCTATGAATCCTATGAAGAACATCAATGAACCTAAAAGGCCGAAGATGTGCATTGGACGGTAGCTGAACTTTGAGAGGAACCATAGCGACATCAGGTCGAGATAGCCATGGAAGAAACGGCTTATACCGAACTTGCTGCAACCATATTTGCGTGCCTGATGCTGCACAACGCGTTCGCCAATCTTGTCATATCCGGCGTTCTTTGCAAGATATGGTATGTATCGGTGCATGTCGCCATATACCTCGATGTTTTTTACCACCTCGTTGCGGTATGCCTTGAGTCCGCAGTTGAAGTCGTGAAGGTTGTGTATGCCCGATACTTTGCGTGCTGTAGCATTGAACAGTTTTGTTGGTATAGTCTTGCTCAATGGGTCGTAACGTTTCTTCTTATAGCCCGAAACAAGGTCATAACCCTCTTTTGTTATCATATCATACAATGGCTTTATTTCGTCGGGGCTATCCTGAAGATCGGCATCCATAGTGATGACAACGTCGCCTTTGGCACGTTCGAAACCGCAATATAATGCTGGAGATTTACCATAGTTGCGGCGGAATTTTATTGCATGTATATTGTCGTTATTCTCTTTCAGCTTTTCAATAACCTCCCAAGAATTGTCGGTACTGCCGTCGTTGATGAAGATTATCTCGTAGGTGAAACTGTTCTCCTTCATTACGCGTTCAATCCAAGCTGTTAGCTCGGGTAGTGATTCGGCTTCGTTATAAAGCGGTACGATAACAGAAATGTCCATATCTTATTTTATTTGTTCTTTTCTTTTTACAAAAAGGGCGATAACAGGCGGCAGAATTGTTGTGTTGAAGAAGTTGTTGTTCATTATCTGCCACACGAAACTGTTTGTGGTTGTCTGTTCTATAATCTCTATTGTCTGTTCTATCTGCTGTGCAAGCATTTCGTCTGTGCTTGCTATGTTCTTTGTCTCTTCTAGCATGCTTTGCAGGGTGGCGAAGAATGCTCCGTTATCGATGAAGACAAAGTAAGCATATGCTATAAGTGCGCTCAGCAATGTGGCGCAAATATACATATATAAAACGAATGACCATGCCTGAACATAGGTCATGGTGTCGTTGCACTCTTTGCGGCGATATTTTATTGCATATTTTGCAGCTATAAAGGGTGAAGCAAAGTATATGGCTGTTACCAGCAGTAACGACATTGCATTTGTTGCACCTATAAAAAGCATAAGGTACATTACACTCCACACTGCGCCCAAAATGGTGCCGTTGTACATTGCGCCTTGATAGAACTCTTTGTTTGTCTGCATGCTTTTTTTTAATTGTTTCGCCTTTAATCTGCGAAGATATAATATTAAAATAATAAAAACAACCAATTGGTTGTTTAATCTCTTGTGTTGATATTTGTTTGTATGCTCTTTGATATATGCAACAAATAAGAGGATGACTCAATGGAGTCATCCTCTTTATCTTGTTCGCTTTGATTACTTACTTCTTCAAAGTCTTGCCGTAGCGGCTCATGAACTTATCTACGCGACCAGCTGTGTCAACGAGCTTAGCCTTACCTGTGTAGAATGGGTGAGAAGTGTTTGAAATTTCAAGCTTAACCAAAGGATAAGTTTCACCTTCGAATTCGATAGTCTCTTTTGTGTTGCATGTTGACTGTGAAAGGAAACAGTCGCCATTTGACATGTCCTTGAATACAACCGGACGATAAGCTGCGGGATGGATGTCTTTTTTCATTGTTTCTTATTATTTTAAAATTCTTTATATGCCGTAAATAGGCTTTCGAGGCGCAAAGATAGTAAATGTTTTTAACGTGGCAAAATCTTTGCGTCTAAAAAGTTGATGCGTTTTTAATAATTCTTGTGTTTTATAGGCAAAACAGCTGAAAATTATTCTACATACAAAACCAATCCTTTGAGATATTCTCCTTCGGGGTGGTAGATGTTTACGGGATGGTCGGCCGGTTGTGTCAACTGGTGCAGGATGCGTACATTGCGTTTTGCCATGGCTGCAGCGGTAAAAACTGCTGTGCGGAAGTTTTCTTTGCTCACAACCTGCGAACAGGAGAAGGTGAACAGAATACCTCCCGGCTGTATCTTTTCTATAGCCTTGGCGTTCAGGCGACGGTAGCCGATAAGTGCGTTACGCAGGCTGTCGCGGTGCTTGGCAAATGCCGGTGGGTCGAGGATGATGAGATTGTAGTTGTTGCCCATGCGGTCGAGAAAATCGAATGCATCTTCGGCATATGCCTGATGGCGTGTGTCACCGGGGAAATTTATCTCCACATTGGCATTTGTAAGGTCGATAGCCTTTGATGAACTGTCAACAGAGTGTACAATCTCGGCTCCACCGCGTAGTGCATAAATAGAGAAGCCACCGGTGTAGCAGAACATATTCAACAATTTACGGCCTTTGGCATACTTCTCGAGCAATGAACGGTTCTCGCGCTGATCGACGAAGAAACCGGTTTTTTGTCCGCGTAGCCAGTCGATATGGAACTTCAATCCATACTCGGTTGATATATTGCTTGCGTTGCCGCCCATGATGTAGCCGTTGTCCTTGTTGATGTCGGCTTTGTAGGGGAGTGTGGTGTCCGACTTGTAGTAGATGTTCTTTATTTTGTCGCCAATAACCTCTTTCAATGCGTCGGCAACCTGCATGCGGCTCACGTGCATACCTACACTGTGCGCCTGCATCACAGCTGTGTCGCCGTATATGTCGATGATGAGTCCGGGGAGATTGTCGCCCTCGCCATGTACAAGGCGGTATGTGTTGTTGTCGTCGCGTGATGATATGCCTGTGCGCTCGCGAAGGTCGTAGGCTGTTGCGATACGCCTGTTCCAGAAAGCCTGGTCTATTGGTTCGTCGTTGAAGGTGAGTACACGTACGGCGATGCTGCCCACTTGCACGTGTCCGCGTGCAATGAAACGGTGGTCGTTGGTATATACTGTAACCACATCACCTTCTTCGGGCTTTCCGTCGATGCGTTGTATGGCTCCCGAAAATATCCAGGGGTGAAAACGCTGCAATGACTCCTCTTTACCTCTTTTAAGTATGACGGATTTTTCCATATTATTCCTGTTTTGTTTGTTTTAGCTGATTGTATAATTTAAGGCATGCCCATGCATCGGTAGCTGCATAGAGCTTCTGCTTGTCGGTAAGAACATCGTTCTCCCAGTTGCTTAGCTGCTGGCTCTTGGATATACGTTGTCCAAAGACGATGGCGTAAATCTTTTGTAGGCTCATCTCTTCTATTCCGAACTCTTTTACAAATTTCTGAAGGTCGAAGAAACCCTCAGGCTTGAATTTCTTGCGTTTGCTCAAAGCCTGATAATCGTCGTGCAGTGATATGCCTACTTTGATTATCTCTTTATTTTCGAGCAATGAAACAAGAGAGTCGGGCATCTTTACGCGGTTCAGACGTATGAGAAAACAGGTGTCGGCAGTTGATAACTGTATGAGCGACACTTCGTGATGTACCCCTTTCTTGAATGATGGACGTGTTTCGGTGTCTAAGCCTATCACAGCTTCTCCTGATAGTGCTTTTACGGCCTTGTCAGTTGCTTCGACGGTGTCTATGGTGATTATGCGACCGTCAAAAGCAACTGTAGGCATGGCGCTTATTTCGCTCTTTTCGATGTGTGTGCTGTAATTACTCATTGCCCTCCTCTTCCTCGTCAAGGTTTGTTCCGTATCTGATATCGTGCAAGGCGCGCAACGTATTTACCAGGGTTTGTCCCCAATACTGCTTGAAGTGCTCGTTACATTCGATTATTGCGTCGTGCATGGTCTCGTTTATGCCTATTTGGAACAGGCAAACAAAGTTTTTGATATCCTGATAAATGTCGGCAAGGTCTTCCGATATGCTTTTTGATACAGGTGTGTCGCTGTATTTCATATCGGCAACGAATACGTCAAGGTAGGAGTCCTTATCGGCAAGCAGGTCGTAGATGGTCATACGAAGCACTTCGTAACTGTCTTCTGTTACAAAGTCTTCCATGTCCTCGTCGTTTGTCTTTTCCTCGTTTGGTAGCATCTGTGCTTTGATGTACAACAGAGGCAATAACTTGAGCAGTGTCTCGACAAAATCCTTGCGTGAGTGCTCGTTTGTCCGCTCTAAATATGCGCAGAATTCTGCCGCTACTGTGACAAATTCGACGGTGTTTCGTGAAAATACAATGTCTTCTTTTTCCATGTTTTTTAAGTCATGTCGTTTTTCTGCTCGCGAAGTTACAAAAAATAGCGGAGCTATCGGATAAAGGTATTTATTTTTTTTTGTATCTTCGCATTTGTAAATTTCTGAACCTTCTGCTTGGGCAGTGGGGAAGAAGCATGGAAATAATAGAACAAAATAAAATATGGCTAAAAAAAATAATAAAAAGAGAGGCTTGTTTACACCTGTATGGGATTCTTATCGCAAGGTGGTGATTTTTTTCAGAAACCACAATGTGCAGTTTGTCTTAGGTTTGCTGTTTGCTGCATTTGCAATATTCCTGTGTAGCTCTTTTGTATCATTCTTTTCAAAAGGTGGTGCCGACCATTCACTTCTTGAGGTTGCCGAAGCGGCAGTTGACGGCTCTGTTGCCAATACCTCGGGAAAGAGTGGCGCCATTGTTGCCAAATATCTGATAAATGACTGTTTTGGATGGGCTTCGTTGCTATTCTTGCCTGTAGTGGTGCTTGTGGCTGCGCGCCTTATGCGTCTGTTTGATATCAGGCTTGGACGCTGGCTCGTGTATGGCTTCTTCTCTATAGTGTGGTTCTCATTGCTCTTTTCTTTTGCTTTCGGTGATGTCTTTGTCGAGAGTTACGTTTCACCCGGCGGTGCACATGGCGAGTTTATGAAGGCTCTCTTCATTGAACACATAGGTGTTGTGGGACTTGTGCTGCTGCTTGTGGTTTCGTTATTGCTTTTTATGATTTATATCTCGCGCGATACAATCACATGGATGAGGAATTTCTTCGCATTAAGCTCTTTGAGAAAGAAAAGTAGCAAAGAAGATGAGGCTGCAGTTGTTGAAAATATAGATGGTATAAGTGTTGAGATAGCAAAGGCTGATGATGAGGATTTGCCTGCGGATGATGAACCGGAACAATCGCTTCCTGTGGTTGTTTCTGTTGGTGATGAGGTTGATGTGGAGGTCGCTTCTGGTGATATGGAAGATGTTGATGCCGAGGAGGTGCCTATGGATGACGATGCACTTGCGCAACAGTTTGATGCTATGGCGCGTTCGATAGGGCAGGCCGATAATTCTTCCGCCACAGACGATGCTGTTCTTGCAATGGAAGTTGAAAAGGCCGATGGTGACGAGGATACCGGAGGAGATATGCTGCGTCCAATAAACCCCAAAGATGAATTGAGTTATTATAAGCCACCTACAATAGATTTGCTCGATGAGTATGAACAGTCTATACAGTCGGTTGACAGGAACGAGCAATCAGCAAAGGCTAATCAGATTGTCGAGGTATTGAAGAATTTCGGAATAGAGATAAGTTCAATCAAGGCTACCGTAGGTCCTACAATTACTCTTTATGAGATAACACCAGCTCCGGGTATCAGAATTTCAAAAATCAGAAATCTTGAGGATGATATTGCAATGAGCCTTGCTGCGTTGTGTATCCGCATTGTAGCTCCTATTCCGGGTAAAGGTACTATAGGTATTGAGGTTCCTAATGAGCACAAGCAGATTGTGCCAATGGCATCGCTCTTGAACAGCCGTAAGTATAAGGAGACCGATATGGCTCTTCCTCTTGCGCTTGGAAAGACAATCTCGAACGAGGTATATATGGTTGATATGGCAAAGATGCCTCACTTGCTTGTTGCCGGTGCTACGGGTATGGGTAAGTCGGTTGGTTTGAATGCCATTATCACTTCGTTGCTCTTCAAGATGCACCCTGCGTATCTCAAGTTTGTGATGGTCGATCCCAAGATGGTTGAGCTTAGTCTTTATGGTGTGCTTGAAAAGCACTTCCTTGCTAAATTGGAAGGCGAGGACGAACCTATTATTACCGATGTTAACAAGGTAGTGCGTACACTGAAGTCGCTTTGTGTAGAGATGGACAACCGTTATAAGTTGTTGCAGATGGCATCGGTTCGTTCGGTTAAGGAGTATAATGAAAAGTATTTGAATAAGGAGTTGCTCCCAACCAAGGGACACCGTTTCATGCCTTATATTGTTGTGATAATAGATGAGTATGGCGACCTAATGATGACTGCCGGTCGCGAAGTTGAGCAACCAATCGCACGTATTGCTCAAAAGGCACGTGCCGTGGGAATACATATGATTATTGCAACCCAGCGTCCAACAACTAATATTATCACAGGTACAATCAAGGCGAACTTCCCTGCTCGTATGGCTTTCCGCGTGATTTCGGTAATCGACTCGCGTACCATTCTTGACCGTTCGGGTGCAAACCAACTCCAGGGACGTGGCGATATGCTTTTCCTCGCAGGAAACGATCCTGTGCGTGTGCAGTGTGCTCTTGTTGAGACAAAAGAGGTTGAGCGTGTGTGCTCGCACATTGCAAAACAGCAGGGATATCAAACTGCGTATATTTTGCCCGAACCCGACGAGTCGGTTGATATGGGAGGCGAAGGCGGAGCAACACGTGGCGAGATTTCATCGGATAAACTTGATCCGCTGTTCGCTGATGCGGCACGTACAGTGGTGCTTGCACAACATGGCTCTACGTCACTCATACAGCGTAAATTCAATGTTGGTTTCAATCGTGCAGGCCGTATTATGGACCAGTTGTGCCAAACCGGTATAGTTGGTGAGCAGGACGGCAGCAAGCCCCGTCAGGTGCTTTGTGCCGATGAGGCCGACCTGGAATTCCGTTTGAAGTCTTTACTTTAAAATTATGAATGGCTCTATGAAAAACATATTTCTTGCTTTATTGTTATTGCCGTTGTGTGGTAGCGCGCAGGTGATTGATGCCAATCTTCTTCTCGACAAGGCTGTTGCTGTGATGAAAGCCGATTCTCCATTGCAGATGGACTATTCATATACGGTTTATGACGATGACAACAGTGTTGTTATGTGCGACAAGGGTGTGATGAGGCTCGATGGTAACCGCTATTCTGTTGTAATGGACAAGATGGGGGTGTGGTGTGATGGCAAGACGCAATGGAGCTATATGCTTGAAATTGATGAAATATACATAACCGACTCTACCTCGGACGAGGCACAAAACCTATCTCCTTTGTTTATAATGGAGAACTATCGTAAAGGATGCAGTGCAAGTGTTGAGATGCAGGATGGAGTGGCTGTAGTTGTGATGCAGACACCGCAAGGTAGTGATATTGAAAAGATAAAACTATATATAGGTGCCGATGATTACCGCTTGAGAGCAATGGATATTTTCATGAATGGCCAAGGACGTGTGGCGGTTATGCTTGATAAATACCAAATAAAGTGTAATTTTGCATCTGATGTTTACAGATGTCCTGTTGATGAGTTGAATGCAACAGAAATAATTGATATGAGATAAACTAATAAATTATAAAATTATGAATATGGATAAAACTAAATGTTTGGTAATTGGTTCCGGCCCTGCTGGTTACACCGCTGCGATATATGCTTCGCGTGCAAATCTTTCCCCAATACTTATTGAGGGTATGCAACCCGGTGGTCAGTTGACACAAACTACAGTTATTGAGAATTTTCCTGGTTTTCCTCATGGTATAACAGGTCCTGAGCTGATGGAGAATATGCGTCAGCAGGCTATCAATGTTGGTGCTGATGTGCGTTCGGGTAGTGTTGTAGCAGTTGATTTCGACGAATTGCCATATAAAGTAACACTTGATGACGGCAAGGTGCTTGAAGCTGATACTGTTATTATTGCAACAGGTGCTGCTGCAAAATATCTGGGCCTTTCCGACGAGATAAAATATCAGGGTATGGGCGTGAGCGCATGTGCTACCTGTGACGGTTTCTTCTATCGCAAGAAGATTGTTGCTGTTGTTGGTGGCGGTGATACCGCTTGTGAGGAGGCTAACTATCTTGCATCGCTTGCCGCAAAGGTTTATCTTATTGTACGTAAGCCTTTCTTGCGTGCTTCAAAAGCTATGCAGGACCGTACATTGTCAAACCCTAAAATCGAAGTTCTTTTTGAGCACAACACCGAAGGCCTGTTTGGTGAAGATGGTGTAGAGGGTGTACATCTTGTATCGCGCAAGGGTGAGCCCGATGAGAAACACTACGATCTTGCCATTGATGGTTTCTTCTTGGCTATCGGCCATAAACCTAATTCTGATGTGTTTAAGAAGTATCTCAAGACCGATGAGACCGGATATTTCGTTCCGGCAGACGAGAGTGGCGTAAAAACACTTGTTCCCGGTGTGTTTGTTGCCGGTGACGTTGCCGACCCTCACTACCGTCAGGCTATCAATGCTGCAGCTAGCGGTTGCCGTGCGGCTCTTGAGGCTGAAAGATATCTTTCAAGATTGTAATATATAATAGGTGTAACAAGGAAATATTTATAAAGTTTTTCGGGAAAAGTTTTCCTGTGAATAAAATATTTCCTATCTTTGCACCCGATTTGGTCCGTAGGGGTTGAAGAAGACAGGCTCACGAGGAGCATGCACCTCGCGGAATTCACAATAAAAGCGATAAATTAAATGTACGCAATTGTTGAGATTAATGGACAGCAGTTCAAGG